>NZ_AOIQ01000017.1 GCF_000337515.1 Halovivax asiaticus JCM 14624
GAGATGGACGAGCGATACACGCTCCCGCTGGATTCCGCCCAGAGTCTCGTCTCGAGCGCGGCGGACGTCGGGGCCGACCTCTTCTTCGCGAACGGCTTCTTCGGCGACGGCGTCTCGACGATCCAGGCGATCCACGACACCGGCTACGAGCCCAAAGCCGTCCTGCAGGGGATCGGCTCGCTCACGCCGGCCTGGGAGGACGAACTCGGCGATCTCGGGGACTACGTCGTCTCCGGCACGTCGATGCACCCGGATCTGCCCTTCGAGGGCATCGACCGACTCAACGAAATCGCCCAGGAGGAGTACGACCGCGATACGACGTCCGAGTACTTCCTCTTCGGCTACTCCTGGATGCAGACCCTCCAGCAAGGGATCGAGGGCGCCGGTGAACTCGACAATGCGGCGATCCGCGACTGGCTCAAGAGCAATACCGTCGAGACGGTCGGCGGCGAGTACTCCTTCGACGACCGCGGGCTCCCGGACCCGATCGAGTACGCCACCCAGGTCAGAGACGGGGTCGCGAAACTCGTCGCGCCCGACGACGTGGCGACGCACGACGTCGTCTATCCCTACTACGAGCAGTTCTAACGATGGCCGTCATCGAAGCCATCGTCCTCGGCACCCTGCTCGGGCTGGTTTACGCGACGCTGAGCGTCGGCTTCAGCCTCACCTGGGGGACCCTCGACGTCATCCACGTTTCCCACGGCGCGTTCGTCATCTTCGGGGCGTATCTCGGCTACACCGCCCACGCGAGCTACGGCATCGACCCCGTTCTCGCACTCGTCGCGATCGTGCCGCTGTTCTTCGTGATCGGCGTCGCACTCTACGAGTTGCTCTTCCGACCGCTGGCCGACCGGGCCCGCGAGGTGGCGTTCGCCTCGATGGTGCTCTCGTTCGGCCTGGCGATCGCCGTCGAGAACCTGCTCGTCGTCCAGTTCAGCGCCGACCCGCGTGTGCTCCAGACCGGCTACACCAGAGACGTCGTGAACGTCCTCGGCGTCCCGGTGACGACCGGACGGCTCGTCGGGGCCGGCCTCGCGCTACTCACGCTCGTTATCGTGTTCGTCTTCCTCAAATACACGTATACGGGGCGGGCGGTCCTCGCGGTCGCACAGAACGCCGAGGGGGCGGCCCTCTCGGGAATCGACGAGCGCCGGGTGAGTGCGATCACGTTCGGTCTCGGACTCGCGACGGCGGCGATCGCCGGCGTCGCGACCGCGATGTTCTGGTCGTTCACCCCTAGCGAGCACCTCCACTGGATGGTGTTCGTCTTCATCGTCACCATCCTCGGCGGCGTCGGGAGCGTCGTCGGCGCCGGTGTCGCCGGACTGCTCACGGGCCTGGTGTACGAACTGAGCGCGCTCGTCGTCCCGTTCGCCTGGGTCGACTTCGTCCTCTTCGTCTTGCTCGTCTGCCTGCTCGTCGTCAAACCGGAGGGACTCTTCCAGCAATGATACGAGACAGACTCGACTCGTCGGATCGACTCGCGATCGTTGTCGTCGGGGTGCTGGCGCTCGTGCCTGCCCTGACGATGGACCAGTACGTCCTCTCGTTCCTGATGTTACTGGTCATGTACGCCTCGCTGGCCGTCGGCTGGAACGTGCTGGGCGGCTACGCCGGCTACGAGAGCTTCGGCCACGTCGCGTTCCTCGGCGTCGGCGGCTACACGTCCGTCTGGCTGTTCGTCGAGTACGGTCTCGAACCCTACCTCACCGCGCCGATCGGCGCGGCCGTCGCCGGTTTCGTCGCGCTCGTGGTCGGCTATCCGGCCCTGCGGCTGAAAGGGCCGTACTTCGCACTGGTAACGCTCGTCATCGCGCTCGGCATTCAGGCGTTGGTGACCAACCTGCCCGGACTCGACGCCTCGCAGGGGATCTTTCTCCCGGCGGCGCTCGACGATCCAGCCCACAGCCAGGCGCTGCTGTATCTGCTCATGGTCGGCGTCCTCGGCGTGACGATCCTCGCGGCGCGACTCGTCGAACGCTCGAAGTACGGGATCGGCCTCTACGCCATCAGGGAAGACGAAGCGGTCGCCAGCACGCAGGGGATCGACACGACCCGGCTGAAAGTGGGTGCGTTCGTCCTCTCGGCGGCGCTTGCCGGCCTCGCCGGCGGCATCTACGCCTGGTACCTCGGCTACGTCACGCCGACGCCGATGTTCGACGTCCGGGTCTCGATCCTGGTCGTCCTCATGGCGCTGCTCGGCGGGACCGGCAACTGGATCGGCCCCTTCGTTGGGGCGGCGGCGCTCCGCGTCGTCGACGAGATCCTCGTCCTGCAGTTCGGCGGCCAGGTCGCCCAGATCATGTACGGACTCGTCCTCGTCGGGGTCATTCTCTACCTGCCCCACGGCGTGGTCCCGTGGCTCCGTCGCCACGCCCGGAGCCGATTGCCGGACAGACTCGGCGGCGCGACGCCGGGAGGTGATCGGTGATGACCCTCCTCGAACTGCGCGATATCGAGAAATCCTTCGGCGGCCTCCGGGTCCTCGAAGGCGTCTCGATGACCGTCGAGGAGGGCTCGATCCAGGGCCTCATCGGCCCGAACGGGGCCGGCAAGACGACGCTGTTCAACCTTGTCTCCGGTCTCCTCCGTGCCGATACCGGGACTATCGTCTTCGACGGCACCGACATCACCGATCGCGCGCCGAAGCATATCGCCCGCGACGGCGTCGGGCGCACCTTCCAGCTCACCCGGCCGTACCCTGGCATGACGACGCAGGACAACCTCTTGCCCGGCCTCGTCTACGCCGGCGGCTACGATCGAGTGAGCACGGCCCGCTCGCGAGCGCTGGAACTGCTCGACCTCGTGGATCTCGTCGACCTGGCGCACGAGGAGAGTCGCGACCTGACGATGTCCGAGCAGAAGCGACTCGAGATCGCCCGCGCGCTCGCCACGGAGCCGAAACTCCTCCTATTGGACGAGGTCTTCGCCGGCCTCAGCCACGAGGACGTGGCGCGCCAGATCGAACTGATCGAGGGAATCAGGGCGGAGCTCGACGTGACGATCCTGCTGATCGAACACGTCATGGAGGCGACGATGACGGTCTGTGACCGCGTCGGCGTGCTCGCGAACGGCACCATCATCGCCGAAGACGTGCCGGACGAGATCGTTCACGACGAGCAGGTGATCGACGTCTACCTCGGTTCCGGCCGCGGCGAGGCAGGGACCGGGCCGGACAGTGACGCCACGCCCGACGAAGACGTGCCCGAAACCGGAGGTGGTCTCGATGGGTGAGACGACCGCTCGCGAACCGTTGCTCGCCGTCGAGGGCGTCGACTTCTCGTACGGCCGAGCGCGCGTTCTCAGAGATGTCTCGCTCTCGGTCGAACCCGGCGAACTCGTCGCGCTGCTGGGCTCGAACGGGGCCGGCAAGACGACGCTGCTCGAGAACGTCTCCGGGTTGTCGACGCCCGACTCGGGGGCGATCCGGTTCGACGGGGAAGACGTGACCGCCCTCGCGGCGAACGCGACCTGGAAACGCGGCCTCGTCCACGTCCCCGAGGATCGCAAGCTGTTCCCGGAGATGACCATCGCCGAGACGTTCGCGATCGCGACGCCGCGCGGCCTCGACGAGGAAACCGTTTCGGGCCTGCGCGAGCGCGTGTTCGAGATCTTCCCGGATCTGGAATCGCGCCTCGACCAGCGCGTCGGGACGATGTCCGGCGGCCAACAGCAGATGGTCTCGATGAGCCGGGGCCTGATGAGCGACCCCGACATGTTGCTCTTAGACGAGCCGACGCTCGGCCTCGCCCCGGACCTCGCGGCCGACATCCTCGACGCGATCGGCCGGATCAACGAGGCGGGCACGACGGTGTTGCTGGTCTCCCAGCAGGCGCTCTCCGCGCTCGACATCGCCGATCGCGCCTACGTCCTCGACAACGGCGAGGTAACCCTCTCCGGCCCAGCGACGGAGCTGAAACGGAGCGACGAGGTGCGTGAAGCATACCTCGGGATGTGAGGCTCCGGCTGGGCACCCGAGCCGGGCGGACACCCCACACTACACACGGCGCGGACGGTACCCACTACCACACGATGCGACTCGACCACACACGAACGACCACCCGACGACACACGACTATACGACACGCATGTTCGACCCGACACAGTACGACCCGATCGACCTGAGTATCGGCCTGGAAGCGGACGTCGAGAGCGAGCCCTGGCCGCCCGATATCGAGTACTTCGATCACGAGGCGGGCGCCTCCCTGCTCGCGGAGAATCTCCGTGATGGGGGCTACGACGTCTACGCCGAGGACTTCCCCGACGGGATGGGACTCGGCTGGGAGCAGGTGAGCGCGATCACCCACACCGGGACCCACATGGACGCGCCGGCCCACTACGGCCCGACCGTCGACGGCGAGCCGGCGCGAACGATCGACGAGGTCCCGCTCGAGTGGGCACGCGGCCTGGCCGTCGTCCTCGACTTCACCTGGAAGGACGCCGGCACGGAGATCACACCCGCCGAGATCGACGAGCAACTCGACGCCATCGACCACGACCTCTCGCCGGGCGAGATCGTTCTGCTCGAAACCGGCGCCGACGAGCACTGGGGGACGCCGGCGTACCTGACCGACTTCCCCGGGATGAGCGCTGCCGCGACGAAACATCTCGTCGAGCAGGGTGTCCGCGTCATCGGCACCGACGCCTACGGCTTCGACAAGCCGTTCACCGAGATGGGTGCTCGCTACGCCGAGGCCGAAGACGACGCCGAACTCTGGCCGGCCCACTTCGCGGGCCGCGACGTCGAGTACTGCCAGATCGAGAAGATGGCCAATCTCGACGCGCTTCCACGCCGGACCGAGATCCCGCTCGTCACGGCCCCTATCAAGATCGAGAACGCGAGCGGCGGCTGGGTCCGTCCGGTCGCCTTCGTCGACGGCGACGACTGATCGACGCGATCGGTCGGTGTATCGATCGCGCTGTCCAGCCATCCGACCACCCACCACGACCCGACTCCACATCACATGAAACACCACGACGACGTCATCATCACGGCTGCACTGACCGGGGCGATCCACGTCCCGACGATGTCTCCGAACTTGCCGGTCACGCCGGCGGAAATCATCGAAGACGGCATCGCCGCCGCCGAGGCCGGCGCGAGCATCATCCACGTCCACGCCCGAGATCCCGAGTCGGGCGAACCGTCGAGCGACCCCGCGCTCTTTCGCGAGATCGCGAGCGGAATCCGCGCCGAGACGGACGCGATCGTCCAGCCGACGACCGGCGGGTCGGCGGCGATGTCCGTCGAGGAACGGATCGCGACCGTGCCCGAACTCGAGCCGGAGACCGCCTCCTGTAACATGGGCTCGATGAACTTCGGGATGTACCCACTCCTGAACGCCTACGACGAGTTCGATCGCGACTGGGAACCCGACTACTTAGACGACAGCCGCGACTTCATCTTCCGGAACACGTTCGGCGACATCGAATCCCTCCTCGAAACCTTCGACGAGTGCGGAACCAAACCGGAACTCGAGTGTTACGACGTCGGGCACCTCTACACGGCCAAGCACTTCCTCGACCGCGGCCTGCTAGAGCCGCCGCTTCGTATCCAGTTCGTCATGGGCATCCACGGCGGGATCGGTGCCGATCCCGAGCAACTGACCCACATGTACCGAACCGCGGAGAAACTCTTTGGCGACCAGTACTCCTTCTCGGTTATCGGCGCCGGCCGCCAAGAGTTCCCCCTCGGCGTGCAGGGCGTCTCGATGGGCGGGCACGTTCGCGTCGGCCTGGAGGACAACCTCTATCGCGGCCGCGGCGAACTGGCCGCGAGCAACGCCGACCTCGTCGAGAAGATGGTCGAACTGACGAAGTCGGTGGCCGGGCGGGAGATTGCGACGCCCGAGCAAACCCGCGAGTTCCTCGGCCTGAAAGGCCAGGACGCGGTGAACTTCTAGCCGACGAACGGCCGCTCGATTTGGGACGCAATTCGCTACAGCACCCTCCCTTCCCGTCTCGGCGTTCAGTCCGGTCAACTGAGACCTCGACTCGACGCGCTCACCGGTCGGAATCGCCGCCGGGCGTCGTTCACGCCGGCAACCGGATCCGAACTGTCGTCACTCCTCGCTACTGAGGTCGGCGTCGACGCGAACTTCCGAATCGGTCACCGTCTCGATGTTCTCGCTCGGAATCTCGATATCGTCCTCGCCCGCGTCGCCGCGGCCGAGGCTCTGTATCCACGCGTTCGTGAGGCTCGGCTCCGGATCGACGTAGGCGACCTGCTCGACCGGATCGACCGCCGTGACGATGCCGATCTGCTCTCCACGGACGTCCATCAGGAACTTACCTTCGTCTTCTGTTGAAAGTACTGTCATTGCGTACTGAATATATGCCCGTGCCGAGAAGAAGCTGTTGGTCGACTTACGAGAATGCGCCGGCGTGGCGATGGATATCGAGGTCGGCGTTTCGATCGAGTGCCATTAGTTGACTACCACTCACAGCATGTCTCGTGTTCTCGGAACTCGTCGGCGTGGGCCGATTATGAACGCGATAATATTATCGCGTTCATACATGACTTTGCGCGTCCATCCGTGGCTGCCGACGACTCCTCATACCGCTCTTTCCCCACGTTCGACGGCCAAACTGGCTGTTTGTCTGGCTGTGACGTGAGTTCGGTCGTCACGAAACCCGCCAATCGACTCCGCCGGTCTGGCAGTTCACCGCCGACGCCGCGACATCGGTTGCCGGTCAGAAGACCGTTTCACTCCGCCGCGCCCGTCTCGATCGGTGCGTTTACCAGATTCCCCCACTCGGTCCACGACCCGTCGTAGTTCATGGTGTCCTCGTAGCCAAGCAGTTCGTGCAGAGCGAACCAGGCAACCGAGGCGCGTTCGCCGATGCGACAGTAGGTGATCGTCGTCTCGTCGCCGGTGATCCCGGCCTCGGCGTAGAGCGATTCGAGTTCATCGCGGCTCCTGAACAGCCCCTCGTCGTCCGTGACGTCCGTCCAGGAGACGTTTTCGGCGCCCGGAATGTGTCCACCGCGGCGGGCGGTCTCGGTCATGTCCGGCGGCGCGATGAGTTCGCCGCTGTACTCTTTGGGCGAGCGAACGTCGACGAACGAACAGTCGCGATCGAGTCCGAGTTCGACATCCTCGCGGTAGGCACGGATCGTCTCTCGAGGCCCGCCGATGTCGTACTCGACGGGGGTGTAGTCGGGGACCTCGTCGGTGACAGGGTAGTCCTTCGTCTGCCAGTACTCGCGGCCGCCGTCCAGCAGGCGGACGTCGTCGTGGCCCTGATATTTCAGCTGCCAGTAGGCGTAGGCGGCGAACCAGTTGGCATCGTCGCCGTAGAGGACGATCGTCGAATCGTCGCTGATCCCGTGGTCACCGAGCATCGTCGCCAGTTCGTCCGGGTCGCGAAGGTCGCGTCGCGTCTGGTCGCGCAGCTGTGTCCGCCAGTTGAACCCGACCGCACCGGGAACGTGTCCCTCCTCGTAGGCGTCCGTGTCGACGTCGACTTCGACGAGCCGGAGGGCGGGGTCGTCCCGTTGCACCTCGTCGAGGCGGGTTTCGAGCCAGTCGGGTGAAACGAGTACGTCGGTCGGGTGAGCTGTCCGGCACATATTCCCTCTGTCGAACGCACTGTATAAATACTATTTCCACGTATTCACTCAGCGAAAACACCTTGCGGTAATCCAGTTCGTTCGCCGACAACGGTAGATCGAGTGGTCCTCCTCTTGTTTGTTTTTTGCGGCCGACAGGACTCGAGACGTGTTCTCCCGAATACCTTCTCCCATACATAAAAGTGCCTCTGGTATAATCATCGGCTATGGAAATAACCCGGCGGAAGATCGCGAAGGCGCTGGCCGTCGTGTTCGTCCTGAATCTGATCGTGATGGGCGGCGGGGCGTTGTACTCGGCCCAGCAGGTCCCGCCGATTCCCCAGGAGGTGACCGGTCCCGACGGGGAGGTGATCGTCACGGAAGGTGAGGTCGAGGACGGGAAGATCGTCTTCCAGCAGAACGGCCTGATGAACCACGGGTCGATCCTCGGCAACGGCGCCTACTACGGGGTCGACTACACCGCCGATACGCTCGATCTGAAAGTCTCGGCGATGCGCGAGTACTACGCCGACGAGCGCTACGGGACGACCTACGACGAACTGGACGCGGCCGAGCAGGGGAGCGTCCAGTCGCTCGTCGAGTCCGATCTGTCGGGCACGATCGAGGAGGGCGCGACGACTATCGAGTACTCGGCTGCGGAGGCCTACGCCCACCAGCACGTCCGCGAGGAGTACGTCGAGCGCTATCACGAGGGGGCGCTGGAGCGGGGCGTCCCGGCAGACACCATCGACTCCGAATCCGAAGCTCGCGAGTTCGCCGACTTCGCGCTCTGGACGGCCTGGATCTCACACACCGACCGACCGGGTAGCGACAGTAGCTTCACCAACGAGTGGCCGTACGACCCGGCCGCTGGCAACACGCCCTCGGGCGCGACGATGGTCTGGAGCGTCATCAGCATGGTCCTGCTCGTCGGCGCCGTCGGGATCGGCGTCTGGCTCTACAAGTCGGTCGAACTCCCCGAACCGGAAGTACGGGGGATCGAGATTCCGCCACCGGACGACATCAACTTGACCCCGAGTCAGCGGGCGGCGACCAGGTTCATCCCGCTCGCGGGGGCGCTCTTTGCCCTTCAGGTCTTGCTCGGTGGGCTCCTCGCCCACTACTACGTCGAGCGCGACGGCTTCTTCGGCGTGACCGAGGTGTTCGGGATCGACATCGTCGAGGCGTTCCCCTTCGCGATGGCGAAGACCTTCCACCTCGATCTCGGCATCCTCTGGATTGCCGCGCTCTGGCTCGGTGCCGGCCTCTTCCTCCCGCCGCTTTTGACCAACCACGAACCGGATCACCAGCGGACGTACATCCACGTCCTCCTCGGTGCATTGATCGTCGCCGTCGTCGGCGGCCTCACGGGCGTCTGGTTGGGGGCGCAGGGCTACATCGACGGCGATCTCTGGTGGATCATCGGCAACGAGGGCCTGGAGTACCTGGAGGTCGGCCGGCTCTGGCAGGTCGGTCTGCTCGTCGGGTTCGTCCTCTGGACGGCGCTCGTCTGGCGCGGGTTCAGGCCGATGCTCCGGCGCGAGAAGCGCTACGGTCTCGCACACATGATCATCTACGCCGGCGGGTCGATCGGCCTCCTGTTCGTCGCTGGCATGTTCTACACGCCGGAGACGAACATCGTCACCACGGAGTTCTGGCGCTGGTGGGTCGTCCACATGTGGGTCGAGGGCGCGTTCGAGTTCTTCATCGTCGCCGTCGTCGGCCTCACGCTCGTGAGCATGGGTCTCCTCCGAAAGGCTTCGGCCGAGAAGGCCGTCGCGTTCCAGGCGCTGTTCGTCATGGGCTCTGGCGTGATCGGCGCCTCGCACCACTACTGGTGGGTCGGTCAGCCCGACATCTGGCTGCCGCTCGGCTCCGTCTTCTCGACGCTCGAACTCATCCCGCTCATCCTGATCCTCTTCGAGGCGATGGGGCAGTACCGCGCGCTGGCGACGAGCGACGAGACGTTCCCGTACACCCTCCCCTTCATGTTCATCATCGCCAGCGGATTCTGGAACTTCGTCGGCGCCGGCGTCCTCGGCTTCTTCATCAACCTCCCGCTGATCAACTACTTCGAACACGGCACCTACCTCACGGTCGGGCACGCCCACGCCGCGATGTTCGGCGCGTTCGGTTTCCTCGCGCTCGGGATGGCCATCTACATGCTGCGCATCTCGACGAAACCCGATCTGTGGTCAGAAACACGGTTGCGCTGGTCCTTCTGGCTCTGGAACGTCGGCCTCGCCGTCATGGTCTTCGTCTCCGTCCTGCCGGTGGGCTTCCTGCAACTGGAGACGGCGTTCACCGAGAGCTACGCCGCCGCGCGAAGCCTCGCCTTCTACGAGGGCGAACTCGTCCAGTTGCTCTTCTGGGCGCGCCTCCCCGGCGACACGATGATCATCCTCGGGACGCTCGTCTTCTGCTACGACATGGTCGTAAAGCGATTTACGCTCCGGGACGTCTCGCTGCCGGGCGACGCCCCCACGACGATTCCCGACCGCATCGGCTCGGACGACGACGATTGACGGAGTAATACTCCGCCAGTCGTCTGCCTGCGTTCCCCTTACCAGTGAACACCTGCTAGAACTGTGTATGAAAGTCCCACAACCACTACAGAACGCGACCGAACGTGGCATCGTCGTCCGGACGCTCGACTACGACGACCGCAGCGTGATCGCGGTCGACTTCGGTGCCGCGGCGGGCGACGTCGCTGTCGATATCGTCGACGACACCGTGATCGTCGTCGCCGACGACCAGCAGTTCGAGTTCGTCCGCCCGCCGGAGGCGACCGACGTGTCGGTGAAAAACGGCGTCCTGACGATCAGCGATTAGTCGACGGACGAGTTGTCGGCTGTTTATTTGCGTCTTTTTTTGCGACTCAGCGCCAGCAGTGTAATTCGTTCACCCGTGCGGACACGACCCGTGTGACCGGAATCGGGACGCTCCCGGTAGTCACGTCTCGGGAACCGACTGCCGCCTCGGGGAGCAAAAATAGGAATTTATGAATGTGGAACACCGATCGTCTCCAGAATGGCGCTGGTGACGCGTTCCGAGGTCGGTCTGGAGTCTCGTCGCTCGACGGGCCGGGTGAGACGGTGATCCCGCCGCGGCTTCCGGATGCGGTGGTGCCGCTCGCCGTCGGGGGCGAGTCGAACCTCCTGTTAGTCATCGCGTTGATCCTCGCCCTTGGCGTGAGTGCGCAAGTCCTCGCCGATCGATATCGCGTCCCGAGTGTCCTCTTTCTCATTCTCGCGGGTGTCGTCGTCGGTCCGGAGGGGCTCGGACTCGTGTCACGGGAGTCGTTCGGTCCGGCGCTGTCGACCATCGTCGGGGTGAGTGTCGCGATCATCGTCTTCGAGGGGGCGTTTCACCTCACGGCCGAGAAGATTCGCGAGGCACCCGCTGCCGCCCTCAGGCTGGTAACGGTTGGGGCGGCGATCGCGTTCGTCGGGACCACGGTGGCGGTCCATTACCTGCTGGGCGCCCAGTGGTCGATCGCCGCGTTGATCGGCTCGCTGCTAGTGGCGACGGGTCCCACGGTCGTCACGCCTATCCTCTCGGTCGTCCCGGTTCACAACCGGGTGGCGGCCGCCCTGGAGATCGAAGGGATCGTCAACGACGTCACCGCGGCTATCCTCGCGATCGTGATCTTCAAACTGCTCGCCTCGCAGGAGGCCAATCCCGCGGATTACGTCACCGAGTTCGCGACGCGGCTGGGCATCGGCCTGCTCGTCGGAGGAGTGGTCGCGGGCGTTCTCTGGTACCTGCTGACCCAGGTGCATTTCGCGGCCGGCGAGACACCCCAGAACGCCCGACTGATAACCCTTGCCGGCGCGATCGTCGCGTTCGGTCTCGCGGACACCATCAGGCCCGAGGCGGGCGTCGCCGCCGTCGCGACCGCGGGCATCCTCCTCGGGAACGCCAACCTCCCGTACCGGGAAACCATCGAGGACTTCAAGGGCGATATCACGCTCGTCGTCCTCTCGTTTATCTTCATCGCGCTCGCCGCGCTCATCGAGTTCGAGACGCTCGTAAGCCTGGGCCTCGCGGGGCTGGCCGTCGTCGTGATCATCGCGCTGGTCGTTCGCCCGGTACTCGTCTTCGTCTCGACGCGAGGGTCACGATTCACCCGCAACGAGAAAGTGTTCATGAGCCTCGTCGGCCCTCGGGGGATCATCCCCGCGAGCGTGGCGACGCTATTTGCGATCCAGCTCAAGACCGAGGGAGTAGCCCCGACGAACCCAGAGGGGGGAACCCTCCTCGCCGGCACGGTGTTTCTCGTTATCCTCCTGACGGTCGTGTTCGAGGGCGGATTCGCCAGACAGATCGCAGAGCGGCTCAACGTGATACCCATGCAAATACTCATCGTCGGCGGCGGCACGGTCGGCCGGGCGCTCGCCGAACGCCTCGAAGAACGTGAAGAGAACGTCGTCATCCTCGAAGACGACGAATCGATCGCCGAACGCGCCCGGGGCGAGGGCTTTACCGTTCGGGAGGGCGACGGGACCGATACCGAAGTCCTGCGCACGAACGGCGCTGACAGCGCGCGGATCGTGGTCGCCGCGACTGGCGACGACGACACCAACCTGCTGGTCGCCCAGCTCTCCAAGTCGAAGTTCGACGTCGAGCGGGTCATTTCCCGCATCAATAACCCCGAAAACGCCGACGCCTTCGAGGAACTCGGCGTCGAGACCCTGTCCTCTGCGACGGCAACCGCGTGGGGAATCGACAACATGATCGAGCGTCCGGCACTGTCGAACTGGATGACGGAACTGGGCCGGAGCGGTGACGTCCAGGAGATCGAGGTGACCGCCGAGTCACTCGTCGGCAAAACGATCGCTGACATCGACGGAAACATCCCGGACGAAGTGCTGATCGCGCTCGTCGCCCGCGACGGCGAGAGCACGGTCCCGCGGGGCGATTTCGAACTCGAATACGGCGACCACATCACCATCCTCGGACAGACCGACGCCGTCGACGCAGCCATCGATCAGGTTCATCCCCACGTCTGAGGCGGGCGGCCCCGTACTCGTGTTGGCGACTCGTTCGTCGACGACACCGTGATCGTCGTTGCCAGTGCGGGTTCGTCCGCCGGTAGGGACCGACGTGTCGGTGAACGACGTCGTCCCGACGATCAGCGACTAGTCGACGGGATCGTCTTCGAACCGCTGGAACGCTTCGGACCGTTGCATTGCCTCGACCCACGGTCGTCGCGCGGTATCCTCCTCACGATTCGATCTTTTCTACGATCTCGCGAGCTTGCTCTCTGGCTTTGTCCTCGCCGACGTGTTTGTCGATCAGGACGCTCGTGACCTCCCAGTCGTCGGTGCCGTCGACCTTTCCCGTCCGGACCTGACTTCCCTCCGAGATGGACTGGGCGGGCTGGTCCGCCCAGTCGGGCGTTCGAATCTCGTCGTAGCGGTCGGGATCGCGAAAGCGAACGTGGATGTAGTCGTCCTCGGTGTCGACCACGTCGACATCGGGTGTCTGTGCCATGTGGGTTCGTGCACGGGGCACCGCCCAAAACGTCTCCCTTGCGAACGCTACCCCGGCGACCTGCCCCGCTCCGAGCCGGTTCGCCGTCCGATTCAACACGGTCACCTGACGCCGCTCACATCTTGTGCAGATCGAGGAACCGGACGGAGGCCTGCGTTCCAGCGAGGACGATGCCGAGAACCAGTCCGAACCCGAGCACCTGCAACATGGGTCCCGGCATCGGGAGGAGCGTGGCCGGTTGTATACCGAGAACGCCGTGAAGGATCTGCCGACCCACGACGAACCCGATCGCCGCGTACCCGAGGGCCAAGAGACTGAACGTGGCGACGCGTACTCGGCTCATACCAATCTCTTTCGTCGGGACGCCCGTCCGTAGTGGGGCTCATATCTTAGCCCCTCATCGGCTGGGTGGCTAACATACTTGAGGACCCGTCATTCGGACCTCGATACACCCGTCACTCCGATCGCTGCGGCGTCCGATCGGGTCCGCCGTCGCCCGTGTCGGCCTCACTGACAGTATCTCCGCCGGCCTCGTCTGGCCCATCGACACCGTCGCTGTCAGCCACGTCGTCCGCGAGGGAGTCGAACCCTGCTTCACGGAGTCCGTCTTCGAGACGTTGCGCGTGGGCCCCGCCGTCACCTGCCTGCACTCGTTCGCCCGCTGTCGTACCGACTCGTTCGAGCAGCGCCGCTCGCTCGACGCCGATTCGGTCGAACGAGAGCGAGTCGTCCAGGACCGTCAGCACTTCGGTCACGCCGAATCGGATCTCTTCGGGTGGGGCGTCGGCCACGAGTGCGAGTGCGTTTCCGAAGACCGACCCGACGTACTCGACCGGGGAGATCACGGTGGCCGGCGCGACCGCCATCGTCTCGATCTCGTCGACGACGGCTGCGACCAACCGATCGTGGGTGCGCTCGCCGACGTCGGTCCGGATTACCACTGCTGCCAGTACCTCGGCGTGCGTCGACGCGACTGCGTCGTCCCAGGAGCTCGCCGCTGGTCCGTCGACGGACTCGCGGCCGCTCCGAAGCGATCCGACGAGTACGTCGATCCACTCCTGCGTGCGACTCGACGCGCCGTCGGCCGCCCAGTTAGCAGCCGCCCCGCCGTATACATCCGCGAGGAAGGCGACCGGATCGATGTTCGATTCGGTCGCTTTCGCTTCGATCACGTCTTCGAGCCCGCGGTACCACGTCCGCTGGTCGCGCGGCGTCACGCCGTCGGTCGACCCGGTCGTCGTGGGGCCGCTTGACTCGGAGTCGGCTGTCTCCTCGTCGAAGCCCTGCACCTGTGTCGACAGCGCGTCGCGGTAGACGGTCGTCAGATACTGCATCGGATCCGCGCAGGTCGCGTCGATTTCGTCGGCCACGCCGTCGGCCAGCACGGCCTCGTCGTACAGTGCAATCCAGTCCTCGAAGCCGAGCGAATCGTCGAACGGGATCGTGTTACTGCCGTATGGGTACTGGGTGACCTCGTCCGGAGATGCCAGGGCAACGTCGCCGAAGGCGGCCAGCGCCTTCGCGTGTAGCGCCGCTCGAAACGCCTGCTCGTCGTCGACGAACTCGCCACTCGCGAGCGCATCAGCGAGTCGGTGAGCCGCGGGGAACAGCTGTTCGGCCCGGTCGCGCTCGCCCGACTGGACGACGGTTCGAACGGCGCGACCGTACGTATCGATCACGAACGATTCCGGCTGGCCGTCGTCGACCGCTCGCGCCGTCCGGCACAGCCCCTGGCCGACGGCCTCGATCCAGGACCCGAACGCCTCGTCCGAGCAGCCGTGTTCGAACACCCACAGTCCGATCGCACCGACGTACAACTCTTCGAGCGTCGCCGTTCGGGTGTCCGGATCACCGACGAGCTGGGCCGCGTTTCTGGCTCGTGATTCGATATCGGTTATAAGGGCCGACAGATCCGCGGGTGGACACGTCTCCGCCACGGCACCGAGTACGGAGCCGAAGCCGTTCGTGAGCGCGTTCGCCGTGGCCCAATCGTCGGAGCCCGCCGCGTGTTGTCGTACGAGCGAGAATATCGTGGTGAGTCCATTGCCGATCGCTTCCCATCGCTCCTCCTCGTCCGCCTCCTTCTCGTCTTTCTCCTCCTCTCCGTTCGCCTCGACGGGACGGACGACCGCTCCGACGGCGCGACCGTAGACCTGATGGAGCGGAAATTGCGACCCCTCGCTGCCGACCATCTCGTGGAGCACCTGATCGACACACCCCACCGCGCCGTGATTTACCGCCGCCCCGTCCGACGGCTGGGCGAGCGTCGACAGTGCCCCGGCGAACGCGGTGGCGAACGGCTCCATCTCGCCGCCGACGGAATCACGGCCGTTCGGGGTTACGGTCTCGTTGGTGAGAGTCAGGACGTTTCGCGCGACCGCGTGAACCCACTGATCCGTCGTCGGGTTCGCCGTCGCGACGGCCGCGATCGCCGTCGCGTACACCTCACCCCGATACCGGATCGCCTCGTCGCTGTCGGCAGTTCGATTGCGGCCGACGTCCGCCACGAGGTCGTCGACGAACGAGAGCCACGGCTGGGCCGCGTCGGGCCCGTGTGTCGTCGCGATGATGTCGACGACCTCGGCGACGATCTGTCCGACGAGTTCGGCGTCGAGCGCGTGGTCCGGACAGCCCGAAACCGCGGCGACCGTGCTCTGGTCGGCGACCGACTCGACGTCGACGGTCCGTCGAGACGGCGTCTGGACCTCGCCCCAGCCGATCGCATCGAGCAATTCGCGTGCGACAGCTGCGGGATCTGGCGAGGTGATGCCACTCGTCTTCTCGAAGGCGACCTCGGTGCGATCCGTCCAGGTCGCCAGTTCGTCACAGTCAGTTTGCGCGGCGATGTCGTCGAGGCGCTCCCGGTTGGACTTGTCGCAGATGAGCACCGCACCTGCACAGTCTCCCGCCTCGACCCACTCGGCGAGGGCCCGAATGCCATCCTCGCTCCGGATTCGCGCTGGCTCGGCGCCGTACGTGGCGATCACGACGGCATCTGGCGTCGCCGCGACCCCCGTCCGAACGTGGTCGGGGTGGGTGAGTTCGGGTAGTCTGACCGTCGCGCCCCAGTCTTCGAGTTCCGTCGCCAGGGAGGCGGCGACCCGCCGCTTGCCGGTCGTCTTCGGTCCGGAAAGGACGACCAGGCCGCCGTCGACGGCGTCGCGGAGGTCGGCCGCGTCGACGGATGCCGGCCAGTCTATCTCTCCGTCAGGGTCCGTCTGCGGTGCCCCCAGTTCGCGTTCGGCTGCCGCTTCGTGTAACGCGGCCGGGCCGTCCCAGTGCCAGGCCCCCACGAGGATCGACGACCCGTACTCGGCCGGGTCGGTCGCAATCGTTTCGAACGCGACGGCGGGCGATCCGAGTGCGTCGGCCGCCTCGCCGATGACGTCGCGTGCCTCGTCGACGACCGAGTCGCCGAGACGCTCCTGGATCAGCGTTCGCGCGGGGTCGTCGGCGAACACCTGGAGGTGGTCTGCCGTCCCAGGCGGCAGTGACAGTGCGATCTCCAGCGCCTCGGCGGCTGCGGGGACCACGCGGTACTGGGCGAGCGAGTCGAGCCACGCCGCGTCGTCGGCCAGTCCAGCGGCGACGAGCGAAACCGCGGCGAGGATCGGTGGCGAGCGCTTGTGGGGAACTCGACTCGGGAGGCCGCCGCTCGGGACGAGTTTGGCGAGGCTGTCCGCGAGTCCGTCGTCGATCGACCAGACCGACTCCGCTCGATCGCTGTCCGTGTCACGATCGCCGAACACGTGTCGTGTTCCGAACGCCCGTCTTACGTCCGCGGGCAGGAGCGCCGGTGTCCCGTCGTTTTTCGAGAGCGAGAGCAGTGCGCCGGGCGTAATCGTCGCGTCGTACCACCCGAGCGCCTGTTGCAACTCGGGTGTCTCGAAGGCGTACGCCGGATAGCCGACCTGCTCGAGCAGCACTGCCCGTTTTTCGTCTCCCAACCCGCCCACGGGTCGTTTGGAGACCCGCTCGCGGACGGCGTTGATCGCCGGTTCGACGGCGGTCGGCGGGGTCCGAACCACGAGGACGGCGTCGGCCCGCTCGACGAACCGGCCGTAGACCGATCGCTCGCTCCGACAGAGCCAGTCGAACCCGCGGGGACGAGCGACGAGGACGGCGCCACCCGATCTGGTAAACAGCGATCCCCGACCGAACTGGTCGCAATAGTCGATCACAGAGCCCTCTGTGAGGTCACACACCGCCGACACGAAGTTCTCGACGACCACGAGCTCCTGCTCGTCGACATCGTTGGTCTCGGGGAGCCCCGTCACGGCCTCGCCGAGTGACCGCAACTGTCGTGAGCCGCCGACACCGGGCGCTCGCAACACGAGCGTCACCGCGCCCGGTTCGATCGCCGCGCTCAGCTCGCTGGGGCCGACTTCCTGTATCGAGGTATTCATGGGTTCAGCGCAACCGACTCCGCTGGCGAGCGCTGCTGAACGAACGACAACGGAGGGTTGATACATCAATATTTATTCACGGACGATATAACGGTTTCTCCGTACCCGTTTCGGGGTGTATCCCGCCCGTGAGAGTGCCCACAGTTGGCCTGCTGGCGCGACTGCGAATCTTTATGCTATGGAGACGGCTTGGGGCGACTACTGGGGTCGTCCGAAATCGATGCATCTCGAACCTATCGACGGTGAACTCGCATACGTCGACGACCAGTCGACTGGCGTGCTAACGGTCGACGTTGCGGGCCTGGAAGCGCGCGTCGAACTTCGCGAATTGCAGCCACTCACTGGGCTTGCAGCCCACCCTGCCGACGTCGACCCGGCCGTATCTCGTCGACGCTTGGCTTTCCGGTGGAGACGTTCGACGGATCGTCCGTGTACCGCGGACGCAAACCGGGGCTCGACCTGCACTACGCGAGTCTCGGCGACGGTCACGACGAACCGCTCGGTATCGTCTCGTTCGGCGAGGTCCAGCCCGGACGCTACGCGGCCGCATTCGAGGCCGTGCTGTGGCCGGATTCGTCGTCTGGGAACTGAGGGCGGATTTTTTCGAAGTCGCGAGAAGCGGGGGCGGCGTCTTCAGCGGGACGCACCGACGTCGTTCTACCGCCCGCCGACGGTGACCCCTCGCCCATCCTCACGCCTTCCGCCAGTATTTCCACAGTAGCGGGAGGTCGCTCGGAGACAGCAACTTCAGGATCTCTCGCTTGTTTCCGCCGTTGATCTCCGAGAGCGTGTCGCGGTCGGTCCGGTTCAGGTCCTGCATGAGCCGATCGTAGCGCTCGTTCGAGGCGAGGTAGAGGAGTTTCGTCATCGTCAGGCGGCGATCTTGCCGAGGTGCCACTCGTTCGTGCCAGAGGTCGTCGTAGACCGCCATCTCGCGCGCCGCCGTGTCCGTCGTTCCGGTGAGACACCGGTCAGCCGTCATCGCGGCCGCTCGAGCGGATCGCATGCACTTGTCCACGCCTTCGCCCCAGACGGGATCGACGGACGGAACGGTGTCACCGATCGCCATGAACGATGTCGTGCTCATCGACCCCGGCGGTTGGACGTACGCGGACCCGCGGACCTGCGTCTCGGGAATTCTCCTCGCGTTTGCGAACCGTGGATCGGTGTCGAGCCAGTGTTCGAGATAGCCGTCGACGGTCCGCTCGTCGGTGGCGTGATCTCGGTACTCCTCGTTCTGGATAAAACACACCCCGACTTTGGCGGTCTCCACGCCGGTGTGGAAGATCCAGGAGTACCCGCCCGGCGCGTACTCGTGGTCCAACCGGAGCATCAACGCATCCGTGAGATCGGCGTGGCCGCGGTGATCGAGCGCGACGCCGTCGAACTGGTACTCGATCCCGATCGCGTGATTCGTGCGCGATAGATCGACGACGCCGAGGGCCTTGGCCAACGGCGCCGCCGGTCCCGTGGCGTCGACGACGATCTCGGCACGCACTTCCTCGTCACCGTTGTATCGGATCCCGACGACGTCACCGTCCTCGACGATCGGCTCTCGAACGCGTGCGTCGAACAGGTACTCGGCGCCCTTCTCGCGCCCGTCCTCGACGAGGAATCGCTTGAAGTCCGCGAACTCCAAGACGTATCCCGGTTGCGACTGTGTGAGGTGCTCGTTCGGTGATTCGAGGACCACCGACTCCGTCTCGTGCATGACCACGTCGTCCGGAACGCCGAAGGCGGTCATCATCGACGCGAACGTCCCGCCCGTCGACTTGTTGCTCTGGGCGGGGAACTCGGCTTCCGGTTCCGTCTCCAGCACGACGACGTCGAATCCGCGATCGGCGAGATCTCGTGCGCACTGCGCTCCCGCGGGCCCGGCGCCGGCGATCGCGACGTCGTATTCGGTCGATCCACTCATGTTCGCAGTCCCCGTGGTACATCACCCTCCGTCCGCATGCGTCTCCCGTACCGACCGATCGTCTGTATCTGTCCTCGAGCCCCTCTCGACACTCGTCGTCCCTGCTTGGCGGTGACGTTCTCCATCTGCTGATTCACTTCTTCCACTGATACTGAAGTATATTGGAACGGAGTGCCACTTTCTCTGGGTTTTCCAACAGGACCACGAAAGACGGTGTCTGAAGCGCGCACCGTACCCACCGACGCGGCTGCTTCCGGTTCGGCCAACCGGCTGAGCGCTTGTTCGTCGATACTGGATTCGACGGCTTCCGGACTCGGCAGGTGCGTTCGACCACAGGTATGGGCGTTCCCGACGCCGGAGGACTCTGCGAGCGGCTTCTCTCCCTCTCTTACGCGGTAATGATTTTCGCGAGCCGCTGGCGATCGAACAGTCGTTCGGCCGCCGGGATGTCGGGATACGACTCGCCGGATCGGTATCCCGGCCACTCGCCGAACTGCTCGGGATAGAGCTGTTTGGCGGTCATCTCGAGCTGGAAGAGGTTCATGATCGGGCCCTGATAGCGCATCCCGCTGGCGACGACCCGATCGTTCTGTACCGCCGACAGTTGCCTGCCGATCGGGTCCGCTTCGAGCCGCTCGCGAGCGTCGGTGACGGAGTACTGCGGCGTGATTCCCCAGAGGTGGAGAAGCACGTCGGGATCGGCGTCGAGCATCGCCTCGTACCCGATCGTTCCCCAGTCGTCAGACCACGATTCATCGGCGAACGCGTCGTTCGCGCCGAGCGGGCGCGTTTCGGCCTGCCAGAACCCGGGCGTATCGAGGTGATAGGAGTAGAAGACACCATCACCGAGCGTCGCTCGAGCGACCGTCGGTCGGTCCGCTTTCGGTGGAAGATTCGATCTGATCTTCGTTCTCGTCTCCTCGTATAGCTCGGCGAGTTCGGCGTACCGTTCTTCCTCTTGGAAGACGGCCGCGACCTTCTCGAAGAGTTCCCACAGGGTGTAGTACTCGTAGGTGCCGGCGTAGGCGTCGGCGGGGTCGCTGTGGACGCCGCTGTGGAAATTTCCGAACCACGGGCCAATCCGCTCGCTGACGTTCTCGATATCGTTCTGGCTCCAGTTACGCTGAGTGAGCAGCACGTACGACGGATCGAGGAAGTGCACGTCGCTCTCGTACGCGAAAAGTTGCTCCTCGGTCAGCTGACTGTCGAGCGGGTGGGGCAACGATGCGCCGTCGAAGGAGACGCCGTCGAGTTGGTCGTAGTACCCGCTCATGGTCGGTCCCGACATCTCTGGGGCGAACAGGGTGTTCACCGCGTCGCCGTGGCCGAGCGCGACGGCCATGTCCGCGTAGTGCGGGAACGTGACGAACGCGTCCTCCGGGACGCCGTCGAACGCGACCTCGCCAACCGGGCTCATCGTCACCGTATGCGACCCATTTCTGCCGTTGCCTTCGCCGCCGTTCAGTATTCCACCGTCGCCCGAGAGACAGCCGGCGAGGGCTGCACTCCCGGCCGCGATTCCAGTGCCGATGAACCGCCGTCGGGTTCGGTCGGACCGTCGTGCTTCGCTCATGGGTTTAGGCTGGCCTAACAATACAAAAGTCGCTCGATGCCGGTTGCGCGCAGGTGGCTTCTGAGCTGGGGCCAGCGGGTCGCACTAGTGCGTTCGTCCGCGCTACGCGCGCTCACTATTGCAGGTTGCCGTCCACGGCCGCGGCGGCTACTTCTGTTGCTTCTGGACGTCCGTGAGCGTCAACCCGCAGCCACACGGCCGCGCCGAGTGCGAGTGCGGCCCCGTCGACGTGATGCTGATGACCGGCATTCCGCAGAACGGACACGGCGGGGACGAACTTTCCTCGGAGTCCGGCAAGCCGGCCGTCGGTCGTCACCGGCGAGCATCGACGTGACGGTGGCGCCGTTCAGTGGGCATCCGCACGGGTCGGCGGCGTGGAGATTCGGCTCCTGCGTCCGGATCGTGATTACCGGTTCGTCGTAATGCGGACAGTTTCGTTCATCGAATACCACCTCGTCACTTGCTCACCACATCAATCCCTGCCAATATTTACTTACTTCCAACACGTTCGTGGCGATATGGACCGCTCTACTCGGGATACACTCGTTTCCATCTTCGTCGGGGGCGGCGTCGGTGCGGGATTGTACTGGATCGCAGGATACGAGAGCCTCGCACTGGTAACCGGCCTCTGCTGGGCCTGTGGACTCAAACTCACGCTCCACGTCGGCCACCGATACCCGGCATTTGCCACGGGTGAGTCGTGGACCGACAAACGATGGACCGGACTCAGCGTCGGGGCCGTCACGGGCGCCGCCCTCGTCGGAGTGAGCCCGCTGCTCCCGCTCTCGAACGACCTGCGATTCGGACTCGGCGCGCTGGTGCTTGGCGCTGGACTGGTCGCGTACCCGGCGGGTTCGCTCGCCGTCCTGGAGCGAGTCGACGGCGCGACCGATTCCGCCTCGATGAACTCTGGAACGCCGTCTCCTTCCGATACCGAGTGATTCGATCAGGGTCTGATGAGCATCCAGAACCCATAAAAAACTGGCCCCTCGTGACGCTGCCAACCCCGCTACGTTGCCGATAGGTCGGGCTCGGTCTGCAGGTCGAAGTCGGCTGGAGTCACAGCCCCGACGGCGGGGAGCCGTCGAAGGCGCGGACGCAGGAGGATGTAGACGGCCGTGAAGCCGAAGCCACTTGCGGCCAGGGCCATGGTCGTCGTTCCCAGCGTTTCAGCGACGATCCCACCGACGAGTGATCCGAGCGGGAGCGTCGCCCCCGAGGCAGTCCCTTTCGTCGCAGCGACTCGCCCGAGCAGGTCGGCCGGGAACAACCGCTGGTTTAGTGTCGCCATCAGTACGCCCGAGGCGCCGGCAGGGACCCATGCGAGGCCGAACAATACGACCGTCAGCGTCGGCGATGGCAGTAGTACTGCCGCGACCCAGCACCCCGCCCCCAGCCCGTGCAGGAGCAGCACCTTCCCATAGGGAATGCCAGCGATATACGGCCCGACGACGGACCCGACGAGCCGACCGATTCCGAGTGCGCCCAGTAGCAAGCCGTAGATTGCGGGCCCACCGATGCCGGCGCCGAACGCCGGCAGGATCGCCAGCGCCACGCCGGTCGCGAAATTCGCCACCGCGGTCGTCAGCAACAACTCGACGAACAGCGTCCCGCGGAGGACGTCGACCCCGGCCCGGAGATCCGAGACGTACGATCGGAGCACCGATTCGACGGATGCGTCGGTGTCGTCGGACTCCTCGGTCCGTTCCGGCGTTCCGGGGGTGCCCAGCGCGATTCCGGCGAACAGCAACGCGGCGACGGCGAAGGTGAGCGAGTCGATCACGAAGAGGGTCGTCGCCCCGAATACGGCGATGAGGCCGCCGCCGCCGACCGCATCGAATACCATATCCAGTCCGAGCGTCACCGTCGCCAGGGCGGAGTTGGCCTCGGAGAGATGTCCGTCGTCGACGATACGTGGGAGGAGTGCCGTCTCCATCGGTGCCATCACCAGCGTCGCGAGCATGAGCACCGGGGCGACGGCGAACAGAACGCCGACGTGCAAGTTGCCGGTCGCCGCGGCGAGCGGCAGCACGAGCACGACGAGGCCCTGGACCACCTGTGATCCGACGAGCACAGAGCTGAGTGGCAGTCGATCGACGAGCGGCCCGGCGAACACCTGCAGCAGCCACGGGAGCAACAGTATCGCGTTCAGGGCTCCGGTAACGAGGGTCGAACCACTCAGTTCGAAGGCGAGCCACAACACGGCGACCGTGTAGAGGCTGCCCCCGGCGTTCGTCGTGAACTGCCCGGCAACGAAGCGTCGGAAATCCCGGTTTCGCCACAGCAAGCGCTTGGCGGCGATCATCGACGCTCACCCCCGCGAGATACCGTCCCGGCGCCGGGTGAGTCGGATGAGCGAGTCGATTCTAGTTCGAACGGCTGTCTTCGGTCGTCCGAGCTCCGGCAGCGAGCCGGTAGCCCAGTGGATGTCGGCATATGTGTGTCTGGTCGAGTGAAAAATGCGACTACCCAGGAGGTAGCGAAACGACCCCGAGTGCTGCGGCTATCGGGCTCGTCGCGCGGCGGGCGGCGAGAGGGGTTTGAACACCGGGCGAACCGCGAATCGGCTCGTCATAGAACGAATCGTGAGGGAGATTTGGACGATTGCCAAAATACGTGTTGGTTCCACACAGGACGATACTTCCCCTACGAAGGGCCCCAAATCGATACCTCACGCGGACCACTCTGTTTCGGCTATAGAAATAGCCAGACGGCGGCGACCCGCAGGTGGCCGCCACCTGGGCTCCACTTTCGAACCCCTAATTTCCGAATTAGTGAAACGGGGTATTATATGGGTAAAGTGCCCGGAAAACGAACTTCCGGGGACGGTCACAAATCGAGTAGTTGCTGCATGGGCCCTGTCGGATTCGAACCAACGACCACTCGGTATCCCACGAACCCGGGGACACCGGCTTCGTTATGAGCCGAGCGCTCTTACCAGACTGAGCTAAGGGCCCTCGTATCAGGGGAGTTCCGCCACGGTAGTAACAGTTTCTGTCCGGCGCGACTCCCCTCACTCCTCGTCGCCGTCCTGCATCGTTTCCTCGACTGTTGTCCGATGCGCGGTGGCCACGCCAGCGAGGTGTGGCGCTTCGGGGACGATCAACTCTTCGCAGGCCGTTTCGCAGGCGCTCTGACTCCCCGGGAGACAGAATACCGGCGTGTCCGCGGCGAGCCCGGCGGTCGCTCTGGAGGCCATCGCTCGCGTTCCGACTTCTTCCCACGAGCGCATGCGGAACAGTTCGCCAAACCCGGGCAGTTTGCGTTCGAACAGCGACGAAACCGCTTCTGGCGTGACGTCGTCCACACTCACGCCCGTTCCGCCGGTCGTCACGACCACGTCGATCTCCCGGCGGTTGACCAACTCCCGTACTGTGGAACGGATCGTCGCGGAATCGTCCCGGACCAGCACCCGCTCGCTGACCTCGTGTCCCTCGCCTTCGAAACACGTCGCGACCGTATCGCCGCCGGGATCGTCGGGTGAGCCGTCGGACTCCGCCGCCTGCGCTGCTCGCGAGCTCGAGACGGTGACAATGGCGACGTACAATGGGTTGACGACGTCGTGACCGTGCTGGTCAGTCGTTCGCCGCTCTGAAGGCGTCATATCGACCCTTCGTCGCTCGACCGCGAAATAGGCTGGGTGCCGGAAATATTGTCTTCGCTCGGAGCTACCGCTCCTCGCGAGTAGTGTTCGAAAAACAGCGCCGAAGCCAGGACTCGAACCTGGGACAACCTCGTTAACAGCGAGGTGCTCTACCATCTGAGCTACTTCGGCTCGATTTCGAGTAGACGAGAGTGTTTCATAGGGCTTTCGCTTTGCCGGCCTGCGAATCAGTTGCACGCAGGGCGCCCGAGCGGGCCGTGGTGCTTCGATACGTTTTCCCGACGGGCCCGCGAAGCTTCGGTCGATGAGTACCGACGGTGACGACCGGCTCGCGGACGTGCTGTCGACGGTTCTTGATCGCGTCGAACCCGACGCGGACGAACGGGCCGCGCTGGACGCCGTCGCCGATTCCCTGCTCGATCGGGCCGAGACGGCGGTGACCGAGCGTCATCCGGACGCGGACGTCATGCTGGTCGGCTCGACGGCACGGGACACCTGGATCAGCGGGGATCGAGACATCGACGTCTTCGTGCGCTTTCCGGCAGATATCGACCGCGAGACGCTCGAACGGGATGGCCTCGCGGTCGGGCACGAGACGCTCCCCGATGGGCACGAGGAGTACGCCGAGCATCCGTACGTGACCGGCGAGCGCGATGGCTTCGCGGTCGACGTGGTGCCCTGCTACCGTCTCGACGATGCGACCGACATCCGGTCGGCCGTCGATCGAACGCCGTTCCACACGACGTACTTGCAGGAACGACTCGATCCCGCCCTCGCTGCGGAGGTGCGCCTCGCGAAGGCGTTCCTCAAAGCGATCGGCGTCTACGGGAGCGACCTCCGAACGCGCGGCTTCAGCGGCTACCTCACGGAATTACTCGTTCTCGAGTACGGCGGCTTTCGCCCCCTCCTCGAGGCGGCGGCCGACTGGCATCCGCCGATCCACCTCGATCCCGAAGCGCACAGGGCGCCGCGCGAGACGGCGTCGCCGTCTCGTGACCCGGAGGTCGACGATGTCGACCTCCCCTTCGACGATCCGCTGGTCGCCATCGATCCCACCGATCCGGAGCGCAACGTCGCCGCGGTCTGCTCGGCCGAGAACGTCGCCCGGTTCCAGCACCACGCCCGAGCGCTCCTCGCCGATCCCGAACTCGACCATTTCGAATCTACCGATCCGGCGCCCTTCACACCCGCGGAACTCGAGACCGTGCTGGCCGACCGCGCCACCACGCCGGTCGCGATTCGGTTCGACGCACCCGATCTCGTCGACGATCAGCTCTACCCACAGCTCGAGCGGTCGCGAGCTGGGCTCGTCGACGCACTGAACCGGCGGGGGTTCGACGTCTGTCGGAGCGCCGCCTGGGCCGCCGAGACGGCTGTTCTCTGGGTCGAACTCGCCATCGCGGAGCGCCCGGCGATCGAGCGTCACGAGGGGCCGCCGGTCCACGTCCGTGAGCATGCCGAGGGATTCTTCGACGCCTACGCCGACGACCCGGACGTCTACGGCCCGTTCCTCGACGGCGATCGCTACGTCGTCGAACGCGAACGCGAGTATCGGACTGCCCCAGCGTTCCTCGGGAGCGACGCTCTTTTCGGCGTTCGTCTCGGCGCCCACGTCGAGACCGCACTCGAGGACGGCTACGACGTGTTGCAGGGCGACGACGTCACTGAACTCTGTGCAGAGTTCGGGGTCGAGCTGGCGAGGTACGTTCGACCGACGGTCTGACCGTCGGCACGACTCACGTTGGGTTCTGCCGACAGGTTCGTCGTTCCCGTCCCGATGGATTCCCTATCGTTCGAGACCGTGAGCGGACGCCACGTCGTTGAGGAGTGCGTCGACCGACTCGTCGATCCCATCGTCGGGTTCGATCGGCTCGCGACCGTCGAACGTCTCGTGGACGAGTGCGACGCTGTCGGCGAGGACGTCCAGACTGTAGCCGCCTTCGAGGACGACTGCCAGTCCGGCGTCGACGGTTTCGGCGATCGACCGGGCGCGATCGGCCATGAGTGCGTAGGCTTCCGTCGTGAGTCGGACCCGCGAGATCGGATCGTGTCGGTGGGCGTCGAACCCGGCGCTTAGCAGGAGGAGATCGGGGTCGAAGTCACGAAGTGCCGGCCCGAGCAGTTCGTCGAAGACGGCCAGATACGCGCTGTCGGTGGCTGAATCGGGCATCGGGACGTTTATCGTGGTTCCTTCACCGGCTCCTTCGCCCGTCTCGTCGACCTCGCCGGTGCCGGGGTAGAGCCCATCTTCGTGGATCGACGCGAAGAAGACGTCTTCGCGGTTGTAAAACAGATCCTGCGTGCCGTTCCCGTGGTGGACGTCCCAGTCGACGATCGCGACTCGATCGGCGCCGCCGTCGTCGATGGCGTGCTGGGCGGCGACGGCGACGTTGTTGAAGAAGCAAAAGCCCATCGCGTCGTCGACGACGGCGTGGTGGCCCGGCGGTCGCCCGATGGAAAATGACGTCTTTCGCCCGACCTCTCCAGCGAGTGCTTCGTCGGCGGCCCAGCAGGCGAGTCCGGCGCTCTGCAGGGCCGCGTCCCAGGTCGCCTCGACGGCGCTGGTGTCCGGATCCCACTCGCCACCGCCATCGTCGCAGAACGAGCGAAACTCCTCGACGTACGCCGGGTCGTGAATCGCCTCGATAGTCTCGACGGACGCGGGGTCACTCTCGACGTAGGAGACGCCGTGGACGCTCGCGAGGCGGTCGCGAATCGCGTCGAGACGGGTCGGTGCCTCGGGGTGGCGCGGGCCGGGGTCGTGTCGCAGACAGGTCTCGCTGTACCCAAAGCGCATCAGGTGGTCACTCGAAGAGGGCGAAGTAGGTCTCGATGTCGTCGTCGATGATGGTGCGTCGGTCGGCGTGTCGAGCGAGAATCGCCGCCGCCCGGGCGACGTTGTCGGCGAAGTCCTCGAGGATGTCCGCGAGGGCGATCCGGGCGTCCATCGACACTCGATAGCGGTCGTCGATGTCGAGGCGTGCGATCCGGTCGACGGGAGCGATCGGGAGCGTCAACTCGTCGTCGTCGATCACCGTCTCGACGTCGAAATCCTCGGCCATGAGGGTCTTTCTGCCGTCGGCTTCGGCCTGTTGTGCGGCCGTTTCGGCGAGGTTGGCCCCGTGGAGCTGGATCCGCCGTGCCAGTTCTTGGGCGGCGTCGGCGCTGACGCGCAGCTCGTCCGAATTTCGGCGGATAACCGTGTCCACCGGCGCGAACGGCAACTCGACGTTCATACGAAAACGGCCGCGTGTGACCCCCTTAACCCTTCCGTCACTGACCGGTCAGGGATCGGGGGAACCCGGTTGCTAGAAGAGTTCTTCGGCGTCGATGACGCCGTCGTCGACCGGCCCACGGGCGGTCACTTCTTCGCCGAGACCGACGTCGGTCCCGGAGTCGACGCGCATCGTCGTCTCGCCGTCGTCGAGGATGATCGGCTCGCCCGCTTGCACGACGACGCCAGTGAACTCGATCTCCTCGCCGTCCGCCGGGCCGTTCGATTCGGCCGGATCGGCGCTCGTCTCGCCGGTATCGTCCGAATCCGACGCTGACGACTTCGACCCATCGCCGTCGGCGAACGACGAGAGGCTCGAGGAATCGCTGCCCCCTTCCGAGTCACTACCTGCGTCGGTCTCGGCCGCGTTCAACACGGTGATGGTGGAGCGCCAGCCGGCGGAGGCTTCGAGGTCGTCCTGCCAGCCGTCCTGGATCTCGACGTCGGCCAGCGCGACCTCGTCGCCGGGGCCGATGTCGATGTCGGCCTTTTCGCCCCAGAGCGCGACCCGGAGGTCACCCGTCGCGTCCTGCACGCGGATGTTTCGAACCTGTCCTTCGGAGCCGTCATCGCGGTCGAAGGTGCGAACCGGGTCAGCCGAACGGACGACGCCTTTCAGGTCGACCGTCTGGTCGATCTCGACGTCCTCGATCGGTGTGCTGTCCGGGACGTACTGGACATCTTCGTCGACAACCTCGACCGTCCCCTGATTGCCGACGTGGAGTTCGAGGTTTCCATCGCGTTCTTTGACGTAGCCGTCGACCACCTCGACGACCTCGCTGTCGTCGATTTCGGTCGCGAGATCGGCCTGCTCGTCCCAGAGGGTGACGCGCACGCGTCCCGTCTCGTCGCCGAGGGTGAGGTTCGAGACCTTCCCCTTCGAGCCGTCGTCGCGGTCGAACGTGCGTATCGAACCCGTCTCCAGCACCTCGCCGACGAGGGTGACGTCCGAGAGCCCGATCGTGAGGTTCTCGACGGTGTGTGTATCCGAGACGTTCACCTCGATCTCCGTGTCGTCGTCCGGCTGGGCCTCGTCGACGTTGACCTCGACGCCGCTGTAGCCGTCCTTCGGTCGGCCCTTGATCCGGAGCACCTGTCCCGCTTCGAGTTCCTCGACGGCGGCTTCGGCGCGCTCGTCCCAGAAGGTGATCCGGACGGCCCCCGTCTCGTCGGCGACGTCGACGTTGACGACGCGGCCGTCGTCGTCCTCGCCCTCGCGTTCGAAGGTCTTCACCTCCCCGACGTTCGTCACCTTCGCGACGAATTTCACCTCTTCCATTCCCGGTTCGATGTCTGCGATCCCGCCGACCTCGCTCTCGCCTACCTCGTGGGCGACGAGCATGGCGGCCGTCTCCTCGTCCGCGAGCCCGCCCATCTGCTCGACTTTGGCCTCGACGGCCTCGCGAAACTTCTCGAGGGAGACGTCCGCCTCGAGATCCTCGTAGATCCCCTCGATGTCGCTCATGCTATGCCCGAACAGGACGCAACCGCGCATAAGTATTGTCAAACGCGCTGGCTGGTTCGCGACGAATCGGCACCCGGAGGCGGGTACCCGCGAAGAAAAGGGTCCGGCGTGAGTTGGGGGCGTGTCGTCAGCGGGACAATGATTGTGAGGGGGAACTGGGCTACAGCTCGGTGTCGGCGGCGGTCGTCTCGTCGACCCGGTCGGTGTGAACGACGACTACCGAGGTCGCCTCACCGTCCGTGACATCGACCGTCGCCTTGTAGTCGATCTGACTGATCATCTGCGTACACGTGTCGGCGTCCGTCTTCTCGAGCCCGACCCTCACCGTCAGCGTGCCGTCTTCCAGCGTCGTGCCGGTGACGACAGCTTCGTGACACGGCGTCGCTGCTTCGAGCTGGCCTTCGATAGTGACAGTCTCGCCGTCGGCCGAGACCGTCGCCGTCGCCTCGACGTTTCGCTCGTCTTCGACCGGGTCGTCGAGTTCGGTCTGTGAGAGCGTCTCGATCGAATTCGTCGTCGACTCGTTACCACTCCCCTCTTCGGACTCGTTTCCGTCGTCGGATTCGTTCCCGTCATCCGACCCGTTGTTTCCATCGTCGATCGATTCGTTGCCGTCGTCGGACGGATCCTCCTTTTCATCGTCTCCATTGTCTTCGTCGTCGGTTAGACAACCAGCGACGAGTGGGATTGTTGCTGTACTTCCGAGGCCTGCGAGCAGTTTACGTCGGCGCATACCCCCACTTCGATGCCTATTATAAAACCACTTCTGGATGGTGAAATAGAGATTTTACCATCTGTATTTTACTGTCTCGCGGGCGTGCCGTATCAACATTATCGCGATGCAATCACCGGACTGCACGTGTCCGTTTCGAAAGGGCTTTAACCGAACCCGCGATAGGAATATTCGAGTCCTGGTAGGGTAGTGGACTATCCTCTTGGCTTGCGGAGCCAGGGACCGGAGTTCAAATCTCCGTCAGGACGCTTCTTCCACATCAACACCTTGAGCAGCGCGAAGCGCTGCGAAAACGCGTTGTGGAAGAAGCGATACGCGGAGATTTGAGCAGACGAGTCGCAGTGCGCGTAGCGACCAACGGGAGCGAGCGCAACCGTCTCGGCGAGTTCAAATCTCCGTCAGGACGCTCACTCCTCATGCGAGGTCCGAGCGAACGAAGTGAGCAAGGACCTCGATCAGATGAACGGTGAACGAAGTGAACCGTGAGTCGCGGATGCTTCGCAGCGCGGAGCATCCGCTTCGTCTTTCGGTCCTGACGTGCCTTACGCTCACGTCCGTTCGCGTAAGACTCCGTCAGGACGTTTCTCTTCAGCACACCACTGCGAGCGTAGCGAGCAGTCTGTGTTGAAGGACACTCAAACACGGAGATTTGAGCAGACCGGTGGCAGTGTGAACGAACCCCCCGATCGTCGGTCTCAGGTCAGACTCCCTCGTCGAAACGACTATCGGCGCTCGACACGCATCGCAACCTGTCTGGTCAGCGACCCGTCTCGACGCCGCTGGCTGTTCGACGATCGTTCGATCCAATGACTGACGGTGACGCTCCCGTGGTGGACCTGACCGAACCCGCCCCGACGACCCCGGCCGAGTTCTGGGACGGTGATACCGTCTGTCTCTTCGTTCACGGCTGGTTCGGGCGGACGGTGAGTGGCGGGTACGCCGCCAGCTTCGAACGCGCGTTCGACCGTCGCGGTGTCGAGGTCTCGGTCGTCCCGGCCCAGTGGGACGCACACACGATCAACTTCTGGCGGGCGCGCCGGCGGGCGGACGCTGCCGGCGGTCGGCTCGCCGACCGGCTTCGGGCGATTCGTTCGCGGGCGCCCGACGCGACCCTCGTCGTGCTCGCCCACTCGCTCGGCGCTCGCGTGGTCCTCGAGGCGCTCGTCGACCTCGCTGGTGACATCGTCGTCGATACCGTCTCCCTCCTCGCCCCCGGCGTCGACGCCGATTCCGTCTGCGATGGGGGCCGGTACGCAGCCGGCATCCGCGAGTCGGCCACACGGGTGCTGTCCTATCACTCCAGAACCGATCGGACCGTGTGCTGGCTCTACCGGCTCCTCTCGTGCAACGTCGGGCTCGGGTGCCGTGGCGTGGACTGTCGTGACTCCCCGGCCGGTCACCCAACGATTTTCGAGAGCGTGGACGTCACCGACGTCGTCTCTGGGCACGAGGCGTACGTCGAACCCGGCGAAAACACCCAGTGGGCCGATCGACTCACTGCGGATCTCTGGAAAGGCGAGTGACTAGCCGCTCGACCAACCTGCTCGCGGCGCTCGCACTGTGTGTCCGTTATGTATCGAGGGATCGCTAGCAGTTGGGCAATGAGCCGTCGAAAAACGCCCACTGCGGGCGTCAGGAGGTGCCGTTACTGGCGCCGATCGAGCAGGGCGAGGCTCGCGAGCAGGCCGAGGAAGGCGCTGGCGCTTCCGAAACCAGGCATCGACGACGCATCGTCGTCAGCTGGCGATCCGGAGCCGTCGTCACCGTCTTCGCCGGTAGCTTCGTCGCCGTCCGAGTCTCCATCGTCAGCCCCGTCGCCTGCGTTCTCGTCGTTGTCGTCCGTCTCCTCCGACGTTGCTTGGGCGGACCCACCGTCATCGCCGTCGCTATCCGATGGCGGGGCGCCGAATCCACCGCCGCCACCGCCTCCGGGTGCGTCGCCGACGACGAGGTGGAATTCGTCGTCGCCGCTCGCCGTCCACGCGGCGTTCTCGTTCGCCGCCTCGCCGTCGACGAGGAAGGTGATCGTCTTGTTCTCGTCGCCGTTCTCGCCGTGGACGACGAGCTTCTCGTCGCCGACGGTGGGGCCGCCGTAGGTTCCATTCTCGGAGACGACGATCTCGCCACGCTCCTCGCCGTCGATCATGGCGACGATCTCCGTGCCGGGCGATGCTGGCTCGCCGTCGACGTACACCTCGCCGTGGAACGAGTGTGGCGGTGGCGGCGGATCGTCGCTCGCTGCGATCGGGGCGGCGGAAAGCGTACTCACCGCGACCATGGTAACTATCACGACCAGGGCGATCGTTCGGATTCGTGAGTTCGGGTGCATTGGATCAGTGGTGTATCGATAAATGGGTGGTCAGGAATCGATGCGTCTAGCCGACGATGGCGCCGGTCGGTGCGGGGCCGATCGCCGGAGCGGTGGCCGACGCGCTCGTCTCGCTCTCGCCCGCGGGTGCGATGCCGAACGCGAGGTCAGCGCCGTGTTCGACGGAGTTCGCGAGCAGCTGGTTGCCCGCGTCCGTGAAGTTCCCCCCGTCGGTGAAGTAGTCGCGCGCGATGGCCGTGTTCAGGATCTCGTTTCGATCCGCGTCCACCGCGACTGCGCCGCCTTCGTGTTCGCCGTCGGTGCCGGCGCTCCAGTCGCCGTCGGCGAGGACCGTTCCGCTGTAGTCGTCGAACCAGGCGCCCCAGGTCGTCGAGCCGTCGTAGACCGTGACGGTGTCGCCGGCGCTCCCGATATCCTCGAAGATCGGGTGATCCGCATCGATGTCGAGTTCGACCGGTTCACCGTCGGTGGCCGTGGCCTCGGCGGTCCTGACCGCCGGATCCTCGCGGATGTTGTGGAGCCGGTAGACGCCGTCCGCGTAGGCCTCGGACGTGCCACCCTGGTAGGAATCCAGGTAGATCGTCGCCTGATCGGAGCCGAGCGCATCGGTAAAGTTCTGAGCGAGTTCGTCGCTCCCGAAGCGCTGGACGACGAAGACATCGTAATCGCCCATCGAATCCACGAGCTGGTCGGCCGTGAGCGTCTCGACCGTGTAGCGGCTGTCGAGTCGCTCGTCGAGGACGCTCTCGATGGCACCTTCGTGATAATTCGTTTCGTCGACGACGGCCACGTTCACCTCGTCGGGCAGCGTCGGCCCGTCGTCGCCGTCGTCATCGTCAGACGACAGCAGGTCGAGTTCCGAATAGATCTCGTCGGTCGTTGGGTTCCGTTCGAGGTCGACGCTGTGCTGATATTCGTCGTCCTCGCTCTCGATGTGGACCCAGTAGCCGCCGAACGGGTTCACCTCGGCGTCGCCGTCGTACTCGTCGCCGAGTGCGTCGACGGTCTCACCGAGGTGGTTCGACCCGTGCTCGTAGGCGACGTGGACGTTGTCGGGGCTGTTCGAGTTCCCGAAGCCGTCCGCCGTCTCCGTGTAGGCGGTCGGGCTCACCAGGTTCCAACCCTGGTTCAGGTTCTCGGAGCCCGGCAGGGTGAAGTCGTCTTCGACCTGGAAGTCGAGGACGGCGGCACCCGCGTCGGCGTCGGTGACGAGGATCGCCGAGAGCGAACTCAGGTCGTGGTTGTCGTTCAGCTGGTTCCACTTCCCGTCACCGGAATCGTAGCCGTAAGCCGTCCCGCCGAAGTCGTCGCCGAAGACGTCGCTGACGGTCTGATCGGTCGTGCCGGGCACGCCGATCGTGTACGTCCCGCCTTCGTCCATGACGACGTCGACGGCGATCTCAGTCGTGTTTTCGTCGACGCCGTCAGGCACTTCGGTCAGGAACGGATCGTAGACGACGTCGCCGCTGACGCCGTTGTTCGCGACCGGACCGCGGTCGCCGAACCAGTTGTGACGTGCGTCTAACGCGTCTTCGCCGGTGTGGGCGATGGCGGTCTCGGTTGCTTCGAGGTCGTTGAAGCCGATCGAGACGCGGTCGCTCGAGACGTCACCCGTCTCGATCCCGGTCTCGGCCGCGATGGCGTTCATCGTGGCGTCGACGCTCGTGAACGAACCGGCAATCGAGAGCCCGGTCGTGGTGTTGGTGACCTCGTTGTGCGAGAGGTCGGCCACGCTGGCGTCGTTCTCGACGGCGATGGCAGTCTCCGCTTCCGTCACGCTGTTCTCGGTGACTGCCGCGACCGACCCGCCGTCGATGCCGATTCCGACGCCGACGTCGGTGGCGTCGGTGCCGGTGATCGTGTCGACGGCGCTGTCGGTGGTGCCGATGCCCACCGACGCGTTCGTCACGGAGTTGTTCGTCACGGTGATGGCGTCAGCGCCATCGATCCCGATGCCGTGCTCGCCCGCGTCGATCGACGTCTCGGAGACGTCGACGAATTCGGAGTCGGCGACGCCGACGCCGATGTCGGTCGCCGAAACCTCGGCGTTCGTCACGGAACTGTTCTGGCTGTCCGAGACGGCGATGCCGGTCGCGGCGTCCGAGACGCTGCTGTCGGAGACGCTCGCGCCCGTCGCGCCGTCGAGCGAGATGCCGCTACTGGCGTTCGACACGCTCACGTCCGTGACGGTGGCGTCGGCCGCCGTGACGGCGACGCCGCCGTTGCCACCGGCATCGACGTCGAATCCGCTCAGGCTGACGCCGTCGGCACCGATCGAGACGGTGTCACCCGAGGCGTCCTCGGGGGCGACGATCGTCGGCGTCGCGCCGTCGGCGCTCGTGAGCGTCAGGTTTCGCGTCTCGTCGATCGTGACGGCCTCCTCGTAGGTGCCGTCGGCGACGACGATCTCGGCGCCGTCTGGTGCGAGGTCGACGGCCTCCTGGATCGTTCCGACGTCACCGGGCACGTCGAGCGGCGCGTCGTAGACGGCCGTGGGCCCGGTCGTCAGGACTATCTCCTCGCCCTGTCGGTCGACGAACGTGTGTTCGAGAACGACGGAGCCGACCGCACCGTCGTCGACCTCGACGTGGACCGTGTAGTCCTCTTTCGTGGCGTAGTCGGGGTAGGATCGCCACTCGTCGAAGGCGTTGACGGATCCGTCGAGATACAGCATCAGGTCGTCCTGGTCGATCGTCGAGGACTCGTGCAGGCTCGTCGAGACCTTCTCGAGGCCCTCGACGTCGAAGGTCGCGCCGACGTCGTCACCCTCGGCGACGTGGTCCAGTTGGTCTTCGACGATGCGAGTGTGCGGCGGCTCGGCCGCCCAGGTGACGGCGTTGCCGAAGATCGCATCCGCCTCGGCCGTGTAGTCGCCCGCGCCCACGAAGGTCGTGAGGCCGGACGTCGTGAGGAGGACGCTCTGTTTCTCGGCGTCGATGCCGAGACCGGAGCCATCCGTGACCGAACCGGACTGGACGTTCCCGATGACCTGGCCGTCGTAGCCGTCGAACCAGGTCGTGTCGGCGAAGCCGGCGGTGTGGAGCTGGACCTCCTCACCTGGTTCGCCGACGCCGTCGAAGATCGGGTGGTCGGCCAGGATCTCCATGCTCGGGTTCGGCGCGGAGAAGCCCTGATCCGTCTCGGCCGGGTTCCCGACCGCAGCGGATTTCGACGGGACCGCATTGCTGCCCGATCCCCACTGGTCCATCCAGACGACGCCCGTCAGCGCGTCGTCGGTCGCGTCGACGAACGCTTCGGCGTCGTCTTCCGGAATATTGTGGACGACCCAGCCGTCGTAGGAGGCGGGATCGTTGGCGAGTGCATCGCCGGCGTCGTCGTAGACCGCGTCGACCTCGACGTAGCCGGGCGTGTTGTCCTCGATCCGACTGACGAGCGTGTCGGTGGCCGACGAGGAGTCGTCGAGCACCGCGACCGAGTAGACGTCCTCGAAGACGGTCGTCGGTCCAGTCGTCAGCTCGCTCTGGTCGCCGAGTCCGTCGAACGTGTGGTGCAGTTCGATGTCCCCGACGCCGAGCGAGTCGGTCTGGGCGACGATCGTCAGTTCGCCGGTGAACGGTTCGTCGAAGTCGTGCGGTTCACCCACCGTAACTTCCTCGCCGTTGACGGTGAGGGTGAGATCGCCGTCGTAGCCGCCGAGGTTGTCGATCGTGATCGTCTCGACGTTCGCCACGTCGGCGGTCACGTTGAACGAGTCGCCGCGGTTGACGTCCTCGGGCTGGTCAGCAAGCAGGTTGATTCCGAGCCCGTCGGCGAGCTCGAAGTCCTGCTCGACGAAGGTCTCGTTGTCCGGAATCTCGACGGTCGCGTTCGTCTCGGCGTAGCCGAAGCCGTTGGCCGTCACCTCGTAGGTGTCGGGCTGGGCCAGTAGCTGGTAGCTCCCGTTCCCGTCCGTCTGGACGGTTTGGCCGGCGTCGAGGGAGACGGTCGCGCCCTCGATCGGCTCGCCCGACGAGTCGGTCACCGTCCCGTTGATCCCGCTGTCGAGCGCCACGAGGGCGGTCGCGGCGGGGACGTCGATGATCCCGCTGCCGTAACGGTTGTCTCGCTCGTCTTCGGGCTGGTCCCAATCGTCGGGTTTCCAGGCCGTCTCCTCTAGCGCGTCGACGATCATGTCGTTGTCGGCGGCGCCGCCCGAGGCCGAGACCATCAGACCGACCGCGCCGGCGACGTGCGGCGTGGCCATCGACGTTCCCGAGAAGGAGCCGTCGTAGTCGCCGCCGGGGATCGAACTCAACACGTCGACGCCGGGCGCGGCGACGGCCGGTTCGGTGTACTGGTCCGGCCAGTAGTCGGGGGCATCGTCGCCCCACGCGTCGGCCGTGTCGATGTGCTCGCCGAGCGAGAACGACGCGACGTCCGCGTTCGCGTCGACCGCACCGACGCCGAACGACGAGTAGTAGTTACCCGGCGAGCCGCTGTATCCCGGTGGGGCCGGGTCGAACGGACCCTGGTTGCCGATCGCGGCGATGACCAGCGTGCCGGCGTCGTTGGCGTTCTCGACGACGTCGATGAGCTCTCCGTTGTAGCCGCTCGCACCGAGGCTCATCGAGACGACGTCGGCATCCTCCTCGGCCGCCCATTCGATACCGCCGGCGATCTGGGCGAACGAGCCCGAGCCGCCGGGGAGCACCATCCCGTGCATGATGTCGGCCTCCGGTGCGACGCCGTAACTTGGGACGTCGCCCGCGGTGTCTTCGGCGCCCGAGACGGTGCCAGTGACGTGCGTCCCGTGTTCGCCGCTGTCGTGCGGTTCGGAGCCTTCGACCTGGTCACCGTTGGAGTCGAACTCCGCCCACCCGCCCGGGTAGGTCGGGTCCGACTCGTCCTCGGTGTAGAGGTCGAGATCCGGGTGACCGACGTCGACGCCCGTGTCGAGGACGGCGATCTTTGCGCCCTCACCCTGGGTACCGAACTGCGACCAGGTCTCGGTCGCGTTGATCTGGTCGAGTCCGTACGTGACGTTCTCGTTCTGGGGTGACGGGGTGAGTTCGGACGCACTGGCGCCCCCGTCAGCTTGCCCTCCGTCAGCGGTTTCACCGCCAGGGAGCGAGAACTGCATGTTCTCGTGGATCCGTTCGACGTGTGGCTTGTTTGCCATCTCCTCGAACAGATCGTGCTCCCTGGCCGCGTCGGTGTCGACGGAGATTAGGACGGCGTTGGTCACCCAGAAATCGTTCTGGACGGCGACGCCCTGCGTCTCTCCGGCCCACTCGGTAAAGTCAGCTTGCGTGTTCTCGGCCGTCGATTTGAGCGTCGACTCTACCTCGGCGGCTGTCGACGCCGCCGCCAGGTCCGCATCCTCGAAGCGGACGATCGCCTCGATCCGCTCTTCGGATTCTAGCAACTCGTCTGAAATTTCGACGGACGCCGTCGCGTCCGGTGCGGTACTCTTCATCTCGACGCTGTTGTCGAGATCCGCCTGTGTCGTTTCTCCTCCGAGGTTGCCCCCCGCGAACGCCATTGCGGGCATGGAGCTCACCATGAGGATCGCGAACACGAGTGCCATGACCCTGATCAGGGTCGAGTGCTGTGTACCTCTCATGTCTCTGCACTGTGTGTCGTCCTCTCGTGACACACATCGTGACACCCATCATAATCTCTGTATTAATCATTCGTGAACTTGTCTACCATTGATTATTATTAATTCCATAGGGGGTGGTGCTGGCTATATTTATCGAGTTTTGCTGGCCTAACGAAACGTCTCCATTCACCGCCAATCTGAAAATTACTTATCTAGACGCCATAACTATAGGGAAATCTAGAGATATTCTCTCATTTAGATTAATTGAAAAATAGCCAATAATGAACACTTGTGTTCATTTATCCGTCCGTTACTCTGGTAAAACTAGCCATTAACAATTTCTGTTCGGTTTATACTGTTCCTAATGTCTTAAAGTGGTTCCCGTAACGGGTTCTCTATGGCCATTATTGTGGTGGGTCGCTAGCGGGGTTCTGCTTACGTCGGGCTACTCACTCACCCAGTTGTCTCCGCAGAAATCGGGGGCTACTACATCTTCTCTGTTTCCGTCTTCGCACCTCGCGGGTCACTTCGTTCCCCGTTCGATAAACGTGGACTTTCGGTCCCCTCGCGTCCACGCACTTCGCGGGTCGTTCCTCCCCGCTCGATAACCGTGAATCCTCGCTTCGCTCGGATCCACGCACCTCACGGATCGCTTCGCTCTCCGTTCGGTAGCTGGCGGCCCTCGGCGTTACTCCGGACCGCCCACTTCGCGGCTCCCGGTGGTCGCCGCTCAGAAAGTCGAGGGCCTTCGCGTGCGCTCAGGCCCTCGCACTTGACAACCCTTAAGATTCCAACCGAGTTACGACGCGACAGCATGAAAGTAGTCGTCTCCATCGGTGGCAGCGTGTTGATGCCCGAACCCGGTTCCGAGCGGGTGTCGAAACACGCGGCCGTCGTCGAGGACCTCGTCGCCGAGGGCTGTCGCGTGGGATGCGTCGTCGGAGGCGGCGGCGTCGCCCGGGAGTACATCGGGGCGGCGCGGGATCTCGGCGCGAACGAGATCGAACTGGACCAGCTCGGTATCGACGTCACGCGCCTGAACGCACGCCTGTTGATCGCGGCGCTCGGCGAAGATTCCGTCACGGCGCCGGCCCACGACTACGAGGAGGCCGCGGAGGCGCTCCGACGGGACGGACTCTCCGTCATGGGCGGCGTCGCACCGGCCCAGACGACCGACGCCGTGAGTGCCGCCCTCGCCGAGTACATCGACGCCGATCTCCTCGTCTACGCGACGAGCGTTCCCGGCGTCTACAGCGACGATCCCAACGAACACGACGGCGCCACGAAGTTCGAGGAACTGACCGCGAGCGACCTCGTCGATGTCGTCGCCGACCTGGAGATGACCGCGGGCGCGTCCGCACCAGTGGACCTGCTCGCGTCGAAGATCATCCAGCGCTCGGGGATGCGAACCATCGTCATCGACGGCACCGACCCCGACCGGATCGCCCGCGCCGTTCGCTCCGGATCGCACGACGGAACCGACGTGATCCCAACGAGCGCCGGCGACGAACCCTCCTACTGGGCACTCGACGACCGATGAGCGCAGACGACGCCACAGCCGATCCTGGAGCCGACGCCGCAGCTGATTCTTCGGGCGAGGGCGGGGCCGCCGAAACGAACCCGTACACGCTCCAGCGCGGCGACGGCGAGGGCGGGGCCGACGATCACCACGTCTTCTGGGCCGACGCCGTCGCCGACCGGGTGGAAACCCGCATCGAACGTCGGATTGAGTCGGGCGAGCGCGATCCCGACGATCCGATCGTCATCAAAGGCGGCATCTCGCCCTCTGGCGTGCCACACCTTGGTAACGTCAACGAGCTCATGCGCGGCTACTTCGTCGCCGCGGTCCTCCGCGAGCGCGGGCACGAGGTCCGACAGGTCTTCACGGCCGACGATCGCGACCCGCTCCGGAAACTTCCCCGTACGCTCGCCGACCTCGACGGCAATCTCGTTGACCTGGGCGAGGTGAACGCGGGCGCACTCGGACGCAACCTCGGTCATCCGTACACCGACATCCCGGACCCCTTCGGCTGCTGTGACTCCTACGGCGACCACTTCGCGACGATCATCGCACAGAGTGCCGACGCGATGGACATCCCCATCGACTTGCTCTCGAACACGGCTCTCTACGAGGACGGCACGTTCGAGGCCGTCACCCGTTATCTTCTGGAACATCGCGACCGCGCACGCGAAGTCCTCTCAGACTATCAGGACTCGGTCGACGCCGACGGCGACTACGTCCCGTTCAACCCGATCTGTGCGAACTGCGGGAAGCTCACCGAGACGGTGACGAGCGTCGACGTCGATAGCGAGGCGCGAAGCGCCTCGAATAGTCGAGCGGGGAGCGAAGCGACCCGCGAGACCACTACCGCGGCAACTGTCGACTACGAGTGCACCGACCTGGAGGCCGGCGAGCAGACGATCGAGGGCTGTGGCCACGAGGGCACGGCCACCCTGCGCGAGGGCAAACTTCCCTGGCGCTTCGAGTGGCCCGCCCAATGGGAGGCGCTCGACGTCGACTTCGAACCGTTCGGCAAGGACCACGCCGAGGGCTCCTGGCCGAGCGGCGAGGACATCGCCAGGACCGTTCTCGAAAACGAGCCGCCGGTGCCGATGGTCTACGAGTGGTTCACGTTAGACGGCGAGCCCTTTTCCTCCTCGGAAGGAAACGTCGCCCTCGTCTCCGAGGTCCTCGAACTGATCGAACCCGAAGTGCTCCGGTACTTCTTCGCGAAGGATCCCTCGAAGGCCCGCGACTTCAGCATCGAACGGCTCGACCAGCTGGTCGACGAATTCGACCGCTTCGAGCGCATCTACTTCGGCGAGATCGACGCGAGCGAGGACGAGAAACGCTTCGCGGAGCGGGTCTACCCGCTCGTCGTTTCCGAGCCCGACCCGGACCGAATTCGCCTCTCCTACACCTTCGCCGCCGTCCTCGGCATGACCGAGGAGCCATCGATCCGCGAGGAGATCGCTCGCACAGAGGGCCACATCCCCGACGACGCGCCCGAGTGGGCCGTCGACGCCGCACTCGATCGGGTCGAACACGCACAGGCGTGGGCGCGCCGGACGGGCAACGAGTTCGACTACGAACTCAAACGCGCCGCGATCCCGGCCCACGACTTCGACGACGCGACCGGGGCGGCGCTCGACGACCTCGCCGACTTCGTGGCCGACGGCGGCGACGACCCCGAGGAGTTGCAAGGCGAGATCTACGAGACGGCCAAGCGCCACGACGTCCCCGTCGGTGACTTCTTCGCTGCTGGCTACCGCCTGTTCTTCGACGACGAGCAGGGACCGAAACTCGGCCAGTTCCTCGCGAAACTCGATCGCGACTTCGTGGTCGATCGCCTCCGGCGAGAGCGGTGACCACTCCCGCTCGGCCGGTTCGTTGGTTCGCGAACTAATTCGGCTCTGTGGGCGAGTTGCGTGTGACGGAGTCCCGAAGCGCCAGACCCAAATCACTCGAAACCGTGAGCACTGACGACGACCAATGCATGCTGCCCTCTCTGCCGGATTTGTCCCCGAACTTTTCGGATCGACGCTCGTGACTTGGGTGCTGATCGGGATCGGGCTCTACTGGGCGGGACTCCTCGCCCTGAAACAGCGCGGCGTCCTGCCAGAGTGGATCGGGACGCAGGGACCGATCGTGACGTTCCACACGAAACGGGGTCGCGACTTCCTCGACTGGCTGGCCCAGCCGAAGCGCTTCTGGCGAGCGTGGACGAACCTCGGCGTCGGTATCGCGCTCGTCGCGATGGTGGGGATGTTCGTATTCTTGCTGATCTCGGCCATCAGCGCCCTGCTGGCCCCGCAGCCGACTGGCATTCAGCAACCCCAGAACGTCCTGGTCATCCCCGGCGTCAACGACTTCCTCCCGCTGTCGGCCACGCCGGGTATCGTCGCCGGGCTGTTCATCGGCCTCGTCGTTCACGAAGGCGGCCACGGACTGCTCTGTCGGGTCGAGGACATCGACATCGACTCGATGGGCGTCGCTATGCTCGCCGTGTTGCCGATCGGGGCGTTCGTCCAGCCGGACGAAGAGAGTAGCGACGCGGCGAGTCGGGGCGGCCAGACGCGCATGTTCGCCGCCGGCGTCACCAACAACTTCGCCGTGACGATCCTCGCCTTTCTCGCACTGTTCTGGCTCGTTGGGTCGGTTATCACCGTCGCCCCGGGTGCGGCCATCGGAGGCGTCGTCGACAATTCACCCGCCGAGGCAGCCGGCATCGGCGAGCACGATCGAATCACCCACGTCGACGGACAGGCAGTCGCGGACAATCAGGAGTTCATCGACACACTCGACGAAATCGACGCGGGGACGATCTCCGTCACGATCGACGGCGAACGCGAAGCGACCGTCGACCGGGCACCGATCGTGGTCTCGACGCTCTCCGACGGCCCTGCGGGCCTGGGGCTGAACGAGCGAATCCTCTCGGTCAACGGCGAAGACGTCTCGACGCGTGAGGACCTCGTCGACGCCGTCGGCCAGGCCGAACGCGTCTCGATCACCACCCGGGCTGCAGACGGATCGACCGAGACTCGTGAGGTTCCGATCGGCGCCTCGATGCAGGTACTCGAGGGCAGCCCGCTGGCAGATGCCGGGGCCCCGGTCGACTCGTTCGTCGTCGTGACGACAGCCGACGGCGAACGCGTCCACGATGGCTCGGCCCTCGAATCGCTGATCGAGGAACGCGACGGCGAATCGATCGAACTGACCGGCTTTCTGAACGGCGAACGGGTCAGCTTCGACGTGACGGCCGACGCGGACGCCACGCAGTTCGGCCCCGCCGTTCACTCCGGAATCTCGGGGATGCAGGTCAACGACATCGGTGTCCAGTTCTATCCGGTCAAGACCTTCCACAGTGTCCTCGGCGGCGATAGCCCGAACGGTTTCGGCTCGCTCGGGGAGACGTTCTTCGGCAAGATCTTTATCGCCCTCATGCTCCCGATCATGGCGATCGCTGGCATGCGCTTTAACTTCGCGGGCTTCGCCGGCGGCGTCGAGAACTTCTACGAGGTTTCGAGCGTCCTCGGCGAGCCGGCTGTCTTCGCGATCGCGAACATCCTGTTCTGGACCGGCTGGATCAACCTCAACCTCGGCTTTTTCAACTGTATCCCCGCGTTCCCGCTCGACGGCGGGCACATCCTGCGTACCTCGACAGAGGCGGTCCTCTCTCGGATTCCCGGCATCGAGGCGACGCGTGGGATGGTCCGCGTCGTCACCACCGTTGTCGGCGTGACGATGCTCGCGACCTTCCTCGTGATGGTCTTCGCCCCCTCGGTGCTTCACTGAGACCGACGTGGTCGCTCGTCGGTATCGCTGGAATTTCCGTCTCAATTCTCGACGGGGAGTCGCCGCGGCGATGCTTTGGCCGGTCGTGCCTCCGGCGCTTCCCCGCCGGCGTCACGTGAACTCCCTCACTCCTCGTCGAGGCCGTGGCGCTCGTAGAACTCCGTCGGTGTCTCGTCGAGACGATCGAAGTCGGCGTCGAAGTAGTGTTCGTGGTGTCTGGCGACCTGTTCGACGATCCAGCGGCTGAAGTCCTCGTCGAAGTGCCAGGTGTTCTCGAGTTCGGGGACCGTAAAGCGCTCGTCGGTCGCGATAACCGCGTAGACGTGGTAGAAGCCGAGGATGACGTCGGCGAACTCGCGGGCGGTGTCGGCGGTTTCCTCGCGCCGGTCTGCGAGTTCTTCGGCGCCGTCGTCGGTGAGTTCGAAGTACTTGCGATCCGGTTCGTCCTCGCGTTCGATCCGCTCGGCCCAGCCCTTCTCCTCGAACTTGTAGAGGATGGGGTAGACCGATCCGTAGGACGGTTCCCAGTGGCCACCGCTCAGATCCTTGATCTCCTTGAGTATCTCGTACCCGTACCGTGGCTTCTCTTCGAGTAGCTCGAGGACGAGATAGGCGATGAGTCCCTTCGGTGGTCCACTTTTCCGCATACGCCCGTCGTTTGAAACGGAAGTTGGTAAAGCGTTTCGGTACTCTGCAAAACCGTCGGTTTCGGCGGCCGTTACCCCGACGCGTGGCGGTCTGGGTGACCGGGCGAAAACCGGTCTTTCTTGACGATGCCGTCCGAAGGTCTCCGTATGGACCGACGGACGCCACCGGATACCGCGGAAGGCTGGTACATGCTCCACGACTTTCGGACCGTCGACTGGGACGCCTGGCGCGAGGCGCCCGCCCGACGGCGTGAACGAGCGCTTGCGGACGGTGTCGCCTATCTCGAGGCCGCCGAGGCGGTCGCCGACGCGGATTCGGGTGGGTCGACGAGCGTCGCCGTTCTCGGCCACGAGGCCGACCTGTGTTTCATTCACCTCCGCCCGACCCTCTCGGACCTGAACGCACTCGAACGCCGGTTCGAGCGCACCGAACTCGCGGCGTTCACCGAGCACAGCGACTCGTACGTCTCGGTGACGGAAGCCTCGGGCTACGGCGGCGCGAACGACTACTTCGATCCCGACGCCGAGGCCGATCCGGGCATGAAGCGCTACATCGAGTCGCGACTCCACCCCGACATCCCCGACGCGGACTACGTCAGCTTCTACCCGATGGACAAACGGCGCGATCCCGAGTACAACTGGTACGATCTGCCGTTCGACGAGCGTGCCGAGCACGTGTCGAGTCACGGCGACATCGGCAAGACCTACGCCGGCAAGGTCCGCCAGATCATCTCCGGCAGCGCCGGCCTCGACGACCACGAGTGGGGCGTCACGCTCTTCGCCGACGACCCGGCCGACATCAAGGACCTGCTCTACGAGATGCGCTTCGATCCCTCCAGTTCGAAGTTCGCCGAATTCGGCCGCTTCCGCATCGGCCGGCAGTTCGAGCCCGCGAAGCTCGGTGCGTACATGGCCGGCGAGTCGCTGACCGGCGAGCCGTCGGAGGCCACCGACTCGCCGCACGCGACCGGCACGGGCCGCGAACACGGCGGCGAAGCGGACGGCTTCCCACACGGCAACGAGTCGGGGAGGTCCCACGGCGACGGATCGCACGACCATGACCACGGCCACGGCGGTGACCACGCACAGGGCGACGACGCCGGGGGCGCGCCCGACGGCGTCCGGAGTGAACTCGAAGACCTCGGCGTCTACGCCGGGAAGCCCCACGGCGAGGACGTCCACGCGGTCGTTCTCTACTCCGCGGCCGACCCCGACGAACTCTTCGCCGAAGCCGACGGCCTCCGGACCAATTTCGACCACTACGATACGCACGTGATGACGGCAGTGTACGAACCCACCGAGGTCGCGAGCGACGACGCCGAGACTGCCGTCGCCAGCCTCTGGGAGACCGAGAGCGCCGCGGAGACCGCGGCCGGCTTCCTCGCGGACCTGCCCGAGGTAGTACGGCAGGCTGGAGACGGGGCGGATGATTCCTGGGGAACGATGGGGATGTTCTACACCGTCAAACCCGACTCCCGAACGGACTTCGTCGACACCTTCGCCGATGTCGGTGAGGCGCTTTCGGGAATGGACGGCCACCGCAAGACCGACCTCCTTGCCAATCGTGAGGACGAGAACGATATGTTCATCGCCAGCCGCTGGGATTCCCGTGAGGACGCGATGGCGTTCTTCCGCAGCGACGACTTCGCCGAGACCGTCGAGTACGGGCGTGACGTCTTGGAAGAACGGCCGCGGCACGTGTTCCTGGCGTAACGGTCTGGCTTTCTCCGTTCTGCCTCAGATATTTCCGTCCGGCTCGTAGAAGAAGTAGCCAGCAACGCCCGCGATCCCGAGGAAGAGCGTGATGACCGGCCAGTTTCCGCGCTCCTCGCCGGTCAGGTGAGCGTGTGCAGTGACGAAGATCGCGAGTCCGACGTGGCCGACGAGCGTCGCGAAGAGGAAGTACTGGACTTGCATCTCGTCTCCGCACATCGGAGTTGTCGTCCCTAAGCGGTTACGGAACTCTCGTCTCTGGCGTCCGGAAGCGGATGGTGGCTGCTGGTTTCTCGAAATCGTATCGAGCTGGTGAATTCGGTTCGATGCCCGCTCTCCCGGGCGGCCCAGGTTACCGCTCTTATAGACACCTTTGGACACGATAGACAAACCCATGCGATCTGCGTTAGAACCGCTCAGTATGGAGCGAGATGTCTACTGGCGGCCGGTCGACTCTGTCGGGCTGGAACACCTCCACTATGTGGAGACCGAGGCTGGTGTGGAAGCGACAGGCCTCGTGTTAGCGCACGCTGACTCCGAGCCGTTCCACCTCTCTTACCGGGTCGCCTGCGATCAGACCCACCGGGTCACTGACGTCGAACTGGAACGCCTCGACCGGAGCGAACCCTCGCTCGCACTCCGTGCGACGGAAGGCGGGAACTGGACCAGCAGGGAAAACACTCCGATTCCGGCGATCGAAGGCTGTATCGACGTCGATATCGCCGTCACGCCGTTCTCGAATACGATCCCGATTCGGCGGCTCGGACTCGACGTCGGCGAGACGGCCCGACTTTCCGTCGCGTACGTCTCCGTTCCGGCCCTCGGCGTCGACCGTGTCACGCAGCGATATACTCGCCTCGATGATCGTCCATCGGGTCGACGATGCTACCGGTACGAGAACCTCTCGAGCGGATTCTCGGCGAATATACCGGTCGATGCCGACGGGCTGGTGATCGATTACCCGGGCGCGTTCGATCGGGTGGCCGTCGAATAATTCGTCATGGAGTCAGAGAAACAACTCCGATGGCGCGGCGTTTCGTGAATTCGATGGCGATACCTGGTCCAGTGGTGTCGAGTCGCTTCGCGACCCACACTGAGCCATCGATGGTACCGAGTCGACGTTTCTTACTCTCCGCCGCGCCCGAGCGTGTGGAACTCCTCGTTCGGGCGCATATCGGCGAACATGGCCATCCGGTTCGAGAGGTTGAACAGCGCCGTCACGGCCCCGATGTCCCAGATTTCCTCCTCGGAGAAGCCGGCGTCGGCGAGTTCGTCGAGGTCCTCGCGAGTGACTTCGGCCGGTCGCTCGGTGAGTTTCACGGCGACGTCGAGCATCGTCCGGTGCTGGTCGCTGATATCGGCGGTGCGGTAGTTTGCGACGAGCTGGTCGGCCAGCAGCGGGTCTTCGGCGTAGATGCGCACGAGGGCGCCGTGAGCGACGTTGCAGTAGTAGCAGTGGTTGACGCCCGAGACGGCGACGATGAGCATCTCGATCTCCTCGCGGGCGAGCGCGGCGTCGTCGACGATCGCGTCGTGGTACGCGAAGAAGGCCCGGAAGTGCGAGGACTTGTAGGCGAAGCCAGCGAAGACGTTCGGGGTGAAGCCCGCGCGCTCGGTCTCCTCGGCGATGCGTTCTCGAAGGTCCTCGGGGAGGTCCTCGAACTCGGGTACCGGGAAGTTCCCCATGGCGTCGGCTGAGAGGTCGACCATACGGCCGGGTGGGGTCGGCCGTCGCTTAACGGTTGCGTCGCCCGCTGTCGGAGCACGACCGGTGATTGGTGTGGTCGCGCTCGACTCCACCGGGTCGAGACTCTTGGGAGCGGGAGCCGGCTGACAGTCGTTCGGGGTCGTGAAGCGGGCGTGGAGACGGCTGTCGGGGCTAGTGAGCGGGGGACAGTGTGTCGAATGCAGCTGGAGGGCGAGGGACAGTGAGTGGTGAGGGACGTCGGTGGCCGTTACTCCGTTCGGTCGACGTCGACGTGTTCTTTGAGGGCGTCGAGACCGTCGGCGTCGGCGAGTTCCTCCAGGCGCTCCTGGAAGTGGGTTTCACAGAGACCCACCGTCACTCCGTCCGACTCGGCGGCGAACGCCGCCGGTCGATCGCAGTAATGACAGTGCATACCCCGCCTAGATCCCCGACCGATTTGAACCCACCGCTCGGGACCGACCCTGCCGCTATCGCCGATCACGTTGGCGCCCGGCAGCGATGTGGCTCCCTCGATCACCAGCCTGGTGGGGCGAGACGGTCGTACTGGGCCCGGTCGAGTCCGGCGAGCCCGAACCGATCGCCGTGCGCGTCGCTCCCGCCGGTTGCGAGCAGGTCGTGTCGCTCGATCGCCCGTTCGACGACCGCGGTATCGACCGTCCGACCGTAGGGGTAGAAGCGTTCGACGGCGTCGAGTTCGCTCGCCAGGTCGAGCGCCGCACTCGGGTCGCGGTAGCGAAGGGGATGGGCGAGCGCGACGACGTCGCAGGCGTCGGCGAGCAGTCGTCGGCCGCGCTCGAAGCTCGGCAGCTCCCGCGAGACGTAACAGGGCCCGTCGCTGCCGATCAGATCGTCGAACGCGTTCTGGTAGTCGAGATCGGTGTCGGGGTGGTCGTCGATCGCGCGCGCGACGTGTGGGCGACCGAACCCGTCGTCGATCGACACGTCGAATTCGATCCCCAGCCGGTCCGCGACGCAGTCGACGATCGCTCGACCGCGTTCGCGTCGGTTCTGCTGGATCCGATCGATCGTCGACTCGAGTGCACTCGTCCGTCGGAGCCCGTAGCCGAGCAGGTCGACGGCCTCGCCGTCGGCGGGTTTGACCCGGAGCTCGATTCCGGCCACGAGTGTCACGTCGGCGCCCTCAGGAGGTGTCTCACCGGCTGTGCTCTCGCCAGGTCCAGCCGGCGCGGCGCCGGCATCAATCCACTCGGTGGCTTCGATCGTCGGTCCCGCGAACGGCGTCTCGACATCGTGGTCCGTGATCGCGACCACCGAGAGTCCCGCTCGCGCCGCAACCGCCGGGACCGCTTCGGGGTCGAGTGAGCCATCTGATCGTGTCGTATGCACGTGAAGATCGGCGTAGGGTCCTGGCAGCCCCGATGTCATGACTGAGCCGACGCGTGCCGGAGCCAAAGCGGTTGGGTCTCCCGTGCTGTTGCCGCTTCGGCCCGGCACCGGTCGGGTCGGTCCAGATCCCAGACTGTCGTCCGCTCATGGGTTCCACCGTCTACTCACAGGTTCCGCCGTCTCTCTCTCTCTCTCTCTCTCTCTCTCTCTCTCTCTCTCTCGATATCTATAATGGACAATAGTTAAGGTTGGGCCCGGTGTGGATCCCGCCGCAATGCACTTGCCCGGCACCGTCACGCTCGCGGACGAACTCGAGTACCCGGCGACGACGGACGAACTGATCGCCGCGTACGGCGACCAGCCGATCGAACTCCCGAACGGCACCGAGACGGTCGGCGACGCGCTCGGACGAATGTCCCAGGAGACGTTCGAGTCACCCGACGAATTCCGGCTCACCCTCCAGAGCGCGCTGAGCGATAAGGCGGTCGGCCGCGTCGGCTACAGCGATCGGGATCCGAATCCACCGGGGAGCGTCTACCAGCCCCAACAACTCTCCTTCTGAGACGGGTTCTCTCGCGACTTTCGACGCTGATCGGCCGCCGCGCACGCTTTTGTGGCTGGTCGTGGTGCGATCGCTATGGCTCCGTCCGTTGGCTTTCAGCTTCCGACGCTCGCCTTACTCCTCGGAATGGTCGTGCTGGTCGCCGGTCTGTTCATCGGCGGCGGCCTGAACCCGATCAGTTACGCTGGCCTCGTACTGGGATTGGCCGGCATCGTCGGGCTCTGGCTCGCCGTACTGGCCACTCCGGATCCCGGTCACGAGTCCGCAGGATAGCTACAACGGGTCCGATCGTCGCTCAGCCGACGAAGTCGATCGCCGGCGCGAGATCGATTGGAACCGATCCCCGGCGGTAGCCCTCGACACGTCCCGACGGGCGGGCCCGATAGACGACGGCCGGTCGGTGACGGACGTCGGGGCGTTCGCCGCGGATGGCGGCCCAGGCGTCGTCGGGGAACGACGAGCAGTCGACGAAGAGGACGGCCCCGCCACCGTGTTTCGAGAGCTGGCCGCTGGTCTTCGTCTGGACGGTATCCCGGATCGCGGCGATCGGCCCCGATGCGGCGCGCGTCGACGGTGCCTGCGGTCGCGTGACTTCGACGAGGACGTTGGTCTCGTCACCCTCGGCGCGGAAGTCGAGCGAGTGACCGGTCGTCACCTCGATCTCCGGCGTGAGGCCGTAGCCGGCGTCCGTGAGGATTCTGGCGGCGATGAACTCTGCCATGGCGGCGCTCATTCGGACGTCGTCGACGTGTTCGCTCGTTCCGAGTTTGCCCGCCATCGTGTGTCGGTAGGGATCGAGCGTGCCCGGCCGGAGGAGGTCTTCGAAGTACTGGAGGACGGTGTCGCGGTCGGCATCGGGGAAGCCGCCGTCGTACTCGCGAAAGAACGTCCGGGTCGAATCGCGACCGTCCTTCGACATGAATACGGGGAGGAAGAACCACGAGAGGTGCGGGTACGATTCGAGCCACGGGTCCTCGTCGTAGAGCGTCTCGAGGAGTTCGCGTCTCGCCCAGCGGGCGATACGATACGGGGCCTCGTCCCAGCCGATCTTGTTCGTTCGCCAGAGCGCCTGCGGGGTCTCCGTGTTGCCCATCCAGTAGGCCTCGTCGTCGCTGCTGGCGAAGAGGGCGATGTCCCCGTTGTCCATCTCGAAGCGGTAGGTTCGCCACTCGCCACCGACGTCGAATCGGGTGTCGACGTCGCTGGCGCCGATGTTCTGCTGGAGGGGCTGGAGCACCTGCCGGTCGACGCGCCCCGGGCTCCAGGCGTTGGGCGAGTATCGAAAGCGAAGCGGCCGTGCCACGACCGAAACTACGCCGGTGAGATTCATACGTCTTCGCTTTCTCACGGTCGCCAAGTGGCCTGCCAACTCGGGTGAACCTGCCTGTCGGCCCCTGTTGGCTTAGCTTTCGATTTCATCCAGCGCTCGGACTGTCGTGAACGACCGTTACATTGATATCGAATACCATCCTACAGTGTTCATACATACCATGTCAATGGGTGCCTATGACGACGACGAACACGAACGTCGTGAGAAGCAGGCGTCGACGGTCGACACGGACTTCGACGACGAACGGACGATCTACCACGGGCAGGTCGAGTACGACTCCGGCGACTCCGCGGAAGCGCTGTTGAACCAGTTCCAGGAGATCAAATCCAACTGAGTCCGTTTTCCCGGCTGCCGTAGTGCGGCGCACTGAGCGTAGTTGCCGGCTCCAGTTATCATCTCCAGTTTCCGGCTCCATCGGTGTCCTGACGCACTCTCTGGACCGTCAGGGCTTCGTCTCGTCGGCCGTCGTCTCTCCGCCATCCTCCCAGCCCGGCGTTTCCGGAGCACCGCGATCGACTTCGAGCTGCTCCGCGAGTGCGGGGGACAGGCTCGAATCGACGTCCGATTCCCCGTCTCGCTCTGCGGCGGCCAGCCGTTCCCACTCGTCGATCGCCGAACCAGCCCACGAGGTCGTCTCGAGGGTCCTCTCGCGCGCTTGCTCGTAGTGCGGCTCGGAGTGCGCCAGCGTGCCGGGACTCGATGCCGCGGCGACGGCGACAAACTCGGCTCGGTCCGCCGCGGTCGGCTCGCCGCGTGCGATCCGGTCGACCGCCCCCTCGATCGCGGTCGGATCCGGATGACAGAACACCTTTCCGCCGACCGCCTGCGGGCCGAAGAGCGGTCCGTCCTCGCCGGAAATCGTCGCCGCGCCGTCGGTCGACAGAAGTCGTGGCTCGCCCGTCGCCGCTTCGACTCGCTCGCACTCGGTCGGCTGGTCGAGCGCGACGTTGTGTGCCGGATAGGCCCCACATTCGGCGGGGTACAGTTCGTCCTCGTGAATCCGACACTGCAACGTCGTCGGGTCGAGGAAGACACAGGTCGGGACCACGGCAGCCTCGGTTCGTCCGAACGGCGCAACCGGTTTCGGGGGTTTTCGCAACCCGATGAAGAAGGCCGGTCGCCCGTGCACGGCCGCGACCCGCCGTTCGCCGACGTCGACGTGTGGATCGGCTTCGCCAGCCGCCCACAGCCGCGGCGTCAGCACGTCGCCCAGCCCGGCGTCGACGAACGCCCTGACCTCGTCTCGCTCGAGCGGCACGAGGTTGGCCACGCCATCGAGCGACGGGAACGGCCCACGCTGGCCGTCGTCGGTAGTCGGCGAGGCCGATTGCGTCTCGTCGTCACCCTCGCTCTCGTTAGATTCGCTCTCGTCGATCAGCGGCCGCCAGTCGAGACAGCACCCGGCACAGCCACGACACCGCACTTCCATACGCGATCATCGACAGCGATGACAAAAACGTTCACCCTGCCCGGAGAGCGAATTGTCGCCTCGGCAGTCGAAATCAATGTGGGGCAAAATGAAACGTGCAGTAGCACGTCGACAGGGTGCGCACGTTTTTGTTCGTGACAGGGGAGCGTGTGTTTTCGCCGGTTTCGTGGAGCGCGTTCGTGAGCCGCGCCGTTCTCCGGGACGCTGTTCTCGGCTCCCGCCGGTCGCCGTTCACTATCCGAGGCCTCACGTTCGTTCGGCCTCGCGGTTCACGGATCGCTACGCTCCCCGTTCGCAGTATCGCGGTTCTCGGACCTGCGGTCCTCGAACCGCGCAGCGGAAGGGGTGGGATTTGAACGCGCCGAGACGGTCCGGGTCGCTCACTTCGTTCGCGTCCCGGGCTGCGACTCGTCTGCTCAAATCCCACAGTCTTCGCTTTCCTCACTGACGTTCGGAAAAGCGGAAGGGGTGGGATTTGAACGCCACTCGGCCTCTCGGCCGCCGCGGGCCGGATGGCACCGCGGTGCTCTTGCCGCTGAGCGACCCTTCCGCACTCGACTTCGATGGCCGGTTCGATATTCGTAATCGGCTCGTTACTGCGCAGTAGGTGGCGGTTTCGCCGGAGATCGGAACGAAACCGACAGCCAGGAAACCGTTTTCGACTGTCACCGTTCGTGGACAGTCGTCAGTTTTAGGGCGACCCCGGCCTCCCTCTCTGACAGTGCAACCAGCGCGGATCTTCGACGCCTTTCCCGCCCCGAGTTACCGCGGGAATCAGGAACGAGCCCTCCAGGACATTCGCGACGCGTTTGCGACCGGCAACGACGTGGTCTTCGTGCGCGCACCGACGGGCAGCGGCAAGTCCCTGCTCGCTCGCGCGATCGCCGGCTGTGCGCGCACCGTCGAGGAGGCCGAGCCGAGCGAGGCCAGCGGCGCCTACTACACCACGCCGCAGGTCTCACAGTTAGACGACGTCGCCGAGGACGACCTGCTGGCCGACCTGAACATCATCCGCGGGAAGGGCAACTACAGCTGTATCCTCCCCGGCGAGGAGGGCACGCCGGTGAACCAGGCGCCCTGTGTGCGCGAGCGCGGCTACGACTGCGACGTCAAACACCGCTGTCCGTACTTCTCCGACCGCGCAATTGCCTCCAATCGCGAGATCGCGGCGATGACGCTCGCGTACTTCATGCAGACCGCGGGCAGCGAGGTCTTTCGCAAGCGCGACGTCGTCGTCATCGACGAGGCCCACGGCCTCGCCGAGTGGGCCGAGATGTACGCGACGATCCACCTCGGCCCGCGGACGATCCCGTTCTGGGACGACCTCCGAGTGCCAGATCTCGACGCCGCCGACACAGATCCGATCGAGCGGGCGGCAACCTACGCCGAGAACCTCGCCGAGGTCTGTACTCGCCGCAAGGACGAGTTGCTCGCCCAGGAGCAACTCACGCCCGCAGGGGTTCGCGAACGCGACCGTCTGCAGGAACTCATCGGCGAACTCGACTGGTTCGTCTCAGACTATCGCGATCCCCAGAGTCCGACCACGTGGCTGGTCGACCAGACTACCCCGCCGGCCGACGCGTCGACGAGCGACGAGGCTGTCGGGCCGTCGGACGGCGCGGGCGACGGACCCGCAGGCGGGCCGGTGACGATTAAACCGATGGATCCCGAGCGCTACCTCGCGCACACGGTCTGGGATCGGGGGAACAAGTTTGCCTTGCTCTCGGCGACGATCCTCAACAAGGACGCGTTCTGTCGACAGGTCGGTCTCGACCCCGACGACGTCGCGCTCGTCGACGTCGGCCACACTTTCCCCGTCGAGAATCGGCCGCTGTACGACGTCACGCAGGGGAAGATGACCTACGAGCACCGCGACGAGACACTCCCGAAGATCGCGCGCACCATCGTCCGGATCATGGCGGCCCACCCCGAGGAGAAGGGGATCGTCCACGCCCACTCCTACGACATCCAGGAGCGTCTGGCCGAGATGCTCGACGATTTCGGCGTCGGTGCCCGGGTTCGAACGCACGATCGCGACGGCCGCGACGCCGCTCTGAACGCCTGGAAAGCCTCGGACGAACCCGACGTCTTCCTCTCGGTGAAGATGGAGGAAGCGCTCGATCTGAAGGGCGACCTCGCGCGCTGGCAGGTCCTCTGCAAGGCGCCGTTCCAGAACACCAGCGACTCCCGGGTGGCCCATCGCCTCGCCGAGGGACAGTGGGCCTGGTACTACCGGGCGACGCTCCGAACGGTCATGCAGGCCTGCGGTCGCGTCGTCCGCGCCCCCGACGACTATGGGGCGACCTACCTCGCCGACGAGAGCCTGCTCGATTGTTTCGACCGCGCTCGATCCGACATGCCCGACTGGTTCGCCGAACAGGTCGATCGCATGTCGATGCCGGACCTCCCGACGTTCGAGCCATCGGCCGCAGTCGGCGACGCGAGCGCGACCCCCGCTCCGACGCCCGACCGCTCGCCGACTGGCACCGAGAACGATTCGACTGACTCACCGACACGACGCTCCCGCCGAGAACAGTCGAGCCCGCTGGCGGACGTCTGGGACACCGACGGGTGATCGGTGCGGTCGAGCCGTCTTCAGAGAAGCGCCGAGGCGCTGTACGCGACCACGGACGAGACCATGAGGAACGCGAACAGGATCGCGATGAGCTGATTCTTGTCCATGGTCGGCCCACACGGTGAACTCTCATGAAAGTCACGACCGGCCCGTGGCGCTCGTCGGCGGCGCGTCGACTCCTGCCTGCCCGTCGTGTCCGCCGAGCCGTGTCCCCTCGCTGTCGGTGACGCCGCCGATGGCTGCACCGTCGTCCGCCGTTTGCGTGTGTCGCCGAATCCGTCACGTTCGACCGGCCGTCCAGGTGTTCACTCGACCGTCGCGTCTAGGACGGCGTGGACGACGCCCGCGCTGTGGGTCTTGACGCGGCGTTGCTCGACGTCGACGAGTTCACGCCCGGTGTCTGCGACTGCACTCCCGAGTCGCGATCGTGGTCGGTCAGGGAGGCGATTTTCCGGGCAGGCCTCGTGATAGTGGAGGGTGCCGCCCGACTCGAGCGCGTCGAGCGCGACCGGGAGGAACTCGTGGCCGGCGTTTGCCCGCGACTCGGGTTCCTCGCTCGATCGGGAGGTGTCGGCTCCGGAGTGGTGCGGATCGCTATCGGCGGCGCTCGTCCCGTAGTAGCCCATGACCACTCTGTCCACGTCCACGTCTGGCGCGACGTCGCGACAGTCGGCGTTGTACGCGTCGATCCTGTCGGCGACGCCGTTTGCGACGGCGTTCTCGAGCAGGTACCGAAACGCGGTCGGGTTCAGTTCCGTCGCCGTCACGCTGGCGCCGGCACGAGCCATCGGGAGCGTGAAGTAGCCGATCCCGGCGAACATGTCGAGGACTTGTTCGTCGGTCTCGACGACGTCGCCCATCCGGACCCGTTCGGCCTGATTGCCGGGGGAGAACATGACCTCGCTCGGATCGAGCGCGTAGTGCGTGCCGTGTTCGACGTGGACCGTCTCCGTGTCCCGCTCGCCAGCGAGGTGACGGGTCTGCGGTTCGCGTCCGACGCCGTCGATGCCCTCGTCCGCGAGGACGGTCGCCGCACCACCGTGGAGGTCGAGCAGTGCGTCTGCGACGGCTTCCTCGTCGGGACACGCTGGCGGGATCGTCACGAGGACGACGTCCCCGACGACGGCCCAGGAGCCGGGGGCGTTCTCGAGGTCCGCTTCGGTCCAGCCCTGCGTTTCGAGCACGTCGTCGAGATCGGTCGTCCGGTACGTCGGATCCACCTGTCGAACGATGTCGTCGACCTGCGTCTCCGTGGGCGGCCGGGTCACAGGCAATGCGATCTTCCCGTCAGTGGACGGGCTGATGGCGCGCTCGTCGTCGTAGACGCCCTCGGTGCGGAGGGATTCGATCGCGATCTCCGTTCGCGGTTCCGGGACGAGGACGGCGAGCGGGCCGTCTTCGGCGACGCGATCGAGGACGTCGTCGGTGACTCGACTGGGGACCTCGTCGCTCGACCCACGGTCGTGGTTGTCGTCGTTCACAGTACGCTCGTCACTCATCGGTTCTCACTCGCCCCGATCTCCGCTGTCCGCTGCTCAATCATCCGCTTTCCCCGCTCCATCATCCGCCGTCACTCGCTCGTTCGTCGGTCTGTTGGTCCGGCAGGACGTGCAGGCCGGCTCGGCTCTTGAGAACGCGAACCGTCTCCGCGTCGGGGTCGACGTAGTCCGGGCGCGCGATCGTCTTCGCCTCGTAGGTCTCCGGGTCGAGCACCTGGATCGCGTGCTCGTCCTCGACGGTGACCAGCGTCGTCTCGACGCCGTCTTCCTGTGTCCCGAGCTTCCGTGCGTCCGGACTCACACCGTCTTCGTGGGCTGCCTCGTAGCGCCCCCCGCTCGTCAGCCGGACGCCTTTCAGATTGCCGCGGGCGCTTCGGACGAGGACCGGGCCGTCATCGTCGTCAGCGAGGTCGACGACGTCACCGGGCGTGTACGGCGGGAGCCTGATGGCGAACGTGACGCGGTAGACCTCGTTGCCGTCCTCGTCCTCGGTGACGAGCGTCTCCGAGTCGGTGACGGTGCCGCCGAACTCCTCGACCACCTTGTAGGCGATCTTCTTGCCGATCTTGGTCGTCGACACCTTCACGTCGAGGCCGGCGTCGACCTCGCCCATCTCGGTGACGAAGGCGTTTCGATCGCCCGTGGCCTCCATGTCGGCCACGACCTCGTTCGCGATCTCCTTCGTGCGCGCAAGCTCTTCGGCACTCGGCGTGCGGTCCGCCGCGCGGAGCTGGACGAGACTGGCGTAGTAGTCGCCGGCGATCCGCCCACATCGGGTGCAGGTTCCGCGGGCGATCGTCACCGGCACGACGACCTCCTCGGAGACGGGTTCGTCCCGGACGACTCCGGTGAAGTGACAGTGCATCCGGATCGTATTCTGGTCGACGTGTTCGGGTTCGACCTGCCAGGCGACGTCCTCGACGTCGACGTGGACGCCGAGGGCCTCGCTCACCGCGTCGATCGCGACGTCGGTGTAATCGACGGCGTCGACGTCGACCCAGCGTTCGCCCTTCTTTACCGCACCACACCGGCCGCAGACGGGGACGGTGAGGTCGTCGGGTGCGTCGACGAACTCGAAGTCGTCGAAGTAACACGACCGACAGAGGTCGACGGACGCAGACGGCCGGAGTGACCCCGTCGCCTCGTCGTCGGGTGGTCGTTCCGGGACCTGTCCCCCACATCGGGGACAGAACGCGCGTGAATCGCTCATGGACCGGAATTGGGACCGGATTCGGATAAGCGGCGCGTTCGACCGGTTTCGGATCGCGTCGTCCGATACGTCTCCGACATTGGCTACGAAGACCGAGCCGCCGGGGAACGCCCGTCTCTGTTCTCGCTACGCCGCTTGGAAATGCCCCTTCATGTCCCAGGCATATCTCGCTCTCATCCGAGGGATCGAAACCAACAGCCTGCGTTTCCCCGGCGCGTCAGACGTCATCGTGTCGAGTGGTTTCCACGCGAAACGAAGGGGTTCGCCGCCGGCCCCATCCGATGGTCATATTCCCACTGGCGAGGCCGCACGGACGATGGGCCGGTTCCGGGCAGGCGGCAGGGTCGTCGCCCAACACGGCGTTTATCCCGTCACGCTACGTACGTGTTCGTATGCAATGGAAACCGGACTGGGGGCTTCGGGCGCGAATGGGGGTTACGATGTTTCTGCTGTTTGGCCTGTACATCGTCTTTGCCGGTGGGATTACGCTGTACACGAGCGGCGGCCCGTTCATCTTCATCGTCCTCTTCGGCGGCTTTTCGATCGTCCAGTACTACTTCAGCGACACGCTCACGCTGAAGAGCATGGGTGCGAAGACGGTCTCTGCCGAGGAGTACCCGGACCTCCACCGAATGATCGAGCGCCTCTCTCAGCAGGCGGACCTGCCCAAACCGAAAGTGGCCGTCGTCGACGAAAACGTCCCCAACGCGTTCGCGACGGGTCGCAACCAGAAGAACGCGGCCGTCGCCGTGACGACCGGCTTGCTCCGAACGCTCGATCAGGACGAACTGGAGGGCGTGCTCGCGCATGAACTCGCGCACGTGAAGAATCGCGATATGATGGTGATGACCTTCGCCTCCCTCCTGGGCACGATCGCGTTCATGTTCGTCCGCTGGGGTGCCTTCTTCGGGGGCGGTCGTCGCGGCGGTAATCGTGGTGGCGGTGGCATCGTCGTGGCCATCGTGCTCTCGCTGGTCGTCTGGATCCTGAGCTACATCCTCATGCGCGCGCTCTCGCGCTACCGCGAGTACTCGGCCGACCGGGGCGCGGCGGCGATCACGGGTAAGCCATCGGCTCTCGCCTCCGCGCTCGTCTCCATCTCCGACGGCGTCGCGGACATTCCGGACAGCGATCTTCGCGACGAGGCCGAGATGAACGCGTTTTTCATCATCCCGCTCAAGTCCGGCATCGTCGGGCGACTGTTTGCGACGCACCCACCAACAGAGAAGCGAATCGAACAGTTGCGATCACTCGAACGCGAGATGGAGAGTTTCTGAGCCGACCGCCCACGATGTGGATAACCCCGGGTGGGCCGCGGTTCGCGGCCGTTCGCCTGACCGGCCGACTCGCAGAATCCGCACTCACTGGGTCCCCGACTGAATCACGCGTCCACTACGCCCCAGTCTTCTCGACCTGATACCACTCGCCGTCCCAGCTGAAGACGTACTCGAACGCACACCGGATGGTCACGATCCCGAACCCGGGATAGACCAGCGGCGCGAGCAACGCACTCCAGGAGAGATCCGGGACGTGCCCCTTCCGACTATCGTAATACAGGACAGGAAGAATCGTCACGGCTACGGCTAGCAGGGGCAGTACCGCGTACTTGGTGTAGCCGTAGTACGCGAGGACGGCCACCTTCGAGACCAGCGCGACCATGAAGACGCTCGCGGTGAGACTCGTCGCGAGTCTGAGCGTCGAGGCCGCCCCGCGCAGCCCGCTCGGTTCGAACCCGCCGGTCAGTGCCTTCTGGAAGACCTCGATGTGGCCGAGTCGCCAGCGCTTTCGCTGGCCCCAGAGGTCGCGCATCGTGTGCGGTGCCTCCATCTCGTTCGTGAGGTTCCGCGCCTGGCGGACGTCGAGCCCCTGCCGGAAGCAGGTGTGGGCGAAATCGATGTCTTCGGTGACGACGTCGTTGAGTCCGCCGACGGCGTCGAAGGCCTCGCGGGTAAACGCCGACGACGAACTGCGACAGTAGGTGAAGCCGAGTGGCTCGACGAGTTTGTAACTCGCGTGAAACAGCAGCCGTTCACAGTAGGCGAGGGTCTCGACCGGCCCGTTCGCCCGTGGGACCCGCCGTGCCTGGAAGACGTCTCGATCCTCCTCGACGAGGGCGTACATCGCCGTCGGGACGAAGTCCGGGTCGACCCACTCGTCGGCGTCGAACGCACAGAAGTACTCGGCGTCGAGGCGGGAAACCGCGTCGTTGATCGCGCGCGCTTTCGACCCCGGCTGCCGATTGGTCAGGACCTGGACGTCAGAATGCGACGCGAGCTCTTCGGCGACGGCGATGGTCTCGTCGTCACCAGGTTCCGTGACGATCGCGACGGAGACGTTCCTGTAGTTCGATTTCAGGAGCGACTCGACACTCGTTCGGAGCACGTCGCCGTCTCCGTAGACGGGGACGATCGCCGTGATCGGCGGTCCTTCTGTCAGCCGTTCGTCCGGATCGGGACTGGTGAATACCTCGCGCGTGAGCAGGAGTCCCGAGAGCGTTGCCAGCACGGTGAACACGAGCACAGCTGGGACGGCACTGACGGTCACGATCTCGATGACGAGCCAGGGAAGCGTCGTGATCAGCGTCAACTGCTGGACGCCGTTGTAGACGCCGAATGCGAGACAGAGCCCAGTGCCGAAGAATGACCCGCTGAGCCCAGCAAGTCGGCGTACATCCACGGTCATTGTGATGTCTGACTAACTCTTTCGGTATAAATCCATCCGTTTACTCGCGAGGGATTTTTTCCACATCGATCATCTGGGTGATAACTAATCGCCGTATCCATCCCAGCGCCGGTCGCAATGGATCGACTGTCTGTGTGCCTGTCTGAGTACGTCGCTTCTGGTGTCTGTGAAGCGTCGGTGGGGTTGATCGCGGTCGGTCCCGAGCGGATCGAAACCGGTTATCATCCGGTCGTTTGCGCTCGCTTTGCTGCGTGAGCGGGCTGGTGGATGGGAGCGATGGGACGGGTGAACGGATCCGCGTATCCTTTTGAGTGTCCATCCCCCAGTTGACGTATGGGAGTACTCGACGGATTGCGAGCAGCACTGGGGCTTCGCGCCGAGGCGGACGCCCGTCGTGAGGCCGACCCGGAGGACCTCTTCGGCATGAGCACCGCCTACATGACGATGCAGGCTGATCTGGGCTACGAGTCGGTTGGCGAAGCGGCGCTGTGTTTCTCGGGGGTCGACGCGAGCAGTTTCCACGAGACCGTCGACGACGTCGAGGCGATCCTCGAAGCCGGTCAGGAAGAGACCGGTACCGAGTTCACCGTTACGGCTGACGGCCACGGCTACGAGTGGGTCGTCCTCGCCGACGACGACCCCGAAGATCTGGTGACGAGCATGCACTTCGCCGCGGACACCTTCGTCGAACAGGGGTACGGCTCCCGGCTGCTCGCCGCCGTCTTCGGCTACGAGGCCAACGAGGGTCGGACCGGCGACGTTGACTCGTCACAGCGGGCGTACTGGATCTACTCCTTCCGTCGTGGCTCGTTCTATCCATTTGCGCCCGCGGGCGATCGTGACCGTGATCACAGCGTCGAGTTCAAACTCGAATCCGTCCTCGGCGGCGAACTCGATGTGGAGGCCGACAAGGAGTACTGGTACCCGCTCTGGCCGAGCGAGAACGGGATCCACCCCTGGGAGTGACCCTCGCCGAGCGGGTTAGCCAACCATCGTGAGAGGGTGCGACCGATGAATACATGTTTTTGAACGGTGAATCATACCGATAGAGATGGTCACATCCGTCCGGTCTCGGCTCTTCTCCGAATTCGCGCTCGTTGTTCTCAGCGGGTTGGTCCTCGTCGCGTTTGGATCCGGGCTCGTGATCGAAACGAGCGTGACGGTCAACTCGCTCCCACCGGTGGTCTTCGGACTCTGTGGGGTGTACGGCCTCGCGATTGGCGGTTCGATGCATATCGACGCCCTTCACCACGCGTTCGATCGGGCCCAACCCTTGATCATAGGGCTGACAGTATTTTTCGGCAACCTTCTCCTGTTCGACGTCTTCGCCGACGGTATCCAGTTGCTGCCTGCGGCCTCACTCGCTATCGGACTCGGGGTACTCACCGGTACGCTCGGCGTCGCAACTCTCCGCTCCACGTAGGGAATCCTGTTCCTCCACTCACTGCCGCGCGGGAGCCGTCTCGTGTCTCGCCCTTCTCTTGGCTGTGTTTTCAGCGCCCCGCCTCCGGGCACTTTCACTTTCACTCTCCTGTTAACGAGGGTTTATGCCCCATCCGGCGCAAGCGAGATGTATGGCAACAGACGCAGACCTCGAGACGCTGCCGGGCGTCGGCCCGGCGACGGCGGACAAACTCACAGATGCCGGCTTCGACTCCTTCCAGAGTCTGGCGGTCGCCTCCCCGTCGGAACTGTCGAACACGGCGGACGTCGGCGAGTCGACGGCTGCGGACATCGTCTCGGCTGCCCGCGACGCGGCCGACGTCGGTGGCTTCGAGACCGGCTCTACCGTGCTCGAACGGCGCAACAAGATCGGCAAACTCTCCTGGCACATCGACGAGGTCGACGACCTCCTCGGGGGCGGGATCGAGACCCAGTCGATCACCGAAGTCTACGGCGAGTTCGGTGCCGGGAAGTCCCAGGTCACCCACCAGATGGCCGTCAACGTCCAGCTCCCCAAGGAAGTTGGTGGCCTCCACGGCTCGTGCATCTTCGTCGACTCCGAGGACACGTTCCGCCCGGAACGAATCGACGACATGGTTCGGGGCCTCCCCGACGAGGCCATCGAGGCCGCCCTCGAGGACCGCGAGATCGAGGGCTCGGCCGACGACGAAGCGGCGATCGAGGAACTCGTCGACGCCGTCCTCGAGAAGATCCACGTCGCGAAGGCCTTCAACTCCAACCACCAGATGCTGCTGGCCGAGAAAGCGAAGGAACTCGCCAGCGAACACGAAGACTCCGACTACCCCGTCCGACTGCTCTGTGTCGACTCACTGACCGCTCACTTCCGCGCCGAGTACGTCGGCCGTGGCGAACTCGCCGGCCGCCAGCAGAAACTCAACAAACACCTCCACGACATCGACAAGGTCGGCAACCTCTACAACTGCGCCGTCATCGTGACGAACCAGGTCGCCTCGAACCCAGACTCGTTCTTCGGCGACCCGACCCAGCCCATCGGTGGCAACATCCTCGGCCACAAGTCCACCTTCCGCATGTACCTCCGCAAGTCCAAAGGCACCAAGCGGATCGTCCGCCTCGTCGACGCACCCAACCTCGCCGACGGTGAAGCCGTCATGCGCGTCGAGGACGAAGGTCTCGTTCCGGAATAACAACGAACTTTTTGTGCTGCGGGTTCGCCTCCGGCGAACCGCTTGCACAAAAACTTCGATGAAAAAGGCCGGCGGCTCCGCCGCCGGAGAACCGCTCGCTTCGCTCGCGGATGCTTACCGCTCCACCGCCGTGAGCGCCACCTGTCTGTGCTCGACGACGCGTTCGATCGCTTCCTTCTTGTCTTCGGGATCTTCGAGGCCATCGAGCCATCGGCAGTCAGCGTAGAAGGTGACGAGCGCCGTGACCTCGTCGTCGGAGAGTCGACCGAGGTTCCCCCCGATCGAGGCGTAGACTGTTGGCGGTTCGACGCGTTCCGTAACCGCTTCGTACTGTTCATCGCCGATCATCTCCTCCAGATAGTCGTACGAGCGTAACTCGGCGGCAAGCGCTCCGCGCAGGCGGTCGGTTCGGTCGCGCTCACGCTTCCAGTACAGAATTCCGGACCCGACTGCGGTCGTGATCGAGCCGATGAGTGCCCCGAGCACGAAGCCGGTCGCGGTCGCCGCCATAATCGACGGACGGTTGATTGCCGGGTATGCCTGGGCCTTGCAGAAGGGTGTCTAGCCCATTTTTCGCCGTCTTCGTCGCCGGAGTCGACTTCGGCGCCGTTCTGGGTGCCTTTTCGGTCAGACCGCCCACTCGATGCGCATCGCTGAGCTATCGCCCTCGAATGTATCAGTGCCGTCGTCACGTTCCATCGCCGACGATCTCTCCGGGAGCATGCTCATACGCATCTCTGCTGGTGTCTGGCTGCTTCCACAACCGCCATCACTGCGCTCTGTTCCGCGGTTACGACGGGCGTTCATCGCTGTGCGGTGGCTGTTGCGTCCACGAGGCGCTGTCTCTCGAGTTTCGGGACGATCTCTCGGCTGTCGAACGCGAGTGTATACTCGTAGAGGTCGGTCCGCTTGATCCGAGGCTTGTCCTCGTATTTTGGCCCTTTCCCGAACTGTACGACCTCGCGATAGGTATCACGCTGTTCCTCGGTTGGCGGGACATCGTGGAGGTGTCGGGCGATATACAGTGCACCGACGGTGTCCTCGGGTGATGGTTTTCCGTTCGAGCCGGCGGCGACGAAATATGCGTTCCGATCACTGTTCCGAAGGTAGTCTGCGACGGCTTTGCCGTTGGTCAGTCCACCGACGTAAATATCGACGTCGTCCCCGCCGGCCAGTCGGAGATCGGTGACCGCGTTTCCACCGTTAGTCGACGTCATCGCCGTCGGTCGGCCAGCCACGTCGATATCCTGAACGAAACTCGGCGAGTTGAAGAAGTCGTATCCCGACTCGCCCTCGTAGTTTGGGCCGGACCCACCGCCGATCTTCGCCCGGGGATGACGCTTCTTGAAGTCGAGTTCGTTTCCCCGCTCTTCGGTGACGTAGACGTACTCTGCACCGTTGGCTAACAGCTCCGGTACAGTCGTCGAAAACTGGGCGACATCGACGACCACGTAGTTCCCAGGGGCTGGATCGTCGGGAATTTCCGCACGCGAGGGAATGATCGTCTCTAGTAGCTTCGACTCGAGTGGCGCATCGACACTGGCGCTCATAGCGATAGCTCTCGCGCTATGGATAATAGGATAACTAAGAGTGATATACAGCCGGATAGTCAGCTATACGCGACTATATATGCAACCTCTCCGTACTCAAGTGACCGGACGACTTTCTCTCTCTCTCTCTCTCTCTCTCTCTCTCTCTCTCTCTCTCTCTCGATTCGCCGTATGCCGTCGGTCGTTTACGGTTCGGAGGCTACTTCGACATTTGGGCGTAGTTAACAAGTAGCCCGACCTCCGGTGAACCCCACCCTTCCTACAGCACGACCGCAATGACAGCCACAACGGCCAGTGAACCGCCGACGAACCCGATGTCGACCGGTCGAACCTGGAGGTCAGCGAGTTGCAGTTCCGTACTCGCTGCATCGTTGAGGGAGTGAGAGAAGCCCCTGGTCTCCATCGCTTCGACAGTGACCCGACTTCGCTTGGCAACGTTGAATATCATCGGATAGAACGCCCGCATCGAGAGTTTGAGCAGATACAGATAGTGTCGCCAGCGGAAGCGTCCGGGTGAGTCAGGTGGGGCACTACGCAGTCGATACGAGTTGACGAGGTCGTGGTACTCCTCGAACAGCACCGGGAGCATCCGGTAGCCGTAGGTGATGAGGAACGTAAACTGCCGCGGCAGTCCGAGACTGCGCAACCCGCGAGCGAGTGTCTTCGGTCCCATGCTTGAGAAGACAGCCAGGCTTGAGACTGAGATGATCGTCAGCTTTAGCGTAAACGGGATCAGCGCGCGCACCGCCGCGACTGGATCGCCGGTAAACGCGGTCACGATCGCATACGACACGAGTGTCGAGGCCACGCTGAATGCCATCACCCCAACGAGAAAGAGGCTCACTCGTGAGAGGACTGCGAGTATTGAGACGAACGCCAGTAGCCCTAGCAAGACTTCGGTGTCGTAGAACAACCAGGGGATGAACAGGAAGATACCGTACCAGAGCAACAAGACGCGGGGATCGAGGCGGTGGAGGAACGATCCTTCGTTCTCGTAGGCCGTCCGCAAGAGATCGGTTTTGATCGCGTCGACCGACGTTGCTTCACGGAGCTTGTCGAGTACGCTCATCGGTTTCCCTCCGTGATCGGTGCTGGCGACGGATCGTCCACCCCGAGGCGGTCCGCGAACGCTGTAACCGTCAACGGTGCGGGCTCGAGGCCGAGTGCCTCGGCGAGACGGACGACCTGTGGCGGACGGAGGTTAGCCCGTTTGAGGACAGTGGACTCCGAGAAGACGCGTCCGGGTGGTCCGTCCGCGATGACGTTACCGTCGTCGAGGATGACGACCCGTGTTGCCCACGCTGCCGCGAGTTCGAGGTCGTGCGTCGCGATGACCACCGTTTCGACGCGCTTTCCGGCCCGATCGATCGTCCGACCGACCTCCTCGCGGCTCGCAAGGTCGAGACTGCCGGTCGGTTCGTCGAGCAGAATGATCGACGGATCGGTTGCCAGTCCGACTGCCAGCGAGGCGCGTCGTTGTTGCCCGACGCTGAGGAGGCGGCCGTCGCGATCTTGCAACTCCGTCAGTTCGAGAAACTCGATCACGTCGTCGACGCGGCTGTCCACGTCGGGATAGTTTCTGTCTTCGAGATAATGGGCCACGTCGGCCCGTACCGCGTCGTCGATGAACATCTCCTCTGGATCCTGGTGGACGTAAACGACCTCCGTTGCGAGCTGTTCCGGAAGGACCGACTCCGTGTCGAGTCCATCGACGGTCACTATGCCTGTGTCGGGCGTTTCGAGACCGGTGATCAACTGCAAGAGCGTCGACTTCCCGGCACCGTTTCTCCCGAGGAGGACGACTCGCTCGTCGGGATAGAGATCCAGCGAGACAGAGTCGAGTACCGTTCGAGTCCCGCTCCGGAGGGTCTGGTATGTGTGAGAGACGTCGGCGAACGAGATGACGGGCTCGGACCGCCGGTCGACCGTTGCCGTCTTCGCGACGGCACCGTCGGATCGATCCTCCGTCTCGGAGATTCGGTCGGCGAACTGGTCGATGCCATCTCTCAGCGTCACTGGGAGCTCCCCATCATCGTCGAAGACACGCTCGGCGAGCCGCGTCACCTGTGGTGGGTGAACATCCTGTGCTCGAAGGTCGTCGAGCCTATTTAGCGCCTCGTCGACGGGTAGTTTCCAGCTGATCGCCCCGTCCTCGACGAGGACGACGTGGTCGCAGTACTCGGCGATATACTCCGTCTGGTGCTCGATCGTGACGACCGTCTTTCCCTGGGCCCCGTTGAGCCGGGCGAGGTGGTCGTAGGTCTCGCGAGCGTTGCTTGGATCGAGCTGTGCGGCCGGTTCGTCGACGATGAGGATCTCCGGGTCGAGAGAAAGCGCCGCAGCAAGTGCCACGAGATGTTTCTGGCCGCCCGAAAGCTCCCAGACGAACCGGTCTTCGAGTCCGTCGAGGTCGAGCATGGCGAGCGTCCGGTGCGCTCGCTCACGGTAGTCTGCCTGCCCGTAGTTCAAGGGAGCGAACGCCACCTCCTCGAACACTGTCGGATTGACGAGTTGGTTGTCGAATTCCTGGAATACGTAGCCCACGTGCCGGGACAGTTCAGACACCGAACTCGTCCGCACGTCGAGCCCGGCGACCGTGACCTGTCCTTCGATCGATCCTTCGTAAAAATGTGGGATGATCCCATTGAACGACTTGCACAGTGTCGTCTTCCCGGACCCGTTGCCGCCGACGACTGCGACGAACTCGCCTGGTTCGATCTTCAGATTTGCTCCTGATAGGACAGTCTCGTCGCTCCCCGGGTATCGAAACGAGAGATCTTCCACGACGATCGTTCCGTCGTGAGTGGTTTCCGTCGCCGTCATGCGGATCGGGTCACCCGGTACCAGACGATGATCGCGATGACTGCGGAGACGACGATCGGCACCGCGATGAAGTGCTGGCCGTACACCGCGAGGAATTCGGGCTCCCAGACCACGTTGATCGCCCCGCCGACTTCACTTACGGCCCCTGCAACGAAAGCGAGTGGGAACGCGAGCAGTACCGCTAGTGATGCCTTGATCGAGACTCCACCGGCCATCGATGCGCCGCGTCTGCCCTGGAACGGCTCCATGCCGAGCAGCGGCTCGATTTTGCCGTGGAGCTTGGGGTAGAGATACAGCGCGGGAATCACGCCGAACCCGATGCCGGTGATTGCCATCTGGACGAGGAAGTCTACCCCTTCGAGGACGATGATGCTCTCGGGGAGACCGGCAACCGCTTCGAGCTCCTCGACACCGACGTACACCTTCCCGATGTCGATGATGGTCGCAAGGAATTCTTCGAGGGCCTCCGCGACGAACACGACGATCGCCAACTGGGTGGTGTTTTCGGGATCCTGCAGAAGCTTCGCGGCGAAGTAGTAGCAGACGGGGATCAAGAACAGTCCCTCCATCGCACCCAGTCCATCGAACTCTCCGAGCAGTATCTCGCCGAACACGATCTCACCGACCGGGACTGCCAGTGCAGCCCAGTAGGTCCTAAACAGGAGAATCAGGACGATCGGAATGAAGACGAACTCGCCGACCCCTATTTCGAGCGGACCGAGTGAGAATTCTGGGAGAATTTCCGTGACGGCGTTTTGTAGCCCCGTCAGCGACATGACGAGGATGAACGCCATCATATTGTGCTTGCCGATGGAAAACCGACTCCCCGTCGCTGAGGATGTACTCATGTGTCACTCGATAGTTCTCTGTGTGTTATTTCAAAACTTATAATAATAGTATATAACTGGTGTGAGGGGCGATGTTCCGTCAATAGGCCGATCTAGTGATATGTCGAATATATATCCATCATAGTTGGACTTAATCGTCGACTTCGGTCACACACAGATGATGGTATCAGTCGCCCGTGATGGATACAGAACCGTACAGTTATTACTCCAGGACGACGCACCCACCCGCTCGTTCGTCTCGACAGGCAACGACGTGCTCGTCGACGGATCATCGTCGCCGCCTCGGTTCGGCGATGGGAGCTGCGCTACGGTGGGGAGGGCGGGCGATGCCTGACCCGACACCGCGATTCGGTGCGGCCGTGGACATCCGATTCGAGACAAGTATCGACTCGTTTGTCGCCTTTCTCACCGAGCGGGGGCTGGATCACGTCGAACTCCGCGCCGGTTATCTAGACGCACGAGAGGATACCCCTGAACCGGCGGCCCTCCGGCGAGTCGCCGACGAGCACGGCGTGACGTTCTCCGTCCACGCCCCCCACATCGACCTCGCACCGGGGACCATCAACGACCCTCTCCGGTCTGGCGCGGTCGAAGCGATCAGGGACACGGTTGAGTTCGCCGCCGCCATCGACGCCGTCGGTGTCGTCGTCCACGGCGGCGCCGCACGGACGCGGTACCCGGCTCGTGTCCGTGAGTCCGTCCGGTCCCGAGCCGTCGAGACGATCCGAGCGTGTGCCCAACACGCCGCTGCAGTCGACATCCCGCTCTGTGTGGAAAATCAGCGCAGTAAGGCCGGTGTGAGACGATTCACTGCGACCCCGGATCGGCTGGCTACCTTCCTCGACGATGTCGGCGTCGGATCGGACACGCTCCGCATTACGCTCGACATCGGCCACGCGAAAGCCAGCGGTATCGAGTACGACCGATTCGTCGACCGATTCGACGACCGAATCCACCTCGTCCATCTCCACGATAACGATGGCAAGACGGATGCACACGATCCACTTCCATCGTTTCGGTCGGTCGCCGACGACATCGGCGCGCCGTACAACGTCCTCGAGATGAAGTCCCACGACGACATCGAGCGATCACTCGAGGGGCCCGCCGGTCGGACTGGTCTCGATTCGGCCCGTTGATCGTCCGCGCCGAACGCGAATACGGCGAGCACCCGATCGAAGAAAATGCGATAGCCCCGACCGCCGGTTAGTCTTCGATCGTCGTCTTCTCGCCGTCCGCGTCGCCGCGGTAGATCTCGGCGCCGTCCTGGGCGACCTTCTCGGCTAAGACCGCACACTTGATTCGCATCGGCGAGATGTCGACGCCGAGCATGTCGGTGACGTCGTCGCGTTCCATCGAGAGGAGTTCGTCGACGGTTTTCCCCTGGAGCGTGCTCGTGAGCATGCTCGCCGAGGCCTGGCTGATGGCACAGCCGTCGCCGCTGAACGCGACTTGTTCGATCGTGGCCCCGTCGTCGGTTTCGTCGAGGACGACGTCCATTCGGATCTCGTCGCCACACATCGGGTTCTCGCCGACGTGACTGAACGTTGGATCCTCGAGCTCCCCGTAGTTACGGGGGTTCTTGTAGTGATCGAGGATCTGCTGTCGGTACATATCCGAGCCAGTTCCCATTTGATAGCCGTTCGGCCGGTCCGGCAAAAAGGATTGCGCCGTCGGCGGGCAGTGCCGTCGTCGGTAGGGTTCTTGACACTGTTGCGCTGGCGAGGACCGATCCCGCCGGCGGGGCTGAGTTATCTGCTGGCGACTACTGGTCAGTCGGCCAGAATTCTTACCGTCGAGGATACTCAGGGTTGGGTACTGATGAATACGCGCGGCGTGCTGGTCGGTCTCTTTTTGCTCGGCCTCCTCACCAGCGGCGTCGTGGCGACGACCAACGTCGTCGATATCGACGGGGACGCCACGCCGATCGTCGCGGAACTCGAGCAGGGGACCGACCCGTTTGCCGCGGACACGGACGGCGACGGGCTGGACGACGGCGAGGAGGTCGACGAGTACGGGACTGACCCGCTCGTCGCCGATACGGATGGTGACGGACTGGCCGACGGGGTGGAGGTGACCACCCACGGGACGAATCCCCTCGTCGCTGACACGGATCGTGATGGGCTCACCGACGGTGCGGAGATCGACGAGTACGGAACGGCGCCGACGGATTCCGATTCGGACGACGACGGCCTCCGTGATGGGGCGGAGGTCGACGAGTACGGGACGGATCCGCTCGCCGCCGACACGGACGGTGACGGCCTCGACGACGGCGAGGAGGTCGACGAGTACGGCACGGACCCGCTCGCCGTCGATACCGACGACGATGGCCTCACGGACGAAGCCGAGATCGACGAGTACGGGACCGATCCGACCGTCGCCGATACGGACGACGACGGGCTCGAGGACGGTGCGGAGGTCGAGCGTGGGACGGATCCCCAGCGTCGGGACACCGATGGTGACGGCCTCTGGGACGGCATGGAGGTCCACGCGTCCGATCGACTTCCCGATGCGGATCCGCTCCGGTACGACGTCTACGTCGAGGTCGACGAGATGAGCGGGCAGTCGCTCGGCTGGCTCGAAGCCGGACGTGTGACGAACGAGTTCGCCGATGCGCCGATCGAGAACCCGGACGGGTCGACGGGTGTCGACCTCCACTTCGTGCGGAGCGACGACACGATCCCCCACGCGTCGTCGACCAGCTTCGACGACGACCTCCCGTCGATCAAGTCGACGTACTTCGACAACGAGGGCTACGGCTACCATTACCTCCTGATCGCCGACTCGATCGATTCGGACCAGGGTGGGTACGGTACCGTCGTCCTCGGACAGGCGCGACCCGGAACCATGCTCGTCGCCGACGACTCGCGGAGTGACGCCACTGGGTCGACGGTGATGCACGAACTCGGCCACTCGCTCGGCCTGACGAACCGCGACTTCGGCGGCGTCGACAGCCAAACGTACTCCTTCGCCGAGTACCCGAGCGTCATGAACTACAACGCGCCACTCGACCACTACGGCTTCTCCGACGGCTCGAACGGCCCGCTGGACCACGATGACTGGGCCACGATCGAACGGGACTGGTACACGCCGGGGACGTATCTGTTGGAATGAGTGCGAGTCGCTCTCTGTCGGCCCGCACCAGTCGCCCGCCGTCTATGAGGTGTCTCACTAGCTGCGTTCTCTCAGAATCAACTGGATCGACGAGACGATCGCTCGGCCGGTACTCCCGATTCGCTCAGTAGTCGGTGACTTCCCACTCGATTTCGTAGTCGTCGACACGGTCGGGCTCGTCACCCAGGAACATTGCGTCGAATTCCCAGGTTCGGCCATCGGCGAGTTCGCTCGTGTTGTCGAGGCCCTCTTCGAACTGGGTCCCCTCTTCGTCGAGGAAGTAGACGCTCACTTCGACATAACTGAGCGTATCACCGGAGACGTTTTCGAGCTGGCCGGTAACGCCCGCCTCGTAGGCGCCGCTGTTGTACCACTCGTGATCGACGAACTGGACTGGGCCGTCACCGTCTCCCGACCCGCTATCGTCGCCCGACTGTCGGTCGCTGGACTCGTTCTCAGTACACCCGGCGAGTGTCGCTGGGATCGATGCGCCTGCCAAAGCCAAGAAGGTTCGGCGTTGCATACCAGCTGAGTTGAGAGTAAGCCGAGATGAATATTCTGGCCGGGAAACCAGTTGTCGCTATAGTTCCGAGCATGTTCTTTGGTTCATATGACAGATATCTGTCTACGACGATAGTGGGTGCGCTCGTACTCGGCCATAGCTTATTGACTTCTTCCACTCTACAGAACCCTGGTGAAACGACGATGTTTGCTTAGCCGTTGTCTATCCCAACGCGGCTTCAACCCTACAAGGGTCCTGCTGAAACAATGGCCGATCCCGGGCCATATAACCCTCTCTCGGCGGATTTCACATCAGGGTTTTCGTCGACCCGCAATAGTGTGTCAACCCCTGGGGGTCGACGAAACTTCCCCTCACGATCGCGCTCTGTACATCCCTCTCCTTTCACGAACCCTCCTGATTCACCTCTCTATCCTCATTCCCTCGAACAATCCTGTCTCTGTCTTGCTCCTGCCGTAGACAACACCGCCGCCTCACGTTAGATAATTAATTACGCCACTTCTAGTTAGATATAAGTAACAATAACCCATACTGATGGCTGGAAGCCGATCAGTCTCCACATGCCAGAGGGCAGGCATCAGAAATGCCCCGGGTGATAGAGCACCCGAGACTGTGGCTTCCAATCGCGGCAGATCCGAAGCCATGAACGCGTACCCACCCGCGAGACATAAACCTCTCGCACGACGGTCGTATCGCCCGTTTTCGCCAGCTTCGCGTCCAGGGTCGGTGTCGGAGCCGTCACCGACGATGGGGGTCGTTGTGGGGTGTCCGACGTGACCGATCAGCCGTCGGGTCGCGGCGCTGGTGATCGTGGTGACGGTGACGCGTCGCCTCACGGCGGCCGCGGTCGCGACGATCGCGAGGATCGGCCTCGCGACGACCGGGAGGGCGACGCGGGAGCTTCGAGCCTGTCGCGGTGTCCGCAGTGTGGCACGCCAGTCGTGTCGTTCACGATCCGCGGGCCGATGGACGCGCGGGCCGCCCCGTGTGGCTGTCCGCTCGCCGTGGAAGACGTCAACGAGCTCTCCGGCTCGTCGTCTTCGTAGACGCCGCTCGATCCCAGTTTTCTGTACACTCGTCCGATCCACACTCGTCAGTCGAACGTCGTGAACGGGGACTCGATCGGATGCCATCGCTCGGAGGATACTGATCGGGAGGCCGGGTGGGACGGCTGCCTCGTGTGGGGGCGACGCGTTCGGAATCCGACGGTGTAGTGGAATGCCGCCTCGTCACCCGATACGACTGACTCCCTAATAATATTTGTGCTATATAGGGGCCGTTGAATTATCGTCTGCTAGGAGCGGTAGCGGGCGACAATCCCGCCTACAGGCGCTCGTGGTTCAAATTTTCGCTCGCAGAACGGTCGGCTTCTCAGCGGTGCCGGAGTTCGTTGGCGTCTCACCCAAACAGCGCCTGCGCGTCCTCGATCGCCTCGACGAGCGGGTCGATCTCGTCGACGGAGTTGTAGACGTAGAAGGAGGCCCGCGCCGTCGCCGCGACGCCGAGCGTATCGTGCAGCGGCTGGGTGCAGTGGTCGCCGGCGCGGATGGCGACGGCGTGGTCGTTGCAGATCGACGCCAGATCGTGGGCGTGGACGTTTGCCAGCGTAAAGCTCACGAGGCCCGCCCGATCCGGCCCGGGCTCGGGGCCGTAGATCGTCAGCCCGTCGATGGCCGAGAGGGCGTCGTAGGCCGCTTCCGCGAGGCGCTCCTCGTGGGCCTGGACGCGCTCCATCCCGATCTCCTCCAGGTAGTCGACCGCGGCGTGGAGCCCGACGGCCTCGGCGATCGGCGGCGTGCCGGGTTCGAACTTCCACGGCACTTCGCCCCAGCTCGAGTCGTCGTAGGTTACCTTCCGGATCATACCGCCGCCGTAGAGGTAGGGATCGAGTTCCGCGAGCAGGTCCTCCTTCCCGTAGAGACAGCCGATGCCCGTCGGGCCGGCCATCTTGTGCCCGGAGAAGGCGTAGAAGTCGGCGCCGATTTCCTCCACGTCGACGGGGCGGGTCGGCACGGCCTGCGCGCCGTCGATGAATGTCAGCGCGTCGTGCTCGTGGGCGAGGTCGACCAGCTCGTTCACGGGGTTGACCGTTCCCAGCGTGTTCGAGACGTGGACCGCCGAGAGCATCGCGGTGTCGTCCGTGATGCACTTGCGGGCGTGGTCCATGTCGAGGCGGCCGTCCTCGGTGACCTCGATGTACTTCACGTCGGCGCCGGTGCGCATCGCGATCTGCTGCCAGGTGACCAGCGAGGCGTGGTGTTCCATCTGCGTGAGGACGACCTCGTCGCCGGGGCCCAGTTCGCGCAGGCCCCACGCGTGGGCGATCAGGTTCTCGCTCTCGGTGGTGTTCTTCGTGAAGACGAGTTCCTTCCGGCCGCCGCTGGCGCCGACGAACTCGGCGACGCGGTCGTGGGCCTCCTCGTAGGCGACCGACGCCTGCTGGCTCAGATGGTGGATGCCCCGGTGGACGTTCGCGTTCGACTCGCGGTAGTAGTCGCTCATGGCGTCGACGACCGGGTCCGGGGTCTGGGCCGTCGCCGCGCTATCGAGGTAGACGAGCGGCGTGCCGTCGACCGACTGATCCAAGATCGGGTACTCGGCCCGGATGGCCTCGACGTCGAGCGGCTCGACGCGCTGGTGACTCATTACTCGTCGGTTGGGGCTGCAGGGAAAACACTCCTTCGGTCGCGGCGCGATTCGACGGCGTCGATGACGGCGACCGTCCGTCTCTACGTGCCCTCGCTAGTTGTGACGGTGTGTGGCTGGCTCACGCCGAGACTTCGAGGAGTCGTGCGCCGCAGTCGTCACAGGTGACGGCGTATACCTCGTAGGACCGGCAGCACGATTCGACGGTCTCCTCGTCGATCGAGATGCGCCCGTCGCAGGCCGGGCAGGTCTCGAGGAACGCTCTGAGGCCGCCGACGATCTGCCCGCGTTCGTGCAGCGGTCGGTCGGCCCAGGTCGGGAGGTGCTCGTCCAAGAGCCGAGCGCCGGCCAGATCGGCCACCAGTGCGGCTTCCGACTCCCAGTGGGCGACGGCGCCGCCCTCGTCACCGACGGCGACGATGCGGTCTTCGGACGGGTCGTCGTCCAGCGTGATCGTCTCGGGGTCGCGTTCGACGAAGGCGGCGACCTGTTCGACCCGGTCACCCTGGCGCACGTCGACGACGTGTCCCCGCCACCGGTCGCGGAAGCCGTCGGCGAGACAGAGGTCCTCTTCGTCTTCGCAGGGAACGGTGACGCCGCCGTCGACGAGGATGCGCTCCGGATCGAACTTCGCCGTTTGCTCGTCGTCCTGTGACACCGGTGCTGGTTCCTTGTCGAACCACGCCAGGACGCGATCCGGGAAGTACCGTTTGGTAAACGTCGGCGTGCCCGGGACGAGATAGCCGCGGACGTAGATGGTCAGCAGCGAGACGACGAGGACGGCGGTGGCGGCGAGCGCGCCCGTCGCCGCTCTGCCGACGATTCCCACGACGCCGCCGACGGCGATGGCGAACGCGAGGGCTAGGACGACGTTGACGATCGTACAGGGAATGCAGCGATTCGCGCCGGTGTACTCGGGCTGGCGGACGCGGTCGACCAGTCTGACGAGGGCCGTGCTCATAGCCGGATGCACACGACTAGTCGACAAAAACACACCGGTTTATTACCAATGCTATTTATATGCAGCACTAAATTTATGGCGGCTATAGCGTATTTCGGACAACCGATCTCCGTGAGACACCATCGCTGGGCCGGCTCTGACCGACCGGTCCCCGGCACACTGTCGCCCGCACGGACGACGCGCTCGTTCCGCGTTCGTCTCTACGCTCGGCGACACGCCAGGGACGATGCTGGCGCCGATCGACTGGCTCACGATCGGTCGAAAGGTTTAGTTTCGACGACCGCGGAACGGGGGACATGGACAAAGGACAGAACACGGGCGGGCTGATGTCCAGTGCCGGACTGGTCCGGTACTTTGACTCGGAGGACGAGAAGGGCATCCGTATCGACCCGAAGACCATCATCGTGTTCGGGCTCTTGCTCGGCGTCGTCGTTCAGGTGCTGTCGTTCATCGCCTGATCGGCGAGCGTCGTCGAGGGCTGCCGTCGTTGGCCTGTAGCACCTGCAGTGTGCGTTGTCTGCACACGTAGAGTCCCCCACGGGGACCGTAGATACTATCTTCACGCCTGACCACCGTCCGTCAGTCCACCTGCGTCCGCCTCTCCGCGCCAGCGTCCGCCACCTGCTTTCGCTGCCCGCGCCTGCGTCCGTCTGTCCACGTCTTCGATCGCGCGCTGACGCCGCGTTTTTATCCACCCCATCCGAAGTCCAGCCATGTCACTGACCGCTGGCGTCGTCGCCGTGCAGGGCGACGTCGAGGAACACGTGCGGGCCATCGAACGGGTGTGCGATCGCCGTGGTCGGTCCGTGTCGGTCCACGAGGTACGCGAACCGGGGGTGATTCCCGAGTGTGACGTGCTCGCGCTCCCGGGCGGGGAGTCGACGACCATCTCGCGGACGCTCCACCGGGCGGGGCTCGCTTCCGAAATCCGGGAACACGTCGCGTCCGGGCGGCCACTCTTCGCGACGTGTGCGGGCCTGATCGTCGTCTCGGCCGATGCCGGAGACGACCGCATCGACGAACTCGCCCTCCTCGACGTGACCGTCGAACGCAACGCCTTCGGCCGCCAGCGCGACAGTTTCGAGGCCAGCCTCGACGTCGCGGGACTCGACGAGCCGTTTCCCGCCGTCTTCATCCGCGCCCCGGCGATCGACACCGTCGGTGACGCCACGGTCCTCGCGACCGTCGATGGCCGCCCCGTCGCGGTCAGACAGGGGCCGATTCTCGCGACCGCCTTCCACCCGGAACTGACCCCCGACGATCGGTTACACGAACTCGCCCTCTTCGAGCCCGAGACGGCCGCCAGCTCGCCCGAGTGACTCCGCGGGGTCGCGCCAGTTCGAGCCGGCCCGTGGCGCTCGTCGCTATCCGAGTGACCTCGCGCCGCTCGCCGGTGTCGCAGGGGTTTTTCCCGGTCGGTCCCGTCGCATCCGTATGGACGCGAGTATCGACGGTGTTCGCCTCGCCGGGACGCCATCGGGACCGGTTCCGGTGGTCATCCTCGGCGTGGCGGGCGAGACCGAGGTGCTCCCTATCTTCGTAGGGGCCGAGGAGGCGACCAGCATCGCTCGCGGGCTCGAAGCGACGGATATCGGGCGCCCGCTCACGCACGATCTCTTGCTCGACGTGATGGAGGAACTGGGCGGTCGCGTCGAACGCGTCGTCGTGAGCGATCTCGAGGAACGCGGCGAGGACGGCGGGACGTTCATCGCCGATCTCCACCTGACCACGCCGCGCGAGACCGTCGTGATCGACGCCCGCCCCAGCGATTCGCTGGCGCTCGCCGCGCGGACGAACGTGCCGATCGAGATCTCGGAGTCGGTATTCGAACGGAGCAGCGAGGACCCAGCGCAGTACGACGAACTCACGGACATCCGTGAGCTCGGGGGTGAGGCGGCGTGAGTGTCGCCACCGGCGGGCCCGAAGTGGTGGGTGAGCTCCCATGAGTGACGACACCCCGGTATCGGCCGATGGGTCGAACTCGCCTGCGACGGAGCCGGACGCGCAGGTGCTCGCGGATCTGTTCGCCGTCATCGAGGATCGGAAAGCGACCCGACCGGAGGGGTCGTACACGGCGTCGCTGTTCGACCACGAGAAGGGCGAGAACGCCGTCCTCGAGAAGATCGGCGAGGAATCGACGGAGGTCGTCCTCGCCGCGAAGGACGACGACTCGGACGAACTGGCCGCCGAATCCGCCGACCTCGTCTATCACTTGCTCGTCTTGCTCTCGATGAAGGAGATGGACCTCACGGACCTGCTTTCGGCCCTCGAATCGCGGCGGTAGGAACGAAGGACGGTTCAGGTATCACACGCGCCGGTCGCTGACTCGTTCGGCTCGGTCACTTGCGCCGGCCACTCTCAGCCATCCTGTCTCCCTTTACGAACGCTCACCCGGTCAGTCTCACTCGTCTAGGTACGGCTCGCAGACGCGTTCGACGCCGTCTTCGAAGTCGATCGCGGGTTCCCAGCCGGTCTCCGCCCGGAACTTCGAGCTGTCGGCGCAGGTGTGAAAGACGTAGTTGTCGATCGGGACCGGCTCGTACTCGGGGTCGACGTCGGTGCCGAGCACCTCGTTGATCATGTCTATCATCTCGTTGAACGAGTAGGCCTCGCCTGTCCCGAGGTTGTATACGCCGTCCGCCTCGTGATCGGCGGCAAGTTCGAGCCCGTCGACGATATCCGAGACGTGGGTGAAGTCACGGGTCTGACTGCCGTCGGCCCAGAGGACGGGAGCGCGTCCGTTCGCGATCTCGTCCGTAAACTGCGAGACCGTGTTGGCGTACTCGCCTTTGTGTTCCTCGGCACCGCCGTAGCCCTGGTAGACCGAGAAGAAGCGCATGCCGGCGAGCGTGACGTCGTCGTGGAAGTTGCTGTAGTACTCGGCGTAGCGTTCGCGTCCGAGCATCGAGGCGTCGTAGCCCGTCGCGGCCTCGATGTCTAGATCTTCGGGCGATGGATCGCGTCGGGAGCCGTAGATCGATGACGTCGAGGCGTAGACGAACGTGTCACAGCCGTCGTCGAGTGCCTGTTCGACGACGTTGACGAACCCTTCGACGTTGACCCGGGCGCCCTGGCGCGGGTCGTCCTCTAACATCTGGCGACTCGAGAGGGCGGCGAGGTGGAAGACGGCGTCTACGTCGGTCGGCAGGTCGTCCTCCAGGACGTCTCGCTCGACGTATTCGACGCCGTCGTCGAGATTGTCAGCGGTTCCCAGATAGCCGTTGTCGAGGGCGACGACTGCGTTGTCCGCGGCGAGCGTGTTCGCGAGGTTCGACCCGATAAATCCCGCGCCGCCGGTGACGAGAATGCGAGCGTCCTGCATACCGCCTCCTTCGACTGTGGGTCTTTTACGCGTTACGAGGCGAACACTCATCAGGGCGGTCGTTGGACGCCACCGGTATGAGGCGCGACGCAACGACATTGGGGCGCCCTCTCCTCGATGATGGGTGCGTCACACCGGGGGCTCGACGGGTGATGCGACGTGGCTGATCGATGGCCACTGGCCGACTGGAGTGACCACTCCGGCTTCTCACTCCGTCCGCTCGTCACGCGGAACCGGTTGCGACTCCTGTTCGCGCTCGTCCTCCTCGTCGCGGCCGCGTCCCTCGTCGTCGCGTCGGCCGGGAATCTCTCGACGGCGACGCAGTCGGACGTCCCCCGCGCGCCGCCGACGGAGAATCACACGGTCGTCACCGAATCCGGTCGTGCCGGGACGATCACGGTCTACGAACCGAACGGCGACGTGCTGTACTACGACAACGAGCGGACCAAGTACTTCGACGTCGACCCGGTCCCGGGCGATCCGATGACCATCGAGTACACGGCGTCGGACACCATCCACACCGCGGGCCCGACCTGCCGGGAACCTCCCTGCACCCGGAACGTCTTCGAACGCGTGGATCTCGAGACCGGCGCGGTCGAGACCATCTACGAGCGCTACGACTACAAGGAGAACGCCGGCGAGTGGCACGACGCGGCCCGCATCAACGAGACCCACGTCGCGATCGCCGATATCGTCGCCGATCAGGTGTTCGTGGTGAACACCGAGACGGAACTGGTCGAGTGGCTCTGGGACGCCCAGGCCGACTTCCCCTTAGACGGGGGCGGCCCGTACCCGGGTGACTGGGCGCACATCAACGACGTCGAGTACGTCGACGCGCCGGGGGATCCGAACGACGGCCGCATCGTGGCCAGCCTGCGAAACCAGGATCAGGTCGTCTTCCTCGATCCCCAGGCGGGGCTCGTCGACGACTGGACGCTCGGCGCGGAGGACGACTACGACGTCCAGTACGAGCAGCACAACCCGGATTACATCCCCGAATCGCGCGGCGGGCCGGCGCTCGTCGTCGCCGACTCCGAGAACGGTCGCGTCCAGGAGTTCCAGCGTGAGGACGGCGAGTGGGTCCGCTCCTGGGAGTGGGCGGACGGGACGATCCAGTGGCCAAGGGACGCCGACCGACTCCCGAACGGAAACACCCTCATCGCCGACTCGCACGGCCAGCGGGTGATCGAGGTGAACCCGTCGGGCGAGATCGTCTGGGAGGTTCCCTCGACACTCCCCTACGAGGCCGAGCGTCTGGAAACCGGGTCGGAGAGCGCGGGCGGGCAGAGCGCGGCGGCGCTCGGCCTGGATTCACGGACGGCAACGGCTTCGGCCAACGGCGGGCACATCCTGTCGACACCGGCCCGGATGGCCGAGGACCTCGTCGAGTGGCTCTTGCCCCACCGGGTCTACAACGGACTGCTCTTCGCGACGCCGGCCTGGATGGGCGGGGCCGAGTTCGCGGTCGTGGCGATTGCCCTGCTCGTCGCGGTGGGCTGGATCGGTGCGGAGGTCAAGTGGAAACTTCACGACGCGGGCGTGCGATTCCGCTCGCCGATCTACCGGCGAGAGTGAGCACACCGCTCGTGAGGTGTCATGAGGGAGTACGCGATTCGATTCTGGCAGCCAAGCGACTCACACGAGCAGGTAGCCGCCGAGCAGGTAGAGGCCGGCGAGAACGGACTGGAACGTGAGCGACCCGAGCGCCGAGAGGGTGACGAAGGTTCGCCAGTCGATCCGGGACAGGCCGGCCGGGACGGTCAGCAGGCCGCGCACGAACAGGAGCGTGTTACTCATCGGAATCGCGAGCCGTCCCCACCGATCGAACCACCCGTCGAACCGTTCGAGCCGCGATTCGGTGAGCGGGACCCACCGCTTTCGCAGGACGTACTCGCGGCCCGCGCGACGGGCGACGACGAAGAGCGTTGCCTGTCCGATCGTCGTCCCGACGACCGCGATGGCAACGATCGTCACCGCGTCGTGGATCGTCGACCCGATCAGCGCCAACGCGGCCGGCACGACGAGCTCGGAGGGCATGAACCGGAGTAACATCGCGCCCTCCATGACGCAGAGACAGAAGAGCACGACCAGCGCCCCGTCGGACGTGAGAACCGACTCCAGCCACTGGGGCGTCCTGTCGGCTACGAGGACGATCGTGCTGTGCGTCGCCATCGACGCAGTTCACACCACCACCGAACGTAAGCGTTGTTCGGTAGCCGGTGCCTGTCGCTCGCCGTCGCGTGATTGCTACCGTCCGTCGATCGACACGCCCACGGGCGGAACTCCGTGCAGCCGGTCGTCCCCCGAACGTTGTTAGGCGCTGCGTTCCAACTGATCACGTATGGATCCGGCGCGGGCGGTCTTTCTCGCTATCGCGTTCGCGACCCACGCGTTCGTCGGATACACGCTGGTTCGAGCGTTCACGACGGCCGATCCTCGACTGGGATTGCTGTTCGGCCTGCTCCCTGACGCGGACTTTCTGTTTCCGGCCGCGCTCGAGTGGCCGTTCGTCCATCGTGGGATCAGCCACTCGCCGTTCGCCTGGCTGGTGTTCGTCGCGGCTGCACTCGCCGTTCGCGACCGGACGGTCGGACTCGCGGTCGGGTTCGCGTACGGCTCGCACCTGCTGCTGGACTCGCTGTCTCCGAAGGGCATCCAGTGGCTGTTCCCGCTTCGAACCACTTGGAGCCCCGGACTGCCGATCCACAACGTGATCGACACGCCGTTGCTCTGGATTGGCTGTCTCGTCCTGCTGGCCGTTCGGACCGACGCGCTCGATCCGCTCACCGAACGGCTTCCCTGATGCGCAGGCCGGACACGAAGTGCTCGTCGCGGGTGCGCAGCGCTGCTGTCACCGATTCGTCGACCGACTTCCGTCACCCTCCGACGTACGTGACGACGAGCGCGCCGGTAAAGGCGCCCGATCCGGCGAGCAGGAACGTCCGATTGACTCGCGGATTCTTCGAGGCGAACCACTCGAGCGTGACGTGGGCGCGCCAGAGCGGCGCGAACGGGCTGATCCCCATCGGCGTCACCACGTCGCCGGCGAGGTGTGCGAGGATGCCCGCGAATCCGACGAGGAAGCCGAACTCGAACGCCACTGGGACGCTCGGAGCGACGAGTGCCGTCCCGACACCGGCGATCAGCCCGACGAGGGCGGCGAACCAGACGGTGTGGGTCGGGCCACGGTGGGCGACGAACGGGAGCGGATCGTCGAAGTCGGGGAGGGTGGCGACGCCGATGGCGACGACGGCGCCGACGAGCGCGAGCCAGCGCGAGTACTGGCTGGCGACCACGGGAAGGACCGGCGCGTACAGCAGGGCGTTCAACCCGGCGTGTCCGTCGCGATACACGCAGGAACTGAGGTGTGCGTGTGCATTACGCTGTCGCCTGAACGACGTGGTGGCGTCAGATCGACGTGGTTGCGTCTGACCGACGTGGTGTCGTCTGAACGACCTGCCGTTACTCGAACGATGTGGCCGCCGAATCGCCGATGTGGGACGTCTCGGCCGGCGGTGTCGAGTCCTCAGCTAAGTGAGCGGACGCCGAACGCCGAGACCGAAATCCCGCCGACGACGATGGGCATCCAGTAGACCGCCCCCCGGAAGATGAGCACGGCGGCGGTCACGGTCGAGGCCGGGATGCCGGTCGTCGGGACGAGCAGGGCGACGAAGGCGAGGTCGATCCCGCCGAGGCCGCCGGGGAGGGGCGCCGCGCCGGCGACGTTCGCCAGCGGGATGACGAACAGCGCGACGTAGGCCGGGATGCTGTAGCCGAGGGCGGCGAACGCGACGACGAGCGCGGCCGTCTGGAAGAGCCAACCGGTGAGCGAGAGGCCGACGACGGCGCCGAGGCGCCAGCGACTCGTCGCGATACGTTCGATGTTGTCGAAGAAGTGATCGAGTCGCTCTCGCAGCTCCGTCTCGAAGGCCTCGGCGTCGACGCGGGAGCGGCCAAGTCGGCCGGCGATCGACGAGAGGGCGCCGGGGAGTCGCTCGCCGATCCGTTCTCGGTAGCGCCAGACGGCCCCGATCACGAGCACGACGCCGCCGATGAGCACCACCGCCGAGGTGACCGCTGTCTCGAGGCGCTGGCCGATGGCGGCGGTCGTCGCGTAGTAGCTGACGCCGACGAAGATGAGCGAGATCGACGGCACGACGTTCAGGACGTCGACGCTCGCGATGCCGACGAGCCCGGTCTCGTAGCGCGACTCGGTGATCTTCGAGATGATCAGCGCGGCGACGGGTTCGCCGCCGGCCTGGCCGAACGGCGTCACGTTGTTGGCGAAGACGGCGCCGGCGTAGACGAACAGCGCGGTCACGACCGGAATCCGGACGTCTAACACGCCGAGGACCGTCCGGAGCATCAGGCCCCAGGCGGCGAGCCAGCACAGCGCGAGCCCGAACGTCAGCGCGACGTAGGCCGGTCTGGCGGTACGGAGGGCGTCGACGACGCGGCCGGCGCCCACGACGAACAGCAAAATCGTGATGAGCGCAATCGCCCCGAGCCCCGCGAGGAGAAACGTCGCTCGGGTCCGACCGTTCATACGCCTACTCGTTCGTTCCCCGACTTGAAGCGTCCGATTATCGTCGCCATAGGCCGGGGCGACGATCGTGTACGGAGCGCCGAACGGTACCAACAACCGGAGGGTGCTGAAATCGACAGAGACCGACCACCGACAGGTACCGGCAAGTACCGTTCGCCGGAAGGGGCCGAGTACTGACATATGACGACTATTGACGGGTCCAGAGTGCCGACAGTTGCTATCGTCTTCGTGGTCCGTACCCGGCGCCGATTTAAGGGGCTGGCTGTGGTGGAAGCGACGGATGGTCGCCAGTCCCCAGCGGAACGTCCTCTTCGTGATCTTGGATACGGTCAGGAAGGATCACCTGGGCCCGTACGGCGCCGACAGCCAGCCGACTCCCACACTCACCCGGTTCGCCGAGGACGCGACCGTCTTCGAGTCGGCCGTCGCACCCGCACCGTGGACGCTTCCGGTCCACGCGTCGCTGTTCACCGGCCTGTACCCGAGTCAGCACGGCGCCACGCAGGAGCGGCCGTACCTCGACGACGCGACGACCCTGGCCGCGACGCTCTCGGCGGCCGGCTACGAGACGGGCTGTTTCACGTCGAACGCCTGGATATCGCCCTATACGGGACTTACTGACGGGTTCGACGCACAGCGATCGTTCTTCGAGGTGCTCCCGAGCGACGTCCTCTCGGGCCCGCTCGCTCGGACCTGGCGAACCATCGTCGAGTCGGACCCCCTCCGTGGCGTTGCCTCGCGCCTCGTCAGAGCCGGGGCGACGGCCCACGACTACCTGGCGAGCGGTGACGGCGCGGACTCGAAGACGCCGGCGGTGATCGACCGGACGCGTTCGTTCGTCAGGGCGGCCGAGCGGGAGCGGACGGCCAGCGACCCCGGCTGGTTCGCGTTCGTCAACCTGATGGACGCTCATTTGCCGTACTATCCCCCAGCGGAGTATCGCGAGCGGTTCGCTCCAGACACCGACCCCGACGCAGTCTGCCAGAGTTCCAAGACCTACAACGCCGGGGTGCGTGAGGTCGACGCCGAGGAGTGGGACGCGATCGGCGCCCTCTACGACGCCGAGATCGCCCACATGGACGCCGAACTCGGTCGGCTCTTCGCGTGGCTCCGCGATACTGGTCGGTGGGAGGAGACGACGGTCGTCGTCGCGTCCGATCACGGCGAGCTCCACGGCGAACACGGCCTCTACGGTCACGAGTTCGCCCTCTACGACGAACTCGTGAACGTCCCGCTCCTGGTGAAACACCCCGATCTCGACCAGGGCCGACGGGACGACCTCGTCGAACTCCTCGATCTGTACCACACGATCCTCGACGTGCTGGACGTCGACCCGGCGGCGGTCTGGGACGGACTGGCACGGGGTGCTGGTGAACCGGGCAGTGAATCCGCTTCCGGCCCGTCGCCACCCGCGCTCGTCGCCCGCGACACGACCAGATCCCTGCTCGCCGACGAGTACCGCTCGTTCGACGACGTGTCTCGCCCTGACCCCGGTCAGCGAGCCGTTCATGACGCTCCCGACGATTACGCCTTCGTCGAGTACGCCAGACCACTTATCGAGCGCCACCACCTAGAGGCGAAGGCGTCAGAGGCTGGACGCTCCCTCCCCGACGACCATCGATCGGGCGCGCGCCAGCGGGCGGCGCGCAGCACCGACGCCAAGTACGTTCGCGCCGATCGAATCCCCGACGAGGGGTACCGACTCGATATCGACCCGGCGGAAACGACGCCGGTCGATCCGGAGACGGACGAGGTGGTCGCCGCGGCCGAACGCGCGCTCGCCTGGTTCGAAACCGCGGTCGGCGGCACCTGGGACGACGCGTCCGGACCGACCGACCCGGCCGACGTCCTCTCGGACGTGGACGACCGAACCCGCGACCGGTTGCGCGAGCTCGGATATCTAGAGTGAGTGGTACGTCGGCAGCATGGGGCTGACCGTTCCGGCGCACGTTGACGTCTGCTGGCGATTCGCCGGGCGCGGGTGGTCCGATGCCGTGATTGTCCGATCCCAATACAATTACGTAGGTCCGCTCGAAAGCCCTCGATAATGGAAGACCAGCGGTTTCTCGAATCGGAGTGGGACTACTGTCTGGTACTCGACGCGTGTCGATACGACGTCTTCGCGGACGTCTACGACGAGTATCTGGACGGCTCGCTCGAGAAGCGCCGCAGCGTCGGGTCGTCGACACCCGAGTGGGCCTACCGAACGTTCACGGGCGAGCACGATCTCGCGTACTTCTCCGGCAATCCGTTCATCAACGATCTCGGTATCCCGCTGAACGAACTGAAGTGGGGGGCGAGCTGTGACTACGAGTGGACCGCGACCGACCACATCACCGACCTTTTCGACGTCTGGAAGACCGGGTGGGACGACGACCTCGGGACGGTTCCGCCGGCGGGTATCGAGGACGCGTTCCGCGAGAATCAAGCGGCCGTCGACCGCGCCGAGCGGACGGTGTTGCACTACATGCAACCGCACGCACCATACCTCTCACGGGGGAAGGGGGCGAAGCTCAAACAGATCCAGAAGGGGATCAAGAAACAGGAGGAAGCCGAGGCCGCGGCCGACGGCGGGAGCGACGGTGCGCTCTCTTCGCTCACGGGATCGATCCGGCCGAAGGTCGAGGCAACACTCGAAGGCAGCGAGCTCGCCCAGAAGGCGGGCCTCTGGCTCGAACTCGACAAGGGCGATCTCGTCAAGAACGGCACACGCGACGCCGCACTCGCGCTCTACGAGGAGAACCTCCGGATCGTGCTGGAGAGTATCGCCGACCTCGTCACCGAACTCGACGGCCGCGTGATCGTGACCGCCGATCACGGCGAAGCGTTCGGCGAAGAGGGCGTCTGGGAACACCACATCGAGACGCACATTCCAGCGCTCATGGAGGTGCCGTGGCTCGAAGTCGAGTGAGCGAGGGTCGTGGTCGATCGACCACGGCGACTCGCGAACCCGACTCGACACCGGCCACCTGGAGGCGCTCACGAGATGATCGACACACACCGTAGTCATGCTGGTCAGCCACTATTTCGAACTCGCCGAGCACGTCACCGGCGGGATCAGCGAGTCGGTCGCTCACCAGCGCAAGATGCTCGATCGCCTGGACGTCGCCTACACGACCCGACCGACGCTCGACGCCGACGTTATGCACTTCAACCTCATGGGGCCGCGATCAGTGTGGTACGCCAAACGCGCCCGGTCGAAAGGGATCCCGGTCGTCGCGAACACGCACGTCACCGCGGAAGACTTCGGCGACAGCTTCCGTTTTACGAACGCGCTCGCCAGGCCGCTGAAGCCGTATCTCCGCTGGGCGTACGGGCACGCGGACGCGCTCGTCTGTCCGTCGACGTACAACCAGGGCCTGATCGACACGTACGCGGACGTGCCGACGACCGTCGTCTCGAACGGCGTCGACACCGAGAAACTCGCGGGGTTCGAGTCGCTCGAGGCCGAGTACCGCGAGCGCTACGAGCTCTCGGAACCGACCGTCTTCCTCGTGGGCCACGTCATCAAGCGCAAGGGGCTGGAGACGTTCGTCGAACTGGCCCGGGCGCGTCCCGAGATCGACTTCGCGTGGTTCGGCCCGCTGGACCTCTCGCTGAAAGGTCGGGAGACGACGGCCCTGATCGAGAACGCCCCCGAAAACTGCACGTTCACCGGGTTCGTCGACGACATCCGCGGGGCGTTCGCGGCGGGCGACGTCTTCTGTTTTCCCACTCACGAGGAGAACGAGGGGATCGCCCTGCTGGAGGCGATGGCCGCCGGCAAGCCGGTCGTCGTCCGCGACATCGAGACCTTCTCCTGGCTGGCCGACGGCGAGGACAGCCTGAAGGTCTCGCCCGACCCTGGCGAGTCGGACGTCGAGGCGTTCGCCGCGGCGATCGACGAACTCACGGACGCCTCCCGCCGAGAGATGCTCGGCGAGGCCGGCGCAGCGCGCGTCGAGCCGTTCTCGCTCGCGTCGGTCGCGGACAACTATCGAGCACTCTACGACGAGGTGACCGCTGAATGAAGATCGGCTTCTTTACGGACAGCTACTTCCCCGAGATCGACGGCGTCACGTACACGATCAAGCTCTGGCGCGAGGAACTGGAACGGGCGGGCCACGAGGTCCACGTGATCTACCCGGACGGCGACTACGAACCGGGCGAGCGCGAGCACCCCGTTCGGTCGCTGCCCAACCCCTTCTACTCGGGGTATCGCGTCCCGCTCTACCGCCGGCTCTCGACGCTGCCGGAACTGGACATCGTCCACTGCCACGGCCCGGCCCCGGTGGGTCGGCTCGGCCGTCGGTACGCCAAGAAACACGACGTGCCGTCGATCTACACCCACCACACGCCGCTCGAGGAGTACTTCCACCAGAGTCTCAAGGTCGGCCCGCTCGCGACCGCTCTCGCGAAACTGTACGTTCCGATCGAGAACGCCTTCCTGCGCGGGTTCGACCTCGTCACTGCTTCGACCAAGCGGATCGATCGCAACGTCGAACACGTCCCGCTGCCCGTCGGCATCGACATGGACTTCTTCCAGCCCGCCGACGAGGACTGGTACCCCGATCGGACGGTGATCGGCTACAGCGGCCGACTCAGCATGGAGAAAAACGTCGAAGAGCTCCTCCGGGTTGCCCGCGAACGACCCGAGTACGACTTCGTCGTCGTTGGTGAAGGCCCTCGTCGGGAGCCCCTCGAACGCGAGGCGCCCGACAACGTCGAACTGCGGGACTTCCTGCCTCGCGAGGATCTGCCGACCTTCCTGTCGTCGCTCGACACCTTCGTCACCGCTTCGACTGGCGACACGCTCGGCCTCTCGACGCTCGAGGCGAACGCCTGCGGGACGCCGGTCGCGGCGGCGGACGTCGCCCCCTTCGACCAGACGATCGGGCCGGGCAACGGCGAGCGGTTCGAGCTCCGCGACCTGGATTCGATGGTCACGGCCATCGAGTCCTGTCTGGCGGCCGACCGCGACACGCGTGGGGCCGTCGAGCGCTACGCCATCGATCACACGCTCTCCCACCTCGAACACCTCTACGAGAGTGCCGGCTCCGCGACCGGCGAGACGCCGACGACGGCCACCGATCGCTGGTTTCCCGACGACTCACAGCGTTCGCTCGACTGAGTCGAAATAGCCGATCGGTACAGTCAGCATCGACAGCGCGCGGCGCCCGTTCGTCACGTCCCGGGTGTCCGCCACTTACCAGTCGTCGTCGGTGCCGTCCGTGCGAGTGAGCCGCTCGTACCGATTTTCGAACTCTTCGTCCGTGAGTTCGCCACGCGCGTACGCGGCCCGCAGTTCTTCGATGGCCCGATCCTCGTCGTCACTAGCCAGCACGGTGTACAGCAGGTACCCGACACCGAGCAGGACGAGTAGCGGGAGGAGTCCCGTGGCCATCCAGAGCAGCATTCCGGGGCCGCCGATGCCCATCCCGGCGTGGCCGAACCCGACCAGCGACGGGAGGAACACCGCGCCGAAGAAGAGCGGAAAGAGCACGAATACGGCGAGCAGGACGAGGCCGACTTTCAGGAGGTCGTCGCTATCCATGCAGTCGTGTTGACAGGCCAACTACGTAGTCGCTTCGCCCGGATTGTGTCGATTAGGCGATCGCAGCACCGATCGCACCCGCGATGGCGCTCTCGATGGCCATTACGAACCCGATCACGATGGCGAGAAAGACGATCGTCAGCCCTGCGACGCCGCCGATGACGGCGCCGACCGGGCCGAGTGCCAGTCCGCCGATCCCGACGGCGAGCGCGAGCACGACCCCCGCGATGATGGCGCCGAGGCCGCCCGCGAGCGTCCCGTGCCAGGCGCCGCTCGCCAGCCCGCCGCCAGCCAGATAACCCGCGACGAAGCCGCCGAGGAGCCCGGCGGTGAGCTGGCCGAAGACCGGCACCGCGAGGCCGACGATCGACGCGACGGTCATGACGAGAAAGCCGACGATCACGGCGTGCCAGTCTGTCATGCCCGATCGAAGGGAGTGTGGCGGCAAAAGCGCGTCGCCACCGGGACAGCTTGGCGTGCAGCACGTACACACTCGACAGGACTCGCGCCGGCCAACGGACGCGCTTTTAAGAACGCCGCCCGTAGCGACGGGCATGATTTTCGAGGACCTTCCGACGACGCCGACGTCGGAAGAGCTGATCGACAAAGCGTTTTCGCGCGCGTCACGGGCCGGGCGGGCCCAGCAGGGCCTGGAGGCCCAGCAGTCGATGCTGCAGACGGCGGGCAACATCGTCTCGGACAATCTGGAGAACGTGGTCACGGCGTGGCCGGACTTCGAGTACGACGTCTCGCCGTTCTACATGGAACTCGCGGAGGCGATCCTGGCGGAGGTGACGCTCGGTCCGGAGTCCGTGGCCGACGACGAGGACGATCGGAACGGCGTCGATGGCCTGCGCCAGGCGCTCTCGCGAGTCTCCTGGGCCGCCAGACAGACGGAGGAGATCCAGCGCGAGTACCAGTCGAAGCTGCGAAAGACCGACGTCGACACCGCACGCAAACACCGAAAACAGGCGTTCGCCCGTCTCGCGGACGTCGTCGAGCAGGTCGACGTCGACCTCCGGGCGATCAACGACGCGCGAAACGCGCTGCGGGACCTGCCCGAGATCAACCCCGACGAACCGACGATCGTCGTGGCGGGGTACCCAAACGTCGGCAAATCCTCGTTCGTCAACACCGTGACGCGCGCTCGCGGCGAGACGGCGAGTTACCCCTTCACCACCAAGGGTGTCGGACTGGGTCACCTCGAACGCGATCACATCCGGTACCAGCTCGTCGACACGCCCGGACTGCTCGACCGACCGCCGGCGGAGCGAAACGAGATCGAATCCCAGGCGGCGAGCGCCATCGAGCACCTCGCCGACTGCGTGCTCGTCTTCCTCGACCCCAGTGGCGGCGCCGGCTATCCGATCGAGGCCCAGCTCGAACTCCGTGACGCCATCGCCGCACAGTTCGAATCGATCGAGGTACCCGTCATCACCGTCGCGAACAAGGTCGATCGGTTCGACCCCGACGACGAGTCGCTCCCCGCCCTCGACGCGGACTTCCTGATGAGCGTCGAAACCGGCGAGAACGTCGAGGCCGTCCTCGAGGCCGCTATCGACGCGATCGACTACGAACCGGAACTGCCGTTCGAAGGGTGAGGGAGGGACAGCCGAACCGAGTCCTTCGCCTGCAATCGCGGTGACGACTGGAGCATACGAGTGGGGCTGGGGGGTGCGACGACGCTGGCGAATGCGAGTGAACACCACACTTTTGAGCCTTGCTCCCGTCACTAGGGGCGGTATGGACGAGCTACGGATCGGTCTGTCCTACGGCGACGTGCTGGTGGTCCCCCGGCGATCCGGCGTGGACAGTCGTTCGAACGTCGACCTCTCGACGCGCCTGACCGACGGGATCGAACTCGCGACGCCGCTCCTGTCGGCGCCGATGGACACCGTCACCGAGGCCGAGACGGCGATCGCGATGGACGAGGCCGGCGGCATGGGGACGATCCACCGCTTTCTGACGATCGAGGAGCAGGCCGCCGAGGTGCGCGAGGCAGTCGAAGCCGAGGCGACCGTGGGTGCCGCGGTCGGTATCGCCGGCGACCCGATCGAGCGCACGGATGCGGTCGTCGCCGCCGGCGCGGACTGCGTGATGGTCGACGTCGCACACGGACACCTGGAGCGCTGTCTCGACGCGGTGGCCGCCATCCGCGACGCGTTCCCCGATCTCGACCTGATCGCCGGCAACGTCGCGACGCCCGCCGGCGTCGCCGATCTGGCCGAGGCGGGTGCCGACTGCGTCAAAGTCGGCATCGGCCCCGGCTCGCACTGCACCACGCGTCGCGTCGCCGGTGCGGGCGTTCCCCAGCTCACCGCCGTCGACGACTGCGCCGAGGCGGCCGAGGAGTACGGGGTGCGGACCATCGCCGACGGCGGCATCCGCTGCTCCGGCGACGCCGTCAAGGCGTTGCTCGCCGGGGCCGACGCCGTGATGATGGGCAGTCTCTTCGCCGGGACGGCCGAAGCGCCGCCGGCGACCGTCGAGATCGACGGCACCCGGTACAAGCGTTCGCGGGGTATGGCGACGACCGCGGCGAACGAGGCCCGGACGGACACCGACGAACTTCCTGACGCGGACGAGGGCGTCGAGGGGCTCACGGAATACAGGGGCCCGCTGGTCGACGTGGCGGCCGAGTTCGCCGCTGGAATCCGCTCCGGGCTGAGCTACGCCGGCGGCCACACCATCGCGGACGCACGCGAGTCCGCCGAGTTCATCCGCGTCGCCCAGAGCGCCCGCGACCGGGAGGGTGCCCACGGCGACCACGACTGGGAGAACGTCGTCGTGGAGTGAGCCGACGCGCCCCGCCTCGGCATTGGCCAGGACAGCGACAAGGACACGGTGGTCACTCAGGCGCGCTCGAACGTGAATCGCGCGTCGGCGTCGTGAATCCGCACGAGCACGCGGTGTGAGCCGGCACCCGGGTCGCCCGGAATCGTCACGCGAAGTGTCGCCCCGGGGCGCCAACCGTCCTCGGCGGGTACCGACGCGTTCACCTTGGTCTGGTATTCGCCGTCCAGCAGCACGTCGAGCGAGGCGGGGTCCAGGGTCTCGTCACCGACGTTCTTGACGTAGACGACGACACCCCCGTCGCCGCCGGCCGCGTCGGGGTCGTAGGCGTCCGTCGCCGGATCGTTGATAATAGTCACCTCCGTCTCGAGCGAGGCGACGCGCCGGTCGCTCTCTCCACCGATCGAATCCGCAAGGTGGCCGGACTGTGTGACGATCGTCCCCACGGCGACGGCGGTCACCGAGACGATCGCGACGAACAGTATCAACTGGACGATCGATTCGCGCACTGGTATGCCTCGTCGGTCCCGATTCGCCGGGGAACGTGTATAGGCCTACCGGCCCGCGCAACGGAACCGAGCGAGCATCACCTTCGTCTCTGCCCCGATCGGTGTGGCTGTCGAGCTGGCTATCGAGCCAACGGATCGATGATCGCCGCGGCCGTTTCGTTCGTCGTCTCGTCTGGTGTCCCGGTCGTCGTCTGTGGGTCGGCCTCGGCGATGGCGATGTAGCGGACCTGGACAGAGACGTCGCTGGCCGCCTGTCCGGCGACGCGTTCGCGAATCGCCGCGGCGAGCGTCGGATCGACCTCTCCGGGTGGCGCGCCGACGGTGACGATTACCCTCGAAGGCTCGCGGACGGGGAGGCTCTCGTCGAGTTCGACGCTGAGGTCGAGCAACTGGGCGTTGTCGTCCTCGGCGAGGACGGCCTCCACCTCCTCCCTTGCATCCTGTTCGAACGTCGAGACCTGGTAGGAAGCGTAGGTGATGCCGCCGAGGAAGAGCGCGAAGATTCCGACGATGACGACGAGCCCGATCACCCGACGGCGGACCCGGCTCTCGGTTGGCCCCAGGTTCCACAGCCCCTCAGGCCGATAGCCGGCGTACCACAGCGTCACCAGCCCGGCGAGGTTGACCGAGAGGACGTTCACGAACACGAGCGTCGTCGCTCCAAGGGCCGCTGCCGGTTCGCCCCAGGCGATCGCGATGCCGGCGGCCGCGGCGGGCGGGATGAGGGCGGCGGCGATCATGACGCCGACTAGCGCCGTCGCCAACCCCGTCGAGATACTCACCATCCCGGCGATGCCGGCGCCGAGCGCGATCGCCAGTGCGAGCAGGTCCGGCGCGAGCCGCTCGTTGATCTCCCCGACTTCGGTGAGTTCGAGGCTTGACGGGACGATGTTGGTCACGTTGACGAGGAGTGCGAAGACCGTGGCGGCGGCGATCGCGAGGCCGACGCCCAGCGCCTGGTACACGAGACTCCTCCGGAAGAGCGTCTCGTCGTTCAGGACCGAGCCGACGCTGGCCCCGAGGGCGGGGCCGATCAGCGGCGCGATGACCATCGAGCCGACGACGACCGCCGGAGAGTCGAGGAAGAGGCCGGCGGTGGCGACGACGGCGCTGATGATCGTCATCGCGACGTAGATCGACCGCGTCGGCGTCAGGGACTGTGCCTCGCTCAGCAACTCCTGGCGCGCGATGCGGTCTTCGTCGACGTCGTCACTTTCGTAGGCTTCCTTGAGTCGGTCGAACCGCCGCGACACGACGGTCTCGGCCTCGAGGACGACGGTGTAGGCGTCCTCGGGAACACCCTGCTCGCCGAGTTCGTCGAGCACCGGCTCGACGGCCTGTTTCGGGAGCGGGAAATAGACCACGGCCGTGTAGCGCCGATTGCTCGTCTCCTCGGTCACGACGTAGTCGATCTCGCGGTCGTCGAGGACGCCGGTGATGGCCTCGCGAGAGCCCGTCGGCACGGTCAACTGGACGAGTCGCACGATCGTCCGGACAGACGAAGGGGACCCACATAAGTTGGGGTCCCCAACCGGGGTACCCGGGCGACGAGTGCTTCGATCCGGACCGGGCGTCCAACCGATCGGTTCGGTCCGCGTGCTGGCGTCGGTGATCGGTCGCGTCACTTATGCCTCGCCCCTGCCTGTCCTCCGGTATGTTCGAAGGTCGGCCGGATCGCGACGCCGAGGTGGTTCTCGTCGGGCGATCGAACGTCGGGAAGTCGACGCTCATGCGCGAACTCACCGGCCACGCGGTTGCAACGGGCGGCAAGCCGGGCGTGACGCGCCAGCCCAATCACTACGACTGGGCCGCGGAGGACTTCGTCCTCACCGACCTCCCCGGATTCGGCTTCATGAGTGGCGTCTCCGAGGAGCGACGCGAACAGATCAAGACCGACGTGGTGCGCTACGTCGAGGAGTACGCCGAACACGTTCTCGTCGGCGTGCTCGTCGTCGACGGCAAGAGCGTGATCGACATCATCGACCGTCACTCCGGGCCGGACTCGATCCCCTACGACGTCGAGATGTTCCACTTCCTCCGGGATCTCGGGATTCCGACCGTCGTCGCCGTCAACAAGATGGACAAGGTCGACGACCGCGACGAGCGCCTCGACGACCTTTGCGACCGACTCGGCCTGCACCCGCCATGGAAACAGTGGCAGGACACGATCGCGCCCATCTGTGCCAAACGCGGGTCGATCGACCCGCTCACCGAGGCCGTCCGAGCACACCTCCACGAGGCCCAGCGCGACGACCTGTTCAAATTCTTCTGAGGGCCACGCGGGAGGATCATGTCCGCTCGCGACGGCCGATCCAGTTCCGGTCCTGCGGTTACACTGGTGTTACTTCATTTCATTACTGTCTGGGAGAGCATATATTCGCTCCGTCCCTTTCGGTACTCGCATGATATCCTTCACGACCCGTTCGTCGCTGTTGGCGATGGCCAGGGACGATCCGACTCGACCCATCTCGTCTCGCTCCCCCGACCACGACGGAGCCACCGCGATCACGCCGGAGGTGGCCGCCTGATGTTCGAATCCACACCGATGGAGGTCGCGTTTCTGCTCGCTCGCATCCTCTTCGGCGGGACGCTTGCATTCACGGGGTTGAACCACTTCATGGACGTCGAGGGCATGGCCGGCTACGCCGAGTTCAAGGGCCTCCCGGCGCCGAAACTCTCGGTGCTCGGCAGCGGCGCCTTGCTCGTCCTCGGCGGCCTCTCACTGGTTGTCGGCGTCTTCCCGGCGGTCGGCGCCGCCGCCCTCGCTGTCTTCTTGCTCGTCGCCGCCGTGACGATGCACGACTTCTGGCGGATGGAGGGCGAAGACGCCCAGAACGAGATGACGAGTTTCCTGAAGAACGTCTACGGCGCCGGCGCCGCGCTCGCGTTCCTCGCCGTCGCTTCGGCCACCTGGCCGTACGCGCTGAATATCGGATTCTAACACCGCCGGTCGATCGTTCGACGAGGCAGGCGGACACCTACTACGATTTCGCGGTCGGTGTGTGGTTTTCGTCTTCGAGGCGATCGGTTCGCTCTCCCGGCCGCTGTCGCGCGGTCACGCCGACTCGACGAGTTCGGGGAGCGCCCGCAACGATTCGACCTCGTAGTCTGGGTCGACCGAAAGCGACAGCGCTCGATTGTGTTCGCGCCGGATGAATGCCGAGTCCAGGCCGGCGCGGTCGGCGGCGACCACGTCGCTCTCGCTGTCGCCGACGTACAGCGCCGTCTCAGCGCCGAGGTCCGCCATGGCGCGCTCAACGTAATGCGGGCGCGGTTTCTTCCGTGAGAGGCTCTCGATCGACATCGGGCGACCGTAGTAACACTCGAACAGCGACGCCAGTTCGAAGTGCGAGAGGACGAATTCGAGCGTCGAGTGGTGGTTGTTGCTGACGACGCCGCGCGGGTTCGGTACCGTTCGAACAGCCTCCACGTCGTCGTACACCGACCGTTCCCCGGCGCGAAACGCCTCGAGTTGCGAGTCCTCGTCGTGGCGCTCCCGGGCCCGCCAGAATGATTCCGGGTCGAGGCCGTAGCGAGCACAGCAGTCCTCGAGTTCGGCCTCGGTTGGTCCTGAGAGGATCGCGTCGACGTCGGCTGGATCCGGCTCCGCTACGCCGACCGCGGCGAACGCCGCCTCCGTCGCCGCGGTCTTGGTTTCGATTCCCGGGGGGTCGACGAGCACCCCGTCGTTGTCGAACAGGATCGCGTCGTAGACAGACACGAATTCGAGTGGATAGCCGGTCACCGTGACCGTTTCGATCCGGCCCACTTCGGTACGGGTTCCTCGTCCTCACCCGTCCTTACGCCTGTATCACGGCATCGTTCGTACGTCGTCTGTCCAGTACGGCTTCCACAGTGTCGACGTCCGCTGGGAATGTTCCGTAGACGATCCGATCGCAGTGAGGCTCGACCATCCGGGTCACGTCGTGGAGTCGGTCGACGCCCGTTCCGCCGACCGAAAGCTGAATCGAGACGTCGGTGTCCAGCTCGTCCAGTTCCGCACCGAACCCGCGGGCCAGCGTCTCGACCCAGTACGGCGTCTCGTAGTTTCCGCAGAGGGGTACGACGAACTCGTCGACGTGGGGTTCGAGCGCCGCGGGGTCGAGTCCGGTCCGCGAACGGCTCGCCCCGGGGTAGGGATCCGGAAACAGCGTGACGGACAGGTCACCGCCGACCCGGTCGGCAGCATCGGCGACGAAGTACGTGAGTACGCTCGCTCGCCAGCTCGCCCGGTCGTCGTGATCGCTCGCCGCGAACCGCTCGTCACAGCGCTCGCAGTGACAGAACTCGTGTCCGGGAAAACCGACCGTCGTCAAGCGGGCATCTCCGTTCGCGCCCACGGTCGCGATTCGGTCGAGCAATTGCCCGCGGTAGGCGTCGTCGGTCGGACAGACGGTCCCCCAGTGGTGGCCCTCGGCGGCCGGCGTCGCCCGGGTGCCGTCGGCGTCGACGGCGGCCCGTGTGGGCTCTCGTTCGATTGCAGCGGTGTCGCCCCAGCAGGCGACGACCGCGGTGGTTCCGGGGAGCGGTTCCGATCGCGTCCCGTCGACCTGGTCGACGAAATACGAGACGGACTCCGTCGGCGACTCACGAGCGAGATTGGCGTCGCCGGTCAGGACGGCGTGCATGTGCCCGCCTCCGTTTCCTGAGTACGTAACTGTGGGTGGACCGGCTCTGTCGAACGGTTCGGGTCCGGGTGAACCGTGTGCCATCTCACGCGCCATCTCGACTGTGGTCGCACGCCGTCTCGACTGTGGTATGGTGAGGCGTCTCAACACGATGGTAATATTTTTGATAACTCGACGAGACTCGTAATCGTGTTCCGCGATCGCTACGCGACGGCCGGGCTCTTCGTCCTCCTCGCGACGCTGTGGGGGCTCTCGTTCGTGGCGACGAGAGCGGCGGTCGCCGACGTGCCGCCGGTCCTCCTGGCGGCGCTGCGCTTCGACGTGGCGGGACTCCTCCTGCTCGGGTATGCGGCGTGGTCGACCCAGCACTGGGTCCCGAACTCACGCGCAGACTGGCTCAACGTCGGACTCGGCGGGTTGCTGTTCGTCGCCGCGCATCATGCGTTTCTCTTCGCTGGCCAGCAGTACGTGACCAGCGCAGTCGCGGCCGTCATCGTCAGTCTCGACCCGATTCTCGCCGCGGCGTTCGCCCGCCTCGCCCTCCCCGAGGAAGCTATCTCTCGCCTCGGTGCAGCGGGACTCGTCGTCGGGCTCGTCGGGGCGATCGTCGTCGCCGACCCCGATCCGGCCTCGCTCACGGCGGCGCGCAGCGTCGGCGGCTTCCTGGTCTTTCTCGCAGCCGCTGCGTTCGCCCTCGGGGCCGTCCTCACGCGCCGCACACGGACGACGATGCCCGTCCAGAGCATGCAGGCCTGGATGATGCTCGTCGGCGCGGCGATCTTACACGTCGTCGCGGTCGCCGTTCCCGGACAGGGGCTCGCCGCGGCCGTCTGGACCCAGTCGGCGCTCGTCGGACTCGCCTACCTCGCCGTGGTCGCGGCCGGCGTCGGCTACCTGATTTACTTCGCACTGCTGGACCGAGTCGGCCCCGTCGAGGTCAACCTCGTCGGGTACGCGGCGCCGGTCGCCGCGGCGATCGGTGGGTGGCTACTGCTCGACGAAGCGGTCACGCTCCGGACGATCGTCGGCTTCGGGGTCATCCTCGTCGGTTTCGCCCTGGTCAAACACCGGGCGCTCCGGGCCGAGCTGTCACGCGCTCGGTCGTAAAGCCACCCACCGCTGGCGTTCGACTCGAAGTCGGCCGCGAAGACGGCCGTCGCTCGACAGTTCGAGAACGGGCGGCTCGGGAAAATCCCTCGTCACACGGGGCTCGGTGGGGGTAACTGCTCGTCACGGCCGCCCGTGGGTCCGTTCGCGACCGACTGGTTTCGGTGTGTCGCTTCCGCCGCAGGAAGGATGACGCGATCGGTCCGAGACCGAGCGTCGTCAGTTCCAGGTTTCGTTCTCGCGAAACTCGGCCGCGATACGCTCGACGTCGGCCGGGTCGAGGATTCCCTGGTCGGTGACGAGGCCGGCGAGGCAGTCGGCTGGCGTCACGTCGAACGTCGGATTCGTCACGTCGATCCGTGCGTCGCCGTCGTAGACGGCCGTCCTGTCGCCGGACTCCAGGTTGACCGTCTCGCGCGTCGAGATCTTGTCGCTCGCGGCGACGACGTAGACGGGAACGTCCTCGCGGGCGGCGGCGAGCGCGGCGGGTCGCGTCCCCGTCTTGTTCACCACGCGGCCGTCCGGGAGGATCGTGTCGGCACCGACCAGGACGGTGTCGATCGCCTCCTCGGCGAGGACGTGCGCCACCGCGGCGTCGGGACAGAGCGTGACGGCGGTTGTGTCCGCCAGCGTCTCTGCCGTCGCGACACCTTCCCTCCCGGGCCGGGACTCGGCGACGAAGATCCGATCGGGATCGCTCGCGAGGATGGCGTCGTGGACGGTTCCGGACCACGAGAGCGTCAGGAGTCGCCCGGTCGCGAACTCGCTCGCACGGTCTGCCGCGTCCGCATCCGCGGTGACCGCTCGTTCGATTCCGTCGATGGCGGCCTCGAGTACCGAACTCGCGTCTGGCGTGTCAGTCTCCGCACCGGCTTCGCCATCAGTCGACGCCTCGGCAAGTACGCGGTTCACGCGGTTGCGGAGGACGGCCATGCTGGGGCGACTTTCGAGCAGTCGGTTGGCCACCGCCGCGAGTTCGTCCCATTCGCCGTCCGCGTCCACAGCCGATTCCGAGTCAGGTTCGGCGTCTGCAGTCGCCGTCCGCTCCCTGAGCAGGAGGCCGGCTCGGTCCCTGAGCACCTCCATTGCGCGGATCGAGAGCCAGGCGGCCCCGTGGTCGTCGTCCGCCGCGATCGAGCGGACCGTCGGCGCGACCCGTTCGTAGGTCGCCCAGAGCTTCGGCACGGTCTCGCGCTCGCTCGTTCCTGACGCATCAGCCGCGTCGTCACCCGCGAGCGCCGTCGGCGGGATCCACGCCGCCTCGGTGTGTTCGTCGCTCAGGTCGATCTCGCGCGACGCCGCGTCGAATAGGGACGGGTGGACGACCCACTCGCGATCGATCTCGGGATCCGAGACCGACACCGGTCGCCCGGCGCGAACCAGTGACACCTCGTCGGCGGTCAGTCCGGTCTCCTCGTCGATCGCGCGCCACACCTGCTCGTCCGGCTCCCCCTCGGCGAACCCGGAGACGCCGCCCCAGGCGCCCGGGTAGGTACCCACGGCGTCGCTCCGTTTGCAGACGAGGATTTCCCCGCGATTCCGGAGGAACGCCGTGACGACGTGGTCCGGTTCGTCGTTCGTGGACGATTCAGTCCCTTCGCTCGCACGTCTCTCAGTCATTAGTCAGGGGGTCAGTCACGAGAACCGTATCGCTTGGGAACTGTGTCTCCGGTACACTTGTCCTCAGAGGTGCCGTTCGGGCCCAACTCTTCTCTTCGTTCGAAATCGGGTCTGTGTTGACGATCACGAGTCCACTTCCGTTACGTAGCTATCGAGGCGCTCGCGCGCGTGCTCGTCTCGTTCTGCGATCGCCGCTCGCATGACGTCAGCGTCATCGTCGGGGACGATGCCAGCCAGTTCGAGGATCGATCGCTCTCCGGCGAGTCGCTCGACCGTGTCCGAGAATGACTCCTCGGATTGCTTCCGATCGTTGAGTCGCCGGTACGCCTTTTCAGTGAGTCTGATGGTCCGATACTCCGTCTCGTCCATACACACATATGTGTGCAGCAATCGCGTAACTGTTTTGCCGCCGTTCGATGGCAGCTTCGGTTCGTGCCGTACGTTTCGTGAGCCGATGCACCCTCCGGTGACGGTGGGCTTTTTACGCGGCTGGCCCTCGCATCGGGCATGGAACTACACCCGGTCCCGGACCTGCCCGAAATCGAACCGGGGGACGACCTCGCCGCGATGATCGCCGAGCGCGCCGCGATCGAGCCGGGCGACGTGGTCACCGTCGCGAGCACGGTCGTCTCGAAGGCACAGGGCCGGACGGCGGACCTCGCTGACTTTCCGGCGGGACCGCGGGCCGTCGAACTTGCCGAGCGGTTCGAGGCGCTGACGGGCGAGGAGAAGGATCCGCGACTCGCCCAGGCCGTCCTCGAAGAGAGTACCGAGATCATCGTCGAGACACCCTTCATGCTCACGGAGACGTGCTTCGGGCACACCTGCGTCAACGCGGGGATCGACCGCTCGAACGTCCCGGGACACGATCTACTCTTGCTCCCGAAGCGACCGGCCGACCGCGCCGCCGAGATCCGGGCCGGCTTGCTCGAACGCGCCGACCGACTCGACGCCGAAGCGGCCGACCGAATCGAAACTACGGGCAGCGACGGGGACGTCCCCGACGCCATCGACGAGGTCGGCGTCGTCGTCACCGACACCTGCGGCCGGCCGTTTCGCCACGGCCAGCGCGGCGTCGCCCTCGGCTGGACGGGCATGCCGGCCAGTCGGGACTGGCGCGGCGAGACGGATCGCGACGGGCGCGAACTCGGCGTCACCGTCCAGGCGATCGTCGACGAACTCGCCTCGGCGGCCAACCTCGTCACCGGGGAGGGCGACGACGGCACCCCCGCGGTGGTCGTGCGCGACTTCGACTTTGGCGACCACGCCGGTGGCGACTCCCTCTTCCGCTCGGTCGAAAAGGATCAGGTCCGCCAGGCGCTCCGGGAGTGGTCGTACGAATGACTGAAGACTCCTCCGGCTCCGCCGAAAACGGGGGTTCGTCGTCCGATGGGCCGAGGCTCGGATCCGTCGATCCCGCCGACATCTCGCGGGGGATCGAACTCACGCCCGAACACCCGGTCGACCGGCTCGCCTCGCTGGCCGAACGGGCGGAAGATGCCGAATTCGACGCTGCGTTCACCAGTTCGCACTACTTCAACCGGGACCCGTGGATCACCCTTTCCCGGATGGCCGACGCGACCGACGAGATCGCGCTCGGCCCTGGCGTCGTCAACCCCTACGAGACCCATCCGGCGACGCTCGCATCGGCCGTGGCCACGCTCGACGAAGTGAGCGGCGGCCGGGCGGTCTGTGGCCTGGGCGCGGGTGACCGGTCGACGCTCGCTGCCCTCGGAATCGACCGCGACAGGCCCCTTCGACGCGTCCTCGAGACGATGCACGTCGCTCGGGACCTCTGGACCGGCGAGACGGTCACCCACGATGGCGCGGTCACCGTCGAGGACGCGTCGCTCAACGTCGACCCTGTCGACGTCCCCGTCTTCGTCGGCGCGCAGGGTCCGAGGATGCTCGGGATGAGCGCCGCCCACGGCGACGGCGTGCTGATCAACGCTGCCCACCCGCGCGACCTCGCCTGGGCGAGCGACCAGCTCGACCAGGGGCGCGAGAAACGTGCGGCCGATCGCGACCCGCTTCGCACGCTCGCGTTCGCGAGTACTAGCGTCGCCGAGACCGAGGCGGCCGCGCGGGAAGCCGCCAGACCGCCGGTCGCGTTCATCGCCGGCGGGGCCGCGGAGCCGGTCCTCGATCGCCACGATATCGATCACGAGGCGGCGGCCGCCGTGAGCGACGCGCTCGAACGCGGAGCGCTCACCGACGCGTTCGAACACGTCACACCGGCGATGATCGACGCCTTCTGCGTCGCGGGAACCGTCGAGACGGTCACTGACCGCTACCGTGTCATCCTCGAACACGTCGACGGCATCGTCGTCGGATCGCCGCTCGGTCCGGATATCGACGCCGCGATCGAACGGGCGGCGACGGCGCTGTCGAACGCGGAGTCACCGAACTGAGAACAGCGTCGCGATCAACTGGGTGTCACGGCGTCGACGGCGGCTCCCGTGGCGAGGTAGCCGACGAACGCCATGGAACCGCCGACGAGGAGCGCCCCAACGAGGAAGAGCAGCGGTGCCAGCAACTCTCCGGTGGCGATTTCGCTGAAGAGTTCGACGAGTTTCGACAGCTGTTCGCCGACGTGCGTGGGTGGCGGAACGTCCGACATAGGGGCGCGTTTTGCCCGGCGGTATTTGGTGATATCGGTTGTCGTGCCGTGTGGCGGCGAAGCCGTTCGACTTACGGTCGCTGCGCTCGTGTTCCCTCCCGTGAAACGGTCGACGCTTGACGAGTTCGCGGAGTCTGCCGATACTGGCTCGGAGTCTTCCGAGACGGCTGCAGACGGGAGTGACGTCGCCCCGAGCGACTCGCCCGTCGACGTCGACCCAGATACCACCACCGACACTTCGAGGGGCGACGATTCGGCAGACGACGAGCGACAGGGAGCGGACGAGTCCGCGGACGACGAATCCGGGGCAGACACGAACCCACAGCCGAGTATCGACCCGCAGCCGGACGAACGAGGCCCGGTCACGACGTTCGCCGCGGGAGCGCCGGACTCGTGTGATGCCTGCGGCGATTCGGCCGACCGTCGCTGGCGAACGGACCGGGGCTACGTCTGCCCGTCGTGTATCGAGTGGTAGCTCACAGCTCGCGACCCGTCGACTCTCACACCGACGTCCGCACACACTGATCCGCACGCACACCAGCTGTACAGGCGGTTTGGGAACGTGAATGTGTGCCTCGGTACCGTCCTCCAGAACATTTAAGCTGTCAACACGCCATTGTCAAGGTGCAATGGCGAAAGGTACGGTTGCGTTCTTCAACGATACGGGCGGTTACGGATTCATCGAGACAGACGACGCCGACGAGGACGTGTTCTTCCACATGGAGGATATCGGCGGTCCCGACCTGGAGGAGGGGCAAGAACTGGAGTTCGAGATCGTCGAGGCCGAAAAGGGCCCGCGCGCACAGAACGTCGAGCGCCTGTAAGGCGGAGGCGGCGGACGGTTTCCGATCGTTACGTCCGACGAGCGGTGCGGCCGTCGATCCCTGATTCATCCGCAAATACACGTTTTCACCCGTCCACGTACTCACTCCCGCTCTCGATCGTGCCGGCCGTGACAGCGGTGTGTTCGGCACGCACGTTATATTGAGGGAACACAAAGCCTATTTTGTACGGGAACCCAATCGTTGGTAACGAATCCGCGTTTGCCGCCCACCGAGATTATCATGACTGGAATAGACAGCACCGGACTCGAGGAAGAGGAACCCGCACACGACTCGGGAGCGATCGAAGCCCTCCCCGTGGAGGAGGCCGCGAGCCTGTGTGCGGCCGTCGAACGAAACGTCGCCGAGGTCATCGTCGGGAACGAAGACGTCATTCGATCCGTCGTCACCACGATGCTGGCTCGCGGGCACGTCCTGATCGAGGATGTCCCCGGCGTCGGAAAGACCATGCTAACGCGGGCTATCGCGCGGTCGATCGACTGTGAATTCTCTCGCGTGCAATTCACGCCGGACCTGCTGCCCTCCGACATCACCGGGGTGAACGTGTTCAACCAGCAGACGCGTGACTTCGAGTTTCAGCCGGGCCCCGTCTTCGGCAACGTCGTCCTCGCCGACGAGATCAACCGGGCCCCGCCGAAGGCTCAGAGCGCACTGCTCGAGGCGATGGAGGAGTCACAGGTAACTGTCGATGGCGAGACCCGGCCGCTCCCGACGCCGTTTACGGTCATCGCGACCCAGAACGCCGTCGAACCCAACCAGACCTACGAACTCCCGCTCGCCGAACTCGACCGGTTCATGACGAAACTCTCGCTCGGGTATCCCGACCCCGAGGAGGAGACGACGCTGCTCGGTCGAGCGGCGGCTCACCACCCGATCGAGGAACTGGATCCGGTCGCGGACCGTCGTGACGTTCTTCGAGCGCGCGAGACGGTTGCGGAGACGACGGTCCAGGAACCGGTTCGCGAGTACGCCGCGCGACTCGCCGCTTACACCAGAGACCACGCCGAGATCGGGGTCAGCCCGCGGGGGACGATCGCGCTCGTTCGCGCCGCGATGGCCCACGCCGTCGCGGAGGGGCGCGGCTACGTCACCCCGGAGGACGTGCAACTGGTCGCACCGGAGACGCTCGCCCACCGGATCTCTTCCGGCGCTGCGGGTCACCGCGACACGCCCGGTGCCGAACTCGTTGCCGACGCGCTCTCGACCGTTCCAGTCGAATGAGACCGACACTGCGTGGCGCGACGGTGCTCGTGGCGGTCGCTGCTGGCGGCCTCGTCGCCGTCAACGGCGGTCGCGAGGCACTGAACGCCGTCATCGCGCCGCTGGTCGTCGCTGGCGTCGCGGCGATCGTCATCGTCGGCGTTAGCTCCCGACCGTCCCTACGCCGTCGCCCCGTCGCTCCCGGCTACGTCGGGGAGCGGCGTCGGGTGTCGTTCGAACTCACGGCTCGCCGCGGCACCGTCGTGACCGTGACCGACGAACTGGGGGCGGGCCTCGAGGCCGATGGGAACCGGCTGGAGCGCGTCCTCTCCGGAACGACCGAACTCTCCTACGACCTCTCGCTCCGATCGCGTGGCGTTCGATCGGTCGGCTCGCTCACGGTGGCCGTCCAGGACCCCTTCGGGTTGTTGACCCGCCGGTATCGATACGACGAGACCGAGCCGGTCGTCGTCTACCCGCCAGTCTACGAACTCAGACCGGCCGCCCGGAATCGACTTGCGGGCTACGTCTCGGACGCGACCGAGTTCGATCGGGCGGTCTTCGAACACCTCCGCGAGTACGAACGCGGCGACTCCCTGCGTGACGTCCACTGGAAGTCGGCTGCCAAGCGGCCCGATGGGGATCTGGTCGTCAAGGAGTTCGTCGCGGACGACGGTCTCGATCGGCTCACTATGGCGGGTACCGTCGCAGCTGGCGATGCCGACGACCTCGCTGCGGCGCTGGCGACGCTCGCCGATCATCTGTTCGAGATGGACGTCGGCGTCGTCCTGTGGCTGCCCGGCGACCGGCGAGTCGAGGCCACACCGGCGACGCGCGATGAGGCCTTCCTGGCTCTCGCCGAACTCCAGGCGGGTCAGGTCGCAGCGGACCATCGCGAAGACGCCGATATCGTCGTCGAGGCCACGGCCGAGGGCGTCGACCTGTCTCTTTCGGGGCGCCCCATCTCCTTCGCAGACCTGTGTGCGTACGAGACGAGTCCGCCCGACACCGGGACCACGGATGTAGAGGCCACGGCAGAATCGGCCGGGGGTCGACACGCGCCAGCTGGAGGGACAGCATGACGGGCCGAGGCAGCGCCACGAACTCGGCGAGCGAAGCACTGGCCGAGTCCCATCCGGATACCGTCCGCAACCGAATCAAGGCGGACTGGCTCGCGGGACTGTCACCGTTTCGCCTCCTCGCGCTCGGCTGTGCGCTCGTCCTGATCGGGGCGTACGTGAAGATCCTCCGGGACCTCACGTTGATCGTCGGCGGGACGGAGCAACTCACGACGATCGTTCTCGTCGCGCTCGGTGCTGGGCTGGTCGCGGCGCCACTTCTTTCCGAACGGGTGGCCGTACCGATCGGGGGTGTCGCGGCCGTCGCGGGACTCTTGCTCTACTTCAGCGTGGCTGGCATCGACCCTGGGATGCTTGTACCGATGCTAGACACCCTTCTCGCCGATTTTCTGACGCTGGCGGATGGGATGGAACTGATGCGAGTCATGGAAGCTCAGACGTTGGCGATCGCGTACGCACCAGCTCCGGCCTTCCTCACCTGGTATCTCGCGCTCCGGGGGCGGTACGGGGCTGCGGTCGTTCCGGCTGGCCTGGCCCTCGTGTTTCTGGTACTCACCGGGGACGCGATGATGACTCCCACGCTCGTCGGTGCCCTGGCCGGCACCGGCGTCGTCGCATTCGGCGAACTCGCTCGACGCGATGCCGGTTTCGAGTCGGTCGACGTCTTGACGGTCGTGCTGGTGACGATGATCGTCTGCTCGCTGTTCGTTCCCTTCGTTCCTGGCGGGTCGAACGGATCGAGTCTCATTCACGGAATCGGCGCCGGGACCCTCGAAGGGAGCATCGCCGGGTCGCCGGATCGGTCGGCGATCGGCGGGAGCGTCGAACTCTCCCCCGAGGTTCGGTTTACGATCGAAAGCGAGGTCCCGTCCTACTGGCGGACGGCCGTCTACAATCGGTTTACCGGCGACGAGTGGGTCCGGACCGGCGAGATGCGTCCGTACGAGGAACCGCTCGATCCACCGCCGGCGAGCGGGACGTCCCGTGTCACGCAGACGGTGACCGTCGAGAGCCCAGTGGAAGTGATGCCCACGGCTGCCGCCCCGCTCTCTGTCGAGGGCGATATGGCGGCCTACACGGAGGTGAGCGACCAGGGGCAACTGTACCCATCGGTCACCCTGCGGGAGGACGATCGGTACACGGTCGAGAGCGCGATCGTCGACCCATCGTCGCGGTCGCTAGCCCGCGCTGGCACCGACTACCCGGATTCGATCGAACGACGGTACCTCCAACAGCCGGACAGTCAGTCCGGCGCGTTCTCGGACCGTGTCGACGCCGTCGTCGAAGGGGCGAAGACGCCGTTCGAGAAGGCGCAGTTGATCGAATCCCACCTTCGCAACTCGAAGTCGTACTCGCTCTCCGTGGACCGGCCGGACGGCGACGCCGCGTCGGCGTTCCTCCTGGAGATGGACGAAGGGTACTGTGTCCACTTCGCCACGACGATGGTCATGATGCTCCGGGAGGAGGGCATTCCTGCCCGGTACGCGACGGGCTACACCGAAGGCCAGCAGGTCAGGTCGGATTCGTGGGTCGTCCGCGGCACCGATGCCCACGCCTGGCCCGAAGTGTACTTCCCAGAGGTCGGCTGGGTCACGTTCGAACCGACACCGGCTGGCGAGCGCGACGACGTTCACCAGGACCGTGTCGACCAGGCGCGTCAGAACGGCAATCCTAACGTCGACACCGACGAGAGCGAACCGGACGACCCCGACCCGGACGAGCAGGATCCTGGATCGGACGACCCGGACGAACAAGACCCTGGAGCTGACGACCCTGACGAGCAGGATCCGGCCAACGAGTCGCCTCCCTCCGAGCCCGACACTAACTCGTCCGACACGGGGACGACGACCGGAGGCGGCGGATCGGGCGGCGACTCGGGCGGCTCGATCCCGGTCCCCTCTCGCGACCAGCTCATCCTCGGCGGGCTGATCGCCGTCGGGCTGGCGGCCGCCGCCCACCGGACGGGTGTCGACCGGGCGCTTGTACGGACGGCCCGGCTCTACTGGCAACGACCGACCGGTGATCCGACGACGGATGCCGAGCGCGCATTTCGGCGCCTCGAGATCCTGCTGGGCCGCCGATATCGGTCCAGACGGCCGGCCGAATCGCCGCGCGCCTACCTCGCGGCACTCGACAGCGAGGCGGCGCTCGACGATCGCGTGTACGATGTCGCCATCGCTCGCGAACGGGCAACCTACGGATCGGGCGTCGACCCGGCGGCTGCCACCGATGCGCGGAAGGCCGTCGACGAACTCGTCCGCCGATACGGGCCGATCGGCGGCCGTGACGAGTGAGTCGACCGGGCTAGACGGAAAAAAGACCACCTGACGGCGTCTCGGTCCCGATAGTGTTTAATATGCCCCTTTCGTACGCCCTGATGTAATGTCGGAAGTCTGCTCGACGTGCGGGTTGCCTGACGAGCTCTGCGTCTGTGAGGACGTCGCCAAGGGCCAGCAGCAGCTCACAATCCGCATTGACGAGCGCAGGTACGGCAAAGAGGTAACGATCATCGAAGGGTTCGATCCGAAAGACGTCGATCTCGACAGTCTCTCGTCGGATCTCAAGTCGAAGTTCGCCTGTGGCGGGACCGTCGAGGACTCCCAGATCGAACTCCAGGGTAACCACACCGGTCGCATCGAAGAGTTCCTCCGCGATCGCGGCTTCAACGTCGCCTGAACCCCGATGATCTGACCTCGTTCTTCTCGCGTTTTGTCGGATGGCCGTGATCGATCCAGCGGCGCCACCAGTCAGCACGACCGATCGAGCGGTGTGTGTGTCGTCTCGATCTTGCCGACGCGCTGGTCTGAAGGTGCCGCAGAACGGTGAGTGGGTCGCCTCTCAGAACGGTGACTCGGTCGTCTCGGTCTCGTCCGCCCGTTCCAGATCGTACTGGTCGCGCCAGGCGGTCAGGCCACCGGCCAGACTCTCGACCGTCGCGTCGGTACAGCCCTCGTAGGAGCCGATGAGCCGGGCGGCCTGGATACTCGATTTGCCGTGCGGACAGACCGTCACGATGTGATCGGCGTCCGCGAGATCCTGTACTTGCTGTGGCAACTCCTGAAACGGGACGTTCTCGCTGCCGGGGATGTGCCCCTGGGCGAAACTGACCGGGTTGCGGATGTCGACGACGCGAACGTCGTCGTCCGTCTCGAGTATATCGGCGAGTTCGTCGGGCGTCGTCTCTCCGTCCATCGATGCCGGAACGTGGAGCCAGCGGGGAATAAGACCGGCGGGTTCGACCGACGCCCGTTCAGATGAATCCGTCTTCGCTCGCCAGCAACAGGGCGCTGATCGAGGCGTCGTTGGCCGGGGGCTCGCGCGCCCGCGAGATCGCCTCGTCGACGGGGATCGTCGTGACCGTGAGGAACTCGTTCGAGTCGAGTTCGCGCTCGCCGGGGACGAGGCCGTCGGCGTAGACGATCCCGCGGTCGTGTCGAAGGACGCCGGTCGCCACGGCGTACTCCTGGAGCAGGACCGTCGTCTCCGGCCGGAAACCGGTCTCCTCCTCGAGTTCTCGTGCCGCGGCTTGCGTGTAGGACTCGCCGTCCTCGACGATGCCGGCGGGCAACTCGAGGTGGGTCTCGCGGGTCGCCGGTCGGTACTGTTCGACGAAGCAGATCTCCTCGCCCGTGTTCGCGACGACCACGACGGCGGGCGGGAGGTCGGCCCAGTAGTAGCGCTTCTCGCTGCCGTCGGGCTGGGTGACGAGGTCGTAGCCGCCGTCGTACCAGCCGGTCTCGTACTCGATCGCCGACTCGCGCACCGGCCAGTCGTGGGCGTCGGAGTCGTCGGACGGAGCCGAATCGTTCATGCGCGTTCCGACGCGGGCGACGTGATAGAAGGTGGCGGTTTGGACCGTCGTTACGTTTCAGCAACCGGGTCGGTAACGGAAAGCCACTCGATTCGTCCTCCGGCTCGTTTGAGCCCCGTATCGTGTGTCCACAGCTCCGAGACGTCGTATCGCTCCATCGCCGCCAGTACCGTTGCGTCGCGTCCACCGACACCAGTTCCAGATAGCCGATCCAGGTAGTCCGTCGCTCGATAGATATCGTCCGTCGATAGTTCCGCAACGACGGTATCCGAAAGCGAGAGGAACCGTTCGATAGCGTTGGCATCGCTCTCGAGTTGCCGCTCTAAGTAGTGGATCACTTCCATCTGTAACACGGTCGTCGTAAATAACGACGCAGATTCTAGCGGTGGTCGAATTGCGGTCCGCACACGCTCGTGTTCGGGAAGCGTTTCGTCGAAGTAGTATATCCAGACGTTGGCGTCGAGGCAGGGCATACTCAGTGGTGATCGGGGAGATCGCTGGTCCAATCGTCTTTCAGATCCTCTGGTGTTATCGTGGGCGCGTCGTCACGCTTCGTCTCTTCGTTGACGATCCCTTCCATCGATTCGATGAAAGCTGTTCGTGATACGTGCGGTTGGACGACGACACGTCCGTCTTCGACAGTAATTCTGACCCGCTCGCCGGCGTCGAGATCCAGTCGTTCGCGTACCGATTGTGGAAGCGTCACTCGCCCCTTCTCGTCGATTTTCCGTTCTGTCCCGTCGACGCTCATGGTTCCCACTATGGTGGGAGTCTGCAAAAGCCTATCGTCGGCTTGTTCGATGTGCTAGCGGTCACTCCTCGAACAGTTCCCGGTAAATGCGTCCGAACGCCTGCCGGCGCAGCGTCGCGACGGCGGCGTCGGGCTCGTCCTGGAAGGTCGCGGCGACAGCCTGGTTGGTGGGGCCCGCGTGCCAGACGACGTTATCGACGGCCTCGTGCCCGTTGACCTGTACGTCGCCGTCGTACGCTGCCCGCCAGTCGTCGAACGTTTCGCGGTCGGCGACGGTGACTTCGAGGAGGCTGGCGAAGGTGGCGTCGCGGGCGGTCGTGACGACCTCGCTCGTCACGCGGTCGCGATACTCGTCCTGGCCGAACCCCATGACGCGGGCGGCCTCGCGGACGCTCGTCTGGGCTGCCGGGCCGACCGCGTCGAAGTACTCGCGCGCCTCGTCGATCGTCTCCGGTGCGAAGAGTCCTCTCCGTTCCATACTTGTCCGGTCGGCTGGACGGTAGTTACGCGTTTTCGTCTCCGTCCGTCGGTGTGGGACCGTCGGCGGCCTCCTCGTGACCGTCGCTGTCTTCGGTGCCGTCTCGTTCGTCGTCGGCGCCTGCGCGCATCTCCTCGGTCAGTTCGTGTGCTTCGGCGAGAACCGACTCGACGTCAGCCGATCGAGTGGTGGTGTCGGTCAGCGGATCCGCCCCCGTTCCGTGGCCGGCAGTCGTAGTCGTGTGGCTGCCGCGACCGGGCCCGCGCGTCTGGGCGGCCAACTCGTGCTCGAAGCCCGTCTGGGGGCGACTGCCGTCGTCGGTTTCGAATGCAGGCGTCTCGATCTCCGTGGCGTGGGGTGTGATCCTGTCGGCGAGTTCGTCGGGCGAGTCGTCGCGCCAGTCCGGCGCGTACTCGGCGAGCCATGCCTCGTGGTCGGAACGACCGAGCGACGCCGTCACGGCGAGGTGGTTCGCGAGGTGGACACCGTCGGCTTGTTCGGCGCCACAGACCGGGCAGGCGTATCCCATACCTGGTCGTACTGGCGCGAGGCAGAAAACGACGACGTTCCCGGGCCTCGATTCGATCCTGGCTCTCTCGTCGTTCGTGGCTGCCCCCCGCCGTCCGGCCGGTCACCCGTCGAGGTCGTGGAGCATCACGATGGCGTCCTCGCCGTCGGCGTAGTAGCCGTCGACGCGACGCAGCGGTTCGAATCCGGCCGAACGGTAGAGTTCGATCGCCGGCTCGTTCGACTCGCGGACCTCGAGTTTGAGGCTGTCCGCCCCGCTCGTGTACATCAACGTGAACACGCGACCGAGCAGAGCCGTCGCGACGCCGTTGCCGCGTCGCTCCGGGTGGACGGCGATGTCCTTCAGGTGGCCGAGGAGCCCGCCGTGGGTCGGGGTGACGTCGGCGATAGCGTAGCCGACGACGCGGTTTTCCGGGTCGACGGCGACCAAAAAGCCCGGCTCGCCGAGAAAGGCCTCGAACGCGTCCGCCGGCCACGGCTGCGGGAACGAGGCGGACTCGATCCGGACCACGGCGAGGACGTCCGCTCGCTCCGCGCGCCGGATGGTCACGCCGTCGGCCTCGGGACGCGAAATCGTCACGGCAGGGGATACGGACCGAGGGTACAAGAAACGTCGGCGACCGTTCGTCGAGGGGGCCACGTTTTGTCCCCGGCTCCCGCCCAACTGTTCTCGACCCGTTCGCAAACTTTTTGCCGGCGCTCGACGCTGTCGTGGACATGACGAGCGAATCCCGCCGTCGGTGTGTCGCCCAGAAGCCGCTGCAGTCGCGGACGGGATTCGCGTTCTTCTTTGCCCGGTGACGGGCACGGTGGATCGCCACGCGGCCACATCGGCGGTGTGGGGCGAAACCGTCCGATCGGACCGCGCGCACGGTGCGCGCCGGGAGTCGGAAGCGCTAACTGACAGACGAGCACGCTACTACACAAGCGAATGCAATTGCCACAGGCACAGCTCGCGGTCCTGGAGGCCGCGAGCGCAGACGATGCACAGTCCGTCGACGCCCTCGCGGCGGCGACCGATCTTCCCCCCGAAACCGTCACGGGGGCGCTGTTCGCCCTCGAGGAGGAGGGCCTGGTCGCCGTCTCCGAGCACGTCGACGAATCGATCTCCCTCACCGAGGAGGGAGAAACGTACACAACGGAGGGCCTGCCGGAAGTCCGGCTCTACGAGGCGGCCCTCGACGCCGGCGCCGACGACACACCTGCCCAGATGGGCCAGATCATCGGCGCGTCCGGACTCGAAGGCCCACAGGTCGACATCGCGCTCTCGAACTACGCCCGGAAGGGTTACGGCGCGATCGACAGCGGCGAACTCACCGCCGATTCGGACGCCGAGCCCGATTCAGATCCGGAGGGCGCCGCGCTGTCGGCGATCACCGGGGCGGACGGGGACGGTGGCGTCGCCGTCGACGACGTCGAGGTGGACGGCGACGTGGTGGACCAGCTCGAACGGCGGGACCTGATCGAACGCCAGGAGTCGACGACGCGGTCGGCCACGCTCACCGACGCCGGCGTGACCGAACTCATGGCCGGCGTCGAGACGGCCGAGACCGTGGGCCAGCTCACGCCGGAACTACTCACGAGCGGCGACTGGCGCGACGCCGAGTTCGCCGAGTACAACGTCGAAGCCGACGCCGAGGAGAGACACGGCGGCCGGATGCACGTCCTCCGGCGGACCGCCGAGCGCGTCAAGGAGGTCCTCGTCGGGATGGGTTTCCAGGAGATGGACGGCCCGCACGTCGACGCGGACTTCTGGATCAACGACTGCCTCTTCATGCCCCAGGACCACCCGGCGCGGACCCACTGGGATCGCTTCGCGCTCGAGGAGCCGAGTCACATCGACGACCTGCCCGACGATCTCGTCGAGCGAGTCGAACGCGCTCACCGCGAGGGTGTCGGTGAAGACGGCGAGGGGTACCACTCTCCCTGGGACGAGGACTTCGCCCGCGCGCTCGCGCTACGGGGCCACACGACATCGCTCTCGACGCGGCACCTCTCGGGCCACCAGATCGGTGAGATCGAGCCACCGGCGCGCTTCTTCAGCGTGGAGAAGGCCTACCGGAACGACACGCTCGACTCGACGCACTTGCTCGAGTTCTTCCAGATCGAGGGCTGGGTGATGGCCGACGAACTCTCCGTGCGCGACCTGATGGGGACGTTCGAGGAGTTCTACGCCCAGTTCGGGATCACGGACATCGAGTTCAAACCGCACTACAACCCCTACACGGAGCCGAGCTTCGAACTGTTCGGCACGCACCCGACGACGGGCGAACTGATCGAGATCGGCAACTCGGGCATCTTCCGCGAGGAGATGCTCGAACCGCTGGGCGTCGAGGCCGACGTGATGGCCTGGGGGCTCGCGCTCGAACGACTCGCCATGCTGGTCACCGGCGCCGAGGACATTCGTGACCTCCACGGCTCGCTGGCCGATCTCGAGTTCCTGCGGAACGCGGAGGTGATCTACTGATGCCAACCGTCGACATCGACCCCGATGAACTGCGAACGCTCGCCGACGTGACGGACGTCGCCGACGAGGAGCTCAAAGACGACCTCTTCGCGCTCGGCCTGGAGTACGAGGGCGAGACCGAAGACGGCGACTTCGAACTCGAGTTCGCGCCCGACCGCCTCGATCGCCTCTCCGTCGAGGGAATCGCCCGCTCGCTGCGCTACCAGTACGGCGAGGACCGCGGCGTCTACGTCCCGACGACGACCGAGGCTGACTGGACGATCCGGGTCGACGAGGCCGTCCCCGCCGAGCGGCCGTACGTCACCGGCGCGGTGATTCGCGGCGTCGATCTGGACGAGGAGTCGCTCGACTCGCTCATCCAGCTCCAGGAGAAGCTCCACGCGACGATGGGTCGCAACCGCGTGAAGGGCGCGATCGGGATCCACGACCTGACGATGCTCCGCGGCGCACCCGCAACCGAGGGCAACCCGACGATCCGCTACACCGGCGTCGCCCCCGACGGCGAGCGCTTCGTCCCGCTCGATTCGGATCGGGAACTGACGCCCGGTGAGGTTCTTGAGGACCACCCGACGGGTCGCGAGTACGCACCCGTCGTCGACGACTACGAGGCGATGCCCGCGATCTACGACGACCTCGGGCTGTTCTCGTTCCCGCCGGTGATCAACGGTCGCCGGACGGAGGTCTCGACGGACTCGCGCGACCTGTTCGTCGAACTGACCGGCACGGACCAGTGGACGATCGACCGGATGTGTGCGATCATCTGCTACGCGCTGGACGCTCGCGGTGCGACCATCGAAGACGTCACCGTCGAGTACGCCGATCCGTCGGTCGCCGCGGCGGCGATCGAGGAGAGCGACGGCCGCGACGAAGCCGGCGGATCCGACGAAGCGGGTGGCGCACACGGTGAGGCAGGGAGCGGACCCGACGAGGCTGCCGAGGCCGACACCGGAGCGCCCACCCTCGTCCGGCCCGACTTCTCGACGAAGACCAAGACCGTTTCCCACGATCGGATCGAGTCCATCCTCGGGATCGAACTCGACCCGGACGAGGTACAGGATCTGGCCGAACGGGCCGGTCTCGAGGCCGAAACGCGCGAGGAGACGGCTGTCGAGGTCGTGAGTACGATCGACGACGCCGACGTCGCGGACGAGACGGTTCGGGTCTACGACGTGACGATCCCGCCGTACCGCGTGGACGTGCTCCACCCGCTGGACGTGATCGACGACCTCGGCCGGGCCTACGGCTTCAACGAACTGGCGCCGAACTACCCCGAGATCGGCACCGTCGGCGGCCGTCACGAGCGGAGTCGGCGCGAGGAGGCCGTTCGCGAGACGCTCGTCGGTCTCGGGTTCGAGGACATGCTCGACTTCCACCTCATCGGGGAGGCGGACGCCTACGATCGCATGGGCGTCGAGCCGGGCACGGACGTCCTCGGCGGCAGCGACCCCGCCCGGATCAAGAACCCCTACAGCGAGGACTTCGGGATCGTCCGCCCCTGGGCGCTCCCTTCGCTCCTCCTGGTGCTCGAGAACAACACCCACCGGGCGTACCCGCAGGACCTGGCCGAGGTCGGCTTCGTCGCCGAGGTCGACGAGACGGCGCCGACCGGCGTCGCCGAGTCGCGCCACGTCGCGGGCGTCCTCGCGCGCCACGATGCCGCCTACGAGGACGCCAAGTCCCGCCTCCAGGCCCTGTGCCGCGCGTTCGACGTCGATCTGGAGACGCCACCGACCGATCACCCGTCGTTCGTCGATGGCCGGGCCGCAACCGTCGTCGCGGACGGCGACGCGGTGGGCGTGATCGGGGAACTGCACCCCGCGGTGCTCGTCGAGCACGACCTCGAGGTTCCCGTCGCCGCGTTCGAGTTCGATCTGGCCGGACTCGGAGCCGAGTGAGGGCCGATTCCGAGACGGGAACTCCGTCGTTTCGCTGCCGGTCGACCGCTCGCCGTTATCGTGTTCGCAGCGAGCCGACCGCGTTTCGGAGGTCTTGTACGAACGGTCGGATATCGTCTTTTTGCAGGTAGTCGAACCGGGGATGTGAGACGAGCGAGCGGGCGACGGAGCCGACCGCAGCCGGGAAGGAGGGGCGGTCGACCAGGTCGACGTCGTCGGCGAGGATCGAGTGCAGGTAGAGCAGTTCGCCGCGGAGGAGGTGGCCGGCCACCCCGACATCGTACGCCGGGGCGATCTCGCCACCGCCGTTGCACAGCTGCCAGTAGTAGTACGGGAAGTCGACGCCCGCCTGGACGGTGAACGGCAGCGACGACCAGAATCGCGGGTTGATCTCCATGAGTTTGAACTCGCCTGTCTCCTCGTCGCGCAGGAACTCCACCATCGCGAGGCCGTGCCAGTCGAGTTCGTCGAGCAGGGCGAGGCCGGCGGTTTCGAGAGCGGAGATGTCGACCGACTCGCGAAAGGCGCTCGGGCCGCCGGCGTAGCTGTAGCCGCGGCGCTGACGGTGCTGGAAGGTCGCGACGGGCTCGCCCTCGTCGTAGAGCGCGAAGAAACCGTACTCGTGGGGCGTGTGGACGTACTCCTGACAGATGGGTTCGTGGCCCATCTCGGCGGTGAGCGCCGCGACGTCTGGCTCGGTCCCTGGCGGCAGGTAGGTCGTCGTCGGCGGTGCCGTACAGTCGGCCGGATCGCAGTCGACGTAGGCGTCGGCCAGAATCGAGTAGCGCGGTTTGACGATCCACTCGCGACCGGGGTCGTCGACCTCGCCGACGAGGTGCGTCTCCGGTGCGTCGATTCCGGCGGTCTCGGCCGCCTCGAAGAGCGTACACCGGTCCTGGACGCGACGGAGTGTGTCGGGCGCCGGCCAGAGCGGTTCGATCTCGGCGGCGAACTGCTCGCGATAGCGCGAGAGGACGTACACGTCGGCCTCCCGGACGGGGACGATCGCGTGGACTGCGTCGCGACGGGCCAGGTCGAGCAATGCGTCCCGATACCCCAGCAGGTCGTCCTGCGGGGCCGGAACTGGTACCACCTCGTCGCAGTACGCCGAGTGGACGGCGGGCGCCGTCGGCGTCTCGGAGACGACCACGGTTCGGACGCCGCGCCGACCGAGCGACCGCAGGCACGCGACACTACTCGGTGCGTCGATGGCGGGGACGACCACCGACGCCGATTCGTCGTCGGCGCTCACGTCGGACTCCATTACAGAGAGAAAATCGACAAGCCGGCGTAGTTATGCGGCGACTGCCGGCCGCGCGATGGCCCTAGCAGGAGCCTACTGGCGAGCCGTCGGGTGATTCACTGTCGCCGACGGCGGCTCTCGTGGTGGTCGGCTCGTCCCGGTCCGGTCGGGGAGCCAGCGACGGGGCCTCCCGTGGCGGCTAGAATTCGTGGTCGAGCTGGTCCTCGTCGGCTTTCTGGATGATGATCTTGCCGTCGCGGACGCGCACGAACACGTCGTCTCCAATGTCCATGCCGGCGACGGCGAGTTCGTCCTCGTGCAAGTTGAGGTGTACGTTGTGATAGTTGCCGTCCTCGTCTTTGGCACCACTCGGACTCAGCTTCTTTTTCCGGACCATCGCGGGGTTCTACTGAGAGGTTCGCCGTAGGATATACTTAAGTGTTTTCTACGCAACGGCGTGGCGGTCCCGGTTTTTCCGCCGGTGAGGGGTCTCGTAACAGGGTGGTCCACGTCGGTGGGCGGATCGGCGTCGAGTCGACCCACATGGTGGTCGGTCGCCACGGGCGAGCCACGCCGGTCGCGTCCCGATCAGGTGGTACCGTACGCTGCTAACCGACTCGGACAGATTGATCGACCCACTGAAACACCGTGTACAGCCGACGGTGTCGTCCGGTTTCGGTCGGCAGCCGGTGATACCCAAGAGGGTGGTCGCGCCCGTCACTTAAACGTACCGCCGCTGTCGGCTGATTGTCGGGGATATCTTTATGTCATACTGTGCGCTGAGTTGGCATGGAGGCTGGAACCATGGTACGTGAAGATGGTAAGCGCAACTTCGCACTTCGCGAAGGAAGCGGTGACGAATCGAGCGTCTTCTCCGGAAATACACCGAGACAGGCCGCACTGAAGGCGGCCCGTCGGCTCGAACCGGGCTCGAGCGAATCGAGTGCGGACCGGGTCGAACTCAGACTCCGGGAGAAGGGAACCGACAAGGTACACATCTACGAGGGCTGGGCGTGGGAGGAGACCGCTCCCGACGACAAGCCCGACTGGATGCCCCAGGAGATCACGGAAGCGAACGTTTCGAAGCAGGGTATCGAACACATTGAGGAGTAATCGGACGGCGTACTGAGCCCCCTTCTACTGTGCCGACGGTTCCCGATGAGCGACGCTACCCGAGCGGCCGACCTGTCCGGAGCGGCTCGTCGTCAGTACTCACGCGGCCGTCGTCGACCATCTGACACGCGGGTGGACCGGGACCCTTCGATCCACGGTCTTTTCTCTGGGCATCCCCTAGGAGGGGCATGCACACCGTCACGCTCGGTCCGGAAGGAACGTACTCCCACCGGGCCGCTCGTACCGTGAGCGACTCGGTCGCGTTCCGGCCGTCGGTGACGGCGATCGTCGAGGCGGTCGCCGACGGGTCGTTCGACCGCGGCGTCGTCCCGATCGAGAACAGCATCGAGGGCAGCGTCACCGAGACGCTCGACGCGCTCGCAACGCGGGACGTCTCGATCGTTCGCGAGGTCGTCACCCCGATCACGCACGCGTTACTCGCCCAGGAAGACGATTTCGAGACCGTCGCGAGTCACTCCCAGGCACTCGCCCAGTGCCGGTCGTTTCTCGCGGCGGAGTATCCGGACGTCACCCGGGAATCCGTCGCCAGTACGGCGGCGGCCGTCGAACTGGCTCGGGAGGATCAGTCCGTTGCGGCCATCGCCCACCCGAGCACGGCCGAGGATGACCTTCGCGTGCTCGCGACCGAGATTCAGGACCGCCCGTCGAACGAGACGCGATTTTTCGTGCTCGGACCCGAGTCGGCTCGTTCGTCGGCCGGTGGGAAGACGACGATCGTCATCTATCCGGCGTCGAACCACCCGGGATTGCTCTATCAGCTTCTCGGCCCGTTCGAGGAACGTGGCGTCAACCTCACGCGAATCGAATCCCGGCCGAGCGGGAAGCAACTGGGCGACTACCGGTTTCACCTCGATCTGGAGGGTGGCCTGTACGAGCCGCGAATCGAGGCGGCCGTCGAGGCGGTCGAAGCCGTCCTCGACGACGGCTGGGTACGCTGGCTCGGCTCCTACGACGTGGAACACGCGGTCGAGTGACCGGCGGCAGACGTCGGGGTCGGCGGTCGCCCCTTCCAGTCGGTAGTCGGCCGTTGCGTTCGACGATCGTGGGGGGAACTTATCTCCGCTCGGCCCCTATGGCCGCGTATGCGCCGAAACCCGTTCGACGATCTCGAAGAGCTGTTCGACCGTCTCAGCAACCAGTTCGAGGATACGATGGTCGGCGAGAGCGGACTGGCCGTTCCCGGAACGGTCGGCGTGGACGTCGCCGACACGGGCGAGGAGTACGTCGTCACCGCCGACCTGCCCGGTTACGACACGGAAGACGTCGATCTCCGGCTGGTCGACGGCGCGCTCCAGCTCGAAGCCAGTCGGAGCGGGACGGAGACCACCGAGGACGGTGACTACATCCGCCGTGAGCGGACCCAGCGAACGGTCGACCGTCGTATCCGCATCCCGGAACCGGTCGACGAGGAGGGCGTCGAGGCCACGTACAACAACGGCGTGCTCACCGTGACACTCCCGAAACTCGCCGGGAGCGAGGGTGGCGGCCACGAGATCGACATCAGCTGACGACCCGAGCGAGCGCCTGTCACGAGCGTAGCCGCGGTACGGCCCGGATTCGGGTTCGCGTTTACCGACCCTGGGAGATTGTTCTCCAGCAGTCGGTGCGTGAGTGCCGGCCAAAACCCACAGCCCAGACCCACCCGCGAGGGCACCTGCATGGAAAGCTATAGGGTCGCCCGTCACTCGACGTGTAGATACTGATGAGCGACCAGGGATACGACCACGCGGCCGTCGAGGGGCGATGGCAGGACGCGTGGGACGATGCGGACGTGTATCGGACACCGGACGACGTCGACGATCCGACGTACGTCCTCGGAATGTACCCGTATCCCTCGGGCGAGCTCCACATGGGCCACGTGCGAAACTACACGATCACGGACGCCTACGCCCGCTACCGCCGGATGCGGGGCGACGACGTCCTCCACCCGATGGGGTGGGACGCCTTCGGTCTCCCGGCCGAGAACGCCGCGAAGGAGCGCGATACCAACCCGCAGGACTGGACGTTCGACTGCATCGATCGCATGCGCGACCAGATGGGGTCGATCGGGCTGGGTATCGACTGGGATCGCGAAGTCACCACCTGCGTTCCCGAGTATTATCGATGGAACCAGTGGCTCTTCTCCCGGTTTCACGACGAGGGCCTGGTCGACCGTCGGGATGCGGAGGTCAACTGGTGTCCTCACTGTGAGACCGTGCTGGCCGATGAGCAGGTCGAGGGCGAGGCCGAACTCTGCTGGCGGTGTGATACCCCGGTCGAGACGCGCGAACTGGAGCAGTGGTTCCTGCAGATCACCGAGTATGCCGACGAACTGTTGGAGGCGATCGACGACCTGGAGGGCTGGCCGAACTCGGTCCGCCAGATGCAGCGCAACTGGATCGGCCGACAGTACGGCACCGAGCTGGAGTTCGACATTTCCGACCGCGAGGCGCCACGCGCCTCGAACGAAGGCGGTGAGCGGAGCGAGCCGCGGGAGCACGGCTCCGTCGAGGCCTTCACGACCCGCGTCGACACGATCTACGGCGCGACGTTCTTCGCCCTGGCACCGGACCACCCGATCAGCGAGGACCTGGCCGAGACCGACGATGACGTCCGCCACTTCGTCGAACAGGAGGCCGACCCCGAGGGCGACGAGCCGAAAGGTGTCGCGACGGACCTGACCGCGACGAACCCCGCGACGGGCGAGGAGATCCCCGTCTTCGTCGCCGACTTCGTCCTCTCGGACGTCGGGACGGGCGCGCTGATGGGCGTCCCCGGCCACGACGACCGCGACCACGAATTCGCCGAAAAGATGGGCGTGGCTATCGAGCCCGTGATCGCGCCGGAGCCAGAAGGTCGCGACGGCGAGACGGTCGACGACGGATCTGTCCTCGACGCGCCCGACGTCTCGGAGGCAGCCTACACCGAGGACGGCGTCCTCGTCAACTCCGGCGAGTACAGCGGGTTGGACAGCGAGGCGGCTCGTGATCGGCTGACCGATGATATCGAGAGCGCCGAGCACACCACCCAGTACCAGCTGCGCGACTGGGGCATCTCCCGGCAGCGCTACTGGGGGACGCCGATCCCCGTCGTTCACTGTGATGACTGCGGCGCGGTCACGGTGCCCGACGAGGACCTCCCGGTCGAACTGCCCGAGTTCGTCAACACGACGGGGAACCCGCTCGACGCGGCCGACGAGTGGAAGCAGACGAATTGTCCCGACTGTGGCGGCCCGGCGACGCGCGAGACGGACACGATGGACACCTTCGTCGACTCCTCGTGGTACTTCCTGCGGTACGTCTCGCCGGATCTCGACGACGCCCCGTTCGACGTCGAACGAGCCAACGACTGGCTACCGGTCGACCAGTACGTCGGCGGCATCGAGCACGCCGTGATGCACCTGCTGTACTCGCGCTTTTTCACGAAGGTGCTCGCCGACCATGAGGGCCTCGAGTTCCGCGAGCCGTTCGAGGACCTGCTGGCCCACGGCATGGTCCAGCTCGAGGGCTCGAAGATGTCGAAGTCGAAAGGCAACGTCGTCTCACCCCAGCGCATCGTCTCCGAGTACGGCGCCGACACCGCCCGCCTCTTCATGATGCAGGCTGCCCAGCCCGACAAAGCCTTCGACTGGAGCGAGGAGGGCGTCCGCTCGACGTACGCGTTCCTGACTCGGTTGCGGGAGACGGTCGAATCGTTCGTCGCCGAGCCGCCGACCGGCGACGCGGACGCTGTTGCCAGCTACGTCGACGGCGAGATCGATGCCGCGGTGGCCATCGCCGGCGAGGAGTACGAGGACCTGCAGTTCAACCGCGCGCTACGCGAGACGCAGGATCTCGTCCGGACGCTGCACCAGTACGCCGAGTACACGGACCCCGACCCGGAGACGTTCGAACGCGGCCTCTCGGCGGTGTTGCGCCTGCTGGCGCCAGTCTCGCCACACCTCGCCGAGGAGCTGTGGGACGAACTGGGCCGCGACGGCTTCGTCGTCGACGCCGACTGGCCGACCGCGACGGTCGACCGTGCGGGCGTCGAGCGCCGCCGCCGGCTGGTCGAGAACACCCGCGAGGACGTCCGCGACATCGTCGAGGTCGCCGGAATTGCCGACCCCGAGCGGATCGACGTCGTCGTCGCCCCCGACTGGAAGTACGACGCCCTCGAGATCGCCATCGAGAGCGACGCGCCCAACTTGATCGGCGAGTTGATGAGTGAGGACCACATCCGCGAGCAGGGTGACGCCGCCGCGAGCTACGGCCAGGACTTACAGGCCGAGCGCGAGGCGCTGCAAGAGCCCCTCGCACCCGACGCCGAACGCGAGGCGCTCGAGTCGGCGGCGTGGCTGATCGAGCGCGAGTTCGACGCCCCCGTGACGGTAATCGACGCCGCGGAGGCCGACGAGGGAACGGTGAAAAACGCCGAACCCGGTCGACCCGGCATCGACATCGTGGAGTGAGCATCGACTGCGGGACGCTGTGTCCGTCTCGTTCGAAGCAGGGGTGTCGACGGACGGTTCTCCCGAACGCAGTGTCGCCACCGGAGAAAACTATAGGTGGCTGCCAGGTAATCTTTGGCCAGTCATGCACGTCAGGCAGTACGAGGACCGATCCGACGCCCGAGCGATCGCCCGAATCCAGGCGCGCGCCTGGACGGATGCGTACGCCGATCTCCTTCCCGCCGACGTGCTCGCCAGCCAGTCGCCCGATCCGGACGACGAGACGATCGCCGGGTGGCACCAGTTGCTCACGGCGAATCGACGGGGTGTCCTGCTCGCAGTCGACGAGACGGGCGACCGTCTCGGGTTCGCGGACGTCCGGTGGGGAGACAGCGAGACGAAGGCGTTCGTCGGCGAGAACGAGGCCGGCCTGAAGTCGATCTACGTCGATCCCGACAGTTGGGGACAGGGAGTGGGGACGGCGTTACTCGAACACGGCATCTCGCTCCTGCCCGCGTCCGTCGAGACGCTCAGACTGGAGATGCTGGAGGGCAACGAGATCGGCCACGAGTTCTACCGGGCAAAGGGGTTCGAGGTCACCGGCGACGCGTCACACGAGATCGGCGACGAGGCGTACCCGACCCTCGTCTACTCCCTCGAACTCGAAGCCAGCGAGGCGTGACGGTCACGAAGTGCGGAACCCGCCTTTTTGTCCGTCGTCGTCGGAGCACGGCCATGAGCCGCGGTGATGCTGTACGCGAGACGGACCGGTTCCCGGCGAGTGCCGACGGAACCGTCGGGCGGCTCCCACACCCGTTCACGCTTACGTGGCGCGACGGTCTCTTCCTTCACTGGCCGGTCGATCCCGACATTCTGCGTCCCCACGTCCCCCATCCGCTCACCCTCGACACCTGGGAGGGTCGGGCCTGGGTGAGCGTCGTTCCGTTCGTCGCGTCGAACGCCGGACTCAGATATACGCCGCGATTCCTGCGGTACACGACGGCGGAGCTGAACGTCAGGACGTACGTCTCTTATCGCGGCGAGCCGGGGCTGTACTTTTTCGGCGTCGACGTCGACAGTGCCGCGATCGCGTCCGTGGTCGGTCGCCTCACCCGATTGCCGGTCCGGTGTGCCCGGATGCACGTCTCGCGAACGGAGGGAACGGCGCCACACGGCGGGAATTCGGTTTCGTTCGCGAGCACGCGCGACGGGACGACGGCTCCCGCAACCCGGTCTGGCCCGGACGAGTCGGGTGATTCCGAGGCCAGGTTCGCCGTGACGTACGAACCCGACGACGCGATCACCTTCGCCGAACCCGGGACGCGCGCCGAGTGGTTGACCGATCGCCGGCGATTCTACGCACCCGGCGGCGCTCGGACGGCGGGTGCCACGCGGCACCCGAACGTCCTCGTCGGCGAGATCGCCCACGCGCCCTGGCCGCTCCAGTCGGCAGCCGTCACACTCCACGAGAACACTCTCTTTGCCGCCCACGGCCTTCCAGCCCCGGAGGCGGAACCGATCGCCCAGTACTGTCCCGAACTCCGGATGACGGCGTCGATTCCGCGTCGGGTCCGGGATTGGTGACCGTCTCGGTCGGTGGGTGCTGGGCGAGCAACGCTCTCCGGCGTCTAGATTTATTCACTCGGGGCCCGATAGCGAAGACGACATGGAGAAAGTCGACCTGCAGGAAGACGGCAGGGGGCCATCGATCTCTCCGGCCGACGTGTACAACCGCCTCTCGAAACCGCTCGGCACCGAGGACCTGGCGATCAACTACGCCGAACTCGAACCGGGCGGACAGCTGGGGCTGGACTACCACCGCCACCGCGACCAGGAGGAACTCTTCGTCGTCACGAGCGGGACGGTGACGTTCGAGACCGAAGCCGGCGACGTCGCCGTCGGTGAGAACGAGGCGATCCGTTTCGCACCCGACGAGTTCCAGCTCGCTCACAACGCAGACGACGAACGAGCGACGCTGCTCGCCCTCGGCGCGCCGCGAGGAAGTCGCGAGATTCAGTACCAGCGGAACTGTCCCACGTGCGGGGAAGAAACACTGCAAGAACTCGAACTCAATCGCGAGACGGGCGTGTTCGAGGGAATTTGTACCGAGTGCGGTGAGGTCGCGATCGAAGTCGAACCCTCGTGAGCGGACGGTAGGTCCGACGCGGCGGTGCGGCGCGTGTCGTACGGTGGAACTCAGTTGTCGGCGCCGACGAGATCGAACGGACTGCCGCCTTCGTGCTCGCTTGCCTCCTCGTAGACGACGTGGGCGGCGGCCACGTCCTGGATCGCGAGCCCGGTCGAGTCGAAGACCGTCACGCCCGTATCGCCGGTGCGACCCACCTCGTCGCCGACGACGATCTGGCCGATCTCGGCGTGAATGTCGTCGTCCGTGAGCGTGCCATCGTGGTACGGGACGTTGATCTCGCCCGAGTGGGTGCACTGCTCGTGGTCGTCGATGACGATCGTCGCGTCGAGGAGGAGATCGTCGGCGAGTTCGTGTTTGCCCTCGGCGTCGGCGCCCATCGCGTTGACATGGGTTTTCTCGCCGACGTCGTCGGGACCGACGATGGGGGTCTCGACGGGCGTCACCGTCGAGAGGACGTCACAGTGGCTGGCCTCCGAGATCGATCCGCCGCGGATGTCGAACTCGTCCGCGAAGGTATCGACGAAGCGCTCGACGCGTGCGTCGTCGAGGTCGCTGACGACGACCTCCTCGATGGGGCGGATCTCGCTGATCGCCTCGAGTTGCGTGTAGGCCTGGACGCCGGCGCCGACGATGCCCATCGAGGTGGCGTCCTCGACGGCGAGGTGGTCGGTCGCGACGGCTGCTGCTGCACCGGTGCGCTTCATGGTCAGTTCGGTGCCGTCCATGATGGCGAGCGGGTAGGCCGTCTCCGGGTCGGAGTAGATCATCGTCCCCATGACCGTCGGGAGTCCGTGGTCGTCGGGATTGTCCGGGTGGACGTTGACCCACTTCAGTCCGGCGGCGTCCCAGTCGTCCGTCGAGAGATACGCCGGCATCGACCGGAAGTCGCCGTTGTACTGGGGCAGGTCGACGTAGGACTTCGCCGGCATCAGCGCATCACCGCGTTCGTAGGCGGCGAAGGCAGCTTCCAGCGCGTCGATGACGGCCGGCATGCGCGCGTACTCGTCGACGTCTTCGTTCGAACAGAGCAACGTGTTCATGGCGGCAACTCTTGCGGGCGGACACTTAGTACGTACCGAATTCCTTCTTCAGGCGAGCGAAGCGGTTTTCTGAATCGGGTGGATCGTCCGTAGCCGTCCGGATCACCCTTGCAGCTGCGAGAGCGGCGCGAACTGCGTCCAGTCGACGATCGCGTCGGGATCGTGGTACCGCTGCTCGGTCGGGTGTGTCTCGTACAGTTCGGTACACCAGGCGATCCCGGGACCGCGCACGCGGCAACCGCTTGGCGGCGCGAGTCCCATGCCGACGTAGCAGTCCCGGAGCTGGCATCGGAGGTGATCGAGCAGGCGCCGTTGCAACCCTGCCGGCGTCCGAACCGGTCGATCGGGACGCGGGAGCTGGATCCGTGCACCGCGGATCCAGTCAGTATCGTCGACGACGCCGGTGTCCGGTCCAGGTGTCACTTCACCTCCCTCCCAGTGCACGTGCGGTGTTCCGGTGTCGACGATCGACCACCCGGGAGCGGTTGTCTTGTCGCGGGTGGTCTCTTCCTGATGGTTCGACCCCAGTATCGTGGCGAGCCGACGCGGGAGCAGATCGCTTCGTCTGTCGGGGTAGCGATCGAGTAGCTGGCGAAGTGCGCCGATCGCTTCGAGTTCGATCGTCGCGTCGACGAGGGTCGGCAGTCGCCCTCGTGTTCCGTCGAGCAGGAGGTCCTGTTCGATGTGCGTCCACTCGGCGTCGGGGTCCGCTGTCGGCGGTTCGACGACGTGGTCGGCCGGCTCCTCGAACTGGTTCGTGACCATCTCGAACAGCCGCTCGACCGTCTCCGGCGTGAGTGCGGCGAGAACGAGCGCGGTCGCAGTCAGCCGTTCCGGATAGGTGATCTGGTCGGCGCCGTACGCGTCGACCGCGGCGATCCCGTGCGTGCGAAAACAATAATATTTCGCGAATCTCACGCTTCGACGAGCGCGAATGGCTTGTTCGCCCGACAGCGTGGCCGCATTCCACTCTTCGTCGCCACAGTAGTGACTGTCCAGTGTCCCGGTTCGGTCGAGGGTTATCCGATGGTGTTCGTCGGCGTTGTCCAGTACGCTGACGATCAGTTGGTTTTCCGTTTCGGATTCGATCGTTGCCTTCATCGCTCGTCCGTTTCCACCGCCTGGTAGCATGTTTCAAAAGACCTTTCCATAATTGATTTGTGTCTGTTGTCGATGTATACGATTTTATGTATGATAACTATGCCGATGTCGGGAGTGAGACGGATGGCCTGTGCACGTTACTGTTGTTCTTGCCGGTTGAGAGCCGCGTGACGGCGGCTTTCGACGTTGCCCCGGCACACGTTGGCCGACGATCGGGATTCACGATCAGGTTAGGAACGCGCGTGCGCTGATCGGATATTTTATACTATCGGACGTTCATTATATATCTACACTCTCGCTATGACTCCGGAAGCGGACTATACGAAACGAGATGCGGCCGGCTTCTCTCAGTTCGAGAAGAACCGGTTCTTCAAGGGCAAGTTGATGACGCCCCGCGACATGGAGGCCGAACAGACCTACCACGCCGAGCGACTGCACACGCTCACTCGTCACGTGAATGGGTCGGGAATCGTCTGTGGGCTCGAGGTCCGTGACGTCTCGGAAACTGACGATGGGCTCGACGTCACCGTCGACGCCGGGTTCGCGATCGACGGCCGGGGGCGGCCGATCGTCGTCGAGCAGGTGACCACGAAGACGCTCCCGAGCCCGTCGACCGACGAGATACACCTCTTCATCCAGTTCAGCGAGGTGGCCGTGGAGACGGTTCCTGTCGCCGACACCGACGGGGCGATCGACAGCGACGCCGTGGCGAATCGAACCGTCGAGGTGTTCGAGTTCACACATCGGGAAACGCCGCCTGCGGAGACGTCGGTTCCGTCGGTCGACCTCTCCGTCGTCGACCCGGGCGACGATAGCGTCGAGACGGTCGCCAGACAATTGGCCGAACAGTATCACGAGACCCACCGCAGTGAGCCGGCGGACGATGCCGATCCGGCGGTGTTTCTCGGCTCGTTCGAGCGGACGCCAAGTGGGAACTGGGAGGCGATGGACGACCAGTTCGGTCGTTCGTTCGTGTACAGTCCCGAACTACTGTTCGCGCTCGTCGTTCATCACTTGACGGACGACGAGAACCCGCATCGAACACCGGTCAGACAGGAACCCGAAGAGCGCCCGGACGGCATCGAGGGAATCGCTCGACGGGTGGGCTCGCTCGAAGAGACCGTAACCGAACTGGAACACGAGCGGCGGACGCTCGTGACCTACGCCTTGCGAAAGACGGTCAAGGATCGTGTCCGGTTCTTTACGACGCTGAGTGACCGGCTCGAACCGCACACGGGTGAGGGGGCACGCATTGCACGCGACATCGCGGAACTCTCTCGTGAGGACCGCAAACCGACCGACGATCGCGAACAGTCCTACCGTGAACAGATCGATCGACTCCTCGACTTGTTGATCGAACTGGGCGAACCGCTCGAGGAAGTGACGACCGAAGAGAGCCTGGAGCGATACCTCAAGTCGGTGTCCCGGCTCCAGTCGGCACTCGAATCCGACGAGCCACTTCTCGAATTGATCGACGCCCACGATCAGGTTAGCGAGGCGGCGGATTCGATCCAAATCCTCGTCGACGTCGTCCCTGAAGACTGAATTTTCACCTCCTCCGATCCGACTCGTTCGACTTCGAATCGCTGTTGTTCGGTGTCTTTTGCCGGCTCATCTGACCGATACTCTGGGCGCGTCACCTCCCGTAATACAAATCCAGTTTGAATTGGGAACTTACACTTTTGCCGGCCACAATCTTATTATGTTCTGTCGGTATGCCGCCGCGTCTATCTTTCCACAATCAATATGGGTATGTGCCTAAACAATACAAAAATAAACACACTCAGAAAGATTTATATTAATTCGCTGTAAAAACCCAGTTACAGGGAGACAAATTTAGGAGGTCACCTGGAATGCCAGAATATCAATCCCCCGGCGTGTATGTCGAAGAGGTAAGTAGCGGAAGCAAGTCTGTCGAAGGTGTCAGCACGAGTACGGCTGGTTTCCTCGGTCAGACCCATCGCGGTCCCGTCGAACCACAACTCGTGACGAGTTACACCGAGTTCGAGCGACTCTACGGATCGAGTCCGAAGCACTCGAATCTCGATGTCGCCCTCGACGGCTACTTCAAGAACGGCGGTGGCCGATGTTACGTCGGCCGCGTCACTGCAGCCGACCCGAACGACGTCGCGACGACGACGCTGGTTGCCGACGATCAGTCGAACGTCCTGAACGTCGAAGCAAACGGCCCCGGCTCCTGGGGCAACTCGGTCGCCGTGATCGTTCGCGACGGGCAGCGGGGTGACCAGTTCGATATGGTCGTCCGGTACTGGTCGTGCGACCTCGAGGAGGTCAGTCAGCCGGACGCCGCGCGTCCGGAACCGGCCCCGGACGTCGAGGAGGTTTTCGACGGACTCTCGTCCGATCCGAAGTCGAGCCAGTTCTACGAGAAGCAACTCTCGAGTTCCGTTCTCGTAGACGTCGAGTACGTCGAGGACGGTCGCCCGGTTCCCGGCCTCACATGGTTGAACCGTGACACGCCGACAGCCGCGGCTGACGGTGGCCTCGTGGAGACTGCGGAGGAGGAAACTGTCGTCTACATCCCGGACAACCTGGACGAACTGAAGTACAACGATCTCAAAGGAATCGCCCGTCCCTTCGAGACCGAGGGAAACCCATCGAAAGACGACCTGATCGAGCAACTCGACGACATCCGGTCGGGCGAAGTCGACGTAGACGTCGAAGTCGTCACCGAGGAACCGACCAAGCCCGACGCCGAGGGTGAGGTGTCGCTCAACGACTACGAAGGCATCGACAAACCGGGGCTTCGAACCGGCCTCGCAGCCTTTACCGCACTCGACGACATCTCGATCGTTTGCGTTCCCGACGAGAACGATGTGCAGGGACTGACGGACTCGATCGTCGCACACTGTGAGAACATGGGCGATCGCTTTGCCGTCCTGCAGGCCGAGCAGAACCCCGGTCCGGTCTCCGAACTGGAGACGCCGGTCGATTCCTCGTACGCGGCGTACTACTACCCGTGGGTTTCCGTGCTCGATCCGGTGACCAACCGCGAGAAACTCGCCCCGCCGGGCGGCCACATCGCCGGTATCTACGCGCGAAGTGACGTCCAGCACGGCGTGCACAAGGCTCCGGCGAACGAGACCGTTCGCGGTGTCGTCGGCCTGCAACACGACGTCACCAAGGGTGAACAGGACGTCCTCAACCCGAAGGGTATCAACTGCATTCGGAGCTTCCAGGGCCGCGGTATCCGCGTCTGGGGCGCCCGGACGACCTCGAGCGACCCCGAGTGGAAGTACCTGAACGTCCGCCGACTGTTCCTCTTCATCGAGCAGTCCATCGACGAAGGGACGCAATGGTCGGTCTTCGAGCCGAACGACCAGGACCTGTGGGCCCGGATCCGCCAGTCCGTCGAGAACTTCCTGACCACCGTCTGGCGTGAGGGCGGCCTGCAGGGATCGACGGCCGACGAGGCCTTCTACGTCCGCTGTGGCGAGGAGACGATGACCGAAGACGACATCGACAACGGTCGGCTCATCGTCGAAATTGGCGTCGCTCCGGTCAAGCCGGCCGAGTTCGTCATCTTCCGCATCAGCCAGGACACCGGCGAGGCCTGAGCGCACCGACCACCAGACGACAGTTCACATTCACGATAATACATGCCAGAACACGGACCGCTGCCAAGCACGGAATTCACCGTCGAGCTCGACGGCGTCGACGTCCCTGGATTCCTCGAGGTACAGCTCCCGACGCAGGAGACCGACCAGCTCGACTACCGCGAGGGCGACGAGGCCAAGCACTCCCGGAAGCTCTTCGGCGATACGCGATACTCGCCGCTCGTTCTCGCTCGGGGCGCCGAGGAGGACAACAAGCGACTTGACGACTGGCGGAAGGCCGTCGAGGAGGGCAAGGGTGAGGATGCCAGAAAGAACATCGCGGTCGTCCTCAAGGACCAGGCCGGTACCTCCGTCATCCGATTCGAGTTCACGAACGCCTGGATCCGCAAGTACGACCCGCCGACGCTGAACGCCCAGGCCAGCGGTGGCCAGAACGCCATCGCAGTCGAGACGTACACCGTCGAGTTCGAGGAGATGAAGCGCAAGAACGTATGATGCGATCGAGTGAGCCGCTTCGGCCGTTCGCCATCTCCCGCTCGCGTTTCGATACGACGTGGCGAGTCGACGAGGAGGGGTACCTTCACACCGGGACGAACGGATCGTTCGTCGAATCGAGCCGACTTCGCGTGCTGACGGACCAGCTGGAGGCTCACCGATGACCGACCAAACACTGCAAACCGAGTTCGAATTCACCCTGCCGCGGGGGTACGTGGACGACGATGGGACGCTCCATCGCGAGGGCCGAATGCGACTCGCGACTGCCGCCGACGAGATTCAGCCACTGTCGGAACCACACGTGCAGTCGAACTCCTCGTATCTGACGATCGTCCTCCTATCTCGGGTCGTGACCGAACTGGGGACACTCGAAACCGTCGACGTCGACGTCATCGAGAACCTGTTCGTCGCCGATCTCGAGTACCTGCAGGCGATGTACGAGCGGGTCAACAACCGAGGCAGAAATGCCGTCACGACGGCCTGTCCGGACTGTGGCGAGACGTTCGACGTCGACGCGACGTCCGGCGTCACACTCGCCGACCCACCGGCGGGTTCGGCGGCCGACGAGGCGACGTCGAGTACAGACGACGCCGTCGGCGCGACCGACGACGCCGATCTGGATGCACCGGCGGAGGTCGAAGCGGGAAACGCGAACGAGTGACCGGCGTCGTCGATCCCGAGGACCTCTTTGCGGAGGTCGCTTTCGTGGCCTACCACTTCGGGTGGAGCCACGAAGAGGTCCTCTCGCTCCCACACTGGGAACGACGGCGGTGGTGTGCGGAGATCAGTGAGATCAACGAACGGATGAACGAACCGACGGAACCGGCTGAGCCCACTGACCCTGGGTCGTCCGAGTCGACGCAAGGATCGTTCATCGACGGAAACGGGGAGGGGGTCATCCTCCAGAACTCGTTCGACACGGAGTGAGTGAGACGCGGAGATACGGAGACGAACACTATGGCAGAGCAACCCTATACGGCAGACGACAATCCATACTCGCAGTACAATTTCGAGGTGCAGGTAGAAGGCGAGGCGGTCGCCGGTTTCGCCGAAGTCTCCGGTATCACGATGCAACTCGAGACCGTTCAGTATCGTGAAGGCGGTGTCAACGATCACGTCCACACGCTTCCGGGAACGTTTGCCCACGCCGATCTGGTCCTCCAGCGTGGCATGACTACCGACGTGGCCTTCTGGGAGTGGATTCAGGACGTCATGAGCGGGAACGTGACCCGGAAGAACGTGGTCGTCAAGTTGCAGAACGGGTTCAAGGGGGATCGCGTCTGGGGCTGGGAGTTCAAACGTGCCTATCCGACGATGTGGCGTGGGCCCGATCTTGTCAGCACCAATCAGGGAATGGCGATCGAGACGATCGAACTCGCCTACGAACGGTTTGCCCGGATGTCCGGACTGCCGGAGTAACCGGGAACTGCAACCGAGTGGCTGGCGTCCGAAGTCCTGGTCGTATTGGTAATCTCCTCACAGAAATTCGCGGACGTCCGAGTACCACATGTCGTGGACGTCGACGTGCCCGATTCGCCGAGCGATCTGGACGGCGAGGACGTGCCAGCACTCGTCGGTGGGGTCGTCGGGATCGATGTTGTATCTGGCGTCCTTACAGGTACAGGTGCCGTCCTCGACGACGTACTCGTCTGCGTGGCCGACGACGACGGTGAAGTCGCGGTAGCCCTTGACCCGTCGCTCGGCGACGGCCTCGATGGCGCGGACGCCCCGGTCGCCGTGGAGTCGCGAGATGCGCTCGACGAGCTCGGGGGTGAGTTCGCCGGCGTCGGCGAGGTCGGCCTGCCATCGCTCGACGGGTCCGTGCTCCGTCACACCCTGTCATCTGGGCCGGGGTGTAAAATCGGTTTGGGATGGCCGAACCGCGGCGTTTTTCGCCCGGGCGGCCCGAACCCGGGTATGCGCGTCTCGGAGGGCGGCGTCGAACTGACAGTCCCGGCCGAATCGACCGACGGTGTCGAAGGGCCGGTTTTCTACAATCCGCGCCAGGAACTGAACCGGGATCTGACTATCGCCGTCCTCGGTGCGTTCCGTGAGGAGCGCGAGTCGCGTGCGGCGACGTATCTCGACGCGATGACGGCCAGCGGCGTCCGCGGGATTCGGGCGGCGGCGAACGGGTGGACGGCGATGGGTGTCGACACCGACGAACGAGCCGTGTCGCTGGCGCGCGAGAACGCGGCGCGAAACGGTGTGGAGGAGACGTTCGACGTGGTCCAGGAGGACGCGAACGCGTTCATGTATGGCTGTGGACGGGACATGGACCGGGCGCTCGACGTGATCGATCTCGATCCGTACGGGACGCCGATGCCCTTTGCGGACGCCGCATTCGCGAACGCACGGAATCTGGTCTGCGTGACGGCGACCGACACCGCACCGCTGTGTGGGGCTCACCTTCAGAGCGGCATTCGCTCGTATTCGGCTGTCCCCCGGAACACGGACTACCACGCCGAGATGGGCGTTCGCGTCCTGCTCTCGGCGCTCGTCCGAACGGCGGCGCGGTACGATATCGGCGTTACACCCCTTTTCACGTACGCCAAGAGCCACTACGTGCGGACGTTTCTCGAACTCGACCACCGGGCGACCGCCGCGGACGCCACCCTGGACGCGCTCGGGTTCGTCTCTCACTGTGAGGACTGTCTCTACCGGGAGCACACACGCGGTCACTTCGCCGACCCGCTCGAGACCTGTCCGGCGTGTGGCGCCAGTCGGGTCCTGACGGCCGGCCCGATCTGGCTGGACGCGTCCCACGACCGGGCGTTCGTCGCGGCCGTTCGCGAACGGATTCCGTCGTCGTTCGGGACGGCTGAGCGGGCACGAGCGTTCTGTTCGACGCTCGAAGCCGAACTCGACGAGCCGACACACTACGATCAGCACCGCCTGTGCAAGGAGTGGACGCTCCCGGCGAACGCGATGGACGATTTCCTCGCGGCGCTTCGGGACGCCGGGTACGAGGCCTCGCCGGCACACTACAGTGGGACCGCGTTCAAGACCGACGCCGACGTCGACGAGATTCGAGCCGCGACGGAACCTGTGCTAGAGTCGTGACCACCGGCTGACCGTGGATCGGTCGAAACCGCCGGTGTGGCCGCCGCGTTTATATCGCTCCGCAGATGATACGAATGGAACGTGTACCGGGTAGTCGATGGATCGGACGGGCACTTCAGGTCGCAAGCGACGGGTGAGAACCCGTGACTGCCCGAACTGGCGCGTCGGTCGACGACACGACGATCCACGTCCTCCACGTGGACGACGACCCGCAGGCGACGGCGCTGTGCAAGCACCGACTCGAGGAGGTTTCCGACCGATGCGTCGTCGTCGAGTGTCAGGACTCCGCACGGGCACTTTCGCTGTTCGAGGCGGAGCCGATCGACTGTATTCTGAGTGACTTCAGTATGCCCGGACTCGACGGACTCGAACTGCTCGCGGAGATCCGTGCCCGTGACGAGCACTTGCCGTTTATCTTCTTCACCGGTCGCGGAAGCGAGGAGGTGGCGAGCGAGGCGATTTCGGCCGGCGTCACCGATTACGTCACGAAAGCCCACGACGCCGGCACCTACGAGATGCTTGCCAACCGGATCGAACACGCGGTCGAGAGTCATCGCGTTCGAACGGAACTCACTCGCAGTGAGCGTCGCTTCCGGCAGGTGACCGAATCGATCGACGAGGTGGTCTGGCTGGCCGATCCCGAACGCGAAGCCGTTCTGTACGCGAACCCGGCGTACGAGGACGTCTGGGAGCAACCGGTCGAACGCCTGTACGAGGACTGGCGGTCGTTGCTCGATCGGGTCCATCCGGACGACCGTCGACGGGTGGCCGACGCGATCGACGACCTCGGGGCCAGCGAGTACGAGGAGGTCTATCGTCTCGTCCAGTCGGATGGGACCGTTCGCTGGATCGAAGACCGGGCCGTGCCCGTCAGTGCCGATACCGGAGCCGTCGACCGCGTCGTCGGCGTCGCGAAGGACATCACCCGGTACAAGGAAGCCGTCGAGGAGCGCGACCTCGTTCTCGAACGGATCACGGACGGGTTCGTCTCGCTGGATACGGACTGGCGATTTACGTACGCGAACGATCGCGCGACCGAACTGCTCGCGTCGGATGATTCCCTCCGTGGCGACGTCCTCTGGGACGTCCTGCCAGGTATCCGAACGTCATCGTTCTTCGACGCGTTCGAAGCGGCAATGGACGACGGCGAGACGCGGACCGTCGAGGCCCACGTCGGCGCGCTCGACGCCTGGATACTGGCGCACGTCTATCCCGCCGACGAGGGCCTCTCCATTTTCTTCCGCGACGTGACGGAACGGCGCGAACGCGAACAACGGTTCGAGGCGATTTTCGACAACACGTTCCAGTTCACCGGGTTGATGGACCTGGACGGCCGGTTGCTCGAGGTGAACGAGTCGCTTCCGGGTGACGCCGATCCGGAGACGTTCGTTGGAAAGACGATGCCCGAGGCGTTCGACCTGCCGCCGGCGTCGCGGGAGACGTTCGAGACCGGCCTCGAACGCGCCCGAAACGGGTCGTTTTTCAGGGACGAACTTCCATACGTCGTCGACGGTGAGCGGCGAGTCGCGGACTTTTCGATCCGTCCGATCGAGGACGAGCGAGGGACGGTCGTCGAACTCATTCCCGAGGCGCGCGACATCACGGATCGGAAACGTCGGGAAGACCTCATGGAAGCGCTCGCCGACGTCAGCCACGACATGTTGCGAGCCCCGACGGCCCGCCGGATCCACGAGGTTGCCGTCGCCGCGGCGACGGCGGTCTTCGACCGGCCGGTGGCAGCCAGTTACACGCTTCAGCCCGCCGATCGTGCGCTCGAACCGACGGCCTGGTGGGTCGAGAAGGCAGGGAGTGTGGAGCCGGTCCCGATCACCGATCCGTCGAACGCGGTCTGGGAGACCGTCGCCGAACAGTCCTCGTCGTACCGGCCGAGCCCGTCGGATGGTGGGGCGATCGGCGCCGACTCCATCGAGAGCGAGGTACTCGTGAGTCTCGGGGATCACGGCGTGCTCGTCGTCGGTGACCGTCGAAACGGGGCGTTCACCGACGGGGACGTCGACCTCCTCTCGCTGCTCGGTACCATGGTTGCGGCCGCACTGGACCGCGTCAGTGGCCGGTCGGCGATCGAAGAACGCGACCGCGTCCTCGAACGCGTTTCCGACGACGTCGAACGGCTTTCCGTGCACACGACGGTCGCTCGGGAGACGATCGGCGCTATCGTCGAGACTGACTCACGACCGGCCCTCGAACGCTCGATCTGTGAGCGCCTCGCCGGACTCGATCCCGTCGAGGGCGCCTGGATCGCCCGGTTCGACCCGACGGACGGGATCGACCCGTCGATCTGGCGGGGAATTCCCGATCGCTTTTTCGAGGCCGGTTCGGGGTCGCTGATCGGGCGTCACCACGAGGTCCTCGAACAGGTGTGGGACACCGGCTCGACTCGGGCCGTCGAGAACGTGTTGGCGGAGACGGAGACGGCCGCCGAGCGACGTGAAGCGCTCGACGGGCGGATCCACTCGGCGCTTTTCGTGCCGCTGTCGACGACCGACGCGGTTCGCGGTGGGCTGGTCATCTACGGTCCGACGGTAGACTCGTTCGGCCCGGAGACGCAGTCGCTGTTTGCGGACGTCGGTGAGATACTTGGGCGCAGGATTCAGTCGCTCGAACGTTCACGTGCACTCCTCACCGGGACGGAACAACTCGTCGAACTGGATCTGTTCGATCCTGACTGCGTCTACTGTCGTCTCGCCGACGCGGTCGACAGTTCGATAGCCGTCGAGTTGACGGTCCCCCGCGGCGATCATCTCACGCAGTTTTGCTCGCTCGAGGGTGACGACGCTGGTGATCGCCTCGATGCGATCGCGGGCATGCAGATTGCGGGGACCGTCGAGGTGCTGACCGATGGCCCCGCCTCGACGCTCGTCCGGATCGACACGGCGACGACTGATCTCGTCGACCCGCTCCGCGATCGAACCGGGACGCTTCGATCGCTCTCGGCAACTCCCGAGCGGGTCAGGCTTCGCGTCGCGCTCCCTCACGGCACCGACGTTCGTCGTCTGGTCGAGGCCTATCGTCGGGTCTACGACTCGGTCGATCTGGTTAGCCGAACGGAAGCCACCCAGGGGGCGGGACAGTCGGTCGTTCGTGGCACAGAGACGATCGACGCCCTGACGGATCGACAACGCGAGGCGTTGTTGCTCGCCTACCACAGCGGCTACTTCGAATCGCCCCGGGAGCTGTCAGGGGCCGACCTCGCCGACCTCCTCGGGGTTTCGTCGCCGACGTTTCACAGTCACCTCCGCGCGGCAGAGTCACGGTTGTTCGCGTCGTTGCTTGGTGACTCGGCGCCTGACGAGGGTGACTCCACTGAAGACGCTCGCTAGCGGGCGGCGTTTCGGTCGTCGTTGGGCGCGACCGATTGTCCTCCGAAAAGCCGATTTTTCGGCTGTGTGAACGCTGTCTGGCGCTGTTTCGGGGAGCGACAACCGCGCGGAGCGGTCGGTCGGGGCTAACTATCTAGCCCCCGCGTTCCGGTCGGGGTAACCACTGAGCGACAGTCGATACGACAGGCGGGGGCGAAGAACTGACTGTGATGTCTCCAAACCAGTTCGCACCGGTTCACCCGGGCCAGGTGAGCGCAGTCCAGACCGTCACGATCCGGGCGGCCGTGGCTGGCGATGGTTGCCCTGCTTGGAGCGCTCCGCGTGGGTGGGGTGAGTACCCATGTCCGTAGAGCGAGCCCCGATCGATCTCGACGCTGCTGACGACTTCGCGATGGATCTGGCCGACTGGGTTCGCTCGCAGTCGACGAGTCAAACGGCCAGTCGCTTTCGATCCGACCTTCGTCGGTACCTCCGTCGTTACGTCGGAACCTGGCACGATCAGACGCTCTCCGTCGATCACGCGACCGGCGCTCGCGGGGTCGACTACGTCGTCGGCGACCAGATCGCCATCGTCCTAATCGAGTCGATAACGGAGGGCTCGAACCACTGGCTCTATCGCGAACTGGGGACGATCGGCCAGCAGTACGAGTACGTCGTCGTCATCGGAAACGATCTCACGGAGGAACACGTGGATATCTGGCGCAGTCTGGCTCGACGGATGACGAACCGGTCGTCGTCGACCTTCCGGTTTCTCGCTGCCGACGAACTGCTCGTCCAGTCGCAGGTCGCGACTTCACCGGTCAGGACTGTCAACGGCTTTCTCGGTGTCGGCGCTGCCGTCATCTCGTTCGCCGCGATCGCGGTGAACTCCGTAATGGCGTTCACCCCGACCGATCCGATGGCCGGTGCGTTCGCCGGCGCCGTTTTCGTCCTGTTCGGGACGGTCCTCGCCTTCTGTCTGTTCTTCGTCGTCTCGTAGGCGGCTCGTCCTGCTTTGTCCTGGGTACTCTCGGCACGTCGAGTTCCCTCGACAGCGCGCCCCATCGACGATGATTGCGCCCCGAAAAACGGGGCCGCCCCTATCGGTCGTCGAACCGGACCGGCAGCTACAAAGTCCCGGCTCTCGACAGTTCTGCCAGGCAGCGATGACAGACGACGCCACCGACCGCGACGACGAGAGCCGTGACGGCGCCCGGCGTGCCGACGGCGGTCGTACCCGCGATCGATCGGACGATCCGGCGGCCCTGAGAGAGGAGATCGAGCGTCTACGCGGTGATCTCGAGGCGCTCGAAGCCGGCGTCGACGACCGAACGGTCGAGCGCGAGACGCTGGAGGCCGACCTGAAGCGGTACGTCCGTCGTCGCGTTCGACGCGGTCACGCCCACGGCTGGGGCCCCTACCTCGTGTTGCTGTACGGGACGGCGATGACGATCGCCGCGTACTACTTCCTATCGTCGGGCTGGGCGATCCTGGCCATGTTCGTCGTCTGGACCTCGACGTTGGGGGTGTACTTCCTGATGGTCGTGTTCGGGCTGACGATCACGGCGTTCGGTCTCCCCGGTCGCCTTCGTGACCGTGTAGGGGAGTGGCGTTCCTGATCGGTCGGGAAAAATCAGCCGGACAGTCACGACGTCGATTCTGTGGGACGGTGTCGCTCGTTCTGGCCGAAGATGTGATCGAACGGGTGCTGGCAGCCGTTAGAACGTCTCGAGGTACCGATCGAGTTCCCACTGCGAGACGTCGACGAGGTAGTCTTCGAACTCCTGGCGCTTGGCCTCGGCGAACTTCTCGCTGACGTGTTCGCCGAGTGCGGACTGGACGACGTCGTCGGCTTCGAAGGCGTCGATCGCCTCGCCGAGATTCGAGGGGAGCGTATCGATTCCGTGTTCGGCTCGCTTGGCTTCGTCGAACTCGTAGATATTGTCTCTGACCGGGTCGCGGGCGTCGAGGCCGCGTTCGATGCCGTCGAGACCGGCCTGGATGATCGCTGCCAGTGCGAGGTACGGATTGCACGATGGGTCCGGCGACCGAAGCTCGATGCGTGAGGCGGCCGGGACCCTGGCGGCGGGTTTCCGGATGAGCGCCGAGCGGTTGCGGTCGGACCAGGCGACGTACACTGGGGCCTCGTAGCCCGGAACGAGTCGCTTGTAGCTGTTGACCGTCGGGTTGGCGACGGCCGTGATCGCGGGCGCGTGTTCGAGCACTCCCTCCAGGAAGGCGTGGGCCGTCTCGGAGAGGTCGAACTCGTCGTCGCCGTCGTGGAAGGCGTTCTCGCCGTCTTCGGTGAACAGCGAGACGTGCATGTGCATGCCGGAGCCGTTGACCTTCGCGATGGGCTTTGGCATGAAGGTCGCGTGGAGGTCGTGTTGAGCGGCGATGGCACGGACGACGGTGCGGAAGGTGGCGACGTTGTCAGCCGTCGAGATGGCGTCGTCGTACTCGAAGTTGATCTCGTGTTGTCCCCTGGCAACCTCGTGGTGGCTGGCTTCGATCTCGAAGCCCATGCTCTCCAGCCCGTAGATGATGTCCCGACGGACGTCGCTCGCCAAGTCTTTCGGCGCGACGTCGAAGTAGCCGCCAGCGTCGTTGGTCTGCGTCGTCGCACGTCCCTCTTCGTCCTCCTCGAAGAGGAAGAATTCGGGTTCGGGTGCGGCGTTGACGGTGTAACCCATCTCGTTCGCCCGGTCGATCGCTTGCTTGAGCACCGTCCGGGGATCGCCCGCGAACGGCTCGCCGCTCGTCGTATCGACGACGTCACAGATCATCCGGGCGGCGGCGCCGTGTTCGTTCGTCCGCCACGGCAGAATCGCGAACGTGTTCGGGTCCGGGATGAGGCGCATGTCCGACTCCTGGATGCGGACGAACCCCTCGATCGAGGAGCCGTCGAAGTAGATCCCTTCGCGGAACGCTTTTTCCGCCTGGCGGGCCGGAACCGAGACGTTTTTCACCACACCGAGGATATCAGTAAACTGTAACCGGAGAAAGTCGATATCTTCGTCTTCGATCGTTTCGAGCACCGTTTCCTCCGTGCTTGTGAGATTGCCGGTTGTCATCCGAAGTCCGTTTTACTCGTCTATCCCCACCACTAAAACCCTGCTGTTCCGCGCAAACTTCCGATGTACCTCCTGTAATCGTACATTCGTAAATTTATAGTGGGCTCGATGAGTAGGTCGATTCGATGACGTACGAAAATCTCGACTCGAAGTTGGTGAACTCACTTCTGGGCGACGGCCGGGCGAGCCTGCGAAGCCTTGCCGAGGAACTCGACGTCTCGGTGACGACGATCTCGAACCATCTGGCCGATCTCGAGGATGGCGGCGTGATCGACGGCTACACGCCACGCGTCGATTACGGCGCGCTCGGCTACGACGTCACCGCGATTATTCAGCTCAAGGTCGAAGGCGACGCTCTCCCCGAGATCACCGATCGACTCCGTGGCCACCGTCAGATGACCTCGGTCTACGAGGTGACCGGCGACTACGACGTGACGGCTGTCGGGAAGTTCAAAGACACCGATGGGATGAACGAACAGATCAAGGCGTTGTTGACCGACCCGGACATCAACGAGTCGAACACGAGCGTCGTACTCAACGCCGTCACCGAGAACGAACAGTTCGAACTCGAACTGGAAGCGGAGGAGTGAGCGGCTGGCGGTTGCGGAGACCTCGACGACCCAGCCGGGGAACCACAGATCCGCTCGTCCGTGTCGGTTTCAGGCGACCAGAGCCCGCGTCGGTTTCGCCGCCATTTATAGTCTAGCCCGGTCCATCGATCAGTATGAAGCGAATCATCAGTACGGACGACGCACCGGCAGCGGTCGGGGCGTACAGTCAGGCGACGACGAACGGCTCGATTCTCTTTACGGCCGGCCAGATTCCGATGACGCCCGAGGGCGACCTCCTCGACGACGAACCGATCGGCGTCCAGACCGAGCAGGCGCTCGACAACCTCGTCGCGATCTTAGAAGAGAAGGGCGCGACGCCCGCGGACGTGCTCAAGACGACGGTCTTCCTCGGCGACATCGACGACTTCGAGGCGATGAACGAGACCTACGCGACCTACTTCGACGACGAGCCGCCGGCCCGTAGCGCCGTCGAGGTGGCGAACCTGCCGAAAGGTGTCGGCGTCGAGATCGAGGCCATCGCGAACCTCGAGTAGTCGTGGACCCGCGCGCGAAATCCGCCTCGCTGTGGGGACTCGTCGGCGGACTGGCCTTCCTGGTGCTCGCCCAGGGCGCGGTCGCACTCGACGTGCTGGCGGTCCCGCTGGGCGGCGTCGTCACGATCGGACTCGCCGTCGCCGTCGTTACCGCGGCGGTGACGTACCGATACGAACGCCGACTCCTCTCGTGGGCGCACGAGCACGGTCGCTGATCGACCGCAGCGTGTGACCTCGTGCGTGTCCCCGAACAGGGTTCCGTCGACCGACCTCGCAAGACTTATTCGAACCCCTCGGCAATCTTCGACCGAGCCAGGATGGCCGAACGGTAAGGCGCACGCCTGGAAAGCGTGTTCCCTTTCGGGATTCAGGGTTCAAATCCCTGTCCTGGCGTTTTCACGTCATAATGTCCGCGAGCGGCGCGTAGCGCCGCGAGCAACCCGTGACGTGAAAACGGAAGACGCCGGGATTTGAGCACGCGAGCCGCAGCCCCGGAACGGCCGAACGGAGCGCGGTTCGGAACGAAGTGAGAACCGCGTTGCGAACGGTGAAACCGTGAGCAGAGTGAGGCCACATGCCCGGAACGTCTCGCATCTGTTCAAATCCCTGTCCTGGCGTCGCGAGGAACGAACGAAGTGAGTTCCTCGGTAGTGCCGAACGGCGAAGCCGTGAGGCGTTTTTCGCGTCATAGACCCGTGAGCGACGCGTAGCGTCGCGGACAACCCGTGACGCGAAAAACGCTGGAAGTGGGGGATTTGAACACGCGAGTCGCACGCGGTCGAACGAAGTGCGACCGATCGTCTCGCATCTGTTCACATCCCGTCCTGGCGTCGCGAGGGTCGAGCGTGGGCGAGATCCTCGATTCCGCGAAGGGGAGCGGAGCGACCCGTGAACTGCGCGGTCCGGAACGAACGAAGCGAGAGGCGAGCGAGCCCGAGTCCGCTGTGACCGATCGTTGCTCGATGCTCTTGGTCGGTTGATGATCCGGCACGCTTTCTCCCAACATGTGTCTCGAATCCAGCGTTTAATATTGGTGCGCTCGAAGCGGGAACGCATGGCCACGCCGAAGCCCGCACCCACCGTCGAAGAGGCGTTACACACCACGCTCGATCTGGAATTCGAGGACGCGGTCGCACACGTCCAGCTCGAACACGAGTACCAGGGGTTCGAGACCGTCGCGCTCACGCGCCTGGACGAGTACATCGAAGGGGTCCTCGGTGAGGCGATCCGGAAGACGGCCCTGATCGTCGTCTGCCACGCCGAAATCGCGAGGGATGCGCTCGAAATCGATCCGCAACTCGCGGGCCTGCTACCGTGTACGACCGTCGTCTACGAGGACGATGGCGCCGTCCACGCCTATCACGCCTCGACGACGAAGGCGATCCGCGATCTCGGCTGTGCACCGGGCGATTGCGGGCCGGCGGTCGAGGCGCTCGTCGAACAGACGGGTGACGTGATGGGTGACGTCTGGGCGAACATCGAGGCCCACGCCGCAAACGCCGACTCGTCGTAATTTCGTTTCGCTGTCGCGGCTGGGGTACGCCTGTGGTGGACGTGGTGTTCTTACCGGACGATTTCGACCGGTCGATCCGTCGAGAGCCACCGGCCCTGTCGATCGGGGTCGCGCAGTTCGAGTCGTCCGTCCGCACTGACCACGAATTCGACGGGTTCACGCTCGCTGTCTCGTGTCGCTTCCATAGCCGGTCGGTCCCGGCGGACGCACAAGGGTACGGACGCCTTACTGACTGTTCGCCCGCCGAAGGCACCGGTTTACTGGTGCGACTGACGGTGCCAACGACGCGTTATCGCTGTCACTCCCTAATTCCCGGCCGTCGACGGCCGAAGCGATTTCGGTGCTGGCCGCCCGAGCGGGACGTATGTGTGGCCGGTACTCGCTGTTCGTCCCGCCGCCGGACGTCGAAGACCGATTCGACGCGCGGTTCGAACGCTCGTTCACCCCGACGTACAACGCCGCGCCGGGTCAGTCCGTCCCGGTCGTCACGGACGAAGCACCGGAGACGATCCGGCAGCTCGAGTGGGGATTTACGCCGCCGTGGGCCGACGCCGATGGCGACCGGCTGATCAACGCGCGTGCCGAGACCCTCGCGGAGACGCGGAGCTTTCGTTCGGCGTACGTGAAACGGAATAGCGACGGTGAGTTCGACGAGGGGGCACCGTCAGATCGCGAAACGCCTGCAGCAGGGCGCTGTCTCGTCCTGGCCGACGGCTTCTACGAGTGGGTTCCGACCGAGAACGGGAAACAGCCCTACCGGATCACATTCGAGGACGATCGACCATTTGCGATGGCGGGGCTGTGGGAGCGACGCGAGCCGTCGTCTGGCGCCTCACAGGCCGGTCTCGACGCGTTCGGCGGCGGCATCGAGCGCGCCGACGACGACGATGGGCTGTCGGAGACGGTGACGATCGTGACGATGGACCCGAACGAACTGGTGGGGGAGCTACACGATCGAATGCCGGCGATTCTCGAACCGGCCGCCGAACGTCGCTGGTTGCGCGAGCCGGATCCGGTCCCCGACCTGCGGCCGCACCCGTCCGACTCGATGACGGCGTATCCCGTCTCGACGGCCGTAAACGATCCGTCGTTCGACGATTCGTCGGTGGTCGAGTCGATAGACGGCGAGGCGAGCCCGGGCTAGAGTCCTTCACGACCGCCCTGGGAGAGAAGGACGACCATCGAGAGACCGGAGACGATCAGCAGGATGATCGAAGGAATCACGGCGTACTGGTAGAAGGCCTGCTCCTGGGCCTCCCAGATGAGCGTGACGAGATTTTCGAACCCGAGCGGCTGGAGCAGCAGGGTCACCGGGAGCTCCTTCATCGCCGTCAGGAACACCAGCGCGGCGCCGGCGACGATGCCAGGCCTGACGAGTGGAAGGGTGATCCTGCGAAAGGCGGCCAGCGGCGAGGAGCCGAGCGTCTGGGCGGCCTCGGTGAGTTTCGGGTCGACCTGGAGCGTGTTCGTCCGGATGGTGCCGACCGCCTGGGGCATGAAGCGGACGACGTAGGCGAACACGAGCAGCGGAATCGTCTTGTAGATCGTCGGAACGAGGTCGAATCGCGTCCCGAGGGCGCCATCGTAGGCGGTGGCCGCCGAAACCAGCGCGAGCGCGAGCACGATTCCCGGCACGGCGAAGCCGACGTACGTCGCTCGATCGAAGAGGTCTGAAAGCCGCGAGTCGTGACGGGCCGCGAAGTAGGCGACGGGCAGGGCCGCCAGCACGGCGACGATGGCCGCAGCGGCGGCGACCTTCACCGAGTTGATGACGTGGAATCCCTGGAGTGCGAGTGCGTCGCTGGCGTTCGGGTCGGCGTTCACGACCCAGAGGCCGAGGATCCACAACGGGACGAGTAGTGCCGTTGCCGACACCGCTGCAGGCAACAGGGTGGCCGGCCAGCGCCACGTGCCGAGCGACACGGCCGGATCCGCGGCGTCACCGCGACCTGCGCCATCGCCGCCCGTCCGCCCTCCAGAACGGACGCGATACTCCAGAGCCAGGACCACGAGGACGATGGCGAGCAACTGCAGCGAGAGGACGGCGGCGTACTCCGACTGGTAGCTCTGGAATTCGACGTAGATCTGGCGGGTGAATACCCGCAAGCGCATGATCGCAGGCGTCCCGAAGTCGGAGACGGCGTACAGCGCCGCCAGCAGGGCGCCTGCGGCGATTGCCGGGCGAATCTGGGGGAACGTCACCCGGCGAAATGCCTCCCATCGCCCGTGATCTAAGGTGCGCGCGGCGTCCAACAGCGTCCGGTCGAACGAGAGCAGGCCCGCTCGCGTCGTCAGGTAGACGTACGGATAGGTGTAGAGCGTGATGACGACGATCGATCCCGGCAGGCCGTAGATCTCCGGAATCCGCTCGACGCCCAGCGGCGCGAGGATCGACTGGAACTCCCCGCGCGGGCCGAACGCCGAGACGAACGAGAACGCGCCGATGTAACTCGGGATCACGAGCGGCAAGGCGACGACGACTGTCCAGAATCGCCGGAACGGCAGGTCCGTCTGGACTGTCAGCCACGCCAGTGGAACGCCCAGCAGGATCGATAGCGTCGTTACGCCGATTGTCAGCAGGATACTGTTGGTGAGCACCTCGGCCGTCAGCGGCCGGGTGAAGTCCGACCAGACCTGCTCTGGGTTGACCGTGAGCACCTCGAAGAGTAACCAGCTGATCGGCACCAGCATGCTCGCGGCGATCGCCCCCGACAGCAGTGTCAACCCGATCGGCAGCCCCTCACCCTCGCTGCGATCCGTGCGTACGTGTGGAATGTTCATAGATCGAGTGTTCAGTGCGTCTCGTCGGCGTGACTCGGTCGCCGACCGCTCGACGGTTTCCGTCGGCAGTTCGTGTGATCCGATTCGGCTGCGTCCACTTCCCGCCGTCGGTTCGTGGCCGATAACACCCACCAGACTCGCCGACGCCAGTTACTCGATCGGAGGCGTTCCAACGAATATAAGGTTTAGGTTTGCCTAATATCCGACATGGAGCTGTCACGGCGGGACGCGGTGGCCGCGCTGGCCGCAGTCGGGGCCGGCGCCGTGGCCGTCGGCACACATCTCAGCGGGACCGATCCCGAGGAAGACGACGTGCTTCGACGAACGATGGTCGCCGCCGGCGAGGTGGTCTATCCTGGCGAAGTGAGCGGCGTCGCGGCGTTCGTCGAGACGTTCCTCGCCGGTCGCCTCGACGACGAGTCTCACGCCGCCGGCGTTCGAGAGGCCGTCGAGACCCTCGACGGGTACGCGGCGACGCGTCACGACGCGTCGTTCGCTGACCTGTCGGTCGAGCAGCGCGACGATCTGCTTCGGGCGGCGGGCGTGGCGACCGCGGCGGAGAATCCCGACGGCACCGAGGTCGAGCGAATTCAGTACTACGTGATCAACGAGTTGCTGCTCGCGCTGTATGCTTCGCCGGCGGGCGGCGAGCTGGTCGGTATCGAGAACCCGCCGGGCCACCCCGGCGGTACCGGGAGTTACCAGCGGGGGCCGACGCCGTGAGCGACTGGTCGCCCGCCGAAACGGCCGAACCGACTGCCGGGGCGAGCGATCGCACCCCGGTCGCGGACGCCGACGTTTGCGTCGTCGGCGCTGGCCCCGCCGGCGCGCTGGTCGCCGACCGGCTGGCAGCGGCCGGGAAGGAGGTGGTCGTCCTGGAGGCCGGTCCCCGGTTCGATCCGGCGGACCGCCGTGCGCGCCAGGAGCGATTTCTCCGGCCGTCGGCCGGTCGCCAAGCCGTCTGGGATGGGGACCCCGAACGCGACGCCTACGGCGCCTCCGGGGAAGCCCATTACCCGCTGAACCGGGCCCGCGTCAAGGGGGTCGGCGGCACGACGCTGCACTGGCAGGGGATGGTGATGCGCCTCCACGAGGACGACTTCGCCTCACAGAGCACCCGCGGCGTCGGCGTCGACTGGCCCTTCGACTACGACGCCCTCCAGCCGTACTACGCCGCCGCCGAGCGCGAACTCGGCGTGGCCGGCGCCAGCGACAACCCTCACGCCCCGCCGCGAGAGGATCCCCACCCGCTGCCTGCCTTCCCGCCCTCCTACAGCGACTCGCTGTTCGCCGAGGCCTGCGAGGCGCTGGAAATCGATACCCATTCGGTGCCCAACGCTCGCAATTCCGAGCGATACGACGATCGGAGCGCCTGCGTCGGCTACGGAACCTGTCAGCCAGTCTGTCCCTCCGGGGCGAAGTACGACGCGACCGTCCACGTCGAACGCGCCGAGGAACGTGGCGCGACCGTGATCGATCAGGCGCCCGTCCAGCGACTGGACCACGACGCCGACCGACTCACCGCCGCCGTCTACGCGACGCCCGACGGAGAGACTCACCGGCAGGAGGCCGACGCGTTCGTTCTCGCCGCGGGCGGCGTCGAGACGCCCCGGCTCCTCTTGCTTTCGGATTCGCCGCACTATCCCGACGGTCTCGCCAACTCCAGCGGTCGCGTCGGTCAGTTCTTCATGGACCACCTGTTCGCCGGCACCTGGGGTGTCCTCGACGAACCGACGCGCCAGCACCACGTCGGCTTTCTCACGAGCGAGTCCCACCAGTTCTACGACGACGCGGACGACGAGGTGGGGCCGTTCAAACTCGAATTCTTCAATTACGCCGGTCCTACGCCGGTCGGGCTCGCGCTCACCGGCGACGACTGGGGTGACGACCTGCTGGAGCGCATCCGAGGGGAGTACGGTCGCCACGTCGCCGTCGGTGCGCTCGTCGAGACGCTCCCGCGGGCGGACAGTTACGTCGCGCTCGACCCCGAACGGACCGACGACCACGGCAATCCGGCCCCGCACGTCCACTGGTCCGTCGGCGAGCGCGCTCGCAACACGCTCGCCCGCGCGAACGAGGTGCAGGAGGCAATCCTCGAAGAACTCGGTGCGGAGATCACCTATCAGGAGGGCCCCGACCGCACCATCCCCGCGAACCACCACATGGGGACCACCCGGATGGGAACCGATCCCACCGAGAGCGTCGTCGGCCCCGACCTGCGAACCCACGACCTCGACAACTGCTGGATCGCCTCCAGCAGCGTCTTCCCTACTGGCGGCGCGCTGAACCCCACCCTGACCATCGCCGCACTCGCCCTCAAGTGTGCCGACCACGTCGAGGCGTCGCTCTGACGCACAGCGATGATTTAGGCAAACCTAAAAATATAAGGCCGGCCGGACGAGAGTACCGGCAATGAGTACCCTCGACGCGGGCTCGACGGACGGCGGCACCGACGAAGAACCGACCGACGACGGCGGATCGGCGGCGGTAGACACCGATCCCGGAACAGCCGAGGAGGCGGGAAGCACCGAGACGGCCGATACAGGTGCTGGAGCCGAGATGGACGATACAGGGACTGGAGCCGCGACGGACGACGCGTTCACCTTCGCGGACGTGAGCGTCGTGATGGGAACCTACAACGAGGAGGCGGCCATCGGCACCGTCATCGACGACATCGCTGCGGTGACCGACGGCGAGGCCGAGGTCGTCTGCGTCGACGGTTCCAGTGACCGGACCCCCGAGATCGCTCGCGAGCGCGGTGCCACGGTGATCGAACAGGAGCCCCAGGGCTACGGCGTCGCCGTCCGGGAGGCGATCCTGACACCCGATCGACCGATCGTCGTCACGACCGACTGTGACGACACCTACCCGATGGAGCAACTGCCCGAGTTCCTCGCGCTAATCAACGAGGGCTACGACGTCGTCAGCGGTGACCGCCTCTACCACGGCGCCGAGGCGATGCCCGCGTTCAACCGCTTCGGCAACCACGCCTTCGCCGCCGTCGCGAGCGTCCTGATGGGGACTCGGGTCCACGACACGACGACGGGGATGCGCGCTTACCGCCGCGAGGTCGTCGAGGACATCGAGTGGACCGAGAACACTGGCCTCTCCGCGGAACTGCTGATCCGGCCGCTGATGCGGGGGTACGCCATCCGTGAACACCCGATCGCCTACGGCGAGCGCGCCGGCGAGACCAAACTCGATCCGCTCCAGGGTGGCGCCGCCATCGCGAAATCCATCGTGAAGGTCGCCCTCGAAGAGCGGTTCCGGTAACCGGTCGCGCCGACGCCTCCGTTCTCGCCGTTCCTCGTCCCAGCGACCGTCCCCTGTTCCTCGGCGACGACTGCAACGACCCGGGCGAGGCTGCAGAACCGTCCTCGCTCGTTTATTCCCGCCCGTCCAACTCTGTCTCGAAGGAGACACCGTCGAGGGACAGGTCCGGTTCTCCAGGGACGTACGTACCCTCGTCCGCACACCGCGTGACGAGCGTGCACACGGTTCGCTCCGCCGGCCAGAGCACCTCGACGCCCTCGTCAGTACTCCGGACGGGGACCTCCTGGCGGTAGGTGAGCGACGACCCGACCGTCTCGTGCATCGTCACCGAGAGGGCCAGGTCGTCGACATCGTCGAGCGCGACCGACCCGTTCTCGACCGGCTCAGCCGATTCTGCACCGTCTTCGGCGGACTCTGTCGACCCCGCCCTGTCATTGGCGGGCTTGTCCAACCCCGCCCCATCGTCACCCGTCTCGTTGGAGCCAGTTCCGTCGTCGACGGTTACCAGTTCGGCGCGACCGTCCGTGACTCGCCACTCGACCGTGACCGCGTCGCCGGGCTCGTGAACCCGGTGGGTGGCCGTCTCGCCGTCGGTCGTTTCGAGACGCACGATCGCGCTCTCGACGGTGGTGAGGGTGCCGACGCGGGTTTCGCCGTCGAAGCTCGTTCCCTCTCGGAGCGTTACCTCTTGGAGCGTCGGCACGTATTCGTCGTCGGGATCGGGCGACCACTCGCCGTGGGCGGCGTAGCGGTAGTAGGTACGATCGGGATAGGCGTCGAGCACCGCGAAGTCCCGTTCGACGCCGCCGTCCAGGGCGTACACCACCTCGCCGTCGAGCCCGGGGTCGTTGCGCAGCGCCTGGAACGGGTGGCCGAGCCACTCCCCGTATTCCGGAGGGAGGAACACGAGCGCGTTCTCGAGGTCCGCCTCTTCGAACGGTTCGTAGGCCGTCTCGAACTTCTCGGTGTGGGCGGCGTGGCGTTCGACCGGCGTCGAGACGACCGCGGCGTTGGCGCCGCCGATCGCGAGCGCGCTCACGAGTGCGACGGCGATAGCTACCCGGCGCGCTCCATTCGTGGAGGTGCGCGCGGTCAGCCACGCGTGGACGCGTCCGCGCCGGAGGGTCCGCCAGGCCGCGACGAGCGCGACCCCTGCGAACACCGCGAGGACAGGGAGCGTGTCGAAGTAGTAGTACGGTCCGAACTGCGAGAGGAGGCCGTCGGTGGGGTCGGTCATCGTCGCGAGCGCGTTACGGTTGCCCCAGAACGCCAAATTCCCGAGAACGACCGCCGGCAGGACACCGGCGAGGAGAATGCCAGCGGTCCGGCCGTGATCGGCGTCGTCGGTCCCTCCGATCGACACGGCGTCGCCCGGAATCCACCGACGAACGGCGAGTCCGAGCCCGCAGATGGCCAGGAGTGTGCCGACCGGACCCGCGGTCATCCAGCGGGCCGCGTAGTACCGGAGGACGTACCCGTTCGATTCGAGTGCGAGCGCCGGCGTGTAGTCGATGCTGTGGTCCAGCAACTCCCGACGGCCGAAGCCGGGGCCGTCCATGGGGGCGAAGGCCTGATAGGGGAACACGAGCGGCGACCCGGTGACGCGGGCGTTGTACGCGAGCGTCAGTGCGACGAACGAAAGCCCGAGCACGCCCGTGAGTGCGTTACGCCGAATCGGGTCAGGTACCGGACGGCGGACGGCGCCGACGCCCTCGCGACGGACGGTCCCCACGACCTGCCAGAGCGCGTGGGCGATGAACGGTGTGGCGAACAACACCGCCGTGTACGGCCGGGCGAAGAACGCCAGCCCGACGGCGACGCCCGCCGCCGCGGCGCTCGGGAGGTGGCCGTTGCGGACGCCGCGGAGGTAGGCGACGGCGAACAACAGGTTCAGGAACGTGGTCGGCGCGTAGGGGATGAAGACCGAGGAAGTGAGCAGCGCGAGCGGTGATGCGGCGAAGACGGCTGCGGCGACGACGCCGACCGACCGATCGAAGATCGTCGATCCAAGGACGTAGACCAGCGCCGCGTTTCCCGCCGCCACGACCGCGAGCGTCACTCGCGGCTCCCCGAAGAGGGCCATCGAGACGGCGAACATCCCCGACGGAACCGGACTGTACTTCGGGTAGAGGCGGCCGCCGTCCTGGACGAAGAACCAGGGGCGGACGGCGTCGGCGAGCGCGCCCGCGTGAAGTTCCACCTGCCCCTCCAGGAGCATCGCCGCCTGCATCAGGTAGACGGCCTCGTCGTCGTTGGTCGAGTGGTACGGAAAGAGTCGCGTGGCGAGGACGAACACCGCCAGCCCCGCGAGGAGTGAGACGGCGAGTGCGAGCAAGCGATAGCGATCTGCCGATGTCAGTTCACCCGCAACGAGACGGCGGCCAAACCGGCGGCCCCGACGGACGGACCGGCGGCCGCGGTCGAGAAGTGGACGGGATGGGGAACGGGGCGGGGACACGAATTGTGTTGGGTGACGCTCGCTCAGACGGGGACGCCGGCGTCGCGCATGAGCTCGATCGTCCCTTCGACGTCAGAGAGTTGCGTCGGGTCGACGTCGGGAGTGTTCAGTTCGTCGGCGCTCGGAAGCTCGCCGATGGGGTCGACCCCCTCGATGACGGGGTACTCGTACGTTCTGCCGGCGAAGTACGCCTGGGCCTCTCCAGAGAGGAGGTGGCGGATGAAATTCTCGGCGAGTTCGGGATTGCTGGACTGGTCGATGACCGTTGCACCGGCGACGTCGAAGGTCGCGCCCGCGTCGCCGTCGGTGAACGCCGTCGACACTGGCGCGTCGGGATTCCCGGCCAGATGGCGCTGGATGTAGTAGTGATTGGCGAACCCGGCGTCGATCTCGCCGCTGGCGACAGCCCTGGTGACCTCGGACTCGTAGCTGTACTCCTGGACGCCCGATTCGAGGACGCCTTCGAGCCACGCCTTCGTCGCCTCGTCGCCCTCGATGATCCGCATAGACGTGACGAAGCCCTGGAACGAACCGTAGGAGGGTGCCCAGCCTAGCTGGCCGTCGAAGTCGCCCGCGAAGGCGTCGATCGAGTCCGGAATCTCGCTCTCGTCGTAGGCGTCGGTGTTGTAGGGGATCGTTCGTGCTCGTCCGGAGGTCCCGACCCACTCGTCGGTGGCAAACGTCTCGTTGGCGACCATCTCGGTCACGTCACTCGAGAGCGATTGGGTGCGTCCCTCGTCCGCGAGCGTCCCGAGCGCCCCGGAGTTGACGGTGAAGAAGACGTCGGCAGGCGTCGCCGACCCTTCCTCGAGGATCAGGTTGACGAGGTCGGCCGAGCCGCCGGGATTCTCCTGGACCGTGAAGTCGTCGTACCGGGATTCGAGGTGGGAGAGTAACTCACCGACGAGCGCCTGCCCGCGGGCGTTGTAGAGGACGAGCTCCCCCGCAAGCTCCGGCAGGTCGTCCATCGGCGTGCCGCCGGGTTCGGGAAAGCCGCGCCCGGAACCGATCTGTCCGAAGAAGTCGTCGTCGCCATCCTCGTCGTCGTTTCCGCCGATGAGTCCCGTGCAGCCGGCCAGCCCGACCGATCCGAGGACTGCCGAACTGGCGAGGAAGGTGCGCCGTCCGCCAAATTTCCGTTGTTTCGTCATGGTTTTAGGTTTGCCTAAATAAACTTATACCCGTCGATCGACCGTCGCGGTCCGGCGTGCTTCGAGCGCGTCGAGGCAGTCGAGCCAGTCGAGCATGTACTCGCCGACGTGGGTCAGGAAGTCACCGTTCGTGAACTCGTCCCAGTCGCCGCAGGCGAGTTCGCGCCCCATTGCCTCGAACACCTCGGCGTAGGAGTCGGCGTCGTCACCGACGTCGTCGATTAGCTCCCAGAGGTGTTCGTTGAGTTCGAGGCCGGGGACCTCGTTGTTCAGGTCGTCGAACGTGCTGCGTGGGGCCTTGTTGTGCTCACACAGCGGCGCTCCGTTGTAGATTCGCCTTCCGAGAACGTCGCACGCCCGTTTGAGGAAGACCCCGGACCAGATATCGTCGAACCGACCGACGTCCCACGCGTTGTCGTCCATCGGCAGCTGGTAGAAGGCGGGGATCACCTCGCGGCGGAACGCGAGGTTCATCGAACAGACCGTGAGGTAGTTGTCGCGCGCGGCGACGAAGTCCTCACCGAAGTCGTCACGGGTCGTTCGCGTCTCGGCTTGCCCCTCCAGATCGCCGTCCATCAGAATCCTGACGGCGTCCAAGTCCGGGACGTTCGTCCACAGTCCCTGGGAGGCGACGACCTCGCCGGAGTCGATCTCCGTCGTTCCGGTCTCGATCGTCTCGTCCATCGCGGCGTAGGGGTAGCCGCGGGGGTACAGACCGTGTTCGTCGGCATTCTGGTAGAGGACGTTGACCCACTGTTCGTCGGAGGCGACCTCCTCGATCTCGCCCGCGAACGCGAGGTTGTCCATGTGGGTACCGAAGAAATCCACGTCGTCGTGGGGGAGCGTGTCGTCGTCGATGAAAAAGCCATACTCGAACTCCTCGTTTGCCCACATGTACAGGAGGCCGAAGCTCGTTTCCGCGTGACTCGCCGCAGGGACGACGTGACTGAACTCCGTGATGTCGTGGTCGGCGTACCACTCCTCGCGACGGGTGCCGTCGAAGACCTCGCCGGAGACCTCGAGATCGTCGAGCATCGCCTCCATCTCGTCGGCGTCGCAGAAATCCTCCGTGACGAGGAGGAAGTGGAGTCGCGAGAGATCGAACCCGTAGGTGTGTGCGTTCTCGACGTAAGATCGTAAACAGTCGTACTCTCGGATCGTCGGGACGATGACGCAGGTATCCGTCTCCATTACTCGCATTGTTTTAGGCAGGCCTAAAAAGCGTGCCGGTCTCCGTCGGGCGCGGCCGTTCCGGTCCGGACGTCGCCGATCGAGAGGCCAAGGACGGCTGCTGCGGCCCCACCACCGACTACTGTGATCCCGTTTTTCAGCGCGTGGTCGAGGACGGCCGCGGCCAGCGCCGTCCCCGCACCGATCGGTGTAAGCCCGACGACGAGTGCGGTGAACGCGGCCTCGTAGAGGCCGACGCCGCCCTGGGTGAGCGGCAAGACCTTCGCCAGGTTTCCGACACTGACTGCCAGTGTTCCGACGACCAGTAACGAACCGCCCCCGAGGCCACTGTCGAGGGCGACGAGCACCAGGATCGCGGTGGCCACGTCGACCAGCCAGATCAGCAGACTCGTCGATCCCACGATCAGCAGCGACCGCGGGTTCCCCGCGACCCGTCCCACGTCGAGGCCAACCTGGCGCACCCACGCGAGAACCGGTGCCAGGCGCGCGGAGCGTTCAGCAGTCGTCCGCAGTCGGGTCGAAATCCGTCGCCCGAACGGCGTCCACGCCGCCGTTATCACGACGAGGCAGGCTCCGACCGTCGCGGTGCTCACGGCCGCGGCGGCGAGCAGGACTGGCTGTGACTCCCCGGTGCCGGCGAAGGTGCTCGCCGGTTCGACCGTGCCGCCGAGGACTAGCCACCCGACCGCGGCCCCGGCGAGGACCGTGATCGTCGCCAGGTCGAAGAGCCGTTCGACGGCCAGCGAGGCGACGCCCGTGCTGTAGGGAACGTCTTCCTTTCTGTTCACGACGTACGCACGAACGGCGTCGCCCGCCCGTGCCGGGAACACGAGGTTCGCCGATTGACTGACGAAGACGGCGGCCGTGAGCACTGTCGTCCCCGCCCGGTGGCCCATCGGCAACAGCACGTCGCCGTATCGGCGTCCACGGAGCGGCCACGAGGCGGCGTACAGGGCGCCGGCGGTTGCCAGAATTGCAGGATCGGCGAGCGAGATCGTGGCGAGGAGTTCGCCGCCATCGACGTTCCGCGCGGCGAGCACCAGTCCGATACCGACGAGTATCGTGCCGAGAAGCGGTCCGTAGCGGCGTGTCGCAGCCGAAAGCGACCACTCGGCGTCCGATCGAGCGGTCTCTCCGTTTGATCCGGGCGGACCGTCATCCATACCGACGCTGGCGCGTCCAAATATTTAAGCCCACCTAAAACGCTACCGTACCGGTTTCCGATCACGTCTCAGCGCGGTTTGGCAACCTGCACGCGCACCTCACAACACGTCACTGGTTGCCCGTCCGGGCCGTTACCAGGTTTCTGCGAGGAGTTCCCGGGTGGCTGCTCTAACGGCCTCGTCGCTCGATCGCGCCGGCTCCCACCCGAGTGCGGCGAGTTTCTCGATCGAGAGGGCCATTTTGGGGACGTCACCGGTCCAGCCGCGATCGCCGCCCGTGTACTCGAAGGCGGGATCGAGTCCCATCTCGTCGGCGACGATCGACGCGATGCGGTCGACGGACGTGGTCGTTCGCGTCCCGAGATTGAACGTGTTCATTTCCTCGTCGGCGTGAGCGACCACGTGGCACATGGCGTCGAGGCAGTCCTCGACGTGGAGGTAGGACTTCTCTTGGCGGCCGTCACCGAGGATCGTGAGCGACTCCGGATCGGCGCGCAACTTCTCGATGAAGTCCGGAATCACCGCACCGCGCAGTCGCGGGCCGACGACGTTCGCGAACCGAAAATTCCAGACTGTCAGGTCGTGACTGTGGGTGCGCGCCGAGAGCAGTCCCTCGTCGGCCAGTTTACTCGCCCCGTAGGCGCTGATCGGTTCGAGGGGCGCGTAGTCTTCGGGCGTCGGCCGTGACGCTTCGCCGTAGACCGTCGACGACGAGGTGTAGGCGATCTCTGTCACGTCGGCGTCGGCCATCGCCTCGAGCAGGTTGCGCGTCATCCGCGTGTTGTCGGCGAACTGGTCGTGCGGGCGGTCGGTGTCGACGTGCTTGGACGAGGCAAGGTGGAACACCAGATCGACGTCCTCGAGGACGCCCTCGAGCGCGTCGACGCTCGTAAGATCGGCCTCGACGAATCGGGCCGCATTCGGGACGCGATCACGGTCACCGTTCGAGCAGTCGTCGACGATCGTGACGGCCGTTCCTTCGTTCAGCAGTCGCTCCGCGAGATGCGTTCCGATGAATCCGGCACCGCCCGTCACGAGTACGCGTCGATCCGCGAGAGTCATGGCCCAGAATTTTCCGACGGAACAATAATCCTGTTGTCTCCGCCGGTGTCGTCACTCGTCTCGGATGACTTCGCCTACGGCTCGTCCCGCCATCCTTCGCCTGTCGGAATCGTGGGTACTCCCTCGGATTCGTTTTCGGCTTCGACGTCCGTCTCCCTCGTTCCGTTGCCGGAGACCGTTTCCGCTTCCGGTTCGGCGGCGACGTAGTTCGCGCCGTCTCGGACCTCGAGTTCTTCGAGGTCGATCTTCCCATCGGGGATCCGATAGGCGGCATTCCGTTGTTTCGTCGCCGCGTCGCTATTGACGGTTTTGTCGACCTCGTAGACGGTGTAGGTGCAGTCGTCCTGCGTGAATTCGACGACCGCGTACCCGTGGCTGTGCCAGTCGACGAACTCCATGTGCGGGTTGTTCGACCGGACGAGATCGGCGACGGCATCGTCGTCGAGGTCGCCGGGGAAGTCGACGACATCTGCCGCGTTGACGCTCGTAATTGAGGGAGTCATGAGTTCGACACCGACCGGGTCGGAGTCGACCCACCACCACTCGTTGTACGTCGTCCGCTGATAGCCGGCTATCGAACAGTGGAGATCACCCGAGAGGGTGACGAAATTCCGGACGTCGGCGTCAGCGATCGTCGTCATCAGCGTTTCGCGCTCGGCCTGGAAGCCGTCCCACGAGTCGTGGATGAACTCGGTCTGCCAATAACCTTTGCCGGCCGTGATCGGCATCGTCAGCACCTCGTTGGCCCAAACCGTCCAGCGGGCGTCGTCAGTCGTCACCGTTTCGAGGAACCACTCGCGCTGTTCTTCGCCGAGCATCGTTCTGTCCGGGGCGTCTTCGTTGTCGCACGTGACACGTCGCTCACCACACGGTGGTCCGTCGCGGTAGAGCCGTTCGTCCGTCCGAACGAGCGTCGCGAGGTCGCCGAATTCGATCGATCGCCAGAGCTGCAGCTGCTCGTGGAGTTCCGTGGCGTCTGGATCGTACTCGACTCGAGACGGCATGTACTCGATCCAGGCCTGAATGCCGTTCGCGGCGACGTCGATCGTAAACGTGGGATCGTCGCCGCGGTCTTTCTCCGGCAGCCGCGGCGCATCCTGTTGCTCGTCCCACCACCAGTTGTTCCCGATCTCGTGATCGTCCCAGCCGGCGATCAGCGTGTGCTGTTCGAGTCCGCGCTGGAGCAGTGGATCTCCGCGATATACGGTGTAAAGGTGTCGGAAGTCCTCGAGGGTCTCGGCGAGCGGTTTCCCGCTCGGTAACTCGATATCTCGACCATCGTACACGTCCGTCGTCGGCGACGTGTACTGGCCGTCTGCTGATTCGTAAATGAAGTCGCCCATGTGGACCAGGAAGTCGACGTCCTCCTCGGCAAGGTGAGCGTACGCGCCGTAGTAACCGTTCTGATAGTCCTGGCAGGTGAGCACGGCGAGCGACAGCGACTCGAGGTTCGCTCCCGTTCCCGGAAGCGTCCGGCAGCGGCCCGTCCGACTCGCAACGCCGTCGTAGAGGAACCGGTAGTAATACCGCTCGTTGGACTCGAGTTCGCCGTCGAGATCGAGATTGACGGTGTAATCGTGCTCGGGAGAGATCGAGTCGGCGGCGACGATGCCGTCGGAGACGACGTTCTCGAACGCCTCGTCGGCCGCGACTTCGAACGCCAGCGGCTGTGACTGCTCGTACGCCGCGGGATCGATGCGCGTCCAGAGGATGACGCCGGTCGACGTCGGGCCACCGCTGGCGACCGACTGCGGAAACGTCCCGTCCGGATCGGTCGCCGGATCGAACTCGAACGGGTCCAGGTTCGCCGCGGGTTGTGCGGTTACCCGCTGGGCGATGGATCGTTCGCCGAGGATCACTGCGATTCCCCCTGCGATACCGGTCGCCGATACTCGCTCGAGAAAACCGCGTCTGTTCGACGTCGCTGCGTGCTGGGCTGCGTTGTTTCGATCTGGCATCGAATCAGCAACCAACTTGGCTGATAAAATACTATTATATTTTGAATTTATATGTATACTTACTACAATGTAAATTACAATAGGGCCCGATTTGTGGGCCGATTCTCCGAGCAGCGGACTCGATCCTCGAACCGACACCGGTATTCCAGCCGAGGTCGGAGAGCCCCGTCTCCGTCGATTGTACCGCTGGAGCCCGGCAATTCGATCTGGTTCGGATAATCGGAGCACCGCTCATGATATAAAAAAGCCGGTCCTGATTCGGTTCGTCGACCCTGTCTGTACGATAGGCAATCACACACGATCGGCCGAACCTCCGTACGCATGGCGATTACTCGAGTGATCCTCGGCGGCAGTTCGAGTCGGCGATTGTGGAGGACAAGAACGTTTTTATAGAAGGACAAACATAGATTCGCTTGACTATGAGCCAGCGAATGCAACAGGGACAGCCGATGATCGTCATGAGCGAGGACTCCCAGCGCGTCAAGGACGAGAACGCGCAGGAGTACAACATCAGTGCCGCGCGAGCGGTCGCCGAGTCGGTCAAGTCCACACTCGGGCCGAAGGGAATGGACAAGATGCTCGTCGACTCGATGGGATCGGTCACCATCACGAACGACGGCGTCACCATCCTCCAGGAGATGGACATCGACAACCCGACGGCCGAGATGATCATCGAGGTCGCCGAGACGCAGGAGGACGAGGCCGGTGACGGCACCACGACCGCCGTCGCCATCGCGGGCGAACTCCTCAAGAACGCCGAGGACCTCATCGAACAGGACATTCACCCGACGGCCATCATCAAGGGCTTCCACATGGCCGCCGAACAGGCTCGCGAGGAAGTCGACGATATCGCCACGGTCGTCGACACCGAGGACGAGGACCTCCTGCGCTCGGTCGCCGAAACGTCGATGACCGGCAAGGGCGCCGAACTCAACAAGGAACACCTCTCGTCGCTCATCGTCGACGCCGTCCGCGCCGTCACCGTCGAGACCGACGAGGGCGAGAACGTCGTCGACCTCGAGTTCCTCAACATCGAGACACAGACTGGCCGCTCCGCCGGTGAATCCGACCTCCTCGAGGGCGGCATCGTCGACAAGGACCCCGTCCACGACGATATGCCGACCGAGGCCACCGACGCCGACATCCTCCTGCTCAACGATCCGATCGAGATCGAGGAGGCCGACGTCGACACCGAAGTCTCGGTCACCGACCCCGACCAGCTCCAGCAGTTCCTGGACCGCGAGGAGAAACAGCTTCGCGAGAAGGTCGAGCACATCGTCGATCTCGGCGCCGACGTCGTCTTCTGCCAGAAGGGCATCGACGACCTCGCCCAGCACTACCTCGCGAAGGAGGGCGTCCTGGCCGTGCGCCGCGCCAAGAAGTCCGACCTCGAGTTCCTGCAGGAGGTCGTCGACGCCGCCGTCGTCTCCGATCTGGAGAGCGCGACCGCAGACGACCTCGGCTTCGGTGACGTCACCCGCGACGCGGCGGACGAGCTGTTCTACGTCGAGGGCGACGACGCCCACGGCGTCACCCTCCTCCTGCGCGGCTCCACCGACCACGTCGTCGACGAACTCGAACGCGGTATCAACGACGCGCTGGACGTCGTCGCCCAGACCGTCTCCGACGGCCGCGTCCTCGCCGGCGGCGGCGCCATCGAGGTCGAACTCGCCTCGCGTCTGCGCGACTACGCCGACTCCGTCTCCGGACGCGAACAGCTCGCCGTCGAGGCCTTCGCCGACTCGCTCGAACTCGTCCCGCGCGTGCTCGCCGAGAACGCCGGCCTCGACTCCATCGACACGCTCGTCGACCTGCGCTCCGCACACGACGAAGGCGACGTCCAGGCCGGCCTCAACGCCTGGACCGGCGACGTCGAGAACACCGCCGACGCCGGCATCGTCGAACCGGCCCACGCCAAGGAGCAGGCCGTGACCTCCGCCTCCGAGGCCGCGAACCTCGTCCTCAAGATCGACGACATCATCTCTGCCGGCGACCTCTCCACCGACAAAGGTGACGACGAAGCGGGCGGTCCCGGCGGCGCCCCCGGCGGCGGCATGGGCGGCGGCATGGGCGGCATGATGTAAAACGAACTTTTGCTCTGCGGGCCGGCAAAGCCGGCCCGCGGCAAAACTTCGATGAAAAGCACTCCTCCCCCACCTGTTCGCGGCTTCGCCGCTCGCTTTTACGCGGCGCGTGGCGCCGCGCAACCGGTGGGGTCGTCGGCCCGCTCACTCCCTTCGGTCGCTCGCGGTTCTCACACTATTGTAGTCCAGCCTTTCCCCGTGCTCGCGTGCCCTGCGGACACGCTCGCGGCCGCCGCGGGAGGTGATCGGTCGGAGGCACTGTTGTTCGTGGAACGGTGACCGTCTCGATTTCCGGCACTGTCGGCCGATACCGTGGATCGTTTACGGTTCGAAACTGAACTGGAGGGTCAGTGAGCGCTTACGACGAGGAGGAGACGCCGTTCGACGCCTATCGCGAGCGCGTCGATCGGCCGTTGACGCGGTTGTTCATGGAGTACGGGACCGACCGTCTCGGCTGGTTTTCGATCGGAATGGTCGCGAACTTCGTCGCGCGGATGGCCAGTCTGGTCGCGCCGTTAGTGCTCGGGACGGCGATCGACGCAGTCTTTCCACCGCCGGAACGGGCTGGCGAGTTCTCGCTGCCGGTCGTACCCGACGCATTGTTGCCGGCCCAGCAGATGCCCCAGTTCTGGTTCTCGGTGACGGCCATCGCGCTGGCGTTCGTGGTGACCGCCATCTTCACTTGGATCTACGGTGTGACGGCCAATCTCTTCGCCCACGGCGTGATGCACACTGTCCGGGTCGACAGCTTCGAGAAGATGCAACGGCTGGACCAGACGTTCTTCGACGACAAGCAGACGGGCGAGGTCATGGCGGTGCTCAACAACGACACCCAGAACCTGGAGATGTTTCTGGACAACGCCCTGATGAACTCGTTGCGCCTGCTCGTGATGGTCGCTGGCATCGCGGGCGTGCTGTTCTACCTCAACTGGCAACTCGCGCTCATCACGCTGGTCGCCGTGCCGCTGATGGTCGGCTTCACACTCTGGTTCATGCGCGTGGCCGAACCGCGGTACGTCCGCCAGCGGTCGGCCGTCGCCCGGCTCAACACCCGTCTCGAGAACTCGATCGCCGGGATGGAGCTGACGAAGACGACGGCGAACGAGTCCTACGAAACCGAACGCGTGCGCAAGGCCTCGAAGAACCTCTTCGACCGGACGATCGACGTCCTCAAACTCACCTACCTCTACCGGCCGGGGATGGAGCTGCTGGCCGGCGTCTCCTTCGCCGTCACGTTCCTCGTCGGCGGGCTCTGGCTCACGACCGGAACGGCGCCCGGCCCGCTCTCCGGGAGCCTCTCCGTGGGCGATTTCGTCGTCTTCCTGATGCTGACCCAGCGCATCGTCGCGCCGCTGGCAGAGGTCTCGAACATCGTCGACCAGTACGAGAACGCCAAGGCCTCGAGCGAGCGCATCTTCGGCCTGATGGACATCCCGGTCGCGATTCAGGACGACGAAGATCCGGTGGCCCTCACTGACCCCGACGGACGCGTCGAGTACGACGGGGTCTCCTTCGCCTACGACGATATCATGACGGACGAGGACCACGAGGCCGAGACCGTGATCGACGACGTCTCCTTTATCGCCGACCCTGGCGAGATGGTCGCGCTCGTCGGCCCGACGGGCGCCGGCAAATCGACGATGCTCAAACTCCTCATGCGACTCTACGACGTCGACGAGGGCCAGATCCGCGTCGACGGTCACGACCTGCGGGACGTCGCACTCGAGGATCTCCGCGAGGCGACCGGCTACGTCGGCCAGGAGACGTTCCTCTTCGACGGGACGATCGCCGACAACATCCGCTACGGTAGCCAGGACGCCCCGATGGACGAGGTGCGCGAGGCAGCGAAAGCCGCCGAAGCCCACGAGTTCATCCAGGAACTCGACGAGGGATACGACACGCGCGTGGGTGAGCGGGGCGTGAAGCTCTCCGGCGGGCAGCGCCAGCGAATCGCCATCGCCCGAACCGTCCTGCAGGACCCGCCGATCCTCGTCCTGGACGAGGCGACAAGCGCCGTGGACACCGAGACCGAACTCGCCATCCAGCGCTCGATCGAGCGCCTCACCGAGGACCGCACCACGCTCGCCATCGCCCATCGCCTGTCGACGATCCGCGACGCGGACACGATCCTCGTCCTCGAAGACGGAGCGGTCGTCGAGCGTGGCGACCACGAGGAACTGCTCGACGAGGGTGGCCGGTATGCCGCCCTCTGGAACGTGCAGGCCGGCCAGATCGACGAACCCGCGGAACTCTCGGGCGACTGACGGTCGTCGAAACGGGCCTTTTTGCTCCGTCGCGCGAAACGGCGTGACGTGCCCGAAGACCCCACGTCGATCATTCGGCGCTACTACGACGCGCTCGACGCCCACGAGTACGGCGAACTCGAAGCCATCCTCGCGCCGTCGTTCGTTCAGCACCGCCCGGACCGCACGTTCGAGGGTCGCGACGAATTCGTCCGGTTCATGCGCGAGGACCGACCGATGACCGACACGCGTCACGACCTGATCGAGGTGTTCGGCGCCAACGATCGCGTAACTGTCCGTGGCCGTCTACTCGACGGTGACGACGATTCCGTCTTCGAATTCGCAGACGTCTTTCAGCTCGAAACCGATCGAATCGCCCGTCTCGACACCTATACCCGCTGAGAAACGTATCGGTGGTCACGCGGAACAATTGTTCGGGCCCAGCTCGAGTTCCGTCCGTTCTTCGGGGTCCAGTTCACGGACGCCACGATTGATCTCGATGATGTCCTCGTAGTTGGCCGGTTCCTCACCGGGGTCGGCCAGCCGTTCGACGAAGCTCTCCTCGTCGAGCTGGAGGACGTCGATCCCAGTCCGGGCGTCGCGGACGGTCGTGGTTATCAGCTCGCCAGGGGAACCCACTTCGAATTCGCCATCTCCGGTGACCGTGACGTGGCCGGGCAGGACGGTCAGGGATTCGGGTTCGGACAGCAACGTCCGGTGGATCGACTCGTAGAGCATCCGGGCGCCCTCGTCGCCGTTCGCGGCTTCACCGCTCGCCTTTCCTGAGCCGCTATGGGCCTCGCTGTCGTCTTCGGAGAACTCCAGTTCGGTACGCCCGACCGAGTTCACGTGCAGCGTGTCCGCAGTCAGGACAGCTTCGCCGCCGACCAGCATAGAGATCATCTCGCTCGTGTGGCCCGGCGTGTACAGCGCCTTCATCGAGAGTTCGCCAACTTCGATCGTCTCGTTCCGGCCGAGTCCCTCGAAATCGACCTCGACGCCGCGCTCTGCGGCTCTCTCCCCCAGATAGTACGGCACGTCGAGTTCGTCGGCCAGCCGGCGGCCGCCGGAGACGTGGTCGGCGTGGACGTGCGTGTCGAGCACGGCCGAGATCGTCAGGTCGCTCCCGGCGGCCGCGGCTTTCACCTCGTCGATGTCCTCCGTCGGGTCGACGGCCACGGCCTCGCCCGTCTCCGCGCAACCGACTACGTAGGAAAGACAGCCCTTGGCCCGGCGCTGGAGCTGGACCGTGCGGGCGGACTCGCCGACGTCGATCTCGACGGTATCGTAGACGCCGCTCCAGGCCTTCATCCCGCCGTCGACGGCGTTCACTTCCCGGTCGTCCAGTTCTTCGGCGAGCTGGGTGGCCAGGTTGCCCGAGGAGAGTCCCTTCGCGCAGATCGTGACGACGCGGTCGTCGCCGACGAGTTCTTCGATCTCGTCAAGCTGGCCGTCGTCCAGGTCCTCGTGGATCCCGAACGGGTAGTTGACGGCACCGCGGACGTGCCAGGACCCGTAACTCTCCTCGGGGCGGGTGTCGAGCAACGTGAACTCCTCCCCGTCGTCCAGCAACTGCTTGAGCCGGTCGGGAGCGATCGTGGTGACCATGTGGTCTGCGGACCACGCCGAGCGACGTAAGTCGTTGTCCGTCTATTGCGGCTCAGTCGCCAGGTATGCGGATCGAGCATCGGTTCCGTTCGTCGGTTGGCCTGCACCTCGGTCAGATTCCGAGCGTCGCTCCGTAGGTGCCTCGACTTCGATTTCGATCGCACTGGAGCAGGAGGCTCTTCGGCCGATCGAGGCGGTTATTGCCTGGCGAACCGACTCAGAAGGTACTTGGCCCGGGGAGGGAGTATCTCGAGAGGAGACGATGGTCCGCGAACTCTTCGGGATCCGATCGCGAATCAAACGCCACCGCGTTCTCACCTTCTTACTCGTCGTCTACGGCTGGTCCTGGGGATGGGACGCGGTCTATCTCGCGTTCGGCTGGTGGGAGACGCTGCCGGTCTACATCAACACGTTCCCAAGACAGTGGGGTCTCCCGATCGGCGCCGTGGTTGTCGTCTGGGCGAGCGACGTTCCGCTTCGGGGGTGGCTCGGCCGCGTCCTCCAGTGGCGGTTCCACCCGGGTCTGTCTCTCGGCGCGCTCGCCCTTCCCGTGCTCGTAACCAACGTCCAACCGGTACTCGCCGCGATAGGCGGCGGCACGCTTCGCTACTCGCCGCCTGCTCCGTTGTCCCTGCTACTGGGCTTTTTCCTGCTCAACGTGCTCCTCTTCGGCGGTGTCGAGGAGTTCGGCTGGCGCGGATTCCTCCAGCGGCAGTTTCAGGGCCGATTGTCTGTGTTTTCGGCGGGACTCGCCGTCGGCGTGCTGTGGTGGGCGTGGCACCTCCCGCTCTTTCTCGGTCACCCGAACTTCACCGCCGACCCGCTGTTTCTCCTCCAGTACACGACGTTCGTCCTCGGTGCGTCGACCGTCCTCGGTGCGCTCGTCAACGCCACAGACGGCGGCGTGCTCCCGGCGGTAGGGATGCACGCTTCGATCAACGTCGGGGCCGTCCTGGGTGGATCGGGTGGCGTCCTCGACGGAATGGTGTCGCTCGGGTTCGTCGTCGGCTCGGGCGCGTGGTGGCTGGTAACCGCCGCTCTGGTGGCGCTCTACGGGCGTTCGATGATACCCGGATCCACGCTCGAGCCATTGTCGGAGCCGTCTGGTCGCCCGGGACCGAGCCGTCAGTCACCTCCTCGATCGGTACAGAATCGTCGCTGACCCGACCGAACGAGTGCCTCGCTTTTCACGCTCGGTGGATAACGCGGTCCGCTCGCGTGACCCTCGTCGTCCGCCCTTCGATTTCTGTATCAGCTTTTCATCGAACGGTTCCCGGTCGTGCGAACCGTGCAGTAGACTCGCTCACCACGTCCGTGTCGGGAGGAGGTCGATCGCAGGCACGACCCGATTCTCACCGTCGACGGGGACGATGACGCGTAGTTCCTCGTTGTAATCTGCCAGCAGTTCCCGACAGGACCCACAGGGCGGGATCACCCGTGCGTCGTCCGTATCGTGAGCGGGCATCGGGTACGCGACGGCGGCGCTGGTTTCGATCTCGTGGTGACTGTACCCATCGGCGATCGCGGCGCCGACGGCGACCGGTTCGCCACACATCGACGCACGGCCGATGCTCGCCGGCAGACTCACACCCTCGTAGATCGAGCCGTCCGTCGTCCGCACGCCGGCGGCGACGATGTGTGCGCCGTCGAAGAAGTCCGGATCGAACGTGCGTTCGTTCGTTTCCGTGATCCGGTCGATGAGGGCTTCGTCTTTCGCCGAGAGTGGTTCAGTCTCCATACCGGTTCGATCCATAACGACGCAATAGGCTTTCTGCACTGTCGTTCCGATGGATAGGCGTGTTCCAGCCGTATCGAACACCGGAAATTATAGTGAATTTTGTTACATTTGCCGATTCGGGCGAGATACGCAGCGCGACTGTCGCACGGGATGTGGCCTTTTTTGCGACGATGGTGATCGCTCGGTGCATGAGACGTGGTCACCGGAGGGACCACCGAAGCCGCTGTTTGAGAGGGAGGTGAATTCGCTCGAACGAGAGGAATACCGCTCCGATATGTTGTCACTCGTCGGCGCCGTACGACTCAAGTAGCGTCAGGAGTTCTTGTTCGAGTTTACCGCCAGTAAACTGGACGAACCCCGTTTCAGCCTCGTAGTCGATTATTCGGACCTCCTCCAGTTTTGGGAGGTGCGCATGGGTCAGCGCGATCCGGACGCGTTGATGATGTTCGTCGGATGCCCGCTCTGCGTCTTCGTCCCGAACCCTGTCTGCAACACGGTCTACAAGCGCATCGTATTCCAGTGTCTGATCGGATGCGCTAGTCAGTGAGTTGAGGATAGCCCGTCTATGTTCGTTCGCTACTACCGCCAGAAGCCTATCGGGGGAGACCGGTCTCGCTCGTTTCACCGAACTGTCGAGACCGTCGATCTGCTGGAGACCATGTACACCTCGCTCCGCATTTCCGTCCATACTCACAAAAACGGAGCCACTGCTGCCTGGGTCTATTCCATGGTGCACAAAGGGGCCAGCCGATCCACTTACTCCTCGGACTCGGGAGTGAGGAGTGAATGCCGAACGAACGCCCCGATGGCACGACGCAGACGCTCCGTCACTGCTTGATCTGAAATTCCGAGTTCGTCTGCGAGCTCTTCGGTCGTACACCCTCGTGGAATGTCGTAGTATCCCAGTCGAACGGCGAGCGAAAGCGCTTCGCGTTGTGGATCGCTCAAGCCGTACCACGGACCAGACTCTGGGCCCGCAGGGTTGTATACGCGAACGAACTCCAGTGAGATGTGAGCGTCCTCACAGCAGGTTTGACACTCGCTCAACTCTTCTCGGTGGGGGAACCGAATCTCGAAATCCCACTTTTTGGACGTTCCGGTCGCACCCAGTATCTGTCCATCGTTGCCCAAGATGCATTTAAAGAGATGGTCCTGGCTCGCATCCCAATCGAGCCTGAATAGGGTTCTGTCTTCGAACACGTCCACCTCCGTGACGCTATTGACGGTCGGGTAGCGCTCGACGGCTTCGAGAAAGCCGTTTTCGACCGGTTCGTAGACCCAGAAGAGCGGCACGGTAACGTCTCCACTCGGGACGAGCGTTTCGAGTTCGATGGCCGACGTTTCATCGAGATCGAGAATTTGCCCGAGCTCGAAGTCATCGGGTGGTATTCGAACCTCCGCTATCACACTCATGCTCGGTGGTGCGGCTAGATTACTCCGGGTGGTACAAAAGGAAATGACATGGTGCACCATGCTGTCCGGATTTCTAACCGTTTTACTCCCCGGGAGAACGCACTATGCTGGCCACTCGCCCTGTTTGTCTGGGTCCGTGCCATGGTCCACCACCCTCATCGATTATCTGCCTGTCGGACGAACGCTCCCGCATGGCGACCGTCATGGAGTTTACGAGTCCGACAGCGGAGTTTCCACTGGGAACTGTATTCGAGAACTTGCCGGGAGTGACGGTCGAACTGGAGCGACTGATTCCACACGAGACGCTGATCATTCCGTACTTCTGGGTCCGTGGTGCCGAAGCGGAAGACATCGAGGCCGAGTTCGAATCACACGCTGGGGTGAGCAACATTCGCCTGGTTGATAGCGTCGAGGCCGAGTATCTCATGCGTGCGGAGTGGGAGCAAGAGTACTTCGGCGTGCTGAGTGCGCTTGCTAAGGCTAACGTCGTCTTGCTCACTGGGATCGGAACGAAAGACGAATGGCGATTCGAGGTGCGCGGAGAAAGTCAGGAGCCGATCGCCGAGTTTCGGGATCTCTGTCAGAAAAACGATATTCCGATCGAGATCACCGCTGTCCACGCCATGCTTCCGATCCAGGGAGAAGGATACGAACTGACCGAAGCCCAGCGGGAGGCACTGGTATTGGCCTACGAGCGTGGCTACTTCGACACCCCACGCGAGGCATCACTCGAAGAAATCGCAGTCGAACTTGATATCACTCAACAATCGCTTTCGTCCCGCCTTCGTCGCGGACACCGACGCCTCGTTGGAGCGACTCTCGTCAGTTCGTCGTGAGCTTCCTGGTGGCTCTTTATTTAAACCCACTGTATAATCAGTAGGTGCGTTAAACCGATTCAGCCCACTAAAATAGGTCAATATGGGCACGATGGTGGCTGGGGTTGGAGTAGAAGCGGTCGAGTATTATCAGGAACCTGTGACCGTCCGTACGCAGTTTGACCAGGCGAAAACACCCGCAAGCGTGGCTGTTATCGCAACGTTGGCGGACGTGATGGACGTTGATCCGGTCGAACTAGACACGCTACATGCGACTGTTGACTCAGAGGCGTTGGATACACTCGTCTGCGTTCGAAACGGGACGGGTGGAGATGTCCACGTTACATTCTCCCACGAGGGTCACGAAATAACCGTACATAGCTACGGCGTGGTTACCGTCACACCAACGCCCGAACTAGCAGCGGAGGAATGCGAGAGGAAGTGGGAAGACGATGTCTGAGGAAACTCCGCCCACGTCGAAGGCGGAATTGAACGCGGCGCTACAAACGCTCCTTATCGGGGCCTATAAGAATGGAATCGACGTGAAAGGCGGATTCGAGTGCCGGAATGGAGTCGAACATCCTGACTGGGACGTGATCATCACCGAAGTCGCAAAGAACGACCAGTCGGAGTGAGATCCTGCGGGGGAGACCGGACCAGTAGTAGGGTATAGAACCGTGAGTGAGGAGTGCAGTAACAGTGACCGGGTCGAAAGAGTACTCTCAGTGCAACAATGAGGAGTATACTGTGCGTTACTGAGAGCTGGCTCGAGGCCTGTAGACCCACTATCCGTGGAGGTGCGATACTCGACCCGAGGGCGCTTACGGTACGATAACTGGCCGTTGTCGCCCGTCTCCCACCCGTACTCCCGGAATACACTGGCCGTCCCACCGTCCGATGCTTCCTCGAATGCCGTCCATCCGCGCTCGGTTTCTTCGAACACGTTCCCGAGTCGGCGGACGAAATTCTGGCACCGCTCCTCGGCACCATCTTCCTACTCAACTCAAAGCTGAGTTAAAACCAGGAGACGGCGTCCGCGGACCGCGAGGGGTGGGGAGAATTAGACGCCGACCGATGCCGGGGAAGTGCTCTTCGGTCTGCTGGATGAGTGATGCTGACATCGACCGACTTTCCGGCCGAGGTCCCGATTCGTTTCGACGTGAACACCTTAGCACGGTGCTATCCGAAACTTCGTGAGAGGCCTCGAAATCTGTCTTTCTTGTAGTTTCCTGTTTTGTATCCGGGTAGGATCATCCGTGTGTCCGGTGTCCTTCGGTGAACGTCGTCCCGTCTCCCGCCAACACTGGTATGATTCCTTCCGTAATACTCAATATGTATTACCTCGTAGCCCCGGTATGCCGCGCGTCACCACCAAGGGTCAGGTCACCATTCCCAAGGAGATTCGGGACGCACTCGGGATCGAATCGGGCGACGAAATCACCTTCGAGCCCGTCGACTCGGGGTACAAGATCCAGAAGAAGGCGCCGACGACGGAGGACGGCACGGATCCCTTCGAGAAGTACCGGGGGAGCGCGGAGAGCGACGAATCCATGCCGGAGCGGATGCGCCGACTCCGGGGTGAATTCCCACGAGCCGTGGGCGACGACGAACGCGAACCGTCGGAGGATGCGTCGTGATCACCGCCGTCGACACGAACGCGCTTCTCGCGCTGTTGTACGACGACGAACACGCCGGTACGAGCGAAACTGAACTCCGACGAGCGTACCGAGACGGCCGAGTCGTCACGACGCCGATCGTGTACGCCGAACTCGCCGGAGATGGCCACTTCGATACCGCGTCCGACCTCGATCGGTTTCTCTCCGATCTCAGTATTCAACTCGTCGAGCCGTCACGGGCGGCGTCGTACCGGGCGGGTGATCGATTCCGGGAGTACACGACTCGTCGGCCCGACGGACTTCAATGCCCGGCTTGTGGGGCGGAACAGATCGTCCAGTGTGAATCGTGTCGGGAGGAACTCACACCGCGCCGGCACATCGCCGCGGACTTCGTCATCGGTGGTCACGCAGCAGCGGACGCCGATGCGCTGATTAGCTTCGATACTGCGTTCTACCGGACCTACTTTCCGGAACTAACCGTCCATCCCGCCTGACTTCGTTTCGGGTCTTCACACGGCCGCGGGCACCGCCCTCGCCGTGATCACAGCTGAGCCGTTCGCATTTCCGCGTTTTTCGCGCCTTCGATGCTCCGACCCCGTCTCCTCAGTCGCCTCCTTCTCCCGCTCCGCGGCTCCCGGCGGTCGCCGCTCCGCCTCGAGGATTTCGCTTCGCTCACGGGTCGTACCTCCCCGTTCGCACCACCGAGGTTCTCACGTCCGTTCGAACCTCGCACTCGCTCAATCCTCGCCCAGCGCGCTCTCGCCGACCGTATCGTGCCCCTCGATGACCTCCTGGCCGCCCATGTAGGGGCGCAGGGCCTCGGGAACGGTGATCGTGCCGTCGTCGTTCTGGTAGTACTCCATGATGGCGACCATCACGCGCGGGACGGCGACGCCGGAGCCGTTCAAGGTGTGGACGTACTCGGCCGACTCGTGGCGTTCGGGGCGGTACTGGATGCCCGCGCGGCGGGCCTGGAAGTCTTCGAAGTTCGAGACCGACGAGACCTCGAGCCAGCGCCCGCCCTCCGCGGGACCGTCGTCCATGTCGTCGCCCGGCGCCCAAACCTCGATGTCGTACTTCTTCGCCTGGGTGAAGCCGAGGTCGCCGGTGCACATCTCGAGGATGCGATAGGGTAGTTCGAGCCGGTGGAGGACCTCCTCGGCCTCCGCAACGAGGCCCTCGAAGCGGTCGTAACTCTCCTCCGGGCGGACGAAATTGACGAGTTCGACCTTGTTGAACTGGTGGACGCGGACGTAGCCGCGAGTTTCGGTACCGTGTTCGCCGGCCTCGCGTCGGAAGTTCGGGGAGTAGGCGGCGTACTTCAGCGGGAGATCCTCGTCGACGAAGATCTCGTCGCGGTGCATGTTGGTGACCGGCACCTCCGCGGTCGGCAGGAGCCAGAGGTCATCGTCGTCGTACGGCTCGTCGTTGTCCGCCCCGAGGCGGTAGGCGTCCTCGGTGAACTTCGGGAACTGGCCGGTCCCACGCATCGAGGCCGAGTTGACCGGGATCGGTGGGAGCACGTCGACGTAGCCGTTCTCGCGGTGGACATCGAGGAAGAACTGGATCAGCGCGTGCTCCAGTCGGGCGCCGTCCCCTCTGAGGAACTGGAAGCCGCCGCCCGAGACTTTTGCGCCGCGCTCGAAGTCGATCAGTTCCAGGTCCTCACCGATATCGTAGTGAGAAACGACTTCGTCGGGAAGATCGCGCAGCTCGTCGAAGCCTTCGCGCCGGCGCTCGACGTTCTCGCTCTCGTCTTCCCCGACGGGGACTTCGTCGGCGGGGATCTGGGGGAGCCGGAGGAGTCCCTCTTCGAGTTCGGCTTCGAGGACATCCGCTCGCTGCTCTACCTCCTCGAGTTTGGCTTTGAGTTCGTTCGAGCGCTCGATGGCGGCCTCGGCTTCTTCGTCTTTGCCGTCCCGTTTCAGTTCGCCGATCTGCTGGCTCACCTGATTACGATCGTGGCGGAGGTCGTCGCCGCGGGCTTTGAGCTCGCGCCACTCCTCGTCGACTGCGAGGAGCCGGTCGAGGTCGAGATCGACCCCTTTGTTCGCCAGCGCTGTGCGTACCTCATCGGGGTGTTCGCGCACGTAGGTCCGATCGAGCATTCGTTGTATGGTGGTTCCGGACGCCTCGCCTAAATCGTATCGGAACATATGACGCGTGCGCGAGCCGTGATCGATGTCGCTCCGGCTGTCGCCGATCGGACGAATGCCGTGTCCACGGCGGTTCGTGGGACCGATCGCGCCGAGCCGAATCGTTATTGGGCTCCCCCGCCCATCCCTCCGCTATGGACGAACATCTCGCCGCGTTGCTCGATGGCAACGACGAGCACGTCGAACAGGTCCCCGATGGAACGTTCGAGGCGGTGCAGGACGGGCAGGAACCAGACGTCGTCTCCGTCTGCTGTTCGGATTCGCGGGTCTCCCAGGAGGGAATGTGGCACGTCGACGAGCCGGGGGAGCACTTCACGGCGAGCAACATCGGCAACCAGGTCTGGGACGCCGACGTCGGCGAACGGATCGTCAACGGGAGCGTCCTGTACCCGATCCACCACTGCGGGACGGAGGCGGTGGCGGTCGTGGGCCACACCGGTTGCGGCGCGGTGACTGCGGCCTACGACGTCGTCCGCGGCGAACCGGCGCCGCGCCCGCTCGGCGTCTCGAAGCTCGTCGAACTACTCGTTCCCGTCGTCGAGGCCGGGCTGACTGACGAGCGCGTCGATGCGGCCACCGACGGGACGCCGGCCGATGGGGTCGACGAGGCGACCGTTCGCGATCAACTCGTCGAGTACAACGTCCACACCCAGATCGACTTCCTGCTCGATGCGCCGGAGATTCCGGACGACGTCTCCGTCTACGGGTTCGTCTACGATTTCCACGGCACGTACGGGTCGGAACTCGGCCGGACGCGCCTCGTCAACGTCGACGGCGCAACCGATCCGGCCTCGATTCGCGACTCGCTTTCGGCCTCGTATCACGACGCCGTCGCGACGCTCCTGTAACCGGTCACGGATCGCTCGGTGGGTCGAACGCTGTCAGAAAACCGCCAACACCGTGTCGCTCGGTCGCCACGGTTATCACGCCGTCTCGCCTAGCAACCTACGTCAAATGCGTCGCCTCTTCGACTCGGATCTGGCGTTTTACGCCGCCGTCGGTGTCTTCATCACCGCACTCTTCCTCGTCGGGCTGGCTATCCTGGCGGCCCTCAACCCCGACGGCATCGGAACGAGAGAACTGGGTGGCTTCGTCGTCGGCTTCGGCCTGTTCATGGTCTCGTACGTGACCGCGATGGTTATCTATCGGCTGGTCCCCGACGATATCGACGCGTCGTGATCGGCGATGGGAGGGACGTTCAGCCGTCAATTGAAGTCTAGGTGCTTCTGGCGCCTGTTTTTTCGGCATTGTGGGAGTCGGAAGTGTTATGAGTGCTGCCCCCGTCTATTCGAGCGCAATGGCGAAAGGAACCGTTGATTTCTTCAACGACACTGGCGGCTACGGATTCATCGAGACTGAGGACGCGGACGACGACGTGTTCTTCCACATGGAAGACATCGGCGGCCCGGACCTTGAGGAAGGACAGGAACTCGAGTTCGAGATCGAGCAGGCCCCCAAGGGCCCGCGCGCAACGAACGTCGAGCGCCTGTAAGGCGAATTCGCTGAGGTATCGACTCTTGACTGCAGCACTTACCCTTCTGAGCGACGGCTGTCCCACTGTGGCGCCCACCACCCCGAGCTACGGCCGTCCCACTGTGGCGACGCACTACCCACTGCCACGGCCCTGCGATCCCATCGGACAGCCCGCGAAATCGATCGATCTTTTGACGGTGGCCACCGACGCCCACATATGAGCGAGCCGGTCATCCGAGGTGCGGACGACATCGAGTACGAATCGGTCGACGCTGCCGACGGCCTGGCGAAGGGCGTCCTGATCGCCGAGGACCACGGTGCGCCGAATTTCGCGATCCGCCGATTTACCCTCGATGCGGGCGCCGAGGTGCCAAAACACACGAACGACGTCGAGCACGAGCAGTACGTCCTCGCTGGCGAGTACGTCGTCGGTATCGGCGACGAGGAACACACCGTCTCGGCCGGTGATTCGCTGCTGATTCCGGCTGGCGTCCCGCACTGGTACCGGAACGAGGGCGACCAGGACGGCGCGTTCCTCTGTGCGGTTCCAAACGGTGACGACGCGATCGAACTGATCGAGTGAGCAGGAGCGACGCGAGAAGTGAATCGTCGACAACGCATCGTGGGATCGCTGGGTACCCTCGGCCTGCTACTGATTTCCCGTCTCGATCCCGAGGCGCCGTCGCCGAACTGCGCGGGTGGCTGATCGGGATTCGTCGGGTCACGTCGTCAGCGACCACGTTGTGACTGTTGCCGATCAGTCGTGCCCGGAGACCGGTACGGGTTCGTAGGGTTCTTCCAGGTACGCCTGGTCGCTCGCCGAAAGGTCGATCTCGAGCGCTTCGACGGCCTGCTCTAGATGCTCGACGCTCGTCGTCCCGACGATCGGCGCGTCGACGGCGTCCTGGTGGAGCAGCCACGCCAGCGCGATCTGGGCCATCGTCACACCCTTCTCGGCGGCCAGCTCCGCGACGCGCTCGTTGATCTCCGTCCCGCTGCCCTCGCGATAGGGGTGTTCGTACATGTGCTCTTCCGTCTCGCCGCGTGTGGTCGCGTCGATCTCCTCGTGTGGTCGGGTGAGATAGCCCCGGGCGAGGGGGCTCCAGGGCATGACCCCGACGTCTTCTCGCTCGCAGAGGGGCAACATCTCCCGTTCCTCCTCGCGGTAGACGAGGTTGTAGTGGTTCTGCATCGTCTGGAAGTGCTCCAGCCCCTGTCGATCGCTCGTGTGGAGGGCGTCGGCGAACTGGTAGGTCCACATCGAGGACGCGCCGGCGTAGCGGATCTGCCCGCGCCGGACGGCGTCTTCGAGTGCTCGGAGCGTCTCCTCGATGGGGGTATCGTCGTCCCAGCGGTGGATCTGGTAGAGGTCGATCGTGTCCATCCCCAGGCGCTCCAGCGAGCGCTCGAGTTCCTGCTCGATCGCCTTCCGGGAGAGCCCGCCGGAGTTCGGATTCGACTCGTCCATCTGGAAGTAGCACTTCGACGCGACGACCTGCTGGTCGCGGTCGTACTCCGCGAGGACGTCCCCGAGCACGCGCTCGGACTCCCCATCGGAGTACATGTTCGCGGTGTCGAAGAAATTGATCCCCAGGTCGATCGCTCGCTCGATGATCTCGTGGGACTCCTCCTCACCGAGGACCCACTCCCGCCAGTCGCTCGTCCCGAAGCTCATACAGCCCAGGCACAGTCGGCTAACCTCCACGCCCGTCGAGCCGAGGGTGGTGTACTCCATGCACGAGCTATCGCTTCTACCCTCAAAATACTCCGGGTGTCGGCGAGTGCGAGCGGGTTCGGACCCTGAGCGAAGCGACTGCGGGATCAGATGGGGTGCGAAACGATCGTTCCCCGACGCGACGGAGCCAGCACCCGAGGGCGGATGCCGCCATCGAGGCGGCGGTGGGCTGTCTCAACTCGACAGACGGCGACGAAGACGGCGCGTTCCTCTGTGCGGTTCCCAACGGTGACGATGCGATCGAACTGATCGAGTAGTCGATGGCCGCCGCTTCCCGAGCCTTGATGGCGCCTCCCTCTCGAGTCAGTAGCATGCGTACCCCGACAGGTTCCGACCCGCCGGCGACCGAGCGGGACCCGGTTATCGAGGAACTGCACGGCGAGGAGATCACGGATCCCTACCGCTGGCTCGAGGGCAGCGACGAGGCCGTGAGCGAGTGGGAGGATGCCCAGAACGCCTACACCGATCAGTTCGTCGAGACCGATCGCCGCGAGAGCCTCAGGCCGCAGTTCGAGCGCGTCGCCGAGCACGCGACCTACCAGTTGCCGGTCGCCCGCGGCGGGCGGTACTTCCAGCTGATCGAGGCAGCGGACGCCGATCAACCCCGGCTGACCGTGCGCACCGAACGGGACGCCGAGCCGCGAACCCTGGTCGACCCGACCGAGTTCGGCGAGACGGTCTCACTGGGCTGGTTCGTCCCTGATCCGGACGGTGAACGCGTCGTCTACGGGTTGATGGACGGTGGAACCGAAGAGTTCGATTTGCGCGTGCTCGACGTCGAGCGCGGCGCGGTTATCGACCGGGTCGACGACGTCGGGCGCTGCGGCGAGTTCTCGGTCGCGTGGCAGGGGAACGGCTTCTACTACCAGCAGACCGGGAGCGCGGCCGACGACGAACTGCTCGAGAAGGCGATTCGGTACCACGAGATCGGCGACGACGGTGCGGACCGCCTCGTCACCGAGGCCATTCCGGAACGTCGCTGGCCGCAGGTCCAGGTCGACCGCGAGACTGGGCTGGTTCTGGTCTCGCTTGGCGAACTGGCTTCGGACACGGAGCTGTACGTGCTCGAGGACGACGAGCTGGTCCCGTTGGTCACCGATGTCGACGCCTCGCTCGAACTGTTGGCACACGAGGGGCGGGTCTTCCTCCTGACGAACCACGACGCGCCGCGATTCCGGCTTCTCGGTATCGACGCCGCGGCCCTCGCTGACGGGGGCGCCGCCGAACTTCCGTCCGATTCGACGGGCCTGGACGCGTTCGAGCCCGTCGTTCCCGAGAGTGACGACGTCCTGTTCGACGTCGCGCCGGCCGGCGGCGGACTGGCCATCCACCGGATCCGCGAGGCCCGTTCGGTCGTCTCCCTTCACGACGCTGACGGCACCGAACGCCACGAACTGGCCCTGCCCGAGTATGCCGGGGTCGGTCGCGGCGCCCTCGGTGGCAGCGCGGACATGGACGAGGCGTTCCTCGCGCTCCAGACGTTCGACCGGCCGTCGAGCATCGTCCACGTCGACGCTGGACCCGGGGCGGGGCCCGACGACTGGACCGTCGTTCAGGAACCCGACCTCCCGGCGGAACTCGACCCGCGGGCGGAGCTTTCCCTCACCGTCGAGCGTCTGTGGGTCGACTCGACGGACGGAGCGACGGTACCAGTGTACGTGGTCCATCGCGCCGATCTCGATCCCGATGGCGACGCGCCGACGATCCTGTACGGCTACGGTGGCTTCCGGATCCCGCTCTTGCCGAGCTTCGACGCGTATCGGCTGCCGTTCCTGGCCGACGGTGGCGTCTTCGCCGTCGCCTGCCTGCGCGGCGGCCTCGAGTTCGGCGAGGCGTGGCACGAGGCCGGTCACCGCGCGCAGAAGACCCATACCTTCGACGACTTCGAGGCCGCGGGCGAGGCGCTGATCGAAGAGGGGTACACGAACTCGGATCGGCTGGCTGCCTGGGGTGGCTCGAACGGCGGCCTGCTCGTCGGTGCAGCGATCACGCGCCGGCCCGAACTCTTCGGCGCTGCTATCTGTGCGGTGCCGCTGCTCGACATGCTTCGCTTCCACGAATTCCTGCTCGGGGCGACCTGGACGCCGGAGTACGGCTCGCCGGACGACCCCGAGGAGTTCGCGTGGCTCCGCGAGTACTCGCCGTACCACAACGTCGAGGAGACGGCGTACCCGGCGACGCTCTTCCAGACGGCCGCCGGCGATACGCGGGTCCACCCATCTCACGCCCGAAAGATGACCGCCCGCGTTCAGCACGCCACGACCGGTGACGCCCCGATCTGCTTCCGCGGCGACGAAGGGACGGGTCACGGTGCCGGGACCGCGACCTCCATCCAGATCGAACAGCAACTGGACAGGTGGACGTTCGTCTTCGAGATGCTCGACGTGGGCGGCGAGGAGTAGATCGTCGACACCGACGATCGACCGCTTGTCGAGCGCGTTACTGCGCGTCCGACTCGTCCAGATAGGCTCGAATCCGTTCCTCGCCGACGTGATCCAGGAGCCGGTCGTAGCCTCGCTGGGTTCGGTCCTCGACGGCCGCCGGGTCGCAGTACGCCTGCGAGAGCCGATCGACGTCGGCTGCGCGGAGGGCCGCGAGTTGCGCTTCCCCGAGCCCATGATCGTCTGGCACGCGTTCATCGAAGTACGATCGCCAGTGCTCCCGACGCTCGTCCGCGGGGAGTTCCGCGGCACGCCGGAACCAGTCCCAGTAGTCGGCGACGGGTTCGGGATAGCCTTGCTCACGGCGACGGTCCGTAATGAGCGATCTGGCAACGTGGCCGCCCTGGCCGGCAGCGGTGACGACCTGCGTGTCGCGATCGCCGTTCGGCGAGGCGACGTACAGGCCATCGATCGGCGTCCGACCGTCTTCGGCGGGGTAGTCCGGGTCGAAGTACTCGGTCGACTCGCCGTCTCGTTCGAACGTCCGAAACATCGCGTCGTCGTCATCGAGCGGTCGAAGGTAGTCGCCGCCGTAGCGCGTCGCTGTGAGCACGTGCGCCGCCCTGGCCTGCTGGCCATCCTGCGTCTCGACGACGAAGCGCGGGGGCTGTGGGTTCTCGACCGGTTCGCCGCCTGCGGTATCGCCGTCACCGTCGGCGTCGGCCGAGCGCTCGACGGCGGTAACCATGTCGTCGACGAGTTCACACCCCGCTTTCCTCGCGTGGTCGTGGATCAGGTCGGCGAACGTCTCGACGTCGATTCCGGCGGGAAAGCCGAGGTAGTTCTCGAGGAAGGCGCATCGCTGGAGCGAGGAGTTGCCTCGGTCGAAGATGACGGTGTCGAGGCCGTATCGTGCCGTGAAGACGCCGGCCGCGCAGCCGGCCGGGCCACCGCCCACGATGACGACGTCGTAGTCTGGCGACGTGGTCTCGTCCTTCGTCGAACCGTCGGCGGTGTCCCCCGCCGTACCGTCCTGAGGTTCGTCCATCGTTAGCTATCCTCGGCGACGATGTCGCCGACGGCCGCTCGATCGAACAGCTCCTCGCCACCGAATTCGTCCGGGAAGAGCCGCTGGGCGGCGTCCTCGAGCTGGAACAGGTTGATGATCGGTCCCTGGTAGATCATCCCGCCGGGGATGACGCGATCGGTCTGGACGGCGGTGAGTTTCTTCGCCACGGAGTGGTCCTTCATGTGGTCGACGATCTGGCTCTCGAAATCCTCGTCGATGACGCCGTCATCCTGTCTGATGGCAATGACATCGGGGTCGACCTCGAGTAGCGTCTCGTAGTCGATCGTCCCGCGACTCTCGTGGAAATCGGCGACGTGGCTTTCGGCGAGGGCGCGTCCGACGCCGAGGTCGTTCCACTGTTTGGACTGCGTGCCGTCGTCGATGACGTAGGGATAGAACGACTCCGGGGGTACCTCCGCGGGGAAGAGGATCGCCACGTCGGGCCTCTCGTCGGGAAGGCGCGACTGGACGTCCGCCAGTACTTCGTCGTGAAGACTCGCGAACGCCTCGTAGCGGTCGCGCGCCTGGAAGAGGTCCGCGATCTTCTCGAAGGCTTCGTAGAGAGTGTACTGGGCGTAGTCGTGCCACGGGTAGCTGCCCGAGAATATTGTGTTGCCGACGAACGGGGCCACGCCGTTTTCGATCTCGTCGATCTTTCCCTGGTCCCAGCCGAGCCGATTGATCATGAAGTTGGGATCGATCACGTGGACGTCGGCCTCGAGCGCGTAGAAGATTTCCCGGTCCGTGCTCCCCTGCCAGAGTTCCGTGAGTTCGCTCTCGTCGACCGAGACGCCAGGAATCTCGTCGTAGTAGTGTGTCCCGTACCGGGCCCGGATGCCGATCGCGGAGAGCCCGTCGGCCTGTCCGAGGGCGACACCCATATCGGCGTAGTCACCGGTGTAGGGAACCCATGCCTCCGGGACCGAGTCGAATTCGACCGTCCCGACAGGCTCCATGGTAACGCTGTAGCTCCCGTCGGCTTCGGCTTCGTCCGTCCCGTCCCCTTTCGTGAGACACCCGGCGATCAGTCCGACACTGGCTGTCGCTCCCGTCGCCCGGAGCACGCTCCGTCTGGTCCGCCGTGGTCGCTGATCCATGGTTTTAGGCTCGCCTAAAATAATAAAACTCTTCCGGCTTCACCCATTCCGAAGCCCGCTTGACCGGACGGCGTATCGTTCGTCCGGACGGCCGGAGTGGCGGCGACCGTCGTGACGGCCGAACGGAGGTGGTACCTACAGTTCACCCATGGATTGCTGTCTTCGCATCAGGTAGAGGAAGTACGGTCCGCCAATAACGCCGGTGACGACGCCCACGTGGAGCTGTGTACCACCCAGTGCGAGCCTCGCACCGACATCGGCCGCCGTCATCAGCGCCGGCCCGGCGAACGTGCAGCCGATCACCAGTTGCCGGTTGTCGCCTCCGACGATGGTCCGGACGATGTGCGGGACGATAAGACCGAAGAAGCTGATGATGCCAGCGACGGCGATGGCTGCACTCGCCGCGAGGATGGCTACGCCCGATAGCAGAAAGCGCACCCGTTCGACACGCATCCCGAGGCTGCGCGCGGTCGATTCGCCGAGCAGTAACACGTTGAGCTGCCGGGCGCCCGCGAGCGCCAGTACGATCGCGACGATAGCAGGGATGCTCGCGATCCTGACCTCGTCCCATCCGGTGGCGGTGAGCGAGCCCGTGATCCACGCCAGGCCCCGCTGGACGGTGCCGAGATCGTCCGCGAAGAAGAACAGTCCCTGCTGGAGCGACTGAAAGACCATATTGACGATCACGCCCGCGAGGACGAGCCGGACCGGACTGGTGCCGCCCTTCCAGGCGATGGTGTAGACCAGCAAAAAGGCGATCGAGCCGCCGATGGCGGCGATAACGGGCAGAAACGGCGCAAAGCTGCTGAAAACGACCAGCGTCGCCAATACCGCGAAGCCGGCGCCCGAACTCACGCCGAGAACGAACGGGCTCGCCAGTTCGTTGCGCGTCACCGCCTGGAAGATCGCACCGGAAACCGCGAGCGTNGAACGAACGGGCTCGCCAGTTCGTTGCGCGTCACCGCCTGGAAGATCGCACCGGAAACCGCGAGCGTCGCCCCGGTGATGATCGCGACGAACACCCGCGGGAGCCGCATATTCCAGACGATGGCCTCCGCGTCGGTAAACTCCGGCATTTCCCCTCCAAGAAGGAAGAATTCCCAGGCATTGAGGTTGAACACCACCGTGGGTTCGAGCACGGCGTCGACGACCTCGCTCGGATTCATCGTAAACGTCCCGTACCGGATCTGAACGAACCCGGCCACCATCGTGATCGCTGTACTCGCCAGGCACAACAGGAGTAACTGCCGGCTGACCCACCCCTCTCGTGTTCGCGATGTCTGGTGGGCTGTGGCTGATTGAGTGGTCTCCATTCGGTTTTAGGGTGGCCGAAAACTATCTTAGTGGTTCCGATTTTAGGCAAGCCAAAAATCTTCGGGTCGGTCACCGTTTCCCCCGGGTGAGATGGTTCCGTCCGACGGCGAATCGCATGGTCGAGGATCGCGTCGCCATCGACTCCGAACCCCTCAAGTACTACAGGCGGCTACGACCGTCCGTGTCGCAGCAGTTCCAGGCGGTAGATACCCTCTTCGCCCACCAGGTCGGTGACGACTACCTCGTGGTCCCTATCCGGGACGACAACCGGTTGTTCCGCGCGAAACTGGGCCTGTCGGAGACCTCGGCCGGGCCGCGGCCGACGAAGTTCCGCCTGAAGCAGGGATCGAGCGAGGAGCCGAGACAGCCCGACGAGTTCGTCGAGATCGCTCGCCGGGCCGACCGCATTCGGATCTCCGAGCAGACGTCCGCCGGGAAGCGAACTGAGCTACTGGAGATGCTCGCAGGCTACCAGCTCGACGACAAGGCCAAGGCGGTTCGGACCTGTCGATACTGCGCGTCGGAGGGCCGGTATTCGCCGGTGACGACGGAGACCGCCGTCAAAGACGACCGCGACTGGATCTGTCGGGACTGTGCCCGAAAGGAACTGGAGCGCCAACTGTCCTACAGCGGCGGCGTGACGGGTGCGGCCAAAGAGCGCCTTGAAGACCTCATGATGGAGGTTCAGGACCTCCAGCGCATCGTCAACCTCCTGAAGGGCCAGCTCGATCCGGACCTGACGAAGTTCGATACGATCAGCGCGACGACCGACGAGGTCGACCTCGCACCGGTCGACTCGCTCGACCTGCACGAAGACCTGCAGGGGCTACTCGAGGACCGGTTCGACACCTTGCTTCCAGTCCAGAGCCTGGCGGTCGAGAACGGGTTACTAGAAGGGCGCGACCAGCTCGTCGTGAGTGCGACGGCGACCGGGAAGACGCTGGTCGGCGAACTCGCCGGGATCGACCGCGCGCTGAAGGGCAAGGGGAAGCTGCTCTTTCTGGTTCCCCTCGTCGCGCTGGCCAACCAGAAGCACGAGGACTTCGAGGACGAGTACGGCCACCTCGTCGACGTCTCGATCCGCGTCGGGGCGAGTCGAATCGCGGACTCGGGCAACCGCTTCGACCCGAACGCGGACGTCATCGTCGGCACCTACGAGGGGATCGACCACGCCCTGCGGACGGGCAAAGACATGGGCGACATCGGGACCGTCGTCATCGACGAGGTCCACACGCTCAAGGAAGCCGATCGGGGCCACCGCCTGGACGGGCTCATCTCGCGGCTGAAGTACGCGACCGAGAACCGGGCCGTCGAGAAGAGTGGATACGATGGGGCCCAGTGGGTGTACCTCTCGGCGACCGTCGGCAACCCCGAACACCTGGGGAAGGCGCTGGAGGCTACCGTGATCGAGTTCGAGGAGCGGCCGGTGCCGATCGAGCGCCACGTCACCTTCGCCGACGGCCAGGAGAAGGTGCGCGTGGCGAACAAGCTCGTCAAGCGCGAGTTCGACACGAAATCGTCGAAAGGCTATCGCGGCCAGACGATCATCTTCACGAACTCGCGGCGGCGCTGTCACGAGATCGCCAGGAAGCTCGAGTACGACGCCGCGCCGTACCACGCCGGGCTCGACTACAAGCGACGCAAGACCGTCGAGCGGAAGTTCGGCGACCAGGAGCTGGCTGCCGTCGTTACGACGGCGGCGCTCGCGGCGGGGGTCGACTTCCCCGCTTCGCAGGTCGTCTTCGATACGCTGGCGATGGGGATCGAGTGGCTCTCTGTCCAGGAGTTCCACCAGATGCTCGGTCGGGCGGGCCGGCCGGATTACCACGACGAGGGGAAGGTGTACGTCCTCGTCGAACCCGATACCACGTACCACAACTCGATGGAGGGGACCGAGGACGAGATCGCGTTCAAACTCCTCAAGGGCGAGATGGAACCCGTGACGACCCCCTACGACGAGGGGGCGGCGATCGAGGAGACGCTAGCGAACGTCACGGTGGGCGGTCGTGACGCGAAGCGGCTCAACGACCGCATGCTGGGCGACGTCCCGACGAAACACGCGATCGGGAAGCTCCTCGAATACGACTTCATCGACGGTTTCGAACCGACGCCGCTGGGGCGGGTGGTCACCGAACACTTCCTCGACCCGGACGAAGCGTTCGCCCTGCTCGACGGCATCCGCAAGGACGCGACGCCGTTCGACCTGATCGCGGACATCGAGTTACGGGACCAGGAGCTCTAACGCACATCTTGATGTCTCGAACCTGTCCGTGTGTCGCCCTTTGTCCGTGTGACGGAGGGACACAGCGTGAGACCGGAGTGCACGATGTGAGCGGCCGGAAAGGTAAAGGTCGTGTTGTCCGAATAGCAATTCAACGCGGACCCCCAGTCCGAGTGACCAACGATGGAATCTGCGCCGCTTGATGCTATCTCCCCGCCGGCAAACGTCCTCCTCCTGCACGATTCGCAGGCACAGCTACCCGGTTGTGAGTCGCTCTGCTGTGGAGCGGACCGAACGGCAATCCTGCGGGTCTCGTTCGCTGGCGAGTCGTGTGAGGAGCCGCCGCTCGGTGCGACGGACGCACGCGTCGGGTTACTTTCGATCGGCGACGTCATCAGGGCTGTCGAGTCGAGCGACGAACCGGACTTTTCCGGCCCCGTCGCCGTCGACACCGTGGCGGATCCGACGGACCTGTCGGCGATCGGGGTGTCGATCAGCCGCTTTTGCGAACACTGGGCTGACGAACAGGTAGGCGTCTGTTTCAGTTCGCTCGATGCGTTGCTTCGCCAGCGCGACCCGGAACCGATCTTCGAGTTCATCTACTACCTCAACCGCCGACTCGAAACGATAGACGCGATGGCGCACTTCCATCTGGACACGTCCCGACACGAAGACCGCATCGTCGCCGCGTTTGGCGAGATATTCGACGAGATCGTGATCGACGACAGTGCGACCGGGTCGCTTCCAGAGGCCACCGACGACGACGTCGCCTCACTGCTTGCGGCCGTCGAGCCCGAGCCCGACTCGCCCACGTACCCCTGGGAAACCGGCCAGCTCTCCGAAGCGACGGATGAGGACGTCGAACAGGTGCTGGGTGGGTAATCGCCCGCGTCAGAACGAAACCCTTTACGCCCTGCCCGAAAAAGGAAGTGTACGGGACCGTGGGTTAGTCTGGTATACTTCGGGCCTTGGGTGCCCGTGACCGCGGTTCAAATCCGCGCGGTCCCACTGCGTATAAAAGTAAACCGGCCAGTTTTGCCGGTTCTACTTCCTGTTTTCAGCAGTCTCAGGTATTCGGAGGTGGCCGGTGATGCACCGGTTCGACCCCGACTATCGGGCGAATCGGTGCCGTAAATGCGGCTCTCACGTCACCCCTGAGTTCCGACGCGGCTACGGTGACGACGAGGACCGAGCCCATCGCTGCTTCAACTGCGATTCTCGCCCACGGATCGACCGCGGGAGCGCCGCGGGCAAGTCCGTCCCGATCGCCGATCCGCTCGAAAACCCGGGCCGATTCGGTGAGCCGCTGAACGAACTCCCTTCAGCAGTGCAGGCGCTCTGCCGTCCCGTCGCGACTGACGGGGGTGAGCGACAGTGACCGACGCGTTCGTCCGCGCGTCGGCGCTGTACGACGTGGAGACGCGCTCGACGATCGTCCACCCGGCAAAACAGGCGAGCGACATCGAAGTCCGCGAGGCGGTCGACAAGGCCGGAGGTGAGCCGGCGTGAATCGTCTCGTCGAGAGCGACGACTGCGAGCGCTGTGGCGAACCGGCCGCCGCGACGAGTCGCCTGTGTCCCGAGTGCGTTCGCGAGGTTCGCCGATCGCGAGGTGATCTGCCGTGAGCTCGCGAGCGAGTCTCGGGGAGATCGAGAGTCCGAAGGCCAGCGGTGACGCGATCGAGGCCGACGTCATCCAGGCGGTCGACGCATTGGGCTACGTGGGCGACGCGACGGCCACCTGGCACGACGCGGAGACAACCGGCCTCCTTGAACCGTCGACGGCGCTGCCGTTCTACGGCATCGTGGTCGTCGAGCCGGAGACGCCGATCGAGATCAAAGCCTGCCAGGTCCGGACGAGCAACGGCTCGCGTTCGACGCGCGGACGGTTCTACGTCAAACGGCGAGCGCACGAGCAGCTGCTCGACGCGGCCGGGATGTACCTACTCGCGGTCTACGTCCCGCGGCCGGGTCTGCCGAACGTGGCGCGGGCGATCGTGCCTGCGACGCTCCTCGACGAACTCCTCCGCGGTCGGTGGTACGATGTCGACGCTGACCGATCCGAGCAGGAGGTCGCGCAACTCGCCTGGTCGCACGTGATCGACCCGGAGACGGTCGACGAATCGCGAGGTGGTCGCCGTGTCGAGTGACGGGACCGAACGGCCAGAACCAGTCACCGAGATCGTCTCGAACGGCGGTCGAGATCCAGACGGGTCGGCCCGGATGCTCGGACGATGGACATTCCAGTACACGCCCGCCCGTCGGCTCGTCGAGAAGATCCTGTCCGGCCGTGTTCTGAACGCCTGCGCTGGGAAGACGAAGCTGCACCACGACGGGGAGATCGTCAGGAACGACCTGAACCCGGACCGCGACGCAGATACGTATCTCGACGTCGCGACGATCGCGGAGCACTTTGGGCCGCAGTCGTTCGACACGGTGGTTTTCGATCCGCCGTTTGATCAGAAACAGGCCGAGGAGAAGTACGACGGCCTGCACGCGAGTGACGTCTACAGCGCGCTCGGCCAGTTCAACGAACTCGTTCGACCTGGTGGAGCCGTCATCGCGTTCGGCTGGAATTCCTGGGGGATGCGTTCGTTCCCCGCGTACGAGCGCGAGGAGACGGTTCTCCTCCAACGTGGGCCGATTCACCGCGACGTTATCGTGACGGTGGACCGGCGGACGAGTGAAACACTCGCGACCGACGGAGGTGAGCTGCCGTGAGCGTCGAGACCGACCGGGACCTGAACGCCGAACTCGCGAGTCCAAAGTCTGGGTTCCAGGGCTTCCCAGTCGACGCGATCTGCACGGGCTGCCAGCACGTCCACGTTAAGCAGGTGCGACCGGAGGACGTCGGCCAGTCGATCGAGATCGACCCGGTGACGCTCGATACGGATGCGCTCACGTCGTTCAAGCACATCTGTTACCGGTGCGGCTCGGCGACGTGGTGGAACCCGACGGCTGTGCTGTCCGGGTTGATCGAGACCCAGCGGTCCGCGGAGGAGTGACCCATGTCGCAGGTCGCGGACGCCCCTCACGAGAGCCACGGCCGGTGGAAGTGGGACGAGTGGGGTCGCGGTCCGTATCAGGCGCTGTCGAAGGTGATGCTCGGACCACCGTACGAGGGGTACCTCGAATTCACGACCGAGATCGACGGAGAACCCTGGTTCATCAAAGTGAAGTATTCGAAATCGGGGTTTGCACCGGCGGAGAGCGATCCAATCGATGCTCCTCGTCTCTACGAGTGGGACATTATCGGCCGTGGGCCGGGTGAATCGAAGTCCACCTACAACATCTCTCCGCGGTTCGCCGATATGCGCCATTGGGAGACCGGTGAACCGGTGAATCTTCCGTGGGAGAACCAATTCGGCGAGACTGAAGGCGTCGACGTCGAGTATAAGCCCTCGAACGTGACGCCCGAGCGGGCGCTCGAACTGTTGCCCGAGTTCTTCCAGGCGATCTTTGAGGAGGCCGGCGAGCCGGTGTATCGCGAGTACTTCCGTGAGCCGCCGCATCCGGAGTACAGCCGTGAGTGGGCACACGAGCGGTACGTACGGGCGCGTCGCGAGTGGGCCGAACGCATGGCAAAGTCGGGTGTCCTCCAGAAGATCACGCACCACCTGGCCGATACCGAGGGCGTGAAGATGACGCTCGATATCGACAACGAGGAGATTGTGAACCACCAAAATCGGCTTACTCTCCCGCCGTCAGCCGTGAGCGAACTGTTTCCCGGCCACAGCTACGGTCGGAAGTTCGAGATCTACCTACTCGCCGATCCGGACGCAGTGAGCAAGGATCACCCGTCCTACCACCCGAAGGTGGAGGTCCTCGTGAACCAGTCGTTCAACGATGGCGAGTCATGGGCGTGGGCCGAGCGCCAGGAGGTAGTCGAGGAGATCGAGGAAACGCTGATGAACTTCCTGGCGTGGGAAGACATCCCGCTGAATCCGGACGGCAGCGGCGTGTACGTCGAAGACGACCACTTTGCCGCGGAGACGCGCGAGAAACCCGTTGAGATCTACCAGGATCCGACGCCGGGCCTCGAAGCGAAAAGCGACCACCTGTTAGTGACGACGCTGCGCGAAATGGGCGACACAGCCGAGGAGGTCGCCGGTACGATTGCGACGGACGGCGGCCAGCGGGTCGGCGACCTGGCCGACGAACTGGGGAAGCACCCCGCGACGATCTATCGGGCGATCAAAGAACTCGGCGAGCTCGTCGAACTCGATTCCGGCCACGTCTCCTACCGAGCCCGGAAGTTCCAGGAGGAAATTCGTGCGCTCGTCGAGAGCGCCGAGTACGCCATCGAGAGCACGGCCGACCGCCTCCAGCAGGTGATGCACCTGGCGGAGCACGTGGCCGACGTCTCGCCGTTTCAGCAGTGGGTCGCGGAGTACGGCGCCGAGATGCGCTACGACGACGAGACTGGCGATCCGGAGACGCTACGGATCGACGGCATTCTCTCCTGGCTGAAGACGAGTTCGTACGAGTCGGTCCAGGCGGCAGCTCGCCAGGCGATCGAGAAGTGGCGCCACTCAGGCAACGATCCGGCGGTGATCCGTGGTGCGATCATGAAGTGGCAGACACCGGACGGCGGGACGGAGACTGGCTACATCGGCGCCGTCGCCGACCGCTGAAATGGCCCCCGTAGTGGCAACGCTTTTCCGAGACTTGTTTTCAGCAAACAGACTTTCATCCGTTAGCGTATGTTGCAATTTTGGTTGCGTTCGAGCGGTGGGCATGGGCTCGACCGTCGCGACCGCACCGCGACCCCGGCGGGGTCGTTTCGCGCTGCGCGCGAAAACCCCCTTGGGGCGTGTCCCCAAGGGGACAGAGCCAAAAAATTACACAGCTACCCCCACAGCCTTCGCAATCTCCAGTTGAAGCACATGAAACGGTGGTCGGGCGGGCCCAGGTAACTCGGCGGAACTATATTTACCGCGTAACAGTTTCAAATCGATTACTGTCTTCGACTCCAATCCTCACAAAAGTTAATAGGCTGCCAGCACCTGTCTTGGAGCATGATTCCAAGGGGGTCATTTCAATGCGCAATATGTGAGGAATGGCACCACTCGAGTAAGAAGAACAATGAATTCCGCTCTTATTTCCCGGAACGGAGAATTCCTGTTTGCGATTATTGCCTCCATGAATATCGGACGAGTCCAGAATACAAGGATCTCAGACCGGAGGTGGATCCCAACGACAAAGAGAAAATTGAGAGGATTCGAGAGTATTACGGCGAGAATCACATTTACTTTTAATTGATTGCACGAGCCATTATATCCCCGCTATGACAGCCAGGATCATTTAATGAAATGAGGTAAAAGGATATCCGACCAATATCGTAGAAAGGTTAATGACTGTTCCCAATCATGATCTGCGAAATGGAGTTTTCTGAATCGGATTGTTTGGAAGCATTGATCAGGGCTTCGAATCAGCTTGGCCGGACCCCGACCATGGACGAATACGATTCGATGAACCTCTCCCCTTCCGCATCTACGATCTCGGATCATTGCGGCACTTGGCAGCTCGCCATCGCAAAGGCGGGCTTGAATCGCGAATCACGCCGAGAGTACACCGAGGAAAACTGTATCAATGCGCTCAAAAATGCCGCTGACATTCTTGGCTCAGAACCCAGTTTGAGCGAATATAGGAAATTAAGCCTTAGGCCCTCAGCGTCCACTATTCAAGATAGATATGGTTCATGGTCAGAGGCAAAAAAAGCAGCCGGTGTCGAAGATTACGGAGAACAAAGCCCAGAAGAAGAAGCTCGCGAGTTCTTCGATAAATTTGGGTGAGGTAAATGAGTGCTCAACAACGATTCTGAACCGATCCGGAATATGTTGATATGCACTCCGACGTGGAACTCGAGGATCGAAAGCGGATCGAGAAGCCGCTAAATTATCATCGTAATATGAGCCTATATTCACAAATGAATTTATCTTAGTACCCCTGTCGTCGCATTACGTCTGCTGCAGCTGTTTTACTTACATCTACGCCTTCCGTATCCCATGACCCCCAAAGTTCAGCAGGTATTGCGGGACAATCTCTGTCCTCAGTAACATGATTGTGATTTCTCAAGAAATCCATCCCGGATTCGCTGACGTCTATTGCAAAATACCTGCTTTCTTCGACAACCTCCTCATGCCACATATTTAGCAACCTTCCGCCATACTCCTCATCTCGGTATTTTGGCCGAACATACACCTGTTGCAGACAAGGACGGTCTACTTGGCCAGGTTGATTCCAGAGAAGATATCCCACAATTTCTCCTTCAGAACCGATTTCTGGATTTCCGATTAATAGCCCCTTCTGATGATCTCCACGATAATAGCCAAAATTCGGGTACTCTATCTGTGATTCTCTTGTTAACCCGTGCAGGGTGGCATCCGCTGTAGTAGTTTCACCATCGCTTTCAACTTCATAGAATCTAAGACAATCACGCTCGATAGGCTTGCAACCTTTCCCCCAATCACCTTCTATCCAATCAAGTTCAAATGAAGTCCGGTAGAGCGTTTGACTTGTGCCACCTATAGAAAGTCTGTATGGGCTGTTGCATTTTGCACAGCTGATTATAGTTAGATCTAATTGGTTCAACTGCTCTTCGTTTTTAGGCTGGTTTTTGCATTTACATTCTGGTGGATCTTCCCTATCATCGGTCCATTCCCCCTCTTCGACTAATCGGTCAATCTGTTCCAGAGTATATTTCTCACCGAGGGTAAACCGACGAACATAGGCTTTCATCTTTTTCTGCATTACGTCTATTACCTCTCGATCTTCCCACTGGAAAATTATATCCCGATTCCAAATTTCACCATAGGAATGGTATTCATTCTCTAATGAAAAGTTGTACAATGGTTTGAATTCATATTCGCCTTCTTCCTCAAGGAGACTGAATATTTTCGCCGATGACTGTTGGAGAACGAGGAAAGCAGTACAGAATCTACCCTCTTTCTCCCCTCCAATATGCTGAGGGAGTATCTTGTCTACGCCATCCTTTTGCTCTAATCTCTCAATTTGCTCTGTATGATCGGGGTATTTCTGAATATTATTGACGTCAATCATCCTTAACCCCTTTTCATTGGTGCTAAAAAGATGTTTTCCTGGGTGGGTCTGACACGGGAGCAAGTTCCTTGAACGGTTGATATTGGAAGTGCTTCGTTAGCTGGTTGTTCGGAAGCCACCACTTGCGCGCCGAGAGAACCGGTTTCCCGAATATGCACACGAGCGCCAGCTGGCCGTGTGCATATCCCGCGCCGATCGAGGCGACGCGCCGGCCAACCACTCGGTTAGCCTGACAGAAACGCCCCCGATTATGGGCTGTGGGCCGGGTCCAGTGAGACGAAAAAACTAGGATCTGGGGGTCCGTGTGTACGAGTATGCGAATTCGAACGGACGGCGATAAGGCGTACCGGAACGACGCTATTGAACGCGCTGCCGACTTCTACGACTGTAACAAGACGAAAGCCGTGGTCTCGGCGTGCGAAGACATCCCCGCGCTCGTAGCGGCAGCTCGCCAGGTGATCGAACGGGACGACCTCACCGCCGAGCAGCGTGAGGAGATCGCCGAGACGCTCTCGACGAGAGCAGTAAATTTCGAGATTGATACCATGGTTACGATGGAGACAGGATGAGAGTCAGGCCGCTCCCTTCAACTGAGTAAACCTGAAACAACCGGTAGGTGCGGATGCAAACCTAACGCGCTTCATCCTTTCAGGAAATACAGGTTTTGATAGAACTCTGCTGAATATATATCATATTCAGAACCTGTCTCTTTTCAGTTGCTATTCTTTTGATGACATAAATGGTTGTAGTCTATACTAGGTTAAATTGGAGTGAAGAAGACGAGAACTTTTTTCTTCATCATCGTAAATGGTTCACAGCATGTCAAATGCGGCTGAAGCACCTGATGAATACTCAACGAGGATGCTACCATTAAGGTGGGTAATTGGCATAATTGGATTCGTAATGGGGATACTCATTGGCTTCCTCATAAACCCAAACAACTGGACTAATGCCGTAGAGAATCTAAGTGCTGTAGGTCCTACAGCCAGCGCTATAGCCACGTTGGCCTTAGTTTTTGTAACAATCGAATATACATGGAATACAAGAAACCTCGTGGATATCACCCACCAGCAACATCAGCAGTGGCGTTTGCGAGAAGTAGAAAATTGGTATAGAGACGTACTTGATGCTGCCAGAGGAATGCGGGAAATTTTACGCCGAGAGTTTGAACAGAGGCAGGAGCCTGTGGGTCCAGAAGTAGCCCGGAAGAATGGTATGGACGAATTTGTGGAAGATCTTCGTAAATATCGTCGCCGTCATCCTTCTACAGTTGACGATGACGACTTTCTTGAACTGCTCCGAGATACTGCTAATGAATGGTGGCTCATTGACGTTAAGCAGCGTAGAATTACAGAAGATACTGACTTTCATTCTAAAATAAATAATATAATTGAACAGGCTGAACAGTCTCTCGATGAATATTGATAGAAGGGACAGGCGCTAGTAAGGGGCTAACACATCTAAATACTATAATAATCGAAACGCCTATACCGGTGCAGCCCTATCCTCGGTGCTACCCATGCCCCACTATCGGGTGGTAGCTACCGAGACGGGCGAATTTGGCCGAGGCAGCGTCGAGACCGTTGTAGAAGCTGATTCTAAGGAAGACGCGAAGGACCTTGTCGACCCAGGATTCAGAGCAGATTATGAGGTAAATCATGTAGAAGATCCAACCCCAAAATAAATGTCCAGCCGAACTGATGACTATCAGGAAATGAATCGGAGCGCCCGCGTTCGTGGCCCTAGTAGAAGGTCTGATCTTCTTGCGTTCAAGAGCCCTCATCGCTCGCGGTTAACAAATCTCAGTATACACGCTGAAGAAAAGAACTGGTTTGAACTAGTGATCCGGAATCAGCCGGATGAGGATGATCCTGACGAAAGGACGCGGCGATTTCTCCGGCTCCCCAAGGATGGGCATATTACGATACAACGCTCTTTCGATAAGCCATTGTGCATGGTAGAGGCTGGTTGTCAGATAGCTGTTCTGAATCGGTCACAGGGGTCAAAGAATACTGACTACGCGGTCAATATGCAGTTCATGGAGCAGAATCCCTAACAAATTTCCATCACCCGGTTTAGTTTCGCCATCTAATTTCTATTGAATCTGTTAGCTTTGACGGACAACGCACGACCGGGGCTTGATTGCTATCGATGAAGTTGATTGCTGCTCCGTTGCTTTCTTCGCCTGTACTGACCCTCGACGAGGGCTGTTACCTGCGACGTCATGACTACGGTAGAACGGAATTCATTGAGTGACCGGGAGGTCGAACTCCGTAGCGAGTTCCGCGGCCAGGAGTCGGCATTGGGCAGCGCGTTTCGAGTCGGCCGGGCGATACTGCTCGAGCAGTTCGAGCGCGTCGATGAGCACGACCGCGTCGTCCTGACTGAGCTTCATCGGGCCAGGGTGGCCGCGTGATAGGATAAAAAGGTACGTATCGGAAGAACGGAAACGACCCGGATAGGGCTACGTCGACGGCTCCACCAATGCTGCTGTATGGAGAATCCGATCAAGTACCACCTGCAGCGGAAGCGAGTCGTTCGACGCGAACTCTCCGAACTGCTCATCCGCCGCCAAGACGAGGACGTGGAGCGCCTGCTCGACGCACTGCTACGGTTGTACGGGATGCCGAGCGGGCTTATCGCCGTTCGCGACGGTGGACTTGAGGCGATCACATACCAGCACAACGTCAGGGGAAACTCTGGCCGCGACACGATCCGCAGCAATTCGATTCGGCCGAACGGCATTGTGCGTCGGGGAGATCGACTCGCAGAAGCGGTAACCCCAGTAGAGTGGCTTGAGGAGCATCACGACGATCTTGATTGGATCCGGCACGATCTGCGAGAGGATCTTGAAGACTGATCTGGAAAGTTTCAACTGGCACCCGTTCTCAACCGGATTAGAGCACGTCGCCGATCGCGATCTTCGCCTGTTGGGTTTCGCGGTGATCGCCGCCACCGTGCCACCGGAGCAGCGGGAGGTTCGCCGCCTTGACCATCTTGTCCTTGACGATCGTACAGCCTGAGCGGCCGTGCGGTCGGTAGACGACGAAGCAGTACCAGCCGTTGTGCCGCCGGAGCTTTCGGTGATAGGCGTGATATACCTTGAAGTTGCCCGGCTGGCCGTCGGCGTGTTCGAGCATCGTCGACTTGATCTCGACCGGCGTGCCGTTCCCGAAGCGGGCATCGTGCCAGCTCGCCCGTTCGAGATCGAAGCGACGCTTCGCGGCCATCCGCTTCTCGCAGATCGTACCGAAGTGGTTCGCCCGCTTCGAGCGATTCACGCCGAACCACGCGCCACGCGCGTTTTATATATCGACTCCTCTCGGCTGTCACCAGGCGTGAGCGGTGGGCCGCAAGGTTCGACGGGTTTCGAGAGAACCGCAGTAGTAGTGGGGCGTCTCGTGTCGTTGCCAAGATGCCATCGCACTCCCGTCATGCGATTGTGGCCTCCACGTTGGCAACGGCCTCAGTGTGTTTTCCGTTACGATCGTATTCGTTCCATCGCTTCCGGACGGTCTCACGGCTCCACGGGACGAATTCGGCCACTTGCCGGTTACTCATCCCCTGCTGTTTCGCCCGGATTACGGTGTAGAGCGCGGCCTTCTCCACAGCCTCTTTCTCGCTTACATCCTCGCCCTCGTCGTCGGAACGGAGGTCGTGCCAACTCCAGGCGGTCGCCTCGTGCGTGTCGAAGCGCCAGTCAGTCGGCGGGATTCCGGTGATGACCGCAATCTTGCCCTGGGGCTTGCGATTCCGGATCGAGTCGTAGATTGTCGCCTCTTTCTTCCCGTCCTTCTTGACGACCTTCGACTGCTCGCGAACCATCGGGTGAACGTCGCCGCCGTCGTGGCCGATAATGATGAGCGACCCGCCGTACTTGCGGATCTTGTAGACGAGTGGCCCCATTTTCTGCCGGGTTTCGTACCCCTGTGCGCCGCCACCTGCAGCGTGGCTCGACGCCTCGTCGAAGATGAACAGCTTCGGCGTCTGTTCGTTCTCGGTGGGTTCGCCGTCCTGCTTGATCCACTCGTCGAGCGCGCCGTAGTTGGCGAGCCAGCCGTCACGAAGCCGGCCCTCGCCGTCGGTCCACTCGGTGGTTTCCTCGAGCGTCTGGATGTTCGACGCGACGAGTGCGTCCCCCGGCTGGTGGTGGCGCCAGCGCTGGCCGAGCAGGAGCGCGAAGTCAGTCTTCCCGCTGCCGGGCTCGGCGTAGATGTAGATGATCGACGCCGGGCCGGTGACGAGATCGTCGACGTTCCCGATCGCTTGGATACCGCTTACGTCCGCGCGCTGGTTGGTGTCGCCGGTGAGGTGCTTGACCGTCGCCATGTCGCCGTTTTCAAGCGCCTGGCGGGCGACCTGCGTGCCCTCGATCCGCTGGATCTGGCGATGCTTATCGAGGTCTTTGGACTTCGCAGGGAGTTCGTCGGGCCGGTCACACTCCGTCGGATCGTAGTGAACCGCGCGGATCGAGAGCGCCCGCTCGATCTTCGGATCCCGGACGATACCCGTGTGCGGGAGGAGTTCGCGGTTTGCGCGGGCCTGGTAACCGTCCTGATGCTCGCGGAGTTGTGCCGCGGTGAAGATCTCCTGCTCGTCGGTCACCGCTGCCCACCCCCGTCCGTGGCGGCCTGCTGGCCAGCGTCGACGGTGACGCCTTCGGGGTTCGCGACCGGATCGTACTCGTGTTCGTAGTCTCCGAGGTCGCGAATCTCGTCGGTGTCCCACTCCTGCGATTCGTCTTCGGCGGCCTCGAACCGTTCTTTCACGGCGGTCTTCTGGCCCATTAGCCCACGCTCGTCGGCTTCGGCCTGGAAGTTCACGACGTCGCGCTCGATCTCGACGCCCATGCGGGAGATGCGGGCGCGCAGCTTGTTGTACGCGATCGCGGTCTCGATCAACTGGCCGTGGATGTCTTCCATCATGGCCTTCACAGTGATGAGCTTCGAGTCGGCGAGTTCCGAAAAGTGACAGCCGGTGACGATCAGCTCGTCTTGTTCGTCGAACCACTCGAATTCACGCACTTCGAACGCGTCCCCGTCGTTGACGACGTACGGACTTGGCCCTTCGACGGTCTTTTTCTTCCATACCTCGGGCTCGACGTAGTACTTCTCTCTGTCGTCAGTGACGCCGTTGATGTGGTGAACCGTGATCATATTCCGGAGCCGGAGCTTGCGAACGAGCCAGACGAAGAATCCGAATAGCGGCGGTCCTAACAGCATGAACGCGGCGATCCACCCCATCACGACCGGCGGGATTCCTGGCAGGGTTGGCTTCAGCCAGACGATCGCGATCGCCGTCGACACCAGGAGGCCCGCGACGAGCAGCTGCGCTTCGGCGACGATGTAGGTCAGCCGGTCCTTCCAACTTCCGAACGTCGTGGATATGTCGTTCATGCCTTGATCACTCCGTTTTCTTCACTTCTGAGTACCCACGCGGCCGCGCCACCGGACATCAGCATCGAGAGGCCGACGCCGGATAGGACGCCAGACGTGCCACCGAACGGGGCAAATGGGTTCTCTCCGGTCGTCTGTCCCGTCGAGACCGTCACCTGTCGGCCGGCGTCGATCGAGTCCGACGTGGTGATTGCAGCAGCGGCTTCGCCGCCTGCTGTCCGCGTCGTGAGCGTGATTGTGTTCTCCCCTGGAAGTAATCGTTCTCGCCGGATGGCGCTGGCCTGCGTGCCCTCGCCTGGTTGTGTGGATTCAGCGACGGTGACCGTCTTCGGGCGCTCGCCCTGGAGGTCGAACGTCAGAGTAAACGTGCCGTCCGAAAACTCCCAGTCGGTGAGGGTGAGGTCTTCGTCGACCGGCGTTCCCTCGACTGTAGTCTCGTTCGTCGCGTTCTGTGCCTGTGCAGTCGCGCCGCCCATGCCCACGGCCAGCGCGACCGCTATCGCCGTCATCGCCAGAAAAATCCGTTTCATCGTTAGTTCCCCGTGACCTGCCCGACTCCCCAGGCGATACCAATTAGCGCGACCGCGCCGGCGATCATGCCGCCGCTTCCGCCGCCCTCCCACGGCCAGGACCAGCCGCCTCCTCCGTCGTTCTTCGCTTCCTCGTACTTCTTAATCAGCTCCTCTTGGCGCTCCTGCATCGCGGCCCATTCTTCCTCGGTGATGTAGTTGTCGTCAGTCTGTGGTTCGTTCTGGCTGAAATCGAGTTCCTCGACCTCGTTGCCGTCCGAGTCGGTGATCTTCTTGACCGTGAACGTCTCGTCTAACTGCACCGTCCAGTACTCGGTTTCATCCGTCTGAGAGTAGACGGCGACCCCCTCGATTTCGGTTATCGCGTTCTGCACCTGGCCGGAGATGTCCACCGTCCAGGCTGTCGGGTTGTCGGGATCGTCCGGCGTGAAGTCATCCGCTACGACTTCGGCCGACTCGCCGGCGACCGTCTCGATAACGTATCTCGATCCTTCGAAGGGTTCCGCGGTGAAGGTGACAACCCCGCCGTTGACCGCGCTCTCGTAATCTGACCAGGTGCCGTGCCCCTGGCTCACGTCGTAAGTGAAATACCAGTCGGCGGTACTCGTCTCAGGGTCGATCTCGTCACCTTTGCTTACTCCCCCGTCCGGCACGCTCGTTGGTGCGAGTTGCCCGTACAGGGTCGAATCGGATTCCTGCAGGTAGATTTCCGCCTCGCGCTCGAAGTCGACCGGGATGTTGAGAGCCGCCAGGTCCTGGATCGCCTGGTTAAACTCGCCTTCGCCGGTACTCATCTCCGCGAGTTCGCGCGGCGTGAGTAGTTCCGCCGTATCGAGTTCACCAGCTTGGACCTGTCCGTAAACGCCATCTACCCAGGTGGTCAGTCCGTCCGAAACCTCCGTGATGACGTTATTTAGTCGGTTGTAGACGGTTGTGGCGCCCTCACTCGATAGGTAGGAAATGGTTGCATCCAATCCCGTGACGGTCAACCGTAGGTCCTCGATGGTGTCAAGGCCATCGAGACTACCATCAACTCTCTCGACCCCGACCGGCGACACCTGAAGGGTGAAGTTCGACTGATAATTGTCGTAATTCCCGACGCAATAGATCTGATAGCACTGCAGATCAAACGTCGAGCCATCAGGGAGATCGACAGTTTTCGTAGCCTTCGACTTAATTTCTTTATCCTGCAGAGGGTCATGTTCAGACACCAACTCGAAATCGAACACATCACCAGTAGCCAAATCGGGGTGGTCAGAGACGGCCGCCCGGAACGAATAATATTCGTTCACGGCTTCGTTCCAACTCTTGAAGTAGTTGGTTAGGACGGTGGTTGCATGGGCGTTCGCGGCCTCTCTCGCGGTCGCGGTTACTGTCTCCTGCGTGTCCTGGTTGTTGAGAGATTCGATGCCCGCGACTTTGCCGTCAGCGTACAATTGGTGACTCAGCCCCGTCTCTGCGATGTTGATGTTGTCGGTGAACGTCGAGTTGAGGGTGCTGAATCGGGTTTCTGCGGACTGATAAACCTGATTTTTCAGGGCGTCAGGAGTCAGCCCCTCCGGGGGATCGTCCGATCCGATCACTTCGTACTCGCGGAGTGCCCAGCCAGCCACCGCGCCAGCTGCCGCCGCGGTCCCAGCTGCGGCTACCGCCGAGCAGATCCCGCCGCAGATCACGCCCTCTGCGCGACCGACCGGAGAGAACGGCGGGACACCCGACACGAGGCCAACCGTCCCGACCGCACCGGCGCCGGCCATCCGAAGCACGTCGCGCCGGGAGACACCCTGTTGTGGGCTTTGGGCCGAACTCATCAGTCGAACCTCCGTGCGAGTGCGAACGCAACCGCGGCCAGGATCAGCACGCCGGCCGCGAAGCCGGCCGTCTGTTCATCACCGATTACGCCGCCACCCCCGCCGCCGGCTGTGGTCGTGTCCACGTCCGTCAGCGTGACAGCCGACGCGTTCCCGTCACCGACGACCAGGGCCATCCAGTCTTCGGCCGCCTCGAGCTCGACAGTCTCGTTCGATACGTCGACGGTGATCGCCGCGGACGTGTCCGTCGCGTTCAGCGTGGTCGTGGCGTTCGCGACGGCCGTCAGGTTCGCCGTGTCGGTGCCCGGATAGATCCAGGCCGTGACGTTCGTCTCCGTCGTGATCGCCGACTCGTTCGCGACGTAGGCGGTGACCTCCGTCGTTGCGTTCGTTACTTCGACCGTCTCGTTGCCGATCTCGGTTCCCGTATCCGTGTCGACGGCCGCGGCACCCGTCGCGCTAAACAGCGCGATGAACCCGACCGTACAGACGATCAGGAAGATCGGGAGCGCCGCGAAGGTTCCGCGGATCAGCGTGTTGTGCGTATCCGGTCGCATGGGAATCACGCTCGGTAGGAGACGAAGACCGACGCAGCCGAGAGGTACAGCACGGCCGCCAGCTGCGTCATGTCGTGGTAGTTGACGAGGCTCTCGACGGCCGGAACGAAGACATACAGCAGCGGGAGCGCAAGTGCGGTCCCGATGACAGCCATCTCCTCCTGGCCGTGTTCCGTCTTGGAGTTCAGGATGTTCGTGACGATGATCCAGGCTTCACCACCGAGCGTGAGCAGCAGCGCCGGCGAGATCGAGACGCCCGCGATCGTCCACAGGGACTGCGTGAAGTCGTAGCCGCCGAAAACGTTGATCTGCCAGGTGAAGACGCCGACCATCAGCGCCCAGGTGATCGGGACGACGACGAGCGCCGCCACGTCGATCAGGTCGATCTGGTTGTTAGTCGTTCCGCCGCCGAACGTGATATTTCTCGCTGCCATAATTGGGTACGGCCGAGGAGTCGGCCGTTGCCCTACCTACCCGGCCAATTCCCCTAACATATAGGAATCTAATAATATCCTCGTGGGTGCCTCAATAGATCCGTCGTAGATGTTTTATACCAGATGGTTACTCGCTCCGCTATGGGAGTCAGAGAGACCTTCGCCGATTGCGTGATGGTACAGGGACGGGATGCGGATGAGACCGTTACTGTGACCGTCCCGAAGGAGATCGCCGACGAGCTCGAACTTGAGCGCGGAGAACCGGCTCTCTGGCAGTGTGATGAAGGAGGCGAGTTCGCCCGAGTAAAGCGGCCAAACCGCTGATTATCCGACTGTTCTCGTTGGCGTTTTTGCTGGTGAGTGGCTGGCGCTTGCCGTCTTGGAAATGGCCTTAGCGAATTCCGCTTTTCCGCCGGCTAATTCCATCTCAAAGGTCCGCTCCCCCTCCGCTGATTTGATTGTGACTTTCACGTATCCAGGTTTGGTTTGAAGTCCCTCGTACACGACGACGGCAGCAAGTACGCCTAACGACAGTCCTGCTACCAGGAGAAATGATTGTACTTCTGACTCTGCCTGTCCCATAAAGGCAATCGAGAAAAAACCGAGTATTCCTAACATCGCTCCAAGAACGATGTAACCCTCATCGTACTCTTTGGACTTCTGCTGTTTTACAGAAACTGTCCCAATGGCGTCCAAGAACAGGGATTTGACGGTGATGGTCTCTCGCCCTCTGTCAGAACGCGTGAGCCAGAGTAGTCGGCGATCAGTGAGGAGGTATTTCCTACCGTTGTCTTCCCCCTCCTCTCCCTCTTCCTCAGCGTCTATCGCGGTCTCGTTGCTCTCGATGTGGGATTCGAGTAGTTGGTAATCCTTCTGCGAGCCCATCGGTCACCCCTGATTATCACCAATCCGTCTTACACTTATCGGAAAACCGGAAAACCAGTTTCACTTTCACTAAGCGGCTTAGGGCACTCTCCTTTACAAATCGGCATCTCGTTCCTGCTGTGTCTTCGAAACAATTGGTCTCAGTCGACTCAGAGACGGATCGTTGGCGATACACCTGCCCACAGGGGCATCGATCCTGGGAAGTTACGAACAACCACTTCTGGTGTCAGCAGTGCGCTCGCACGCACAGCCAAGACTGTGAGCCGGAATTCGCCGAACTCCGGGATAAGAAAACTGGCGCGTTGATCCCGCGGGAGCGGTTGGACGTGCGGCTTCGAGGTGGCGCGAAGTGAGGCTATTCGTCGCTCGGCTTGAGCTCGCCCGCGTCGATCTCGCCGGCGAGGTACTGCTCGCCGAGGTCGGTGATCTCGTAGTAGCCTTCTTCGGGTCTTTCGACGAGCCCGTATTGGAACAGGACATCGAGTCGCCGGCTCACCGTCACTCGGTGCTTGTCGATGTTCTTCGAGATTGTAGTCGGTCCAAGCTCCAACCCGGTATTCAGCGTTTCCAGAATCCGCTCATCGGTTGGATTCTGCATCCAGTCACCGGGTTCCCTCATCGTTCGTATCTAACAAAGCGAATTCTTACATCTTCCGAACCGTGTGATATTGGATACGATATTGTAGTCTTTAGATTACGATATCGTAGCTATCTTTATAGTGGTGGAGTAGAGACTGGTGAGCCAACCGGAGACTCACGCGGTCCTGACTGTCCGTCAGGTCCGGCACGAAAATGCGGACTGGTGTATGGGCACCAGGTCCGCGGCGGCTCCGGTAAGAGAGGTACCGAAGCCATGTTCGAGATTCAGGCGCGGGGCCTTGAACGTCCCGCTCGACGACGCGAACCGTCCGCAAATCGCCATCCGATCAGCCGGGGTGAGCAATGAAGCGGCCGACTGACCTTTCGCCGCGCGAGGCCTTCGAGCGGTATCTAAACGCTCGCAAGACCGAACTGACCGACGAGACGCTCGTCACGTACCGGTATCGGCTGAAGCTATTCGTCGAGTGGTGCGAGCGCCAGGAGATCGAGACCGTCGACGAACTCGACGGCTGGATTCTCGATCAGTTCGAGTCCGCCCGATCGGGCCAGAACGTCGCTTCGTACACCCTGCACAACGAAATGGATACGCTTCAGGCGTTCATCGCGTACCTCGAACGGATCGAAGCCGTGGGCGATGGGCTGGCCGAGAAGGTCCACGTCCCCGACGTTCCGGAGGACGAGCAATCCCGCGAGACGAAACTCGACGCCGAGCGGGCCATCCAGCTGCTCCAGCACTACCGGACCAGCGACCGATACGGATCCAAGTATCACGTCCTGCTCGAAGTCGCCTGGAACACCGGTGCTCGACTCGGCGGGATTCGCGGGCTCGATCTCCGCGACTTCGACGCCGGCGAGCAGTCGCTCGAATTCGCACATCGTCCGGAGACGGACACCCCGCTGAAGAACAAGCTCAACGGCGAGCGAATCGTCGGGATTGACGGATCGGTCGCGAAGGCGATCTCGACGTACATCCGAACGAACCGCGCCGACACACACGACGACTACGGCCGCCAACCGCTTTTCTCGTCGCTTCAGGGCCGGCCGATAACCAACACCCTTCGAAGTTGGATGTACCGGGCGACGTTCCCGTGCGTGCATCAGCCGTGCCCGCACGGCCACTCACGGCCGACGTGCGACTTCACGAACCACAGCAGTTCGAGCCAGTGCCCCTCGTCGCGAGCGCCCCACCACGTCCGAACCGGCTCGATCACCTGGCACCGTGACTGTGGCGTTCCCCGTGAAGTCGTTCGCGAGCGGGTCGACGCCAGCCAGGACGTGATCGAGAAGTACTACGACAAGGCGAGCAAGCGCGACCGGATGGAACAGCGCCGACGACCGCACCTGCAGAAACTGACCTTCGAGTAACGATGTCACCGAATCACAATTCCCGATCGAGAAGAATCGCCAGACAAGAGAATTCCGTTGAGAGCGGGTCTAGACCGCGCGGTCCCACTTCTCTCGCCGCGAGCAAACTCGCGAGCGGCGAGCACGTGACGAGCGCGCGATTTGAAGGAGACGAGTCGCAGCGCGAGCGTAGCGCGGTTCGGAACGAGTGCGAGGCCGAGCGTATGCGAGGCCTCGTTTGTGTGAACGAGGAGTGAAACGACCCGTGAACGAAGTGAGAACCGCGATGCGAACGGTGTAACCGTTTGCGTAGCGAGCGACCGTCTCGGCGTGGTTCACGATCCACGCGCTCGCACTTCTCCGCGACGTACGGACGTGAGGAGCAGAGCGTGGAAACAAGTGGTTTGAATCAGACCGAGTTTCTGGGGAGCGTAGCGAGCAGGTTCTCGGGCGTGGGTTATCCCCGGTGAGTTCGACCACGGTCTCCGTTACTCGGTCGAGTGCAACCGCTGACCGACGTTCATGAAAGCGACGGACGTCAGTAGTGGGTGTCGGCTAGCGTCCGGTTGGCGGTCGTCGACTAGTCGAGTGGCACTTCCCGGCTCGCGCTGGCGCCCGACGGAGTCGTCTCGGCCGTACTGACACGGACGTCGCCAGCGGCGGTGACCGCCACGTCGTAACCGTAATACGAAAAAGAGACCGCTCCGGGCCCCACTCTGTCGGTCGTCGCGGTCGGCTCGAACAACGATTCTAGTGCATCAGTGTCGATGACGTCGTGTAGCGGTGGCGTGAGCGCTGTCGCGTCGACATCTTCTCGGTCGGCAATTTCGCGGACAATTTCGACCCCAAGGTCCCCCGTCATTGCACACACGCACTGGAAGCGGTCCTAAAACGGCTCCGGTTCGTCGGTGAGAGTCACGGATGCCGGCACCAATGGCCATTTCCGAAAGTCTCCGTTAACTCACTCAATCGGTGGCAGATGACGGGTAATATCGGACTACTGGGATCCCGGATACGTCTCCCGTTCGGCGATCGTCGCCGTCACACCGTCGCGAGAGACGGTAATCCGGTCGCTGTCCTCGCCGGATTCGGTCCGCACGACGAAGGGTCCGGCAGATTGCGAGCCATTCACCTCGGGCACGGGTACCGTCGTCGTCTCACCGTCCTGTTCGAAGCGGACCTCGAATCCGTCGGCCGTCGGCGCGAGGAGAACCCGCGTCTCGTCGAATTGCGCACCGGTCTCGACCGGCGCGGTAGCGTACGAGCGGGTTCGATCGCCGTCGACGACGAGGTCGATCGCGTAGACGGTCTCGTTTCCGAGCACCTCCCAGCCGGTGCGCTCCGCGCGAATCGTTTCGTACTCTCCCGGGCCGCCGACGGCGACGGTCGCTTCGCCGTCGTAGGCGATGACGTCAGCTCGTTCGCCGATCGTGAACACCTCGTGGTCGTCACTGGCGATGAGTAGCCCGTCGTAGGTGGCGTTCGACTGGGCGTCCTCGGGGAACCCGAGCATCGTGCGATCGATGCTCGCGTTCTCCTCGTACGTGACGGTGTACTCGCCGACGTCGACGGCGCCGCTTCCGGTCGGCTCTCCGTCGATCAGGGTGAAGCCGTACGGAACGCCGACGACGGCGACGACGGCGGCCAGGACACAGAGCGTGACGAGCGCGGCCTGTCGATAGTCGACGGGGCCGCCGGTGAGCCGGTCGGGAAGCAGCGGCGGGATGGCCGGGATGACGAGCAAGGCGTACGCGACGACGAAGATCCCGACGACGAATCCGGAGGCCTCCCCCATCGCGAGGGGTGCTGCCACGAAGAGGCCGAGTGCGACGGTGAGGAGACCGACCCAGACGATGGCGAGGCGTTTCCGACTCGGCATCCGTGGGACCGTGGCGAGCGGACGTGGCAGTCGCCGGGTCGGTCCGGTCGCGGCGACGGAGACGACGACGGCGAGGACGAACAGGAACGTGACGCCGACTCCACGATAGAGGGTGTAGGTATCGCTGCCGCCGGGCCAGACGAGCAACCAGACCGACTGGGCGAGTCCGACGAGGAGGAGCGCCCCGAATATCGAACCGGTAGCGGGTGTCCGCTCGCGTGTGCGGAGGACGGCGATCGCGCAGATGGCGCCAAGGAGGAACCCGAGCAGGTGCGCCTGGAAGCCGACGCCGGCCCAGCCCGGCGGCGAGGGGGCGCCCGACTCGATCCCCGCGGTGACGATCGGATTCGTGACGGCATCGTAGAGGACGCCGAGTGCCGCACTCGCGACGACGCCACCGACGGCGAGGCGCGGTGCGACGAGGAGCGTGAACGCGACGATGGCGTAGACGGCACCGGAGAAGCCGAGCCCCGGGCCGAGCGAGAAGACGGACGTGAGCAGAGCGATGGCGAAAAGCGTACCGGGGAAGGCCACCAGTGCGCGAACCCACGGATTCGCCAGCCAGCCGCCCGATCGGTGCGACGGTCCGACTCGTTCGGCTGGTCCGACCCGTCCCCCTGGTTCGGCTGATCCGCCGTCCTGGTGGTCGGGTGCCAGCTCGGGCTCGTCGGTCCGCCCGCGCTCCGACGGCGGGTAGTGCCCCCAGGTGTACTCCGCGATAACGCCGAACACGACCGTCGCCGTCGCGTTCGAGACGAGGTGCGCAGGCGACCCGTGCGCGATCCCGGCGGTGAGCCAGCCGGTGGGGTAGAAGTACGACCACGAGATGTAGGGGTAGGTGACCGGTCGTTCCCAGTGTGCGAACCCGTGCTGGGCGAAGAGGTAGAACGCGACGAGGACGCTTACTGTGACCGCCGTTCCCCACGGGATACCATAGATCAACCGGCTGGACAGTCGTCGTCTCCAGCGCACGCGATCAATACTGGATAAAAGATACCCGAGCGCGAGAGCCACGGCGAGTCCGAGTCCGAGCACCGTCTTCGAGACGACCATTAACGGTCCTTGCGAGTCAGCGACCCTAATTGTTCGGTTACCTGATGTTGAGGCCCTGGCGGACATGCACCGACGGATGCCGGTGGAATCGATCACCGCTTTCTCTCTCTCTCTCTCTCTCTCTCTCTCTCTCGATTCCACCACACACCCGCGCCGTCCTGCGAACGCCCCAGAGTAGTCGCGCGATACGGCTCGACAATTCTAAACCAGGTGTGAATTCGTGCGGGACGTGAGCCGGGTGGGTCGATCGAGTGTGACAAGAGTTAAGGTGGTTTACTCCGGTCACTAGGGCATGTTCAGGCCTCTCGACGGTGCCGTTCCCCTCGCGACGAGCAAGGCGACACGCGAGACGTACTGGGGGCTCACGGGTACCGAGTACCTGACCTTCTACCTCTTCGCGACGATCGCCATCCTCGTCTTCGCTTACGGCGCGTACAGTCGGCTCGCTCGCTACGCGCGAGCCTCCGATGACCCGTTCCCGCGCGTTGACGACCTCGTCGGCCGGGTCGTCAGTGGGACGAAGACCGTCCTCTCGAACGAGAAGCAGTTCAACCGCGACCTCTACGGCGGGTTGATGCACTCCTTTATCATGTGGGGCTTTCTGACGCTGTTCATCGCGACGCTGATCATCATGGCCGACGAGTACGCCGTCCAGAAGATCTTGCACCAGCCCTCGGCCTGGGTCGGTGACTTCTATCTCTCCTACCAGTTCGTCGTGGACGCGATGGGGCTGCTGTTCGTCGTCGGCATCGGCATGGCGCTCTACCGGCGCTACTGGGTCGGCAACCATCGCTTGCTCGACCGCCACACGTCGTTCGAGGACGACCTCTTTATCTGGTCGCTGTTCGCCCTCGGGATCGGCGGCTTCCTGCTTGAAGGGCTGCGTATTTACTCGATGGGCATTCCAGAGTTCGAGCGCGTGAGCTTCGTCGGCTACGCACTCGCACTCGCGTTCGACGGGATGGGCCTGGCGTCGCTCGGCCCGGAGGCGGCCGGCTTCAACACCGGCGGACTCAACGTCGAGAACCTCCACTGGGCGATCTGGTGGCTCCACTCGCTGAACGCGTTCTTCTTCATCGCGTGGATTCCCTACGCCAAGCCGTTCCACATGCTTTCGTCGTTCGCGAACGTCGTCACGCGCGACGAGCAGGCCGGCAAGCGGCTGCCGAACGTCCCCGCCGACCTCGACGCGACGAACGCCGAGACCATCGAGGACTTCACCTGGAAGGAGATGCTCGACCAGGACGCTTGTACGAAGTGCGGCCGGTGTTCGGCCGCCTGCCCGGCGAAGGCGTCTGATCGCCCGCTCGACCCCCGAAACGTCATTTTGGACCTGAAGAAGTACCGGGAGTCACTCGACGCCGGCGAGACGGAGGAGCAACCGATCATCGCCGACGGCGGCACGTCCGTCATCGATAGCGAGACGATGGAGTCGTGTATGGCCTGTATGGCCTGTATGGACGCCTGTCCGGTCGAGATCGAGCATCTGAAGAGCTTCACCAAGCTCAACCGCCAGCTGACCGACCAGGGCGACGTCCGCTCGTCCATGCAAGACGTCTTCCAGAACGTCATGCAGGACGGCAACACATTCGGCGACAGTCCGCGCGACCGGGCCGCCTGGGCCGAGGAACTCGAGTTCGACCTGACCGACGCCCGTGAGGAGTCAGTCGACTACCTCTGGTACGTCGGTGACTACCCGAGCTACGACGAGCGAAACAAGCAGGTCGCTCGCTCGCTCGCGACGATCCTGCAGGAAGCCGACGTCAGCTTCGGCATCCTCTTCGAAGACGAGAAGTACGACGGCAACGACATCCGCCGCGTCGGCGAGGAGTTCCTCTACGTCGAACTCGCGGGCCACCACGTCGAGACCTGGGAGGACTGCGACTTCGACAAGATCGTCTGTACGGACCCGCACTCCTACAACACGTTCGAGAACGAGTACCCCGAACTCGACTTCGAGGAGTTCGCCGACGACCCGATGATGCCGTTCGAGTACACCGACGAGTGGAACGCCGACGGGGAGATCAACGTCTACCACTGGACGCAGGCCATCGAGGAACTCGTCACCGAGGGGAAACTCGACCTCACCGGCACGGAACTCGACTACACCGTCACCTACCACGATCCGTGTCATCTGGGGCGGTACAACGACGAGTACGAGGCCCCGCGCGAACTCATCCGGGCGACTGGCGCCGACCTCCACGAGATGCCGCGAAACCGCGCCGACTCGTTCTGCTGCGGCGGCGGTGGTGGCGGTCTCTGGATGGACTTCGAGGAGGAACCCAAGCCGAGCGAGGAACGGCTGCGAGAAGCGCTTGAGGACACCGACGCTGGCGCGGCCGTCGAGAAGTTCGTCGTCGCCTGTCCGATGTGCATGACGATGTACGAGGACGGGCGCAAGACCGGCGGCTTCGAGGACGAGATCGAGATCGTCGACGTCGCGGAACTGCTGGTCGAAGCGATCGGAAAAGCCGACGAGGCCAACGTCGAGATCGCGGCCGCGGACTGACGACATCGTCGCGGCGGGGTGATTCGACGTGAACACCCTTCAGTGGGGTGATGCTACGAACCACCACAGCACCCGCTCCCCGCGGACAGGCTGTCGGGGCCAACCCACCCGTCGGGAAGCGACGAATCGCACCACTGCAGGGCGTACCGAGGGTGATACTCGCCGTCGATCTCACAACAGCGTCGATCCGCGACGATCGCTTGCGCCTCGACGACGACCGGCTCAGAACCGCAGGCCGACTCGAAGATCGGCGGGTCGCTCACGCTGACCTGGACGCAGTCGTCGATGTCCCACTCGAACGTGCACGAATCGCAGCAACCGCTCGACGCGACGAGATCCGATTGCCGAATCCACGCGACCGGGAGGTCCGGGTCGCACCACTCGACGTAGTATCCCGGCGTCGGGCCGTCTGCGCCCTCACAGCAACCGCCTTCGAGGACTGTCGCTTGTACCCCTTGCGGAAGTCGTTCGATCGGTTCTCCGGTGCACTCCTCTTCGAAAATCGGCGCTTCGTCGACGGCCGTCTCGACGCACGTTTCAGGGTTCCAGCGCGGTTCACACGCACCGCAGCAGCCGCTCGATTCGACGAGGTCAGCCTGTCGAATCCACGTGACCGGAAGGTCTGGATCACACCACTCGACGTAGTATCCCGGCGTCGGGCCGACCGGTCCGTCGCAACAATCGCCTTCGAGAATGGTCGCTTGCATTCTCCGTGGCAGTTGGTCTATCGGCTCCTCGACACACGCTTCCTCGAAGATCGGTACCCCGTCGACGGCCGTCTCGACGCACGTATCGGGTGTCCAGCGCGGCTCACAGTCGCCGCAGCAACCGTTCGACACGGTGAGAGCCGACTGGTCCACCCAACCGGGGGGCAACTCGTCGGTACACCACTCGACGAGGTAGCGCGGGACCAGGCCACTATCTACCTCACAACAGATTCGTTCGTGGACGATACCCCTCGCGCCGCTCGTCGTGACGGCCTGGGGCTCCGCGGCGCATTCTTCTCCATAGATGGGAACCTCGAAGCCGGTAGTTGCGACGCAGGTTTCGATCGGCCATCGGAACGAGCAGGAGCCACAACAGGAAGGCGTCAGCTCTAGGGCCGCTTGGGCGACCAACCCATCGGGGTAGTTCGCCTCGCACCATTCGACGTAGTAGTACACGCCGCTTTCCCCACAGCAGGTGTAGTCCCGAAGTAGCGCTTCCGTACCGGCTGGAACGGTCGTCCCTCCGTCGTCCCCGCAGCCCTCGAGCAGTAGTGTATCCTCGACGGTGACGGCGCACGCTTCGGGCTGCCAGCGCGGCTCACAGGCCGCGTTCGCGGAGGCGGTCGCTCCCGTGAGCCCGGTTGCTCCGACGCCAGCAGCGCCGACGCTTCCGAGGACGTGCCGGCGAGAGACTTCTCCACGTTCACTATCGGTGGTGTCTGTTGGTAACATAACACAAACTAGCCTCTACAATCAACACTATAAAATTTAGCATTATGTGCCCCTCTCACGACGCGAATAATACCACTTTCGGCGCAGACGGTCGCCGAATCGTTTCGCTCGACGAATCATCGAAGTCGACGTCGAACATTCTCAATTGAGAACGGGTTTTCTCCTCGCGTTGGGGGTCGGCCCGTTCGTCACCACGATTAATTGTGTGCCCGGCGAAGCTCGCTCATGGACGGCGAGTACAGTCCCACGGAGTCGATGGATCGCGAGTCACGATCGAACCGCTACTACCGGAACGCGGTCGAGCGTCACTGGGACCCCGCCGAGATCGATCTGGAGACGGATCTCGCAAACCTCCGTGCTTACGCCGACGAAACCGATGACTTCGATCGGGCGGACTTGGACGCGATCGTCACCGGTATCGCCAAGTTCGGTGCCGGCGAGGACGCCGTGACAGAGGATCTGGCGCCGCTCGCCGTCGTCCTCGACGATATCGACGATCAGCTGTTTCTCACCACGCAGCTCTACGAGGAGGCCAAGCACGCGGACTTCTTCGATCGCTACTGGCGGACGGTGGTCGGGGGCGTCGAGGACTATCTCGGCTGGGAGCGGACGAGTCCGCGGGACGACCGGTGGTTCGACGAGGCCTACCTCGAACTGTTCGAGCGGAATCGACGGACCATGCACCGACTCCTCGAGGACGATACGCCCGAGAACCGGGCGATCGCCTACTGTCACTATCACCTCACCGTCGAGGGCATCCTCGCCCAGACCGGCTACTACGGTATGAGTCGGTCGTTCGGCGGCGAGTTCGACGACCTACCGCACCTTCCCGGTCTCGTGGAAGGGTTCGACCGGATCCGAAGCGACGAGGGCCGCCACGTCGGCTTCGGAATGAATCAGCTCAAAGCCCTCGTCGAGATGGGCGAGATCGCGCCATCCCTGATCGAGGAGACCGTCGCCGACCTCCTCCCGCTGGTCCAGGGGATCACCGACGACGACCGCTTCGCCCCCGACGAGGAACCCGTCGGGCTTCAGCCGGGTGAACTCGCCACGTACGCGATGGAGAAACACGAACAGCGCCTCACCCAGATCGCCGATGCGTCGGCGGACGTTCCCGACGTCGAGGAGCTCGTCGCCATCGGCGACGGCGATCGGTGAGTGTGGCTGATACAGGCGAGTAGTACCGACGGCTCGCCGCCGACCCGCAACAATTGCCAACGGCACGTAACGAGCGTGAGTCGCGTCTCAGCGAGGCGCATGTCAGTAGTGTTTTCACGTAGAACCCGAACCGTTCGGTATGGTATTCGACTCGCTCGCCGAAGGGGAACACGAGCAGGTATCGTACTTCTCCGATCCGGAGACGGGGTTGGAGGCGATCATCGCGGTCCACGACACGACACTTGGGCCGGGCCTCGGTGGCACCCGGATGCTCGATTACGAGACCGAAGCCGACGCGTTAGACGACGTGCTCAGACTCTCGAAGGCGATGACGAAGAAGGCCGCCGCGGCCGATCTCGATCTGGGCGGGGCGAAGGCGGTCATCGTCGGCGACCACGAATCGCTGAAGACGACGGAGTTGCTGGAAGCCTACGGCCGGGCCGTCGACTGCATGGGCGGGCGCTACATCACCTCCGTCGACGTCAACTCCTCGGTCGCGGACATGGAGGTCATCGCGACCGAGACCGACCACGTCGTCGGCCGCGAAGATGGCCTCGGTGATCCGTCGCCGATCACTGCGACGGGCGTGCTCTCCGGTCTCGAAGCGGCCGTCGAGTACGAGTACGGCACCGACTCGTTCGACGGGGTCGACGTCGTCGTCCAGGGGCTCGGCAAGGTCGGCTCGGCCCTCGCGAGCGGCCTCATCGAGCGCGGCGCGTCCGTCACCGTCTCCGACGTGAGCGAGGACAACGTCGAGCGGTTCCTCGCGGACCACGACGCCGACCTGGTCGCCCCCGACGACGTCTACGACGAACCCTGCGATGTCTTCGCGCCGTGTGCGATCGGCGGCGTCATCAACGACGAGACCGTCCCGCGCCTCGACTGCGACATCGTCGCCGGCGGCGCGAACAACCCGCTCGCCGAACGTCGACACGCCGACGAACTGGCGGATCGCGGCATCTGGTACGCACCCGACTACGTCATCAACGCCGGCGGGCTCATCACTGTCGCCGAGGAGTACCGCGGTGGGACGCGCGACGCCGCCTTCGAGAAGGCAACCGCCATCGGCGATCGCCTCTCCCGGATGATGGAACGAGCCGAGGACGAGGGAACGACGGTCCTCGACGCCGCGGACGCGTTCGCCCGCGAGCGAATCGAGAGCGCCGACCGGCCGACGCCCGCCCGGTTCGACTGATCGGCGTCGGCGGTGCCGATCGCGTTCCCGGACCGAGAATTGGCTGCCTTATTGCTCTCTGGTCGTTCGTGTAGGTATCGCTGCGATGATGGCTCGGCGGAGACGTTTGCTCCCGTCTCGTGCTCCAATGCGCCGATACCCCTCGAGCGAGACGGCGTAGGCGACGATCGGGACCAGCAATTCCCAACCGATCACGGCAAGTAGTCCGGCGTTCGCCACGCCGAGGAACGCGGCGACCCCGTCGAGCGCAAAGAGCGCGATCGGGTGGTAGACGTAGACCCCGACAGCGTAGCGGCCGATCGTCGGCACGGGCGTCTCGCGACCGAGTGACGGCGTGGCGAGGACGTAGCAAAACAGTGCCGTCGAATAAAACACCGTCAGAAGACTGAACTCCGGCGTGTAGGCCGTCGTTCGGAGCGTCTCGTCGGTGAGAACGTACCCGAGGACGTAGTGTTCGGCGAGGTGTCCTATCGCGCCGAGGGCTGCCAGGCCCAGATACCGATTGCGGCGGTCCGGATCCGGGTGCCACGACCACGTGTGCATGCAGTAGCCGAGCGTCGTGTAGAACGCCCCGAAGAACAGGGCGTCCCGGGCCTGGATCGAAAGCGTCGGCCCCATCGTGTAGCTCTCGGCGAGCAGGCCGATCACGTGCAGACACGCGGCGATCGGCAGGGCGTAGCGGGTCAGTCCCGTCGCGACGAACGCGTACAGGAAACCGATCGAGAAAACCAGTGCGGGCAGGAACCAGAGGTGGTAGATGACCGAATCGCCGTAGTATACCAGTCCGAGCGGGTCGAGCCCTGCAGCCAGCGACTCGATCACCGCCCGCCCGACCGACGCCCCGGACTGGCTGGCGAGCGCGCCCGCGGTCACCACGGCGAGCGGCAGGTAGATCGCCACGGCGTACCCGTAGATACTCGTCACGCGAGCGACGTACGAGCGGACGTACTCACCGCGCGAAACTCGCTCGGTCTTCGTCGCGAAGAGGTACCCCGACGTCAGGAAGAAAAACGGGACGGCGAACCGGCCGACTGCGTCTGTCGCGAAGTAGACGGCGTTGCCGGCCGCGCCCATGCCGCGAAGCACTTCGGCGTGGAGGACGACGACGAAGCCGATCGCGACGGCCCGGCCGACGTCGATACTCGCGATCCGCTCACTCATTATCGATCCCCAGTCACAGAAATCCTATATGTCTTTCCAGTCTCGGCCGCTGTAGCAGCATCGACGCACCGCCGATTCATCGGCTGACCGATGCCGGAGAGTGCCAATCGAACGGCGCCTCACTCTCGCTCGCCGATTCCCTCTCGTCGATTTTCGCGACTGCCGGCGCCGATCAACCGTTCGAGGAACGTCCGTTCGGAGGGTCGTTCGGCGAGGAGCATCGATCCCTCGACGTCGTCCAGGATCGAGAGGTGCAGCGAGTCGGTGACGAGTCGGGAGAGCAAGCCGCGCTCGCTGGCGCCGATGATGACCATCGCTCGATCGTGAGCCGCGTCGCAGATCGAGCGCTCGATATCGCCGGACGTGTCGACGACGAGATTCGGATCGGTGAGATCGTAGTCCGCCGCCAGTTTTTGAAGGAATCGCTCGCCTGCCTCGCGTTCTCCCGGCCCGTCGACGACGTGTAGCAGGGTAACCTCGATGTCTGCGGTGGTCTGCAGTATTCCGGCGATCTCGGCGCCGAGATCCGCGTTCGGTCCGCCTGCCGTCGGGAGGAGGATCTCGTCGGGTTCGAGCCCACGATCCCTGACGATCAGGAAGTCGGTCGGCAACTGGTTGGTGAGTTCGTCGAGCGGCCGTTCGGCTCGTGCCGACGACCAGACCGTATCCCGGCCCCAGCCCATGAGGACGAGGTCGGGACTCAGCCGGTTCGCCGTGTCGAACACGTCTTCGAAGGATCGGGGCGTAACGACCGTCGACGTCTGGAACTCGATGTCGTGGTGTTCACCCATCGGTTCGAAGGCCTCCAGTTGGCGCTCAGACGCGTCGACGATTCGATCGTGCTGCTCGGGGTCCCCGTGGAAGGCGCCGTGTTCGGGTGCCTGCACGAAGTGGACCACGTGGACCGCACCGGACTCGCGTGACCCGGCGAGGGTACACGCCAGTTCGACCAGATCTCGCTCGGTTCGCGGATTCGAAATCGGAACGAGCACGCGGTAGGAGTCAGCATCTCTGACGATCTCTTCGATCGTGTCGACGACCGGGACGTACGTCCGTCCGGCAAGACCGCCGGCGAGCCACTCTCGCACCGAGAGTTTTCTCGCGTCGGCGAATCGACCGGATTCGAGGCGGTGCTCGCTCGTCTGATAGTAGTTGACGAGCGTGAGGAGCACGACGCCGCCGATGGTGTTCCCGAGCAGGACCGGGATCACGAAGTCGGTCATTCCGGGGATGAACGCGACCTCGTCGGTGACCAACATCGCGAAGACGACCTCGGTGAAGGAGACGACGACGTGGAAGAGGTTACCGAGGGGGATCGTCAGGAAGGCGATGTAGATGAGGACGACCCGTGAGATCGTATCGCGGGCCGCGAAGTCGACCCAGACGAGTCCGGCGACGACGAGTCCGGCGAACGCACCCTTGAAGAACAGGTCCCATCGGGCGATGGCGATGCCGTCTTTGGCGAACGTGATCGCCGCTTCGACGGCCGGCGGCTCGAAGACGCCGCCGTAGGCGAGCACGATGGCGCCGATCGCCCCGCCCGCGAAGTTACCGAGGAGGACGATCAGCCAGTGCCGCAAGAGCGAAGGGACGGATGCTAGCCGCTCCAACGTCAGCAGGACCGGTGGAAGGGTGTTCTCCGTGTAGAGCTGGTAGCCGCCGATGATGATGTAGATGAATCCGAGCGGGTACAGTAACACGCGTGCGATCCCGCCGTCGGCCTGCGGGTACAGCGACGCGTAGACGAGAAACGTAATCGAAATCGCGAGTCCGCCGGCCACGGCGCTGAAGAATAGTTCGCGCGTTCCAGAGGTGATCTCGTGGTCCGCGTCGGCAATGATCCGCTGGAACAGTTCGTCGGAGGAGAACCGCTCGGGGACGACTTCGCCACTGGTCGGGACGTCTGATTCGTCTTGTCCGTCGGGTTCACGTGTTACGGACGTCTCGTCGGCCCCACTCATTGTCGGAGTATTTGGACGGGGTACTAAAACCGTTTAGTCTTCTGACCGACGGTTTCGGGAGCGGGTACGTGTGAGGCCACCGTTGCCCGATCTGCTTGTGCTGGTTCCTCCGTCACTTCCCTCTCCAAAATCGAAAACAGATAATTGAAACTACTATAATAAAAAGATTAATTTCCATTGGCTGTATTTGTGTGCGATATGGTATCAGAGAGCCAGTTATCGATACGGACGTCTCGAGTGTCGGTCGACGAATGCAGTGTGGGTCCGGTTCGGGGGTGGCACTGATGCGGCCGGTATCCAGGCGTCGGCTGCTCCAACTTGGCGGTGCCACCGGGCTAGCCGGCCTCGCGTCGGCCGGAGTCGCCGGCCGGTCGAATTCGGACGATCTTTTGCAGGACCACGAAGGGCCGGACCTCGAGAAGTACGTACAGCCGTTGCCGATCCTCGACGAACGCGATCCCGACGACTGGGTTGGGATCGGCCAGTACCACAATCTCGAGATCACGGAGTTCACCCAGCAGCTCCATCCCGATCTGCCGGAGACGACACTCTGGGGGTTCGACGGCCAGTTCCCCGGGCCGATCATCCCCGGATTTCGTGGCCTTCAGCTCGCGGTCGAGGTGGACAACGACGGGTTGCCCGACGAACACCTGCTTTCGGTCGACGAGCGAATCGCGGGGACCACGACGGCGAACTACCCCGGCCACGACGATCCCGTTCCCGAGGTGCGTAACTCGATTCACTTCCACGGACTCGCCGTGCAGGCCGCGTCAGACGGACAGGCGGACATGTGGGTTTCACCGGACGGCGTCACCGGGCCTCGCCGGAGCAGAGACGTACAAGTGATCCCCAATCAACAACCCCGCCTCTCGACGACCTACCACGACCACACGCGTGCCATCAGCCGACTGAACAACTACGCTGGAGTCGTCGGTCCGTACCTCGTTCGAGACGGGTCCGAACGGCAACTCGAACTCCCGACCGGGGAGTACGATGTCACGCTCGTCCTGGCCGATCGATCGTTCACCGACGACGGCGCACTGTACTATCCCGACGAGTTTGTCCCCATGTTCGGCGGCGAGAAAGCCACGGTCAACGGGGCTATCTGGCCGTACATGGAGGTCGAACCGCGTCGATACCGGTTCCGTATTCTCAACCCGTCGAACGGACGCACCTGGGGACTCCGACTCAGAAACGAGGCGGACGACAGCGAGGAGGTCCCCGAGATGACGCAACTCTCTGCCGGTCACGGCTACCTCGAGGATGTCGTCGGGGTCGGTCCGTACGGTGACCTCGGCACACTCTTGCTCTCGCCGTTCGAACGCGCGGAAGTCGTCATCGACTTCGCCGACTTCCCCGGCGAAACGTTCACCGTCACCAACCACGCCCTCTTTCCCTATCCGCACGGCGACCACCACAATCCGAACACGAGCAGTCCGGCGCCCGATTTGGACGAAGTCATGCAGTTTCGCGTCTCGCGCGAGCGCGTCGACGATCCGTCGCGCGATCCACACGAGATCGAGTTCCCGACGCCCGAGCGACCGGATCCGGCGGACGCCGTCGAGACCCGAGAGATCACCATGCAGATGGACATGAACGAAGCGCCGATGTTCCACACGCTCAATGATCGGGGCCCGTTCGACGACGTCGCCATCAGGCCCCAGCTCGGCTCGACCGAGACCTGGGAACTCAAAAACGACACGATGCAATCGCACCCGATCCACCTCCACCTGGTCCGGTTCTGGGTCGAGGGGCGCAAGGACCTCGGCGCCGACGAGTTCCAGGATCCGCGTCCGAACGAGCGAAGCGGCAAGGACACCGTCATGGTCATGCCGAACCAGAACGTCAAACTCACGGTCGCGTTCGACGATTACGCGGGCACCTACCCGTTCCACTGTCACAACCTGGAACACGAAGATAACGCCATGATGCGGCCGCTCGAAGTCGTCGACGAGGACAGCGACGAGTAAGCGGGCACCGACGAGTCGTCAGCCAACTGACTGTGGGTGAACCCAGCGACCGTTCGGCCGGTGGGTAAGGGGCGACTGTGCGCCACTTTGTCTCTCCGACCTCCGCCGTTGTAACCTGCCGTTACTGACGAGATTGTGGTGCCTAGTAATCGACGACGTCGGCGACGACGCGTGGTATGACCAGAGGGCCAGCGACCACCTGCCGGCTGTCGTCCGTGCTGGCCGCTGGGCTGGCAATCGGAGCCCTCGTTTCCAGCACGTTCAGGAGTGGTGACGAGTCAGAGCCCGAGCTGGGAACCGACCGACCGCCCGCCGACCTGATCGACGAGATGGATCTCGGACAGAAGACGGCGCTCACTCACGGTCACGCGTTCGATCGAAATCCCCTCGACCGCCGCCAGACGGGCTACGTCGAACCGGTTCCCGAACTCGATATACCACCGTTGAAACTGACCGACGGGCCACACGGCGTTCGTCGCGGTCCGGCGACCGCCTTTCCGGCTGGCGTGAACCAGATCTCGACCTGGGACTGTGATCGACTGTACGCCGTCGGGAACGCGATGGGCCGCGAGGCGAAGACAATGGATCAGGACGTTCTCCTCGCCCCGGCGATCAACATCGTTCGGGTCCCCACGGGCGGCCGGACGTTCGAGTACTTCGGCGAGGATCCGTCCCTTGCCGCCCGCGGCGCGGTGGCCACGATCCGGGGGATTCAGGACGCGGGCACGATCGCGACCGCGAAACACTTCGTCGCGAACAATCAGGAAGGCAAGCCTCGCTTCCGGGCCGGCTCGGACGTTCCCGTCCTCAGATCGCTCCTCCAGCGTGGGTCGCGCTTCGTGGCCGACTCGCAGGTTGGCGAGCGTGCACTCCGAGAGCTCTACCTGCCCGCATTCCGGGCTGCCGTCGAAGAAGCCGACGTCGGAGCGGTGATGACGGCCTACAACAGCGTCAACGGTGACTACGTCTCGGAGAACGCGCACCTGTTCGACGTGCTGGAGAATGAGTGGGGATTCGACGGGTTCACTGTCTCCGACTGGCTCCTCGGCGTCAAGAGCCTGAACGGCTCGATCGAGGCCGGCCTGGATCTCGAGATGCCATACGGGCTCTTCTACGGTCTTCCCCTCCGGCTGGGGCTCACACTGGGAAGCGTCGACGAAGCTACCATCGACGGGATGATCGAACGGACGCTCGGGCAGATGGAGCGATTCGGTATCTTGCAGGGCGAGCGGGTGGGTCCGTCCGGCGTGGCGAACACGGCCGAACATCAGCGACTGGCACGCGAGACGGCCGCCGACGGTGCAGTGTTGCTGAAAAACGAGCCGATCGGTGACGGCGATCCCCTCCTGCCGATCGACCCCGATCGGGTCGAATCCATCGCAGTCATCGGCGATGCAATCGACACGGCGACGGTCGGTGGCGGTGGCTCCTCCGCTGTCTCTCCACCCTACACCGTGAGTCCGCTCGCAGGGATCGAAGCCCGACTGGGCGCGGACGTGCGGATCGTCACCGCGGACCCGACGAACGGTATCGACCGGGTGGTCGACGTCGCCGAATCCGTCGAGTGTGTCCTGGTCTTCGTCCAGGACGCCGCCACCGAGGGCGTTGACCGATACGACATGGCGCTGCCCGGGAGACAGAACGAGGTCGTGTCGGCCGTCGCCGAGGCGAACGACCGCGTCGCGGTGATCCTCAACACCGGCGGCCCCGTCACGATGCCGTGGGTGGCGGCGGTTCCGGCGATTTGCGAACTGTGGTATCCGGGCATGGCAGACGGGCTGGCGACGGCGGATGTCGTCTTCGGTGACGTCGACCCCGGCGGGAAACTGCCGATCACGTTCGGGGCGCGGTTCGACGACTACCCGGTTTCCACACCCGAGCAGTACCCCGGTGTTGCCACCACTGTCACCTACACGGAGGGCGTCTTCGTCGGCTACCGACACTTCGACGCCCACGATATCGATCCGCTGTTTCCCTTCGGTCACGGCGAGTCCTACACCACGTTCGACTACGGCGAACTGTCGGTGTCGCCTGCCGAAACCGCCCTCGACCGACCGATCTCCGTCGCTATCCCGGTCGAGAACACCGGCGATCGGTCCGGACGCGAGGTCGTCCAGGTGTACGTCGCGCCGACAGAACCGAGCGTCCCTCGTCCGCCGAAAGAACTTCGCGCGTTCGAGGCGGTGACGCTCGCACCCGGTGAACGGACCGTGGTCGAACTCACGCTGTCGTCCGACGACTTCGCCTACTACGACGACTCGCTGGCCGACTGGGTGGTCGACCCGGGCGAGTACACGATCCTCGCTGGCAGTTCCTCACGAGACATCCGGGCGAGTCACCCAATCAGGATTCGATAGGGATCGTTCCCGGAGCGGTTGAACAGTCTGGTTGGTGTGGCATCCATCGTCGCCGGAATAGGCGTATTTCCCGCTCGCTGGCATACGTCTGTGCTATGGATTCACACGCTGGGCGGCGGCGGTTCCTGACGTATGCAGCCGTCGGTGCCGCCACAGGACTCGCCGGCTGTGCAGGGGAGTTTTCTCTCGACACCACAGACTCGGATGCCGTTCCGACCGAGGTCGAATCCGTTCCCGAGGCGGTCGGACTCGAGACGGTCGTCGACGGACTGGACGCGCCGCTCACCGTTTCGTTCGTTCCCGATGTGAAATCACGGTACGTCGCGGAACGCGACGGCCGCGTCCTCCGTCACGGCTCGGACGGTCTGCAGGACGACCCTGTCCTCGATCTTCGCGAGACGGTCGAACCGGAGGGGGAGAAGGGACTGCTCGGCATGGCCGTGCATCCGAACTTTGCGGACAATCGACGACTGTTCGTCCGCTACAGCGGTCCGCTCCGCGAGGAGATGCCGGCGGACTACAGCCACACGTTCGTCCTGGCCGAGTTCGAGGTGACCGCGGACGGGACGCGAGCGCCGCGCGACACCGAACGGCGGGTTCTCGAAATTCCGGAACCCCGTCCCCTTCACAACGGCGGCGATCTCGCGTTCGGGCCCGACGGCTATCTCTACGTCTCGGTCGGGGACAGCGGTGCCAGTCCCGAAGAGGGGTGGCACGGTCCCGGCGGTGGCGGCAATGGCCAGGACGTGACCGAGAACCTTCTGGGGAGTATCTTGCGCCTGGACGTCGACGAACCCCCGTCCGGGAACCGGAACGCTGCGGACGACGAACGAGGTGGCCAGGCCGACCGGGGGTACGCCATCCCGGACGACAACCCGCTCGTCGGTCGGGAGGGCCTCGACGAACACTTCGCGTGGGGGTTTCGAAATCCCTGGCGGCTCTCGTTCGACGGCGACGACCTGTACGTCGCAGACGTCGGCCAGAGCAGCTACGAGGAAGTGAACCTCGTCGAAAACGGTGGCAACTACGGCTGGAACGTGAAGGAAGGAACGCATTGCTTCAAAGGCGAGGACTGTCCGGACGAGACGCCCGACCACGTGCGGGGCGGCGAACCGCTCGTCGATCCGATCATCGAGTACCCACACGAGGGTGGCCCGGTGAGCGGCGTCTCAGTTATGGGCGGGTACGTCTACCGCGGGTCGGCACTTCCGGACCTGCACGAGCGCTACGTCTTCGGTGACTTCATCCCGGATGGGCGACTGTTCGTCGCCACGCCGTCTGACGACGATGACGAACTGTGGTCGACCGTCGCCATCGAACTCGACGACGCGGCGACACTCACCCGCATCCTCTCGTTCGGTCGGGACGACCGAGGCGAGGTGTACGTCCTCGGAACCGGCTCCGAGGCCGGTGGGCTCTTTCGCATCGTCCCTGCAATGTGACGCGAGGGCCGTCGCTACTCGTCGGTTCACTCCGCTATCGATGGGCGATCTACACCACGATGCCCTCACACGCGTTCACGGCCTCGTCGTTCGCATCTGCCGGTTTCACGCTGGCCGGAGCTAGGCTCTGTATGGGCGCGGCTGTTGGGAGACAGACTGCCAACCGACGGTTTGCTACTCGCCATTTTACTCGCCGCGAGAACTGCCGTTTGCCGAGTTCGAACCGACGATATCCCGCAGTTCGATACGGCGACCGGGATACCATGTAGCCGTTGGCTGTCCCGTCCTACCTGTCGCTTACCGTCTCCTCGTCGGTGTCTGACGCAGATTGATTCCGTTCGATCGCTGCCATCGTTCGATCTTGGGAAGCGTCGTACGAGTGTCCGAGCGCGATGAGGAACCCGACAATGGCGGTCACCACCGCAACGGCGCCGATAGCCACGACAACGATGGCGACGACCGGTCCGGACAACACCTGTGCGGAGGTGAGAAGCGCGATCGCCGTTACCGATGCGATGAGTGCGAGCAGACGGCCGAACCGACCGAGGCCGAAATCGACCCCGGAACCGCCAGCCGGAACGAGTTCGTTCAGAACTCCCTCGTACCCATCCTCGCTAACGGCATTCCCAAGCGAATTGATCGAATGAGCGATCCACAACCCAGCAGTGAAGCTGAGCAGGGCGACGAACGTGGCGACACCGACGAGGCCCTCGACGAGCAGTCCCACCAGAATCGCATTAGCGAAGACGACCACCATGATGCCGTGAATTAACAGCGAGCGCGCTCCGAAGTCTTCCAGCACGGTCACATGGCCCAGTCTCATAGGGTTTGCAGACCGAGAACGGAAATATCTCTGTGCCCTTCCTGTGCAGCGTCCGGAAATTTACGCTCCGCCAAGACAGTTCGGGGTGCTCGCTTCGCTCACAGAAACTCGGTCTAGTTCAAATCCGGTGAGGGCAGGTTCAGACTCACTTTGGTCGCGGTTTGCAACAGAACCCCTCTCGAGGATTTCCCACTCGTCAACAGACCGAACCTATTTAGTAGCGTTTCGAGAACGTCAGTGCGATGACGGGCGACGTCGAAACGGAGTCTGCAACTGCCACGGCCGATGCGATGCGCTCGTTCAATCGATTCCTATATGGCTATCTTGCGCTGCTGATCATCGCCTTCCTCGGTCTCCTGCGATTGTTTGGGTACCCGATCGCGATCGCTGTCGCCCTGGCTGGCCATCTGCTGATCCATGCCCCGCTATTCACGCTGACAGGAAACATGCGAGCACGAACCGACGAGTCAGTCGCGGCGGTTCGCGACGAACTCTCGTCGGTCGAGAACCCACTGACGTCGCTGTGGCTCACGGACGCCGCCCAGATCGAAACAGACGCGGACGCTGGAGCAATCCACTTCCGGCGCAACGGGCCCCTCGGCCTCACGTCGAAACAGTATCGACTGGTCGCGACGGAGCAACCGGACGAGACGATCGTACTGACGATCTCACGGGATGGGCGCTCGATCGTCACAGCACGCGCTTCGGTCGAATCAGCCGAAGCCGGGACGTGGGTCGCCTTGACAGCCGAGCGAACCGCCGTTCATGCTCTGTCCCTCGTCATGATGACGCTCTTGGGATCGACGATCGATCGGCTATACGCGGCGCACGGATACGACATCGTCGACGACTCTCACTCGATCGGGCTTCGAGTTCCATGGTGACAGCCCGTGTACTGATCCAGCTGGGAGCGCTCTTGATGCGTGCTGCTCAGGCCCTCGATTTCGGTACTCGCCGCGCCAGATAGCCCACCGAGTTTTCACGCGGCTTGCTCCGCTCACCGGGTAGAATTACGGATGTGGTGCTTCTCGGATTTGAACTGTGGAGTACGGGCAATACCGGAGTACTTACACAACCTTCTCCCATACTTCCCACTGCCTGATGTCGACGGACAATAACGAAGATGAATTGTGGTATCCATCAGTCGACGATATCCTGCTGCTCCATGAAGACATTGTCTCCGAAGACGGTGAGGCTAGCCCTGGCGTAACCAACCCGGACCGAATCGAATTTGCGATCAATTACGTCAAACACGGTCACTTCGGTGAGGTCCCGAATACGATCCACGAAAAGGCGTTTCACCTGATGCGGTTACTTGCGTCGAATCACTGGTTCGTCGACGGTAACAAGCGGACTGCCCTCAATACCACCGAACTCTTCTATCTCGTCAACGGATACGAACTAAGTTACGGAGAGGACATCCGTTCGATGCTCAAATTACTTTCCGTAAGAGAATCGCTAATCGATCGTTCTATCGGCCCTCTCTATTTGTCCGATCAGGCGGCGCCAATCGATATTGAAGAGGACATCGACCCCTGGACCGCTCTCGGTGTTCTTCTCGTCGCCGCACTCATTCAGTATCTAGATGTTGACCCTGATGAGTATCTATCCGACGACTACGACGAGGCGCGTGTTCGGGAGGGGTGGGGACTCACAACGATATACGACGGAACCGTTAACATCGACGAGGACAAAGGCACACAGGAGAATGGCAGCTGACGAAGCCGCTTTTAACGGCAAGGAGAATCTACTCGAGACGCTGCTAGCGGACTTCCGTGAGCGATACGTAGAGGAACACGGCGAAGAACCGCCGGAAGCGATACTGCACGACGCTCGCCGAGATATTCTTCGGTCGCTAGCGAAAAAAGGACGTGACGAGCACCGGGACGTTTACGACGCACTCGCAGACGAATAGCCGTTTTTCTGCTGCGGCGCAACACGCCTCTCTCTCGACTTCGCCCCCAGACGTATTCTTGTGAGAGCCCGTCAACTGAACTCCGCTTAGAGCGGCAGTATCTCATACGAACCGACCGCATCCCAATTTGAACCCCTGCACCCAGTTCGTCTCATACAAATTCGATCGGCCATTTCAGGTGATCTGCCGCTCTCAGACCCGATTCCCCGTCTATCCGCAATAGAAGTGCCGCCTCCCGGATTGTGAACCACGCCCGGAAATGCTCGCTTCGCTGCGCCTTTCCGGTCTCGTTCAAATCCGCTCGGATCACATATTTGCGGCTCGCGGTGTCGCTCGCCGCAAAAGTATGCCGCCTCCCGGATTTGAACCTCGCCGATACGTTCCTGCTCGCTCCGCTGCGCGGGCTGCGACTCGTCTGGTTCAGAATCTGTCCGGCGGCAGTTTCTACACCCGCTCGCTACGCTCACGGATTTGAAACATGCCGCCTCCCAGATTTGAACCGAAGGAAGATGGTCGCCTCGCTTCGCTCGGCGCTGCGACTTCCAGGGTTCAAACCGGCGGGAGCATTTTCACTGCTCACTCGCTACGCTCGTTCGCGTTGTTCGCAGGAAAATGCCGCCTCCCGGATTTGAACCGGGGACAGCTCGATCTTCAGTCGAGTGCTCTCCCAGTCTGAGCTAAGGCGGCCTGTACTGTTCTCCGTCGATAGCACAAAAAAGGATTTCGAATGGCGTCGGCGAGGGGGTCGGTGGTACGCGGTGAGTACGATCGAGATCGTGTTCAGTGACCCGCCGAGAGTATCCGTATCACGTGTATTTTCCTCGCTGATATTCAAGACACACTTTTGCCCGCGAGTGGGTAAGACATTGTTATGGCACCGCTTACCGAAGAAGCGGATTCCGGCACACTGACGGCGGATACTATCCTCGAGTTACTGGCAAACCGCCGTCGCCGGTATCTTCTCTACGCACTCAGGGGGCGAACGGACCCCATCGAACTGTCCCGTCTGGCCGAAACCGTCGCGGGCTGGGAACACGACGTCCCACCTGACGAAGTGGCAAAGAACGATTACAAGAGCGTGTACGTCTCGTCGGTCCAGTGCCACGTGCCGAAACTCGCCGAGGCAGGCGTCGTCGACCACGATACCAACGACCACTCGGTCATCCTCGCGGAGAACTACGAACAGCTCGAACCCTATCTCGAAGTCGTCATTCGTGACGAACCCGAGAACTCGACCCTTCAGCGTGCACTCGATTCGCACTCCGGCGACGGATTCTTCCGTTCGATCCGGGAGAACGTCTCTCGGTTGACGCACTAACGGCGCTTGGAGTGGCGTTGTCCGCCGCGGACCGTCAGTATCCGACTCGTCTTCGAACGATCCACTCTGTCTGAAGCTTCGGAAATGGGTATTGGAAACTCTCGTGGGCCCGCGTTGCTTCGCTACGGACGGATTACGCCACAACTGCCGATTCGGGCAGTACTGGAAGGGCGTCGGTGCCACTCATTACCGCCGACCCACTGTGTTGGACTGTGGAGACGCTCCACGCGTACATGCGCGGAGATATCGTAACACCTCGTAGAAAAACGCAATCACACGATACCACCCCCGCCTCGCCGTGGCCACGGACCACCCGTCCGCTTACGGTCGCGATAGCACGTTCACCCGCAGCCGCCCCCGTCACCCACGCTGGAACCCTCACACGAACTGACACCACCTGCATCGGCCCCATTGCACCAATCCCACTCCCTGCGACCCCAAACCCATGCCTTCCGACGATCCCACGAGAACCGATGCGCGACTGTTCGCCGTGCTGACGCTCGCGTTCGGCGCGTTCGTCGTGTTGAAGAACGCCCAGCCGACCGTCGTCTTCGTCGGTACCGGCATCCTCCTGCTCGTCTACTTCGGCGGCACGCTCGCGACGATCGAAATCGCCGATCGCCTCCGGATTCACGTTCGAAACACGGAGTCGGACGACGAGGAGGAGGAGGAGGAGTGATCGATCCGTCGTGGACCCACGCAGTGGCTTCCTTATCGGTTATCGTCGCGTTTCGCCGCCGGATTCGTCACGGCACCGGTCGCCGCCGATCCGAACGCCTGGCCGTACTTTGCGAGGACGCCCGACGTGTACGCGGGTTCGGGCTCGTCTCTCGCGCCCAGTCTGGACTCGAGTTCGGCGTCGTCGAGCGCGACGGAGAGTTCGCGATTCGGGATGTCGACCGTCACGATGTCGCCGTCTTCGACGGCGGCGATCGGGCCGCCGTCTGCCGCCTCCGGGGCGACGTGGCCGATCATGGGCCCGCGTGTCGCGCCGGAGAAGCGACCGTCGGTCAGCAGCGCGACGTCGTCCTCGTGGCCCTGGCCGACTACGGCCGCCGTGACGCCGAGCATCTCGCGCATGCCGGGGCCACCGCGGGGCCCTTCGTTCCGGATGACGACGACGTCGCCCGATTCGATCCCGCCCGACTGGACCCACTCCATAGCGTCCTCTTCACGCTCGAAGACGCGGGCCGGTCCCTGATGGTAGAGTTCGTCGTCGCCGGTCACCTTCAGCACTGAGCCGTCGGGTGCGAGGTTGCCGGTGAGGATGACGAGGGCGCCCTCCTCGTGAAGGGGGTCTTCGATCGGGCGGACGACCGCCGGGTCGACGGCGTCGTCGGCCGGCAGCGACAGCGCGTCGAGTTCGTCCTTGATCGTTCGGCCAGTGACGGTCATCGCGTCGCCGTGGAGCAAGTCGGCGTCCAAGAGTCGGCGGAGGACGACCGGAATGCCGCCCTGCTGGTGGAGGTCGGCCATCACGTGCGTGCCGCCCGGGCGGACGTCGACGATGTGGGGCGTCCGTCGGGAGATCTCGTCGAAGTCCTGGATCGCGAGGTCGATACCGGCCTCCGCCGCGAGCGCGAGCAGATGGAGGACGGAGTTCGTCGAGCCGCCGATTGCGACGTCGAGCGTGATGGCGTTCTCGAACGACTCCCGGGTGAGGATGTCGGAGGGGCGCCGATCCGCCTCGACCGCTTCGAGTGCGAGTACGCCCGCCTCGGCGACGATCTCGGCGCGTTCGTCCGTCACGGCGGGTGCGGTCGCGGAGCCCAGGGGAGCGAGCCCGAGCGCTTCGCTCATCGAGGCCATCGTGTTCGCGGTGTACATGCCGGCGCAGGACCCGGGGCCAGGGCAGGCGGCGTGTTCGAGTTCGTCGAGTTCCTCGCGCGAGAGGTCACCCTCGGCGTGGGCGCCGACGCCCTCGAAGACGTCCTGAATGGTGACGTCGTCGCCGTGGAACTCGCCGGGGAGGATGGTGCCGCCGTAGCAGAAGACGGTCGGGCGGTCGGTTCGGATCGCGGCCATCATCATGCCCGGCAGGTTCTTGTCGCAGCCGGCGAGCGTCACCAGTCCGTCGAGTCGCTCGCCGAAGGCCACCAGCTCGACCGAATCCGCGATCACCTCGCGGGAGACGAGCGAGGCCTTCATCCCTTCTGTCCCCATCGAGATCGCGTCGGAGATGGTGATGGTCCCGAATTCGATCGGCATGCCGCCCGCGTCGTCGACGCCGGTCCACGCCACGTCGGCGAGCTCGTCCAGGTGGACGTTACAGGGGGTGACGTCGGCGGCCGGGTTCGCGACCCCGATCATCGGCGAGGCGAGGTCCTCGTCGTCGTAGTCCATCGCGTAGAACATCGCCCGGTGGGGCGCGCGATCGGCCCCTTCGGTGACGTCGGAACTCGGTAACGATGTTGATTTGGCGGTTCGCGAGTCGTCGTCGCTGGTGTCGTCGTGTCTCTGTGTCATTGGTGGGTCACTTTGGTTGGTTCGATCGGCTTTCGTCTACGGTGCTTCATCGGTCGACATCCGCTCGATAATCGCCGCGGTGACGTCGCTCGTCGTCGCATCGCCGCCGAGATCGGCCGTCCGCGGGCCCGATTCGAGCACGGACTCGACGGCCCGGCGAACCGCCCGCGCGTCCTCGTCGTACCCGAGGAATTCCAGAAGCATCGCGGCCGACAGGATCGTTGCGCTCGGGTTCGCGATGCCTTCTCCGGCGATGTCCGGAGCCGTTCCGTGGACGGGTTCGAACAGCCCGCGTTCGGGCCCCAGATTTGCGGAGGGAAGGAGGCCGAGACCACCGACGAGCCCGGCCGCCAGGTCGGAGAGCACGTCGCCAGCGAGGTTCGGACAGACCACGACGTCGAACTGGGTGGGGTCGAGACAGACGCTGTCTCTTATACACATCTCTGATGGCGNCTACATCGAAGACCGACTCGCGAAACAGTCCGTCCGTCTCGCCCATCACGTTCGCCTTATGGACGACGGTGAACGAGTCGGCCGCGGCGTCTGCGAGGTAGCGACAGGCGAACTCGGCGAGCCGTTCCGACGCGGCGCGGGTGGTGAGTCGCGTTCCTGTCGCGACGTGATCACTCAGGCGGTGTTCCAGGCCGGTGTAGACGCCCTCGGTGTTCTCGCGGAGGAAGACGAGGTCCGTCTCGGGCCGGAGGGCGTCGACCCCCGGATACGCCCGCGCCGGCCGGAGGTTGACGAACGAGTCGACGGCACGCCGAAGCGGGAGGATCACGTCCGCGGCACTTTCGCCCGCAGCGCCGAACAGGGTCGCCTCGGCCGTTTCGACGGCCGCACGGCTCTCCGCGGGCAGCGGCGTTCCCCGCTCGCTCGCGACGTGGTCGCCCGCCTCGTACGTCACGAGGTCGAACCCGATATCGAGGGATTCGAGGACGTCGACCGCGGCCGGCACGACTTCCTGGCCGATGCCGTCGCCCGGGATCACGACGATCGTCTCGTCGTCGGTTCCACCGTTCCTGTCGGAGACGTCCCCGCCGGCGCGCGCTGCATCACTCATCGCTCCTCACCCCCGGCGTCGTCAACTGTCCGACCGACGCCGTCGCCGGCCTCGAGGTCGACGTAGGGGAGCGATTCGGCCGTCTCGTGAACGGTTTCGGGATGCTGGCGCATCAGCGCCGTCGTGTCCCAGTTGCCGTCGACGAGCGCCCGCCGCTGGGCCTCGTCCACCGTGACGTCGAGGACCGTCTCACCGTAAATGACGGCTTCGTCCGCGACGGAGACCGTGACCGGGTCGTCGGGGTTGTTCTCGATCCAGTCCTGCAGCGCCGTGACCGCCTCGTGATCGGCCGTCACGGTCGGGATGCCCAGCCCGAGGCAGTTGCCCGCGAAGATCTCGGCGAAGCTCTCGCCGACGATGGCGTCGATCCCCCAGCGCATGAGTGCCTGCGGGGCGTGCTCGCGCGAGGAGCCACAGCCGAAGTTGCTGTTGACCACGAGGATCGACGCGCCGGTGAAGCGATCGTCGTTGAACGGGTGCTCGAGGGGGTCGTCGTTCTCGTCGTATCGCTGGTCGAAGAAGGCGAACTGGCCGAGGCCCTCGAAGGTGATCGCCTTCAGGAAGCGCGCCGGCAGGATCTGATCCGTGTCGATCTCGTTGCCGCGGATCGGGACGCCGGTGCCGTGAACGCGCTCGACCGGCTCAGGACCAGTGTCGTTCATACAGCGCCCTCCGGAAGCGTTCGGACGTCCGTGACCGCGCCGGTCACGGCCGCCGCGGCGACCATCTGCGGGCTCATCAGGACGGTTCGGCCGTCCGGACTGCCCTGGCGGCCGACGAAGTTGCGATTCGACGAGGAGGCACAGACTTCGTCGCCCTCGAGCTGATCGTCGTTCATCCCTAGACACATCGAACAGCCGGCGCCGCGCCAGTCGAAGCCGGCCTCACGGAAGACCTCGTCGAGGGCTTCGCGTTCGGCGGCGGCCTTGACTCGCTGGCTGCCGGGGACGACCATCGCGCGGACGTCCGGGTGTACCTCGCGGCCCGACACGACGTCGGCCGCGGCCCGCAGGTCGGCCAGGCGCGCGTTCGTACAGGAGCCGAGGAAGGCGACGTCGATCTCGTACCCGGCCATCGTCTCGCCGGGCGTGACGTCCATGTGGTTCTGGGCCTCGCGGGCGACGTCCTGTTCGTCTTCGGGCAATTCGGCCGGGTCGGGGATCGGCTCGGCGATGCCGACGCCCTGTCCCGGGGTCGTTCCCCAGGTGACCATCGGGTCGAGCGCCGAGGCGTCGAGCTGGACGACATCGTCGTACGTCGCGTCGGGATCGGAACGGATCGACTCCCAGTAGGGCTTCAACGACTCGAGTCGGTCCGGATCGTCCGTGAATTCGGGGGTTTTCGCCAGCCACTCGTCGGTGGTCTCGTCCGGGTTGACGTAGCCCGCGCGGGCGCCGCCTTCGATCGACATGTTGCAGAGGGTCATTCGCCCTTCCATGCCCATCGACTCGACGGCGTCGCCTGCGTACTCGTAGACGTAGCCGACGCCGCCGTCGGTTCCCAGCTCGCGGATGATCGCCAGGATGGCGTCCTTGGCGGTGACGCCCGGGTTGAGGGTGCCCGTGAGCTCGATCTTGCGCACCCGCTGTTTCTCCATGGCGACGCAACCGGTCGCGAGCACGTCTCGAATCTGCGAGGTGCCGATGCCGAAGGCGAGCGCCCCGAACGCGCCGTGGGTTGCCGTGTGGGAGTCGCCGCAGACGACGGTCGTTCCGGGCTGGGTCAGCCCCTGTTCCGGGCCGACGACGTGGACGATGCCCTGTCGCCCCGTCTCCGGGCTCGAAAACTCGATCCCGGCGGCGGCGACGTTCGACTCTAGCGCCTGCATCATCTCCTCGGCCGCCTCGTCCGCGAACGGTCGCGACTGGTCGGCCGTCGGGACGATGTGATCGACCGTGGCGTACGTGAGCGAGGGGTAGGCCACGTCGTAGCCGCGCTCGTCTAGCATCCCGAACGCCTGGGGGCTCGTGACCTCGTGGACCAGGTGCAGGCCCACGAACAGCTGGTCCTGCCCGGTCGGCAGGGTCCGCACCCGGTGGGCGTCCCAGACCGCGTCGTAGAGCGTTCCCTCGCTCATTTCGACCGATCGGTGGTTTCGCTGCCACGGCCGAAGGTCCGCACGTGGCCGTCGACCGGTGACGTGTGGTCTCTGTCCTTTACTCGTCGTCGGGGAGCGTCATCGTCGGTCGCGGCTGCCTCCGACGTGTCGCCGTCCGCTTCGTCGTTCGGCCGTCGGCCACCGTCCGTTTGCGCCGAGCGCCCCTCGTGGTAGCGATCGAACGTTCGTTCCGGGCCCTCGACCGGCGAGGTGTGGTCCCTGTCTTTCACGCGTCGGGGGCGCCTTCCGTCGGTGGTTCCATCCGCCCTCGACGCGGTATCCGGTCGGGTATCGGCATCGGTCGTGTCTGCGTGTTCGTCTCGGTGCGATCGCGTTCGGCTGGGTTCGGTGTCGTGTTCGGTCATGCTGTCGGTTGGGTGTGCTGGATTCGGTTCGGAACCGGTCGGTGCGTCGTCGGTGCTCGTCGGGTCCGGTCTGTTCGGTGATCGATCGGCCCCATCAGCTCCGGCGGTGGACTCGACGTGAGCCGGGCGCTGATTGTCGTTCATCGGGCGTCCTCCGCGTCCTCGTCCCACGCGAACAACGTCCGCAACTCGGCGCCGACGCGCTCGATCTCGTGGGTCTCCTCGGATCGTCGGTACTGGGTGTACGCGGGCCGCTTCGCCTGATTTTCGCTGATCCACTCGCGGGCGAACTCGCCGTTCTGGACGTTCTGAAGGATTTCGTCCATCCCCTCGCGGTCGACGACGCTCTCGCCGCGGGTGAGACCGCCATACTCGGCGGTATCGGAGACGGAGTTCCACATCTCCATGTGGCCGCCCTCGTACAGCAGGTCGACGATGAGTTTGAGCTCGTTCAGGCACTCGAAGTAGGCCATCTCGGGAGCGTACCCCGCGTCGACGAGCGTCTCGAAGCCGGCCTTGACCAGTTCGGTGACGCCGCCACAGAGGACGGCCTGCTCGCCGAAGAGGTCGGTCTCGGTCTCCTCGCGGAACGTCGTCTCGACGACGCCGGCTCGGGTACAGCCGAGCGCGTCGGCGTACGCCAGCGCTTGCTCGCGGGCCTCGCCGGTCGCGTCCTGGTAGACCGCGAGCAGGCCGGGCGTCCCCTGCCCGTTCTCGTAATTGCGCCGAACGAGGTGGCCCGGCGACTTCGGTGCGATCATCGTCACGTCCACACCCTCGGGCGGCTGGATCTGGTTGTAGTGAACGTTGAACCCGTGGGCGAACTGCAGCGTGTCGCCGGACTCCAGGGTCGGCTCGATCGACTCCTCGTAGACGGCGGGCTGGACCGTATCCGGGAGCAGGACGCTCACGACCGACGCCTGAGCCGCGGCCTCGTCCGGCGTCGCGACCCGCAGCCCGTCTTCCTCCGCAGCCGTCCATGAGGAACTATCCGCTCGGAGACCGACGACGACGTCGACGCCGCTCTCCGCTAAATTCTGGGCGTGTGCGTGGCCCTGCGAGCCGTAGCCCAGGACGGCCACTGTCTCGTCGTCGAGGGCGTGGCGGTCGGCGTCACGCTCGTAGTAGACTGTCGCGTCGAACGACGGCGACTCGTCGGCGACGTCCGTCCCGCCGTCGGTGAGACATCGCTTCGTCCGTTCGGTCGAGGCGTCGGGGTCGGCCGGGGCGCTGGCCGACTTGTCACTGGCAGCTCCGTCGTCTGGCCCTGTTTCGCCAGCCGTTCGCCCAGTCACGGTGACGGTCGTCCGCTCGGCCCGTCGTTCGGCCATTCGCTCGACTGTCCGCTCGTGGTTGGTTCGGCCGCTGTCCGTGGCGTGTGTCGCTGTCGTATCGTGTTGTGGGTGTGTGCTCGTCATACTTTCACTCAGCCGGTGGCTGTCCCTGTTTCTCCGTTCGGTCCCTCCGTTCCGTCGTCGCGGTTCTCGGGCTGTCTCCGCCCGCTTCGGCCGGTCCGTTTCCCTCGCTTTGTCCCTCACCGCTCGCGGTGCCTCTGCTCGCTTGATCCGAGGCCTCCCGTCGGGCGGTCTCGCAACCCGGGGCGGGCGCTTCGCCAGGCGTCGTCGGCACGTCACCGCGGGCGAGCGCGGTCTGGCCCGTGCGGGCGATCTCGACGATGCCGAACTGCCGGTAGGCGTCGATTGCGGCGTCGACTCGCGACTCGTCGCCGGTGAGTTCGACGGTGATCGTCTGCGGGTCGGCGGCTATCGTCTCGCCGTCGTACATCTCGGTGATCGCGTGGACTCGTTCTGGCTCGTCGCCGCGGACCTTGACGAGGACCAGCTCGCGAGAGACGGTCTCCCCCGAAATCTCGCCCGCGGAGATGACGACGGGGAGCTTCCGGAGCTGTTTTTTGAGCTGATCGACGCCGGGATCGGTCTCCTCGACGACCATCGTGATCCGGGCGTGGCCCGCGACGGTCGTCGGCCCGACGGTCAGGCTCTCGATGTTGAACTGTCGGCGCGAGACCAGGCCGGACACCCGCGCGAGCACGCCCGGTTCGTGTTCGACCAGGGCGGAGACGACCGCCCGGCGCCGGTCGTGTTCGGCCTCGACGACCGGGTCGATTCGAATCCCGTCCGTGGTTCGGCGCGACTCGGGATGCGGTCGGTCCGACGGAGCCGGACCGGGCAGTCCGTCGTTCCTCCCGTCTGCGTCGCTTCGAGGTGGGGAACCCTCGCCGCTCATAGGTGCTCCTCCGTGAGCGCGAATTGGCCGTTCGCGCCGCCGCTCGGTACCATGGGCAGGACGTTTTCCTCCGGGTCGATGTGGCAATCGATCACGGCGGGGCCGTCGTAGTCGAGCGCCGATTCGACGGTATCGGCCACCTCGGCTGGATCGACGATGCGGAAACCGCGTGCTCCGAAGGCCTCGGCGAGCGTATCGAATGCGGGAACCCAGTCGTACTCCGAGGCCATCCGCCGTCCCTCGAAGAAGGCGTCCTGCCACTGGCGAACCATGCCGATGTGCTCGTTGTTGAGCACCGCGACCGTGACGTCCAGTTTCTCGCGCACCGCGACGGACAGCTCCTGCATCGTCATGAGGAACGAGCCGTCGCCCTCGAAACAGACGACGTCGCGGTCAGTCTCGCCCGCCTCGTCCGCGGCAAGTCGCGCCCCGATAGCTGCCGGAAGTCCGTAGCCCATCGTCCCGAGTCCGTGCGACGAGACCCAGGTGCGCGGCTCGGCGAACGTCCAGAACTGGGCGGCCCACATCTGGTGCTGGCCGACGCCGGTGGTCACGATCGCGTCGTCGGCCGTCGCCGCATCGAACGCCTCCACGACGAACTGCGGTTTCAACGGCCCGTCGTCGCTCGTGGCGTAGGTCAGCGGATACGTCTCCGCCCACTCCGCACACTGCGTGCGCCACTCGGCAGCTGCCGGCGGCGACTCGACCGCGGCCGACAACTGTTCGATGACGGCGCCCGCGTCGCCGATCAGCGGATAGTCGGCGTGGACGTTCTTGCTGATCTCGGCCGGATCGATGTCGACGTGGATCACCTCGGCCTCGGGCGCGAACGTGTCGATCCCCCCGGTCAGGCGGTCGTCGAACCGTGTCCCCACGGCGATCAGGCAATCGGTATGCGTGATCGCCATGTTCGCGTAGCCGGTGCCGTGCATGCCGGCGAACGATAGCGACAGGGCGTCGTCCTCCGGGAACGAACCCAGTCCCGGCATCGTCGTCGTCACCGGAATCCCGTTCGTGCGCGCGAACGCCGTCGCGACATCGCTCGCATCCGCGGCGACGACGCCACCGCCGAACAGGCACACCGGGCGGTCGGCCGACTCGATCGCCCGAGCCGCTGCGTCGACGGCGTCGGGGTCGGCCTGGGATCGTGATTCGTCGCTTCGGGTCGCTTCGCTTTCGGCTCGTGTCGTCGATGTTCGTCCGGCTCCACGGCCCGATTCAGTCGCTTCATCGAGTGTGACGTCTTTTGGCAAGTCGACCAGCGTCGGACCGTGTCGATCCGCGCCGGCGCGTGCGTAGGCCTCCTCGACGGTCGAACCGACCGTCGTCGCGTCGGTCGCGAACGCGTTGTACTTCGTGATCGGCCGAGTGACGCCGATCGTGTCGGTCTCCTGGAACGCGTCGTTGCCGACGAGGTCGGTCGGGACCTGTCCCGTCAGGGCGACCATCGCGTCGGAATCCATGTCTGCGTCGGCGATGCCGGTGACGAGGTTGGTCGCACCAGGTCCCGAGGTCGCCAGGCAGACGCCCGGTTTCCCTGCGACGAGGCCGTACGCGTCGGCTGCGTGGGCGGCCGCTTGCTCGTGGGCCATCGTCACGTGCCGGACCGACGACGCTGCGAGTGCGTCGTACACCGGCATGATCGCTCCGCCCTGAATACCGAAGGCCAGCTCGACGCCGCTCGCTTCGAGTGCGCGGGCGACGGCGTCGGCGCCGGTCGTGGCATCCCCCAATTCGTTCTCGGTGTCGTCAGTTGCGGGTGGGCCCAGTTCGGTAGCTGTCTCGTCTCCGGTTGTCGTCGCGTCCGGCGACGAGTCGGGTGCTGTGCCTCGATCTGCGGTGTCGTCTGTGTGGTCTCGATACGTCGTCTTCGTGTCGGTCATGTGGGCATACTGTCAGTCGCTGCTGCAGGACAATTCGAACGCGAGCCTCGTCGGCACTGGTCGGTGAGAGCGAGGTGCCAGACGGCTGGCTGGCGGTCGACGATACGTCCGGTCGGGGAAGAGAGGGGTGTGTAGGGGACTAGGCCCCTACAATAATCGAACCACCGAGAATTGCAGCGACAGCTCCCGTGACCGCAGCAAAGTCGTGAGCGGGAGCGTTCGGTCGCACTGTACCCGGTGAGTCGACGGCTGATTTTATATATCTGTCGGCGACTGCAACGATCGCCACAACTCGCCCTTATGGCCCCCGACAGCCGCGGACTGTCGTCTACCGGGCGCAACGGTCGACGACGGTGCGCCGCGTCGAGCGACCGGCGATATCGCGCCGTCCGCGGAGCGACCCGCTGGTGATGGGTGGAGCTCACCCGTCTGCGGACGGCCATCAGATGGGTCCCTCGTGAACGCGTGGTCGATCGACGCCCACCTCACGAGCGAAGCGCTCGACGACGTCCTGTGGGACGTCGCCCTCGGTTGCGCCGTACGATTTGACCCGATCGACCACCTCGCGTACCTGCTCGTCAGTGGGATCGTATCCGGCCTCTCGCAGGTGCTTGCGGACGCTGTGGGTCCCCGTGTGTTTGCCCAGGACGAACGCGCGTTCGGCGCCGACCATCTCCGGGGTCATCACGCCGGGCTCGAAGGTCGCCGCGTTCTCGATCACGCCCGCGGCGTGGATGCCGCTCTCGTGGCTGAACGCGTTCTCGCCCACCACCGGCTTGTTCCGGGGGACGTGGACGTCGCTTCGCTCCTCGACGAGCGAGGAGAGCTCGACGAATCGCGTGGTGTCGATGCCGGTGTCGGTCCCGTAGACCGACTCGATCGCCATCACGACCTCCTCGGCGGCGGCGTTCCCCGCTCGCTCGCCGATGCCGTTGACCGAGACCTGCGCCTGACTCGCGCCGGCTTCGATGCCGGCGACCGCGTTCGCCGTCGCCAGGCCGAAGTCGTCGTGACAGTGCACGTCGATCCTCGCGTCGGCGTGGTCGTCGACGAATTCGACGAGGTCGCCCATTCGCGAGGGCGTGCAGACGCCGACGGTGTCGGGGACGTTGATCCAGTCGGCGCCGGCCGCCGAGGTGGCTGCGACCATTTCGGCCAGGAACGCCGGCTCCGTCCGCGTCGCGTCCATCGGCGAGAACATGCACTCGACGCCCGCCTCGGCGACGCGCTCGACCGCTGCGACCGACCGACGTTTGACGTCCTCCCGCGTCGCGTGCATCGAGTCGGCGAGCTGGACGTCCGAGGTCGACGCGAATACGTGGACCATATCCACGCCCGCATCGAGTGCCGCCTCGATGTCTTCGTCGACGATTCGCGCGAGGCCGCAGACGGTCGCGTCACTCGCCTCGGCGATGTCGCGGACCGCCTCGAACTCCGCCCCGGAGTTCACCGGGAACCCCGCCTCGATGACGTGCGTACCCATCTCGTCGAGCATCGCCGCTATCTCGCGTTTATCGTCGTACGTGAACGAGACGCGTGCCGCTTGCTCACCGTCACGAAGCGTCGTATCGAAAATCTGTACGTCGTCAGCGTTGGCTGCAGTAGCCGCTTCAGTACCGTCGAAGAACTCGACTCCCCTGCCGGGTGACAGAGGCGCCCTCTGGTGTCGTCATTGCGCCCTGACTGAATGAACGGATGGCCTTAAATCTACGGGTCGAACCGAACGTTGCCGGGTCGGTGGCGCTGCAGACCCAGGCCGAGCGAAATTTCGGCGCTGGGCCGGATCGCTGCGGTTCCCAGCGTAGTGCGGTGATAGACCGGGATCGATGTCTCAGCGCTCGATTCTAGTAGGACCCAGGCGGCGTTTTCCGCGAATACGGCGCGGCGAAGAAGCCGTACAGCGGTTTCGACGAGCCGACGTACGACGGCTCGAACCAGTTGCCAAGGTCGTCCTTCTTCGTAAACTGGATCCGCATTTCGTTGTCGTCCGGGTAGTTCGGGTCGTAGACGTAGATTTCGATCGTGTCACCGGATCGCGTGTAGCCGTAGGCCAGCACCTGATGGTTGTTCCCGATCTGATTGAAACCGGTCTTGAGGGGGTTGCCGTGCGTATCGACGTGAATTAACCCGAGCGGACAGAGGGTGTTGCTGTCGAGGGTCGGTTTGATCTCGTTTTCCCACTCGTCCCGCATCACCTCGTTTCTGCTTTTCTTCACCTGCCCCCACTTCTTCGTGTTCGCCGAGTTCATCAGCGTCTGGTAGATTCCCGCGCCGAGTGCGTTTCCATCGCCGGGAACGAAACTGTCGAACAGCCGCTCCGAGAGGAAGTTGAAAAGCCGCGTGTCCTCCGCCGGCTGGTCACCGTGGACTGGCGAGTTCGGTGGCGACCGCGCGACGAGGTCGTCGGACCAGGGCGTCACCCCGTGCTCGAAGTAGTCCCGCACCGCGAGTACCATGCCACCGCACATACCGTTCGTGGTATCGCCGATTTCGTCGATCGTTCCCAGTCCGAACGGGAGCCTGATCGGCTGGGGGAGCGTGTACTGCCCCGCGGGAAAGTCGTTATCAAACGCGAAGGCACAGTCTTCGACGCTGAACCCCTCGACTGCGGTGTCGAGTACCCTGTCGGTTTCGTATCTGGGTGTGCTTCGTCCGGGCCGTGCGATACCGAGGAAGCCCACGGATTCGACGTCGTGTCTCCCGTCGCTGCCCTCCTCTTCCTGGAGCCTGACGTCGAACCCGTGTGCATCGAGGTTCGTCGTCCGCGTCACGACCTCGTTGTATCCGTTGTACGTCTGGCACTGGGTGAGAAGCGCCGGTTGTTTGCTGCCGTAATCCGGAACGAACTTCGTGCTGAACCACTGGTGGGTGGCTTGCGTCGTGCCGACGTGGAGGTGCGACCCGTCCGAGAGTACGTGCGTTCCCGACTCCAGCAAGAGGTAGCCGATGGTCTCTTCGACGTGTCTGCCGTTCAGGTAGTCCCACTCCTCGATCTGGAGTTCGAAGGATTCGGGGCCGACATTGCGCAGGCGGACGTGAGCCGGCTGTTCGCCGTTGTACGTTTGTATGTCTGCGAACACCACAGGGTCGTCGTACACCTCACCACCGTACTTCAGCGTGTGCCAGTACGATTCGTCGTGCTGATCGAACGAAAACGTCCCGGCCCACCCGATGCTGTTCCCGTTCTCGTCTTCGATCGGGCCTTCCGGACGGGAGAGGACGCTTATCGTCTCCTCGTTGTGCCGGCGCTCCTCGTTCTGTGAGGCTTCTTCCTCGACCCGTACCTGCCCTCCGGTCGACGAAATAGCCCGTAACCGCGGTGCAGCCGTATCGGAGCCGTTGAACGTATCGAGATTGGTCAGAACGACCGGGTTCGACGAGGTAATACGCGTCTCGAAATCGAACGCCGTCCAGTCGTGGTCAACGTCCTGGACCCGACCGAAGCCGACCTCGACGTCGCGACGTGGCGTCGCAACGACGCCGACCGTCTCCTGGACGTGTTCGCCACCGCGGGCCGCCTCTTCCTGAAGGCGGACCTCGAGGCCATCGCCGCCCACGTTCCGGTGTCGTGTTACGATTTCGTGGTGACCGTTCTCGGTCTGCGACCGGCTCACTACGGCGGGGTCGCTGCCGAACGCGGCCGAGAACGTCATCTCCGACCAGTCGTCGTCGGTCGGGACGGTCCGAACCTCGAGCGGAGTCCCGTCCGAGAGAGGGTTCTCGTCCGGGAGCGTGTGGCTTCCTTGTTCGAGAACGAAGTATCCGACCGTTTCCTCCGTATGTGGGCCGTTATGGGTATCCCACTCTTCGATTTGAAACTCGAAGCTATCCGGCTGCACGTTTCGAACCCGTCCGTGACAGGCGTCTTTCCCGCGGTAGGTCATGACCTGCGTGAGCACGACCGGATCGTCGTAGCTATCATTCAACTCGATGGTGTGCCAGTGGTCACCGTCCGGCTGTTCCAGATCGATGGCACCGGCCTCCCCGATGTGACGCTCCGACACGTCCGTGATCGGACCACTCGGCGCTCCGAGAAACCGGATCGAATCGGCCTTGTGCCAGGTCTCTCCGTCCTTCGAGGTCTCCTCCTCGACGAACGCCTCAAGACCATCCGCACTGACGTTACGAAGTCGGAGGCCCGCAGTATCTCCTCCGTGGAACGACGCGATCGATCCCACGACGACGGGCTCTCCTGTCGACTCGAGCTCGGGGACGTCCGCGTTCGTCCAGTCGTCTGTCGCCTCGAAACCGCCTGCCGTGAACGAGTCAGTTCCATCTGTCACGTTAGAATCCCGTCCTATTACCGGAAACGTTGCATGAAAAAGTTATCTAATAATATATTATTTGTCTAATTGGAGACGATTCTTTGAAACGCAAAGTGACGTATAATCTCCCTCTCAGTCGGCGATTTCTGCCACCATCATTCTGTAGTAACAGGCCTAGTTGATCGAAATTTGATAGGATGTGGTCCACGGAGGTGCACCTATCGCCGTTTCTCACCGCGTCCTGCACATCAGCTCCGTCCGGACGACCTCTCCCTCAGCCCGCCGCTCTCGGATTGTTCGCGCCGGCAGAAGTGGGCTCGGGCGGATTCGAACCACGCCGTCACCTCACTACGCTCGGTGCCGTCTGATTCGACCCGCCCTTACGTCACGCAGCCGGCGCTCACGAGTTGTTCGCGCCGGCGGAAGTGGGCTCGGGCGGATTCGAACCACCGACCTCGGCCTTGTAAAGGCCACGTCATAACCAGCTAGACCACGAGCCCGTATCCGACCGGTGGTGACGCGTTCGAATAACTGTTACCTTCTGCGTCAGTCGGGGGAACGTTGCGCGGAAGCCAGTTGCAGTCCGTCACCGATAATCGACGCGTGGCATCCATCGTGTGCGAGAGTCGGCCCGACGCAAGATCGAGCAGTACCCGTCCGATCCCTCACTATTTCGATTCGAAGGGAATATTTATTGGGCGTGCTCCCGCACGGCGGTGTAATGAGTGTTGATTGGGAGGAAGACGATCCCTTCGAGGAACAACGGGACAAGATCGAGAACCCGATGAAGCGGTTGTTCCGCGAATACGGAGCTCGGTACAAGTTCCAGGCGTTGGTCGGGATCTTCGCAAGTATCTTTGCTCGGTTGCTTGACCTGTTGCCGCCGCTGATGCTCGGCATCGCCATCGACTCGATCTTTCGTGACGGTGGCGCCGCGTCTTTCTCCGAACAGATACCGCTGGTCGTCCTCCCCGACGGCCTGTTGCCACCGACCCAGGAGGGTCAGTTCTGGTTCACGATCGCGGTGTTGATCGGTGCGTTCGGTTTCGGGGCGATCTTCCACTGGTTGCGCAACTGGGGCTTCAATTCCTTCGCACAGAACATCCAGCACGACGTGCGGACGGACACCTACGACAAGATGCAGCGGCTGAATATGGACTTCTTCTCCGACAAGCAGACCGGCGAGATGATGTCCATCCTCTCGAACGACGTCAACCGACTGGAGCGATTCCTCAACGACGGGATGAACTCCCTGTTCCGGATGTCGGTGATGGTCCTGGGGATCGGCGGCTTGCTGCTGTGGATCAACTGGCAACTGGCGCTCGTCGCCTTGCTGCCGGTGCCGCTGATCGCTGTGTTCACGTACGCCTTCGTCAAGATCATCCAGCCGAAGTACGCCAAGGTCCGCTCGACCGTCGGGAAAGTCAACTCCCGACTGGAGAACAACCTGGGCGGTATCCAGGTCATCAAGTCCAGCACGACGGAGGACTACGAATCAGATCGCGTCGACGACGTCTCGATGGGCTACTTCGACGCGAACTGGGACGCCATCGAGACCCGGATCAAGTTCTTCCCCGGCCTGCGCGTCATCGCCGGTGTCGGGTTCGTCATCACGTTCCTCGTCGGCGGCCTCTGGGTGTTCAACGGCACGGCACCGGGGCCGTTCACCGGGACGCTGACCGAGGGGAACTTCGTCGTCTTCGTCCTCTACACGCAGCGATTCATCTGGCCCATGGCCCAGTTCGGGCAGATCATCAACATGTACCAGCGTGCTCGCGCGTCCTCCGCGCGGATGTTCGGGTTAATGGACGAACCGAGCCGCGTCGAGGAGAATCCCGGCGCGACGGAACTCGAGGTGACCGACGGGCACGTCGAGTACAACGACGTTACCTTCAGTTACGACGGCGATGAGACGATCGTCGAGAACGTCGACTTCGAGGTCGAAGGCGGCGAAACGCTCGCCCTGGTCGGCCCGACCGGTGCCGGCAAGTCCACGATTCTGAAGCTCCTGCTCCGGATGTACGACATCGACGATGGCGAGATCCGGATCGACGGACAGGACCTCCGGGACGTCACCCTCCGAAGCTTGCGAGAGCGGACGGGGTACGTCAGCCAGGACTCGTTCCTGTTCTACGGCTCCGTCGAGGAGAACATTTTGTACGGGACCTTCGACGCCACCCGCGACGAGGTGATCGAGGCCGCGAAGATGGCGGAAGCCCACGACTTCATCGAGAACCTGCCGGAGGGCTACGACACCGAGGTCGGCGAACGCGGCGTCAAGCTTTCGGGCGGCCAGCGCCAGCGCATCTCCATCGCGCGGGCGATCCTCAAGGATCCGGAGATCCTCATCCTCGACGAGGCGACGAGCGACGTCGACACCGAGACGGAGATGCTCATCCAGCGTTCGATCGACAAACTCGCCGCCGACCGGACCACGTTCGCCATCGCTCACCGCCTCTCGACGATCAAAGACGCCGACACTATCGTCGTCCTCGAGGGCGGACAGATCGTCGAACGTGGCACTCACGACGACCTCCTCGATAACGGCGGCCTCTACGCGCACCTCTGGGGCGTCCAGGCCGGTGAGATCGACGAACTCCCTCAGGAATTCATCGAACGCGCCCAGCGCCGGACCGCTCGAACGGAGTCACAGCAGGACGACTGACCGTTCGATTCGATTCCCGGTAGGGCAGTGAATCCCGTCGTCCACCGCCGACCGCACCGTTCGTTATCGTCCCTTTCGTTTTTTTGTCCGGTACTCGTCTTTACTGCCGATCGATCTCGACCAGTAGTGGTTGAAGATAGCGACGCGTCCACTTGGATACGAAAGCATTTTGTAAGTTTGAAAACTGGTCGTCGTATGGCAGTGCGTACTCCGCTCTTCCGTCCGAGGGCGTACGTCGCAAATCGGACTGGGACGGTCATGTCGGGCGTCGGCGTGTTCGTGTCGTACGCTGTCCTCGAACTCGTGGCCGTGTTCTTCCTCCTCACACACGTCTTGGACCAGATCACTGGGCTCACCCCTGCCCAGGAGCGGTTGCTTCAGTCAAGCGTGCCGTCCATGGTCGTGGGCATGGTGATCGGAATCGTCGTGGCCTGGCTAGTCGTCGCCGCAGTGATGCACTTCGGGAGCGGCGGCGAGCGGACTGTCGGCACGTTCCCCGACGCCCTCGGAATCGCTGGGTGGGCGTACGCACCGGAGATAGTCTTCCTCGTGCCGATGACGGCGAACGGGTGGCACCAACTCCAGTCGCTCAGCTTCGACGGCTCGAACCCCGAGCAGCTCCCAATCCAGATGAACGAGGCTGCTGTCCAGCTTACGCCCAACCCGATCTCGATGGTCTTTCTCTTCCTCGTTACGGCCTGGAGCGTCTACATCCTCACATACGGGGTCGCCGAGACTCACGACGTGCCTCCGAAAACGGCTGCGCTGCCGGCGGTCGTCGTCGGTATCGGGTCGATCTTCGCGGCGCTCACAGGCTAAGTAGAAGATCAGTTACGTCTGTGTTCGTCGCCTCATGGACGTCGACTCTCTCCGAGCCCCTCAGCTGACGACGTCACGCCAAGACACCAGTCCGTCGATGTAACTAGAACGACTCCTGTTCTCGCTGTCCGTCCTGTCCCGGCGCACCCTCGTCCTGGCGATCCTCGCCCGGTGCCGGGGGTGTCCGGTCGCTGTAGTTCTTACGCCCGATCGCTTCGTCGCCGACCATCGTCATGATCGCCTGTCTGACCGCGGCCGCCGAGTCGTACCGGTCCTCGTTGAACGGTTCGAGCAGCTCCCGGAACGTCGTCGTCTTCTCTTCCATCTTCACTTCTTCCTCACCGTAGGCCTCTAGCAGTTCGTCCTGGCTCACGGGATAGTCGTGTTCTTCGAGTTTCGTCCCGAGCTCGCCGAGTTCGACACCCTGTTCGCGATTCTCGTCACTCATACCCGGTCCGTTGGGAGACCGCCGGAAACCCCTTCGCCCTGCCAGCGCGTGTGCACCGCCGAGGTCACTCTACACGAGGTTGCCCCGCCGTCTGAGACGCGGGCAGAGACGGTGCTTACAAGACCCGACCATCCGTGAGAGCGGACATGGACCTCGAACGTGCTACGTGGCCGGAGGCGGCCGATCTGGACACCGACCTGGCCGTCCTCCCCGTCGGCAGCACGGAACAGCACGGCCCCCACGCCCCGCTCGGGACGGATACGCTGGCGGCGACCGCCGTCGCCGAGGCAGGTGTCGAGGCGTTCGACGGCGAGGTTGCGGTCGCCCCAGCGCTCCCCGTCGGGATCGCCGAAGAGCATCGTCATTTCGCCGGGACACTCTGGCTGGAACCCGATACGTTCCGCGACGCCGTCCGCGACTGTGTCCGGAGCCTCGCCCACCACGGGTTCGATCGCGTCGTCGTCGTCAACGGGCACGGCGGTAACGTCGACGCCTTGCGGGAGGTCACCGCCGAGCTCAGTCGTCACGACGACGTCTACGCCGTCGCGTTCACCTGGTTCGAGGCTGTCGGCGACCATTCGGCCGAGATGGGCCACGCGGGCCCGCTCGAAACGTCGCTCCTCCGGGCGATCGAACCCGACCTCGTCCGCGAGGACAGGGTAGCGTCGGCCCGTGACGGTGCCGCGGACGGCTGGGGCGAGTGGGTGAGTCACACGAACGTGGCGCACGATTCGGCCGAGTTTACCGAAAACGGCGTCGTCGGCGATCCGACCGACGGCGACGCCGACCGTGGCGAGGAACTGCGAGAACTGGCAGCCGAGTCGCTCGCCCGCCTCCTTACCGCCGTCGACACGCGCGAATTCGACGCCTCCTCACCGACACACTAGTGGCTAGGGCCCTCCAGTCGGAACTCACTCCTCGTCTTCGTCGTCGGCGGATTGGAGGGTGCTTCGCAGTCCCGGGATCGTCTGTGTGAGGTCGCCGACCTGGTCGCCGGCCTGTTCGATATCGCCGATCGTCGATTCGAGCGTCTCGATCTCGTCGGCGAGGTCCTCGGCGTCGTCGAACGCGTCGGCGCGCTCGCCCATCGTGTACCACTTCTTGGCGTCACGCAGGTGCTCCTCGGCGTCACCCGTCTCGAGTGCGGACTTCAACCCGTTCAGGGCGCCGAGGACGTTGTCGGCGTCGGTCTCCCAGATCGCTTCGGCGTCTGGCAGGGCGTCGCGGGCGTCGGCCAGGGAGGATTCGACGTCCTCGCGCATCTCGTTCGCCGCCTCGCCGAACAGGTCGTCGTCGGTGAGTGAGGCCTGACTCATGCCTGATTGTACGACTTCGCCGGGGTTAAACGATCGCCCGAAAGTGAAAGTGAAAATTGGCCCGTGAGGGTGTCTCCCCCGTCTGGAACTCCGACCATCGCGTGCTGGTCGAGGTCGCCGTCCCTGTTCCAGATTGTCGAGACGCGGTCACCTGTCGTGGTCCGTGTTTCGGTCCTCCCCGCTCGCGATGTCGACCACGCGCATCAACGGGTAGCCGTCCTCCATCGCCATTTGAGCGGTGACGGTGTGGGCCTCGTAGCCCACGACTATCTCGACGTCGAGGAAGCGGCCGGTCAACTCGGTGTAGTCAGCGTCCGATTCGTCGAGTTCGGCCTGCAGTGCGTCGGTGTCGACCGCGACGGTCACGGATTCACAGTGTGGCTGGTTCTCGATCGCGTCTTCCATCGCACGGGCGATGCTGTCGGCGCTCGCGGGCGAGACCGGCGTCCCGGCGAACTGGTGATAGAGCGAGCCGAACTTGATCCCGGTCTCGAAGCAGGCGACCTCGCTTGGAGTAGGGTCAGCGGTGTCGGACGAGTCCGACGGTGGTGTCTGCGTCATGGTGGCCGGTCGCTCGCCGGAACAATGGTCGTTCCGATCAACAACACCGGTGCCTTCTGTCGGCGCGATCGCGCCAACTCTACACCGTGGCCGTCATCGGTCCCGGGGCTGTCACCCTTCGTCCCAGACCGCAAGCTACGTATCTGGGTGGCTCCTTCGGGCGAACGAATGGCACAGTCGGTCCTGTTGACCGGGGCGGCCGGCCGCGTGGGGACGGCGGTCCTGAGCGATCTCGCCGACGAATACGAGTGGCGACTCCTCGATCGGGATCCGCCGACCGAGGACCTGCCGGGCGAGTTCGTCGTCGCCGACATCACCGACGAGGACGCCGTCCGCGAGGCGATGGCGGGGATGGACGCGGTGATCCACCTCGCGGGCGACCCGCGTAAGGAGGCTCCGTGGTCGTCGGTCCTGCCGAACAACATCGACGGCACCCGTGTCGTCTACGAGGCCGCCGTCGAGGCGGGCGTGGACACGGTCGCGTTCGCCTCGTCGAACCACGCCGTCGGCCACTACGAGACCGACGAACGCACGCCGGAGATGTATCGCGAGGACGACGATTTTCGCCTCGACGGGACGGAACTCCCGCGCCCTGGTAACCTCTACGGCGTTTCGAAGGCCGCCGGCGAACTCCTCGGGCGCTACTACCACGACGAGCACGACCTCTCGGTTGCCTGCGTCCGTATCGGCAACCTAACGAAAGGTCATCCACCGATCGACTACGAACGCGGGCAGGCGATGTGGCTCTCCTATCGCGACTGCGCGCACCTCTTTCAGCGCTGTATCGAGGCCGACTACGGCTACGAGATCGTCTACGGCATCTCCGACAACGACCGGAAGTACTACTCGATCGAACGCGCTCGGGAAGTGCTCGGTTACGAGCCCCAGGACAACTCCGCGGAGTGGAACGGCGACGAACGAATCGCGTAATCGTCAGGCGGTCCCACGCCAGTAGTCGACGACGCGATACCCGAGGTACAGCGTCGCGTTCAACACGCCGACGAACGCGAACAGGTCGCCGAGCTGGAACCAGAGTCGCTCGAGGATCCCGAGCTCGGTCAGGCCGTGCGTGAAGAAGGCGCTGATGATTCCCCAGACGAGCAGAATGGCGGCGAGCCGTGCACCGTCTTCGATGTACGCCGGGACCGGGAGCGGATCCGGGATGGAGGGCTGGTCTGTCATATCAGGGCTTTTTTAGTTGAGTAATAAATATGTTAAGACTGTCCGGCCGCTTGGCAGATTGTGTCGTCTTCCCTCGGCCAGTTTCGATCCGTTCTATTACGTCGTGTGACGGTACCCCGTCACGAACCGCCCGCGCCGACGAGATATCTTACGAAGGGGAAATAGAATACGTTATATTCATCGACGACCGAACGACGCCTGGGGGAGACCCTGCCTCCGGCGGAAAAAACGCCCGATGGTAGCGCTCGTCCTCGAAAGTGACGCGGTGTCTCGGGATCCACGACGGCTGCGGCCCAGGACCGGCTGCGGCCGTCGTCCCCGCGGCTACGCGACAACTGATAGAGGGCGACCGCCCGCCGGGTGATTGAAAGCCCCCCGGAGGCTACGTGCGACGCCGAGGCTCGGCGATACCGCCTCACGGCCGAAGCCGAGCCGAAGAACTCGCACGGATTCGACGCGAACGAACGGATCAGTCCTACGCTTCGACGGTTTTCATGCCGGTGCACACGCTCGAATAGCGACTACCGTTCGCCGAACATTCCGCGACGACGCTCTCCGTTTGTCGAATGGTTTCACGCCGGCGTTACCGCTCGTCGAACAATCCCTCGACGGCGCTCTCCCGCGCGTCGCGTCGATCGACGTGTGCGCGGAGCCGCTGCACGATGAGCGGTCGATCCGCCGCGTCTTCGCGCACGAAATCGAACAGCAGTGCGAGGAACGGGCCACCGTCTTGCCCGGCATCGAGGTCGGCCAGTGCGTACGCGCCCGCGGTGCCGATCGGTGCATCGTCGTACCCCCACTCCTCGGCGAGGACCTTCGCGGCGATGACCGTCTCTTCGGGGGTGCAATCGGCCAGGGAAAGTCGTTCACCCTCGTGGGTGAGCGAGAGCGGTTGCCGTCGTTCGATCACTTCGGGGTCGGCCTTGAGCCGTCGTCCGTATCGTCTGACGTCGCCGACGTTGCACCCGCGGTACACGTCACCGAACTCCCGCAGATATTCACGCCCGCTTTCGGCGAGGCCGACGGCACCCTCCCAGTTCCCGCGGTGGGCGTGGTGAACCGCCGCGGTGAACTGGATCAACCCGTGGAGCAACCGCTCGTCGTCGGTTCCGGTCTCGAGATCGAGCCAGTGCGTTTCCCACGCGTCGTGGGCTGCGTGGTAGTGACCGTCGTTGTAGACGGCGATGCCGGCCCGGAGCGGCGCTCGCATGGCTCGGCGTTTGCGGTCCGTGGGGAAAAACGTCGCGGGGCAGGTGGGGTCGCCGGCTGCACCGATATCGGAAACCGGATTGGCAGGTGTGTCACCACTCGTGGACGGGGTGTCGTCGCGGCGAGTCCTCAGGAGCCCCAGAAGTTCTCGCGGCTGCCAAGCTGCGGGCGATCGGGGCCGGAGTCATCGCGTTCGCGGTCGTCCGTGTCCGCGTCTGCATCATCGTCCTCGTCCTCGTCTTCGTCCGCGTCGGCGTCGGATTCGTCGTTGTCGCTCTCGTCCTCGTCGGGGTCGAGCGGTAGGCGTTCGACCTCTTCCGCTCGTGCGTGGTTGCTGTGAACGCGGGAGATCTCGACGCGCGAACGGGCCTTCGGGAGGACACCGTCGACCATCACGATGAAGCCGTCCTCGGTCCGGCCGACGCCGGCGCCGCTCTCGTGCATGTCGACGATGTCGACGACGACCTCCTCGCCGCTCTTGACGGGCTGGGTTTTGAGTTCGCTTATCGGCTGGTTGTAGTGGTTACACCACTCCTTGCCACCCTTGTCGCCGTAGTGCTGACACCCCATGCCAGCGATCCGCTCGGAGAATTGCGGACAGTCGTCGGCGAGTGGACAATCTGCCATACCCGCCGTAGCGCCGGCAGCGTTAAACCGCTTGCGTATCGCCCACTGGGTGTGACTGGGGCGAATCCGCCACGCCGACTGGACTGCGGGCTGGCTGGCCGCGTCTCGCCGGATCAACTACCGACGTGACGAAGCCGGTTTCGAAAGCATTTACGGTCCTGCGGTCGGAGTTCGAGGCGATGAAAATCCTCGTAACGGTCGCGGAGGTGGCAACCGTCGACGACGAGTTCGAGATCGACGGTACCGAGATCGCCGACCAGTACCTGAACGCCGATCTGAACGAGTGGGACGACTACGCCATCGAGGAGGCCGTCCAGCTGCAGGAGGGCGGCGTGGCCGACGAAGTCGTTACCGTCACGATCGGCCCCGAAGAGTCCGAACAGACGATCCGACAGGCGCTCGCGAAGGGTGCCGACCGGGCTATCCGTGTCTGGGACGAGTCACTGGAGGGTGTCGACCTGCTCGACGTTCGCGCGAAGACGGAGATTCTGAAGGCCGTCGTCGCCGAAGAGGAACCCGATCTGATCCTCTCGGGCGTCCAGACGGGCGACGACAGCTGGATGGCGACCGGCGTCTCCCTCGCCGAGTCGCTCGACTTCCAGTGGTCGGCCGTCGTCAACGACCTCGACCACGATCTCGAGGACGGTACCGCGTCCGTGCGACGCGAACTCGAGGGTGGCGTCGAGGAGCTCTCCGAGGTCGATCTCCCGGCCGTGCTGACGATCCAGACCGGGATCAACGAACCGCGCTACGCGAGCCTGCGCGGCATCCGTCAGGCCCAGCGCAAGCCGCTCGACGCGAAGACGCTCGACGACATCGGCGTCGATGCGGGCGTCGTCGATGGCAGCCTCGAACTGACGGATATGTACGAACCGGAGTCCGAGAGCGACGCGACGGTCTGGGAGGGAAGCGCCGAGGAGACCGCGGGCGAGCTGGCTGAGATGCTTCGAGAGAAGGGGGTGACGGCATGACAGACGTGCTCGCGATCGCGGATCACCGCCGCGGCGAACTCCGACCGGTGAGCTACGAACTCGCGACGGCGGGACGCGAACTCGCCGACGAGACGGGCGGTGACTTGCACCTGGCCGTCATCAGTGGCGCGGTCGACGAATTCGGCGAGAAACTCGCCCGCGAGGGCGTCGACGTCGTTCACACCGTCGCAGACGGCGAGGAGTTCAACCACGACGTCTACGTCCAGGCGATCGAGCAACTCGTGGACACGATCGATCCGCAGTACGTCCTCGTGCCCAACAGCGTCAACGGACTCGATTACGCACCCGCGGTCGCCGGTCGCCTCGACCTGTCGATCGTGACCGACGTCGTCGACCTCGCCGTCGACGGCGACTCGCTGATCGCGACGCGCGAGATGTACGGTGGCAAGGTCGAAACGACGACGGAACTCGACGCCGGCACTGCCCTCGCCACGATCCGAGAAGGCGAGTGGCCCGAAGCCGAAGGCACTGCCGACGCCTCGATCGAGGCCTTCGACGCCGAGATCGACGAGGACGCCGTCGGCTCGACGGTCACCGGCTTCGAGGAGGTCGCCGGCGGCGACGTCGACATCAGCGAGGCCGACCTGCTCGTCTCGATCGGCCGCGGGATCGAAGAGGAGGAGAACCTTGATCTGATTCGCGACCTCGTCGACGCACTCGATGCCACGCTCTCGTCGTCGCGACCGATCGTCGACAACGGCTGGCTCCCCGCGAACCGCCAGGTCGGCCAGTCCGGGAAGGTCGTCACACCCGACGTCTACATCGCCATCGGCATCTCCGGCGCCGTCCAGCACGTCGCCGGCATGAAGGGTTCGGACACGATCGTCGCGATCAACACCGACCCCAACGCCCCGATCATGGACATCGCCGATTACGCGATTCACGACGACCTCTTCGACGTCGTGCCGGCGTTGATCGAAGAGTTCCAGTAGGGCGGGATCCGACGTAGTGAGGATCACGAAACAGCGAGCGGGGGCCGGAGCGACGTGCGGGCAGCGAAGAACGGCCCAAAGCGACGATTTTCTGTGCAGCGAGTTGCGGCTCCTCCGGGCACACGAAGGTGAAATCTGTGGTTCGAACGTCTTCCAGATGTTCGATCGGCGACTGAGTATGGAGCGCTGATCGTCTGGTCGGCGGCTGCCTCACCAGTGGCCGAGCGCTATCGAATCGACGCTCGGGTGTTGGTTTGATCGGGTAGTTATGCGTGGTCAGATTCGTGCTGTTGTTACTAGCCAACGGTTGCCAAGAACGCAAAAGCGTACGAATAAAAATATGTAATGCTATTATCATTCTCCGGAGATATTATAGTGGTACTCTGACAACCGGGGGCCATGGTGGATCGCCACAAGAGACGAACAGTGTTGTCAGGGGTTGCCGTTGGTGCGCTCGGGTCGCTTTCGGGGTGTCTGGACCGGCTTCCAGGAGTCGGGTCCGGCGAGACCGACGACGGGCCCGGCGGGCTCGGTCGAACGATAAAGATCGGGATGTTGCACTCGCTTACTGGTGACCTGAGTCACGTCGGCGAGCCGATCCGCAATGCCGGTGAACTGCCGATCACACAGCTAGAGGCTGCCGACGTCGATCTCGAGTTCGACGTCGGGCGGGCCGACGCGGAGACCTCGCCATCGGTGGGCGTTCGGGAGGCGTTGCGGCTCGTTCAGGAGGGCTATCCGGCGATCAACGGGGCGCTGAGCTCCGACGTGACACTCCAGGCGACACAACAGGTGTTGATTCCCTACCGGACCGTCAGTTGTTCGCCGGCGAGCACCTCACCGACGATTTCGACGCTGAACGATGGTGGAATGGTCTATCGGACGGCGGTCTCCGACACGTTCCAGGCGACCGTCCTCGCGGATCGGGCCGCGGCGGAGGGCCACTCGAGCGCCGCGACGTGCTACGTGAACAACGACTACGGCTACCAGTTGAGTCGGGCATTCGAGCGTGCATTCGTTCGCGAAAACGGTGGCACCGTCACCGCACAGGTTCCCTTCCAGCAGGCACCCGAAGACGGGTCGATCTCCTACGCCGACCAACTGTCGGCGGCCCTCGCCGACGATCCGGACGTGATCGTTCTCATCGGGTACGCCAACAGCGGCGCACAACTCCTCCGTGACCTGCACGACAGCGAGGCCGATCCCGCGGTGCTGGTGACCGACGGAATGCAAGACGAAAGTCTCCCCGGCCGTGTCGGTGAATCGATCGACCACGTCAGGGGGACGGCGCCACTTTCGGCGGGGCCCGGGAAGGACTTCTTCGATCGGACGTACGAATCCGAGTACGATGGACCGCCGGATAGTACGCCCTTCAACGCACACAGCTACGACGCGACGGCCGTGCTCTTGCTCGCCAACGCCTACGCCGGGGAGAACGTCGGCGAAACGATCATGGCGTCCATTCCCGCGGTGACCGACGAGACCGGCGAGCGGATCGGCCCGTCGGACCTGGCGCGCGGGATCGAACTCGCCGCGCAGGGCGATCCTGTCGAGTACGTCGGCGCCTCGAGCGGCGTCAGATTCGACGAAAACGGGGATGTCGTCGCGGCGAACTTCTCGTACTGGACCTACGAAGGCAACTCGATTACGCAACTCGATACGGTGGAATACTGATGTCTCTCGGATCACAACTGGTGCCGTCGTTCGTGCGCCGGCGCTACCGAACGAAGTTCGTCATCTCGATTCTGGCCGTCGTCCTCGTCATCGGGCTCGTGGGCGGAGCCAGTTACGTACAGGCCGAACAAACCGTCGAAGACGAGTCGAACGAGCAACTCGAATCCACGGCACAGCTGCAGGCGGATTCGATCGGCGACTGGGTCGAAACGATGGGCGTCCAGACTCGAACGATCTCGGCGTCAGCGCCGCTTCGCGATGGGGCTGTACAGGACGTCCAGGCCCATCTCGTCGAGGAGCAGGCGCGGATGTCTGTCGACGTTCGTGCGATACACTATGTCGATACGGATGACGGGCAGATCGTCACGAGTACCACCCCATCCCAGCGCGGCGTCAGCCTCGGTGCTATCGACGAACCCTGGGCGCGCTCGGACATCGAGTCGGAGCTGTCGTTCGACGACGACGTCTGGCATACGGGCGCGTCCTACGAGGACGACGTCCTCGGAGATCAGGTCATGGCGTTCGTCAGCCCGGTCAACGAACGCTCGGATCGGGTCGCGGTCGTGATCGGGACGCTCGAATACCAGGTCGAGCAACTCCAACAACCGTCGTCGGCCGCGACGACGAGTATCGTGGATGCGAGCGGCTCGCCGGTGTTCGAATCGACCGACGGGACCGATCGACCCGCCATCGACACCGACGCGCTCGACACCGCACTGACGGGACAGACGAACGTCGTCGAGTCGGACGAGACGGTCGCCGCGTACGTTCCGGTCGCCAACAGCGACTGGGTCGCGGTGACGACCGTGCCGAGAGCCGAGGCCTACGGTGTGGCCAACTCTGTCGGGTGGAACGTTCTCGTTCTGATCGGGTTGAGCCTCCTGTCGCTGGGGGTGATGGGGATGGTGCTCGGCCGCCAGACGGTCGTCCCGCTCACGCAGCTTCGCAACCGGGCGACGGCGATGGAAGAGGGGAACCTCGACGTCGATCTCGAGACCGACCGGGTCGACGAGATCGGTCGGCTGTACGACGCGTTCGACAGCATGCGTACGTCGTTGAAAGCCCGGATCGACGAGGCGACGCAGGCTCGTGACGAAGCCGAAGCGGCCCGCGCCGAAACCCAGGCGATGAACGAACACCTGGAGGCGACGGCCGAACGGTACCAGCAGGTGATGGCCGACTGCGCCGAGGGCGATCTCACCCGGCGCCTTGAGCCGTCGAGCGAGAACGAGTCGATGAACGAGATCGCCACCGCGTTCAACGACATGGTCGCCGATCTGGAAGAGACGACGGCGCGCGCACAGGCGTTCTCGAAGATCGTCGCCGAGGCGAGCCAGGACGTCACGGGAAGCGCGGAGGAGGTCAAATCCGCCTCCGCTCAAGTGAGCGAATCCGTCCAGGAGATCTCTGACGGTGCCGATCGCCAGCACGTGAATCTCCGATCGGTCGCCGGTGAGATGGAGGGTCTCTCGACGACGACCGAGGAGATCGCCGCCTCCTCGAACGAGGTGGCCGACGTGGCCGAACGAACGGCTACGACGGGTGCCGAGGGTCGCGACGCCGCCCGGGACGCCATCGAGGGAATGCACGAGATCGAGGCGGACTCGGCCGACGCCGTCGCCGCGATCGAGCAACTCGAAGCCGAGATGGACCAGATCGACGAACTGGTCGAGTTCATCTCGACGGTCGCCAACGAGACCAACATGCTGGCGCTGAACGCCAACATCGAGGCCTCCCGGAGCGGCAGTGGCGGGGACGCGGGTGACGGCTTCGCGGTCGTCGCCGACGAGGTCAAAGAACTGGCCTCCGAGACGAAGGAGGCGGCCGAGGACATCGAAGAACGCCTCGGCAGCATCAAGTCCCAGACCGACAGGGCGTCCGCGGAAGTCCAGCAGACTGCCGATCGGGTGACCGAACAGGTCGACTCCGTCGAGAACGCCGCTGCGGCGCTCGAAGAGATCGCCGAGTACGCCCAGGAGACCAACGACGGCGTCCAGGAGATCTCCGCCGCGACCGAAGAGCAGGCGGCCTCCACCGAGGAGGTCGTCGCCATGGTCTCGTCGGCGACCGAGATCGCAGAAGAGACCTCGGACGAAGCCCAGCAAGTCGCTGCTGCGGCCGAAGAACAGACCTCGGCGATCACCGCCGTCAGCCACCGTGCTGACTCGTTGACGTCGCAAGCCGACGAACTCAGCACGGCACTCGACGGATTCGACACGGCCGTCGATATCACCGTCGAGGAGGGGGACGCGGTTCCAGCCGAGGCCGACACTGCTGGCGACGGCCAGGTCTTCGAGGAGAGCACGGACGAGGGCTGGAGTCCTGCGAACGATGCAGGCGGCGATGGCGATCAGTTCACGTTCGACGATTCGAACACGAACTGACTGCCGACTGACCCGTTTCGATCCGTCACGTACTTTTTCGTGTCGCCCCGTTACCCGATAATGGAGCGTCCGGTCCGCCGACAGGCACTGATCGACGACCGGCTCGAAGCGGTCGTCACGGCCATCGAGCCCCCCGATCTCCGCGAGCAGGTATCCCGGACGACCCTTGCGGGTGGCAAGCGCGTGCGCCCGACGGTGACGATCCTCTCGTGTGAGTTCGTCGGCGGCGACTCAGCCGATGCGCTCGACTTCGCCGTCGGTATCGAACTCGTCCACACCGCGTCGCTCGTCGTCGACGACATCATCGATCGGTCGCCGATCCGCCGCGATGCGCCGAGCGCGTGGAGCGCGTTCGGTCACGGACCCGCGATCGTCGCGAGCGACGGGCTGCTCGGAGAGGCGTTCGATCGCTTTTCGACCGACCCGGCGGCCATGCAATCGGTGACCGCGGCGATGGTCGAACTCGGCGAGGGTGAGGCGATGGAACTCGTCTCGACTCCGTCGACGGAGGCGGAGTACATGACGCTCGCGCGCCGCAAGACCGGTGCGCTGTTTCGGGCGGCGGCGGAACTCGGTGCGATCGCGGCGGACGGCGACGACGAGACCGTCACGGCCATCGGCGAGTATGCAGAACGCGTCGGCGTCGCGTTCCAGATTCGCGACGACGTTCTGGACGCGGTTGCCGACCCGGAGACGCTCGGGAAACCGACCGGTCGCGACGCGTCGCTCGATCGACCGTCGCTGTTACAGGTGACCGACCTCTCTCCGAGTGCGGCGAACCAACGTGCACGTGATCAGGTCGAACTGGCGATCGACGCCCTGGAGCGGATCGAACCGGTCGATACCGAGGCGGAGGCGTACCTCCGCGAACTCGCCGAGTTCGTCGTCGAACGTGAACAGTGACGGATCGGGCGTTCAACTGACCGGCCCGCTCTCCTCCGGAACTGCTTCGGTTATTTCTCCCCGTCTTGCCCGTCATCAACGTCGTCTGGACGGTCCGCTTGACCGGCTCGCCTGACGACGACGCGCGTGATGCGATTCTCGTCGACATCGTCGACGGTGAGGGTGGCGTCGTCGAGTTCGAGACTGTCGCCGGGCGCTGGCACTTCGCCCAGTCGTTCGAGAATCATGCCGCCGACGGTTTCGACCTGTTCGGCTTCGAATGCGGTCCCGAGTCGGTCGTTTACGTGTGCGACGGTGACGCCACCGTCGACCACGTACGTGTCGTCCGACTGGCGCTCGATGGCCCGCGTGTGCTCGTCGAACCCGTCGCGGAGGTCGCCGACGACGACTTCGACGACGTCTTCGACGGTCACGATCCCCTCGAAGACGCCCCACTCGTCGACGATCGCGGCCAGCTGGCGTCCTTCGGTCTGGAACTGGGTGAGCAGATCGGTGACGCGAGCCGTTTCGGGGACGACGGGCAGATCGCGTGCGAGCGATTCGGCCGTCGTCTCGTCGGCCGTGGTTTCGGGTCCCATGACCCGCACGACGTCTTTGGCGTCGACGAAGCCGACGATACGGTCGGTTCCGTCACCCGTACCGAGCACGGGATACCGGGTGTGACCGATCTCGACGATCTGTGCTCGCATCGACTCGATGTCGTCGGCTGCGTCGAAACTCGCCACGTCCGGGGCGGGAATCATGATCTCTTTGACGGTGATGTCGTCGAGTTCGAATACGCGGTGAATCATCTCGACTTCGTCCGGATCGAAGTTCCCCTCGCGACCCGATTGTGAGAGGACGGTGAGTAACTCCGCTTCGGTGAAGGTCTCCTCGCTCTCGGAGGCGGGCGGCACACCGAGCAGACTGGTGAACCCGTTGGCGGCGCCGTTGAAGACGACGATCCCGGGATAGAGGATATAGTAGCTCACCTTCATCGGGAGGGCGACGAAGAGCGCGATCTGTTCGGTCCGGGCGATGGCGAACGTCTTGGGGGCGAGTTCGCCGAAGACGACGTGCAAGAACGTGATGAAGGTAAAGGCGAGGGCGAAGGAGACGAGGTGGACGACACCGGTCGGGAGGACCTCTCCCAGGAGCGGTTCGATCAGCGCCGCGACGGCGGGTTCTCCCGCCCACCCCAATCCGAGCGAGGCGAGCGTGATGCCGAGTTGCGTGACCGCGAGGTAGTCGTCGAGATTGTCCATCGCCTCCTGCAGGATTCCGGCGCCCGTTCGCCCATCCTCGACGAGCCGGTCGACGACGCTCGGACGGATGCGGACGAGCGCGAACTCCGCGCCGACGAAGAATCCGTTCACGACGACCAGTGCGAGCGCGACGAAGAGCCGACCGAGTGAGAAGACGATGTCTACCATACAGATCGCCTCGGCGGTGCCAGAACGTGGTGCATACCGCAAGGGGAGTGGCCGATCGTCGTAATGCTTTCCCTACAGGTGTCCTCAAATGGGTGGTGAATCGGCGGTCACTCGCCGACGTTCACCGTTCGTGGGCTCCCGTCGCGTGAAATCCGCGACTCGACGATCGCGAAGGTGAGCGTACTCAGGATGGCGAGGACGGTGCCACCGGTGAGCGCCGTCGCCAGCGCCGCCACGTCGATTTGGTCGACGAAGAACCCGCTGACGGCGTAGAGGACGACGGTCATCGCGACGACGTAGAACGGGGCGTTGAGGTAGCGCCACTCGAGTCGCTCACCGATGTAGGCGTCGGTGAGTTGCCCGAGACTCGTCGTCAGAGCGGCGGCGCCGAACCACTGGATGGCGCCGTGGAGGAATGCGGCGGCGCCGATCGGGAGCCCGACCGCTTCCTGGGTGGACCCGAGCGACTCGATCGTTTCGAACCCACTGACTCCGCCAAGGGCGACGAGGGCGATGGCGACGAGGTACGCGATGATCGTCATCCGGCCCGCGTAGAGCGACCGGCGGAGGCTCGTGGCGACGCCGCCAAGCGAGGCCCCCAATCCCAGGCCGCTCGAGATGAGGTAGACGCCGAGCAGCGTCGAGACCGATCCGATGACGAGCCCCGGGAAGTCGAGGAGTGCGCCGACGAGCGCGAGCGGATAGATCAAGAGTAAGATACCGAGTGGAATCAGGATCGTCCCGCGGGTCTCGGGATCTGCCATCACCTGCTTGATCGTGTAGTACATCGACTCCAGATTCTGGGCCTGCCGGACGACGACCCGGCGGACGCCGTCGACGGGGACGCGTGCACGGATGACGGGGAGAACCGACTCGTCCTGTGCCCCGTCGGTGACGACGACGGTCGTGACGTCCTCGCCGGTCGAGAGGCTGGCGAGTACCGTATCGACCTCGTCGCCGATCTCTCGACTCGCGCTCACCTCTCCCTCCTCGTTGCCGGTCACGACTGCGACTTCGACGCTCTCGTCGCGCGCGTCGATCTCGTCGTAGACGTGCAGTCCCTGGAAGATCACGTTCGCGTCGGAGTCCTCGGGATCGGCCGTCGCCATGGCGATGGCGGCTTCCTCGACCGGCTCGCGCCCGATGACCGGCGTGGTGAAGCCGGTCTTCCGGCCGAGATCGTCGTCGAGGTCGACACAGAGGACCAGCAGCATCGAGCGAGTGTACGGAAGCCGCCTATATCGGTCTTCGGGGATCGAGCCGCCGGCTGGAGCCGGAGCCGCGGTACCACGCCCCCGGTCCGCCTCCCTCGAATCACCGCCCCGATCGATCCACTCGCGCCGAGTCGACCCCGCGGAACTCGAACCGTGCGCCACCGGATGCGCTCTCCCCGGCCGTGACGGTCCACCCGTGGGCCTCGGCGATCTCGGCGACGATGGCGAGGCCGATACCAGTCCCGTCAGGGTCGGTCGTGACGCCCGCCTCGAAGACGTCCACGTTCGGGAGGCCGGGCCCGTCGTCCGCGACCAAGAAACCGGAGGGTTCCACCGCGGGGTTCGAATCGCCGTCGATCCACCCAACGGAAATCTCACGGGCAGACTCGGGTTCGTTCGTGGGGTGTTGCTCGTTGTCGGCCGACACGTTCGCGTGCGAGTCGTGGTCGGTTGCCTGGGTTGCGTTCGGGTCGGTCGCTCCGGTGTCGTCGGCGATGCCGTGGTCGACGACGTTGCGAAACAGGTTCGTCAAGAGTTCACAGAGCCTGCTCCGGTCGGCCAACACCGTTCCGGCGACGTCGTGACGGAGCGTAACCGGTCCCTCGACGACGGCCCACGCCTCGTCGACGACAGCCCCGAGGTTGACCCGCTCGGGTTCTCCGACGGTTTCGCCCTGTCTGGCGAGCGCCAGGAGGTCGTCGATCAACGTCTCCATCCGTTCGAGCGCCCACGATATCTCGGTCGTCGAGTCGTGCTCGACGGCGCCTTCGAGCAACTCCGCGTGTCCCTGCGCGACGTTGAGAGGATTCCGGAGGTCGTGGCTCACCAGGCTGGCGAACTGCTCGAGTCGGTCGTTCTGTCGCTCCAGTTCTCGCTGGTACCGTCGCTCGTCGGTGATTTCGCGGAACGCGTTGACGGTCCCCGTGAACTCCCCATCGTCGAGCGGTAACGTGGTCAGCGTCGCCCGGTACGTTCTCGTCTCGCCGTCGGGCGTGTGGAGTCTCGGCTCGTGGGTAATCTCCGTGACGTCGGTGTCGTCGCTCAGCAGCGTCCGGACGCGCTCGACGTACGAGTCGATCTCTTCGGGGGCGAAGTAGCCGCGCTCGACCAACGTCTGGAATGACTCGCCGACGATCTCGTCGGCCGATTCCGCGAACGGTGCGACGAACTCGTCGTTCGCCCAGGTGATCGTCCCCGTTTCGTCGAGGCTGAAGAGACCGATTGGCGCCGTCTCGACGATGGTCCGAAAACGGGCGAGTTCGCGGGTTCGGCGCGTCCGCTCGGAGATATCGCGAACGACGCCGACCGAGCCGAGGACCCGATCGTCCGTCGTAACCGGCACGATGGTGGCTTCCCCGACGCGCTCGTCGCCGTCAGCCGTTTCGAGGGTGAATTCGAAACGGCCCGCCGACTCATCGCTCGACGTGAGGTCGGCGAGGAGTTCGCTTGCTCGCTCGAATTCGGCGCTACCGATGAACCTACTGGCGTGAGCGCCTACGAGATCGGTCCGGTCGTACCCCGAAAACCGGGCGAGCGCGTCGTTTGCGAGGACGCATCGGCCCGACGAGTCGAGCACGTACATCGGGTCGGCCGCCAGTTCGACGACCGTCTGATAGCGCCCGAGCCGGGTCGAGTCGGTCGACGTTTGCGTCAGCGGCGGACGCGCCGTACTCGCGTCGACGACGGAACGGAGCCGCCGGGCCACGAGGGCGGGTTCCCGCTGAACCGTATCGCGCCGGAAGATGTCCGCGGCACCGGCCTCCAGCGGGGAGGTGGTGTCCTCGTCGTGTCCCAGAACGACGGCGACGGGCGTCTCTTCGGGGACGGCACGGATTCCGGCGTCTCGTCCATCGGCGTCGAGGTCGAGAACGAAACAGTCTGCGACCCGGGTGGCTGCGTCGTGCTCGACGGTTGCGTCCTTCGGTTCACCGTCGCGGAGCCACTCGACCGATCGGTCGGTGACGGTGATCGGGTGGATAGCCTGCTCGACGATCGCCTGCGTCTGCCCTTCCGGCGTCGGGCCGACCCAGCACACCCGGATCCGCTCTCGCATGCTATTCGGAAAGGGGCGCCCGTCTCAAAAGGTTTCAGGCCGGAGCCGATGCGTGGTGCTTTTGGCGCCCGGCCCAGTATCGGACGTATCGAATGATCTCGAAGGGCTGTGAGCAGTGCGCGAAGGGCGGCAAGATGGTCATGTTCGTCTACGGCTACTGTGACCAGCGCGACTGCTTCTACTGCCCGCTCGGTGAGAATCGAAAGAACGTCACCGACGTCTACGCTAACGAACGGCTCGTCGAGACCGACGACGACGTCTTGGAAGAGGCCCACCGGATGAACGCCCTCGGGACGTCGATCACCGGTGGCGAACCCCAGGAGGCCCTGGATCGGACCTGCCACTACCTCTCACTGTTGAAAGACGAATTCGGCGAGGATCACCACACCCACCTCTACACCGGAATTACGGGCGGTCGCGAGAACATGCGCCGCCTCGCCGAGGCTGGTCTCGACGAGATCCGCTTTCACCCGCCGCTCGAACTGTGGGGCGATCTCCACGGCACCGAGTGGGAGGACATCCTCTACATCGCTCGCGAGGAGGGACTCACGCCCGCGTTCGAGATCCCCGGCATCCGCCCGGAGCCGGAGTTTCTCGACTTCCTCGACGAGGGCGCCGCCGACTTCTGTAACGTCAACGAGTTCGAGATGTCCGACGGAAACTATCGCCGAATGCAGGAGGAAGGCTTCGAACTCAAGGAAGATCACATGAGTGCCGTCGACGGCTCTCGCGAGGAGATCCTCGACGTGATGGGCGACCACGAGCGGGTCTACTTCTGCACGTCGGTCTTCAAGGACGCCGCCCAGCATCGCCGCCGTCTCAAACGTATGGCCCGCCAGATCCGTCGCGAGTTCGACGACGTCACCGACGACGGCACCCTCGTCTACGGCAAGACGCGTGCCGATCCCACTCGCTTCGAGGCCCTCGGAGTGCCCACCGAATTCTACACGGTGAAGTCGAACCACGTCGAGGTCGCCTGGTGGCTCTTAGAGGAGATGATCGAGGAGGGCGACCTGGACGACGGGGAGATCGTCGAGCAGTATCCGACCTACGACGGTCAAGTTGTCGAGCGAACACCGCTAGTCTGACCGCGAGCGAAGCGAGCGGCATTTTTGGTGCAGATTTTTGGCGGAGTGGATCGCGACCACCGGGAGCGATCCCGACGAGAAAAAGGTGCACGTGCCAGGTTGTCGAGCGAACACCGCTAGTCTGACCGCGAGCGAAGCGAGCGGCATTTTTGGTGCAGATTTTTGGCGGAGTGGATCGCGCGAGCGCGGCGTACGACGCCGCGAAAATGCGAACGGGGCGGCCGTCATCACTCGGCCTGCGTGGGATCGACGTCCGGGAGCGTGATGAGGTTCTCGCGGCCGATCCGGAGTTTCTCGATGTCGTCGTCTTCGTCCATCTGCGAGAGGAGCTGGGACACCTTAGCGTTGGACCAGCCGGTTTCGTCGACGATGGCGGCCTGCTTCATACGGCCACCGTTCTCCGTGAGCATGTGTGTGACGCGCTCTTCGTCGCTTAGGAGTTCGGGATCGACCGTGTCGTGATCCTCGTCGGTGACACCCGACTCCGTCGGTTCCGGTGACGGCTCGTCGATCGTGTCGCGTTCGTCGGTGTCGTCAGCTGGATTCACTCCGGCGAGGATTCCCTGAAGCCGCGTCGTCACTGGCGCAATCGGCGGCCACCAGTCGGGACGTTCACCCTCGTCCCACTCGCCGTTGCGAGTCGACCGGACGTACCAGAGTGCCCCACCGCCGACGGCGACCAGTGAGAGGAGGCCGAGGAGCAGCTGCCACGAGTCTTGGATGAAGCCGACGACACCGGTCTGGGAGGAGAAGACGATATCGAAGTCCTCCGGAGCGAGTGTCGTCCGCCCGTCCCAGACGATCCGGTTGTTCTCGATACCCTGTGGGGCGGTGACGATGTCGTGTTCGTCCGGTCCCTCGATGATCAGGCGCTGATGCGGCTCGAGACCGGGGAACCAGGTGGTGCCGGATGCGGTCAGGAACGTCTCCTGCAGACGGAGGTAGTCGCCGTCGGTTTCGGCGAAGTTCGTCCACGTCACGCTGTAGCGGATGGTGCCGATCTGCGTATCGGGCTCGACCGCGTCCGCATCGTACGCCCCGACTTCGGACGCCGGTCTGACGACCGACTCGTCCCAGCCGGCGTCTTCGATGTCCATCTGTCGGCCCGTCCCCGCTTCGGCGTGCGGGACGAAGCCTTCGAACCACGAGCGGTCGAGCCTGACGTCTCGTTCGCCGCTTCTGATTTCTTCGGCGAACACCTCGAACCGCTCGCGATCGGACTCGTTCCGGAGGACGATGTGGTGTTCGACGGTCCAGCTCGCGTCGCCGTTTTCCAGCAACTCGACTCGTATATCCTGTCGACGGTCGTCCCCGGTACCGTCGTCGAGCGCCGCGACTGGTGCGGGGCCCGCGGTGAGCAGGAGGGCGACGACGAGGGAGACCAGGAGGGCCGATCGGACCCGCATTGATGTGTTTCGGTGCGGCCCCGTGTCAAAAAACCCTTTCTATACGTCCATTTCTCGGATCCGGCTGCGAACCGGCAGGCGGGCGACCAGGCAGGACTGTTCTGCCGATTTCAGCCGGCGGGGCCGGTCTGGGGCGACCGTGTTGCGACACGTTCCTTCTCATTTACGCGTTCTGCAAACGAAGAAAAAGACGACTGGTTTTTGTACCTGGGCTCGAAACGACGGAATCGATGAGGAACGCGCTCTCCGTGGCGATTGCCGCCCTCCTCGTAACCTCTCTCCTCCCACTGGCGTCGGTCGCAGCTGCGCCCGGTAGTGACTCGATCGTCGCGAGCCCGTCGGAAGCGAACACCGCCGTCGCACAGCAGACGGGCCCAGATGGAACGACTGAACGCCTCGGCCTCGAGGGGTCGGCCACCTCGGCCTATGCCGACCCGTCTCCCGATTTTGGGACGGCGCTCGCCGCGACTGACGACGAGTTGCGTCGCGAATGGGCCTTCCACGAACTCGAGTACAACTGGGACGACATCCCGGAGAACGAACGCCAGGACCGGATCGAGGCGTACAACGCCCAAATACTCGACAGGCTCGACGAACTGAAAGCGCGGGAGAGGGCGGCCGTTCGGGCGATGGCTGCCGGCGAGATCCCCGCCGATCGCGTACTAAGTACGATCGCGAGGAACGATCACGAAGCGGAGATCCTCCGGACGAACGTCGACCGCTTGGAGTCGTACGCGACCAGTCCGCGCGAATTTGGCTCGATGAGGCGGACGACGAAGGGGGCGATCGCAACACACGAGGGACCGGTCCGGGACGCGGCGTTTCAGATGTTCTCGGCTACGGGACAGACAAAAATTTTAACACCAATTCTCGTGGAATCTACTGAGTCGGGCGCCCTCGTCTCGTCGGTGACCGATGGGTCGTATCTCCGGGAAGTGAACCGGTACGATAACCGGGACCTCTCGCGCCCGAGACAGTTGGAGGGAATCACGGCCGGTACCGACCGGTTAGCCGAACTGTACCCATGGGCGCTTAGTCCGGAGGGCGATGCGACCGGCAAGTCCTACGACGAACTCCTTCCGCGCCACCAATTCACGTTCGAAATGTACCACACGCAGGGGCTGCTCCGCGTCCATCTGGATAGCGGAACGACCGATGTCTTCCGCGAGACGCAGGAACTCGAGCTCGCACGACTACCGATCGAGACGGCCGGGAGCTGGTCCGGAGAGTCAGCGACCGTCGAACTGAACGTGACACCGCGGGTTGGTCCGATCCAGTTCAACGTCACCGACTCGGAGACGGAGTCGCCACTCGACGCCACCATCCTCGTGGACGGCGAACCGGTAACACGGACGGGCGAGGACGGCGCCGCCTGGATCGTTCGGCCACTAGCCGAGTCGGAGATCGCTGTTCAGGTCGACGGCGAGACGATCCCCGTCGAACCCGACCCCTGAGCGCGGCCGGCGGTATCCGTTGCTGACGTCGATTCTTTGTATCATCGAACTTGGAGCATTGCGTCGGCCACGGCGCGACGGTCTCGTCCGCAGGTTGAAATACGAGGCGGCAGCCAGGGGGCCCGTGGTCGGACGCCCTCTCACCGGATGCGCTCGCCTTCGGTCGATATCGCCGGTCGTTGGTGTCATCGCGCTGGTCGCCCTGACAGTTTGTCTGGGCACCATCGTCGCCGTCGGTGTCGGCTCGGTCGAAATCGGTACCGAGTCGCCAGCGTTCGGCTTCGAGGCCACTGCCGAGAGTGCAACCGATCGAATCGTCCTCGAACACCAATACGGGGACGAAATCGACGTCTCGACGATCGACGTGGTAGTGACGGTCGACGGCGAGGCGCTGGCGGTCCAGCCACCGGTCCCGTTCTTTCAGGAAGACGGATTTCGAGGCGGACCGACCGGTCCGTTCAACTCACGGGCGGATTCTCGGTGGGGTGTCGGCGAGAGAGCGGGGTTCCGACTCGCGTCGACGAACGCGCCGACGATCGATCCGGGGGACGAAATCGTCGTCTCGGTCGAACGAGACGGGACACTGCTCGGGCAGGCGTCGACGGTTGCCGAGTAGTAGTGGGCGGCTTTTCTCCACGATACGCTTGGCCTCGTCGACCGTCACTCCGGCGCGCGCCCGACGGTGGTGATGGCGACCTCGGGGTCGTAGCTCGGCCCCATCAGGACGTGTTCGACATCCTCGAACCCGGCCTTGGTGAACATGCGATCGGCGTCGGCCTCGTCGTAGAAGAGCATGATGGCGTCGGCGAGTTTCTGGGTGATCGTGTGGTCGGGGTAGTTCGGCCCGACGACGAGCACCTGGCCGCCCGGGACGAGGACCCGCCGGATCTCGCGGAGGGTTCGCACCGGCTGGGGCCAGTACTCGATCGACCCCGACGACCAGACGATATCGAAGGTGTTCGAGGCGAACGGCAGGCGTTCGGCGTCGCCGAGGTGAAAGTCGACGGGCCCGCGTTTGCCAAACTTGCCGTAGGCCTGCTGGAGCTGGTGGGGGCTCTGATCCAGCGCGACGACGCGATCGACGTGTTCGAGGAGGCCCTCGGTTCCGAACCCGGTCCCGCAGCCGACGTCTAAGACCCGCGGTTCGTCGTCGAAGTCGAGCAAGTCGAGCGCCTCCGTGCGCATCTCCTCGTTCCAGATGAACGGGTTCACCCGGTCGTAGACCCGCGAGAGGTACTTGTAGAAGAACCGCGCGCGAGCTTTGTTCTCCAGAATTCCCATTACCAGCTACTGCTGTGGCGACCGCAATATGTCTGCTGATCGGTGCCAATCCAGGCCATGGGTCAACGCTGCTCGGTCGATCCCCGTCGAAGACGGCTGAACGGGCGGTACCATCGGGTACCGGCCCCTGCTCGGTCGTCGCGGATCGGTCGTCCGCTGCGTCGGCGATTGGCCCGGGCCAATGTGGTTTCGCAACTACCTTATACGGCGCCCCGCCAAAATCCGCACGATTCGACTATGCCGAGGCCAGAGGTTCTCGAACGGATACAGTCGGCGGAGACAGAAGCCGACGAGATCGTCTCCGAGGCGGCCGGAGACAGGGACGAACGCATCGCCGAGGCCCGGGAGCGCGCCGAGGAGATCCGCTCCGAAGCCGAGACCGAGGCTCGAGAAACCAAAGAGGCGCGTCTCGAGGAGGCCAGGAACGAGATCGACGCCGAGTGCGAGCGAATCCTCCGCGAGGGCGAGGCCGAACGCGAGGCTCTCGCCGACAGCGCGCGCGAGCAGGTCGACGAGGTGACCGACTACGTCGTGAGCCTGCTCCAGGAGGAAGTCGATGTTCAGGCCTGAACGGATGGCGAAAGTCTCGGTGACGGGTGCGCGGGCAGTCATGCCCGACGTCATCGAGACGCTGCACGAACTCGGCCTCGTCCACCTCTCGGACTACGACGGTTCCTGGGACGGGTTCGACAACGGTGATCCGATCGAGGGGGCCGAGGAAGCCTCCGAGAAGCTCGTCACGGTTCGAGCCCTCGAAAGCACGCTCGACGTGACGGCCGAGGACGTTGCGCCCCAGTCGACGCTGCCGGACGACTGGGAGACGAAACTGGCGGACCTTCGCGACCGCGTCAACGAACTCGACGACGAGGGAAGCGCGCTTCGCGACGAACGGCGCGAGGTCGCCGATCGTATCGACCGCCTCGCACCCTTCGCCGCCCTCGGCATCGATCTCGACTTACTCTCCGGGTACGAGAGCATCGATCTCGTCGTCGGCGAGGGCGATCGAGCGGAGATCGAAGCCGAACTCGAGTCGGCCGCAGAGATCCGCGCGTTCGAGACGTTCGCCACCGACGGCGTCGTCGCGATCGCCGCAGCACCGGCGACCGACGACGCGCCCACCGAGGCCGACACCCGCGGGCTCGTCGCCGACGCGCTCGTCAGCGTCGAGTTCACGAACTACGAGGTGCCCGACGTCGACGAGACGCCGGCGGCGTACCTCGAAGACCTCGAGACACGCCGCGACGAACTCGATCGCCGGCTCACCGAGATCGAGACCGAACTCGCAGACCTCGCGACCGATCGCGGTCCGTTCCTTCGGCGTGTCGAGCGCGAGCTCACGGTCGACGTCGATCGCGCCGAGGCGCCACTTCGCTTCGCCACGACCGAGCACGCGTTCGTCGCCGAGGGCTGGATCCCGGCCGAACGATTCGACGCCTTCGAGGCCTCGCTTCGCAACGCGGCCGGCGAGAGCGTCGAGATCGAGGAACTCGAGATCGCCGACTACGAAGAACACGCCCACGCCCACGGCGACGCGCACGAGGTGGGTGACTCCGACGAGAAAGATCGCGCGGAAACCGGCGACCGAGAGACGCAGTCGCCGGAGTCGGCGGCCGAGGAGGAACCGGAACCGGCCAAAGCCACAGACGGCGGGACGACGGTCTCCGGCGCGTCCGGCGCGGTGACCATGGACGAAGATCCGCCGGTCGTGATGGACAACCTCACGCCGGCGAAGCCGTTCGAGATGATGGTCAAGATGGTCGGCCAGCCCAAGTACAGCGAGCTGGATCCGACCTTCCTCGTCTTCCTCACGTACCCGATCGCGTTCGGGTTCATGATCGGTGACATCGGCTACGGGCTGCTCTATATGGCCCTCGGCTACGGGCTCTGGAAGGGCATGGACTCGAGTGCCGGCAAAGCGCTCGGGACGATCGGTATCTGGGCCGGCGCCTTCACCGCCATCTTCGGCTACCTGTACGGCGAACTGTTCGGCACGCACCTCTCGTACCTCGGCATCGAGGGATTCCCGCTCATGGAATCGCTCGCGAAGGGGCTCCAGTCCTCGGAGTGGGCCCTGTTCTGGATCGTGATCAGCCTCGTGTTCGGCCTGATCCACCTGAACCTTGGCTTGCTCATGGGCTTCGTCAACGAACTCAAACACGGCCTGAAGGCGGCCCTCTACGAGAAGTTCTCGTGGATCCTCGGGATGAACGGCCTGTTCATCTGGATCTTCTCCCACCAGGACGCCGGGAGCTTCGATCACGGCGTGGGATTCCTGCCGGGAGACATGACCTTCGGTAGCATGAAGCCCACGTTCCTCGCAGGGGCGACTAACGAGGCCGTCCTCTACGACTACCTCGGTTTCGCCGGGTTCCCCGAACTCGTCGGTATCCTCGGCTTGATCGCGATGTTCGTCGGCCTCGTGATGGTCGGCATCGGCGAGGGAGCGACCGGCCTCGTCGAATCGCCGGCCTGGATGTTCGGGCACGTCCTCTCGTACCTCCGATTGACTGCGGTGTTGCTCGCGAAGGCAGGAATGGCATTCGCGGTCAACCTGCTCGTCTGGGGTGGCTACTCCGACGGCCACGGCCACACGGTCTTCAACCTCCCGACGTACGACGTCTCGGGCTACGAGATGGAGTTCGTCGGCCTGATCCACCTCGGTGACGGCCCACTGATCTCGGCTATCGCGATCGTGGCCGGCATCCTGGTCCTGATCTTCGGGCACGTCCTCGTGTTGATCCTCGGGATCACTTCGGCGGGCATTCAGATGCTCCGCCTCGAGTGGGTCGAGTTCTACCAGAAGTTCTACGAGGGCGGCGGCGAGGAGTACGAGCCGTTCGGGCGTGACGTCGGCCAGACGGCCGACTGAACCCGGTCTCACTGCCCGCTCGTTTCGCGTCTGTCACCGACGCTCACAGCGGTCAAATTCTCCCGAAATCGGGCCACCCAGCTTTTAGCGGTATCGATTTCTTTCGAGGGATTTATGGGGTGTGCAGAGCCAGGTACGACTGTTCACAGCCAACTGAACGTGCGGACTTCATCCAATCATGATCGAAAACGTACCCGACCTACTCGACACGGCACTGCAGACGACCGAAGCGGCGACCAACGAAGCTGACGTCGAAGTGGCCTCGTACATGGCCGCTGCGGCGGCGGCGATCGGTGTCGGGCTCGCGGCGCTCGCCTCCGGCTACGCAGAGCGAGGCATCGGCGCTGCGGCCGTCGGCGCGATCGCCGAGGACCGTGACATGCTCGCGCCCGGCATTCTGCTGACAGTCCTGCCGGAGACGCTCGTCATTTTCTCCATCGTCGTCATCTTCCTGGTCCAGTAAGCGACCACCTCTCACAATGAGTTTGGATACTGTCGTAGCGGATATTCGAGAGGAAGCCCACGCGCGTGCGGAGGAACTCCGCGAAGAGGCCGAGACTCGCGCCGACGAGATCGTCGCCGACGCCGAGGACGACGCTGCGGAGATCCGCGAGCAGGCCGAACGGGAGGCCGACCGCGAGATCGAGCAGCTGCGCGAACAGCGCCTCTCCAGTGCGCAACTCGAGGCCAAGCAGGAGCGTCTCGAGGCGCGCCGCGACGTGCTGGGCGACGTTCGCGAGGCCGTCGAGGAGGAGCTTACCTCCCTCGACGGTGACACTCGCGAGGAACTCACCCGAACGCTGCTTTCGGCTGCAAGCGACGAGTTCGAGGCCGGTGACGACGTGCGCGTCTACGGTCGTGCCGGAGATCAGGAGCTCCTGGAATCCATCGTCGACGACTACGACGGCTACGAGGTGGCCGGCGAGTACGACTGCCTCGGCGGCGTCGTCGTCGAAAGCGAGGGATCGCGAGTCCGGGTCAACAACACGTTCGACTCGGTCCTCGCAGACGTCTGGGAGGACAATCTCCGCGAAATCAGCGAGCAACTGTTCGAGCAATGAGTGCAGGTGCCTCGAATCCGGAGTTCGTCAACGCACGCGTCCGGTCACGCAGAGCGACGCTGTTCGCCGACGAAGACTACCGGAAGCTGATCCGGATGGGGCCGAGCGGTATCGCGCGGTTCATGGAAGAGCGCGAGTACGAAGACGAGATCAACGAACTCGGCGCACGCTTTTCGGGCGTCGACCTGATCGAGTACGCCCTCAATCGCAACCTCGCGAAACACTTCGACGACCTGCTCGACTGGTCGGAGGGGCGGCTGTACGACCTGATCGCCCGGTATCTGCGCAAGTTCGACGTCTGGAACGTCAAGACGGTTATTCGGGGCATCTACACGGACACGCCGGCCGAGGAGATCCGCACGGATCTCATCCGCGCCGGCGAGCTCGACGACGCCCTGCTCGACCGACTCGTCGACGCCGGCGAGATCGAAGACGTGATCGAACTGTTGAACCGGACGATCTTCTACGAGCCGCTGTCGGCCGCGTTCGAGGTCTACGAGGAGTCCGGTACGCTCGTTCCGCTCGAGAACGCCCTCGACCGGACGTTCTACGAGCGCCTGCTGGCCGACCTCGGTCGCCCGCAGGAGGGGCCCGAAGCGATGTACGTCGAGTTCCTGCAGGCCGAGATCGACTTCCGGAACGCCCGGAACGCGCTCAGGCTCGCCCGAAGTGGAGCCGACCTCGATCCGTCGGCGTTCTACATCGAGGGCGGTACCCTGTTCACCGAGTCGGAACTGAACCGACTGGTGAACGATCGCGACGAACTCGTCACACACATCACCGAGGATCGGACGTACGGTGACCGCCTGTCGACCGCACTCGATCAACTGCGCGAGGCCGACAGCCTCATCCAGTTCGAGCACGCCCTCGACGCGGCGCTGCTCGAGTACTCGGACCGACTCTCGAGCATCTACCCGGTGTCGGTATCGGCGGTGCTCTCGTACATCCTCGCGAAAGAACGAGAGGTCGAGAACATCCGCGCCATCGCGCGCGGTCGCGAAGTCGGCCTCTCCGAAGCGGAGATCGAAGACGAACTGGTGGTCCTATGAGCCAGGAAATCGCCGTCGTCGGCAGCCCGGAGTTTACGACTGGATTCCGACTCGCCGGCGTCAGACGGTTCGAAAACGTGGCCGACGACGACAAGGACGACGAACTCGACGACGCGGCCGAGCGAGTTCTCGACGACGGTGTCGGTATCGTCGTCATGCACGACGACGACGTCGAGCACCTCTCGCGGGGCGTCCGCGAGCGCGTCGAAACGAGTGTCGAACCCGTCGTCGTCACGATCGGCAGCGGTACCGGCGGCAGCGGACTGCGCGAGCAGATCAAACGCGCGATCGGGATCGACCTGATGGAGGAAGAAGACTAGTATGAGTCAGGCAACAGATACAGAGACCGTCCAGGAGGACGGTGTTATCGACAGCGTGAGCGGTCCCGTCGTGACCGCCACGGACCTCGACGCCCGGATGAACGACGTCGTCTACGTGGGCGACGAAGGGCTGATGGGCGAGGTTATCGAGATCGAAGGAAACGTCACAACGATCCAGGTCTACGAGGAGACCTCCGGGGTCGGCCCCGGAGAGCCCGTCGAGAACACGGGCGACCCCCTCTCCGTCGACCTCGGACCGGGGATGCTCGACTCCATCTACGACGGGGTCCAGCGCCCGCTCGACGCCCTAGAGGAGAAGATGGGATCGGCGTTCCTCGACCGCGGTGTCGACGCACCGGGTATCGACCTGGAGGAGACCTGGGAATTCGAACCCAAGGTCGACGAGGGCGACATCGTCGAGCCCGGCGACGTCGTCGGCGTCGTTCCGGAGACCGTCACCATCGAACACAAGGTGATGGTCCCGCCCGACTCCGAGGGCGGCGAAGTCGTCGCCGTCGAGTCCGGCGAGTTCACCGTCGAGGAGACGGTCGTCGAACTCGACACCGGCGAGGGGATTTCGATGCACCAGGAGTGGCCGGTTCGGACCGCCCGTCCAGCCGCCGAGAAACGCACCCCGACGGAACCGCTCGTCACGGGTCAGCGGATCCAGGACGGCCTCTTCCCCCTCGCAAAGGGTGGGACGGCCGCGATTCCGGGACCGTTCGGCTCCGGCAAGACCGTCACCCAGCAGCAGCTGGCCAAGTGGTCCGACGCGGACATCGTCGTCTACATCGGCTGTGGCGAGCGCGGCAACGAGATGACCGAGGTCATCGAGGACTTCCCGGAACTGCCGGACCCGCAGACCGGGAACCCGCTGATGGCCCGGACGTGCCTCATCGCCAATACGTCGAACATGCCCGTCGCCGCGCGTGAGTCCTGCATCTATACGGGAATCACGATCGCGGAGTACTACCGCGACATGGGCTACGACGTCGCGCTGATGGCCGACTCCACCTCGCGGTGGGCCGAGGCCATGCGCGAGATCTCCTCCCGACTGGAGGAGATGCCCGGCGAGGAGGGCTACCCGGCCTACCTCGCCGCGCGACTGGCGGAGTTCTACGAGCGCGCCGGTCGATTCGAACTGCAAAACGGTGGCGAAGGATCCATCTCGGTCGTCGGCGCGGTGTCGCCACCGGGTGGGGACTTCTCCGAGCCGGTCACCCAGAACACGCTGCGCATCGTCAAGACGTTCTGGGCGCTGGACGCAGACCTCGCCGAGCGTCGACACTTCCCGGCGATCAACTGGGACGAGTCCTACTCGCTGTATCGTGGCCAGCTCGATCCCTGGTTCACGGACAACGTCGCCGGCGACTGGCCGGATATCCGCCAGTGGGCCGTCGACACGCTCGACGAGGAGGCGGAACTGCAGGAGATCGTCCAGCTCGTCGGCAAGGACGCGCTGCCGGAGGACCAGCAGCTGACCCTCGAGGTCGCGCGCTACCTCCGCGAGGCGTGGCTGCAGCAAAACGCCTTACACGACGTCGACACCTACTGTGAACCCGAGAAGACCTACCAGATGCTCGGGGCGATCAAGACGTTCAACGACGAGGCCTTCGAGGCACTCGACGCTGGCGTCCCGGTCGACGAGATTCAGGGCGTCGACGCCGCACCGCGGCTGAACCGGATGGGTACGGCCGAGGAGTACGACGAGTTCATCGACGAGATCGAAGCTGATCTCGCCGAGCAGCTCAGGGGGTTGTACTAACATGAAGGAGTACCAGACGATCACGGAGGTCAGCGGACCGCTGGTCTTCGCCGAGGTCGACGAAGCCGTCGGCTACGACGAGATGGTCGAGATCGAGACGCCCGCCGGCGAGACGCTGCGCGGGCAGGTCTTGGAGTCGAGCGAAGGGCTCGTCGCGATCCAGGTGTTCGAGGGGACCGAGGGGATCGACCGCAACGCGTCGGTCCGCTTCCTCGGCGAGACCATGAAGATGCCCGTCACCGAGGATCTCCTCGGACGGGTGTTAGACGGCTCCGGGAACCCGATCGACGGAGGACCGGAAATCGTTCCGGACGAACGGCAGGACATCGTCGGCGAGGCGATCAATCCCTACTCCCGGGAGTACCCGGAAGCGTTCATCCAGACCGGTGTCTCCGGTATCGACGGCATGAACACGCTCGTGCGCGGCCAGAAGCTCCCGATCTTCTCGGGCTCCGGCCTGCCGCACAACGATCTGGCGCTGCAGATCGCGCGCCAGGCCTCTGTTCCGGAAGAAGACGAGGAAAGTGACGACGGAGACGACGATGGCTCCGAGTTCGCGGTGATCTTCGGTGCGATGGGGATCACGCAGGAAGAGGCCAACGAGTTCATGGAAGACTTCGAGCGCACCGGCGCGCTGGAGCGCTCGGTCGTCTTCATGAACCTCGCGGACGACCCCGCCGTCGAGCGGACGGTCACGCCGCGACTGGCGCTGACGACCGCCGAGTACCTCGCGTTCGAGAAGGACTACCACGTCCTGGTCATCCTCACCGACATGACCAACTACTGTGAGGCGCTGCGCGAGATCGGCGCCGCACGCGAGGAGGTCCCGGGTCGCCGTGGCTACCCCGGATACATGTACACCGACCTGGCCCAGCTCTACGAGCGGGCGGGTCGGATCGAGGGCCAGGAGGGGTCGGTCACGCAGATTCCGATCCTGACGATGCCATCCGACGACATCACCCACCCGATCCCGGACCTGACCGGCTACATCACGGAGGGTCAGATCATCGTCGACCGATCCCTGAACAGTCAGGGTGTCGAGCCGCCGATCGACGTTCTGCCGTCCCTGTCCCGTCTGATGGACGACGGGATCGGCGAGGGCCTCACCCGTGGGGATCACGGCGACGTCTCCGACCAGCTCTACGCCGCGTACGCGGAGGGTGAGGACCTGCGCGACCTCGTGAACATCGTCGGTCGCGAAGCGCTCTCCGAGCGTGACAACAAGTACCTCGACTTCGCCGAGCGGTTCGAAGCGGAGTTCATCCAGCAGGGCTTCGACACCAACCGGACGATCGAGGAGACGCTCGGCGTCGGCTGGAAGCTCCTCTCGATGCTCCCGAAGTCGGAACTCAACCGCGTCGACGAGGAGTTCATCGACCAGTACTACATCGAAGACGAGAGCGAGACGGTCGAAGCGTCCGCGGACTGATCGCTCGCGGCTTTCCGTTCTGCTGTCGGTTTCGAACGCGTTGGACCGATGCGTCGCTAGTCTCGAACGGTTGCTATCAGTTCAATCAGTCCCAGCCGACACCATCGTCGCGTTCGTCATTCGGCCGATCGTCCGGTGACCCTTCCTTCGTTCCGCGTCCGCCCTGTTCGATCGCGCGCCGTTCGGCCTCCCCCCGGTCCATCACTGGCGGATCGGCGGTTTCTCTCTCGATCAGCCACCAGAGACAGAGGAACGCGGCGAGCGAAACGAAGAGAAAGGCGACCAGCGTCGCGGCTACCATATACATACGTGTCAACTCGACCGGCAAATACTTTGTTCTCTGGTGAGAACTGGCGGCTATGGAGGACGGAGAACGCGGCTGTCCGAAGTGCGGGCACACGAAGACGGAGACGGACAAGATCTCGACGACGGGTGGTGGGCTCTCCAAGATGTTCGACATCCAGAATCGAAGTTTCCAGGTCGTCAGTTGCACCAATTGCGGCTACTCGGAGCTGTACCGAAACCAGTCTTCGGGTAATATGATCGATCTGTTTCTGGGGTAAGTCGGCGTTGGTGTCGGGTGGTTCCGGACGCGGTCGGACGTCGTCGCTGGCCCGTCTCCGGCACATCTGAAAACAGTTATCCGCTTGGGTGCGAAAGGTCTCGGTAAGATGGCCACCGACGTCAAACCGACCCGCAAGGAGTTGATGGCGATCGAGGATCGCATCGAACTCTCAGAGCGGGGCCACGGCACGCTAGAGCAGAAGCGCGACGGCCTCATCATGGAGTTCATGGACATCCTCGATCGCGCGCAGGACGTCCGGGGCGAACTCACTTCGGACTACGAGGAGGCCCAGCGGACGATCAACATGGCCCGTGCGATGGAGGGCGACGTCGCGGTACGCGGTGCCGCCGCGGCGCTGCAGGAACACCCCGAGATCACCACCGAGTCGAAGAACATCATGGGTGTCGTCGTCCCGCAGATCGAGTCCTCGCGCGTCTCGAAGAGTCTGGACCAGCGCGGCTACGGGCTCATGGGCACCTCGGCCCGTATCGACGAGGCCGCCGAGGCCTACGAAGACCTCTTAGAGAGCATCATCCTCGCCGCCGAAGTCGAGACGGCGATGAAGAAGATGTTAGAGGAGATCGAGACCACGAAACGTCGTGTCAACGCTCTCGAGTTCAAACTGCTTCCCGACCTCTACGAGAGCGAGGAGTACATCGAGCAGAAACTCGAAGAGCAAGAACGCGAGGAGATCTTCCGCATGAAGAAGATCAAAGACAAGAAAGAGGCCGAAGAAGCGGAGGCCGCTGCCGAGGAAACCGATCCGTTCGTCGACGCCGACGTCCAGGAATCCGTCGCCGGCGGCGACTGAGTTCGCACGACTCGCGTCCCCGATTTTTCTCTTCTATGGATTGCCCGTGTACCGTCGACCCAGTCGTCTTCACCGTCACCGAGTCACTTCGGGCGTGTGCGCCTGACGAGGCGGCTGTGGCGGCGATCTGCCCTCGCTGTCTGACCGTCGCTGCAGTTCCGGACGCGTCGTCGCCCGAGCCCGATTTCTCCCGGATCAGTGTGGCTTTCCCGGACGGTGAGGGTGCTATCGCGCTTGCGCTCGCGCTGGGACTCCTGGATTCGCTGGCGCTGAACCGGTCGGCGATCGAATCGGCGCTAGATGCCGCCGAGCGGGCTGGCACCGACACGCTGCTGGTGATCGATCGGCTGATCGACGATCCTGACGTGGAGCCGGCGATCGATCTGGAGCGCCGTCGGGACAAACTCGAGAGTCTCCTGTACTGACCCGCGGGGTCGATCAGCGCCCGTCGAGGAATTCGTCGAGGATCTTCCGTTCAGCCGTGCGGACGTGCTGATGGAAGGTTGCGGGGCTGATATCGAGCGTCTCGGCCACGTCTTCGCCGGAACTGTCGCGCGGCCACTCGAAGAAGCCGGCGTAGTACCCGGCTTTCAGGGCCGCCAGCTGGCGCTCGGTGAGCGCCGATTCGAGGACCGACGAGACGTCGTCTTCGGTCAGGCGCCGTTTCGTCTTCTGGCGTCTGGTTACCGGTTCGATGCCAGGGTAATTGTCGCGAAGGCCAGCGATCAGGCGGGACACGTCGGCGCCAGGCGGGAGGTGAACGCGGGTAAACAGGTCGCCATCGACGAGCTGCACGTCGTCGACGTAGCCGCCGTTGGCGGCGACGACGGAGGGGATCGGTGCGTTCGCGAGTGTGATTTCGAAACTCGCCTCGTCGCCATCGGTCGAGATAACCTCGTAGGACTCGTACTGGGGCGTTTCGTCGGCGTCTACGAGTGCTTCGACGGCGGCCAGACCGCCGTCACTGGCGGTTCCGTAGAGGACGTACGAATCGTCGCCGACGGGGACCGTCTGGTGGAACTCGGCCGTGCCTGATGGGGAGTGACTCAGTCCGAGTGTCTCGAAGAAATCTCGACACTGTAGGCCGATTTCGATAATGTCGTCGCTCATCATCGCCCGTTTGCGTTCCGCGGCGGAGATGGCGTGGCCGACGGTCTCGCCCAGTTGGCCGATGACTGCTCGTTCGTCCTCGTCGAAGGCGTCGTCTCGGTCGGTGTAGAGACAGAGCAAGCCGTACAGCGTCGATTCGTGGCAGATCGGGATCGCGACACAGCCCGAAAAGCCGTGTCGAGCGGCGACCTCCCGCCAGGGTTCGAACGTGGGGTCCGCCTGGACGTTGGGGCAGGTCTGGACCTCTCTCGTTCGGACGGCGCGGGCGGCGGGTCCCTGTCCGAGGGGCGATTCCGGATCGGTGGAGATCGTCACTTCGTCGGCGTAGCCGTCGAAACCGCGTTCGATGCGCGGCTGTAGTTCCGATCCCGTCGGGTCTACTTCGGCGATGCAGGCACCGGCGTAGGCGTCCGACTGGACGAGTTTGGTACAGACCGCGTCTTCGATCTCGTCTCGCGTCGACCCTTCGAGCGCAGCGGCGGTCACGTCGCTAACGATATCGTGAAGATCGTTCAAGATCGCCAGCCGTTCTTGCTGGCGGGCGAGCGTCTCCTCACGAGCGTTTCGATCACGGTCGTCTCGGACGATTCCGACGGCACCCAGAAGTGCACCCGCGTCGTCGGTCCACACGCCGAACGCCGTCGTGACGGGGACCGTCGTTCCGTCGACGCGCTCCAGTTCGAATTCGAGCGAGAGGTCGGTCGTCGTCGTTTCGTCCTCGGTCGCGCGGAGCCGGGCGTCGAGTTGTGTCGTGACGTTTCCGGGGCCGATCGACGACAGTGGCCGTCCCTGAACCTCCTCGCGGTCGGAGCCCAGGAGGGCGGTGAACGCGTCGTTGACCGCGACGAGCGTACCGTCGGCGTCGATCTCGAAGACTGGCTCGCCGATTACCTCGACGACACGCCGGGCCAGCGAGCCGGTTGCCTCGAACGGCCCTCGATCGTTGGTGGATCGCTCCCACCAGAGCCGTTTACCGCCGTCGATCGATTTCGAATCGAGGACGCCCGCTTTGGCGAGCGCCGCCAACTGATCGGCGACGACCGTCGGATCGCGACCGACCGCGTCGGCGACTTCACCCGTCGAGAGCGGCTCACCGGGTCCGGCCGACGAAAACACCGCTCGAACGTCGGTGTCTCCATTTTCCTCGCCAGCCGGTGATGACATATGACCATCGTATACGGTCACGGGTTTAAGAATTCCGTCGGCGGCGTCGGCCGTGTCGCTGTCTTCGGCACCCATCTGCAGCTGGTCGTGAGCGAACAGGGGGCGGTGGGCGGAGCACTCGCGAGAATCGAGAGCGGGCGATGATCGATCGGACGATTATACCAAGGTGCCGGAACGGTCGACCGTGACGAGATGGATGGACGGACGAACCGAGAGCGGTCGATGGGCGGTAGGAACGACGGGGTAATGGGGCTCTTAGACGCCGGTCGAGTACCGGAGGATGCCGGCAAAGCCGCCGAAGGCATCGTAGAGTTGCTCGCCTTTCTCGAAGTCCGTCGAGATGAACTTCGTCTCCGTGCCGCGCTGTTCGGCGATCTCGATCAGGTGTTCGATCGCGTCCTCGCGTTCGGCGTCGTCGGCGTCCACTTCCGTCCCACACTCGCTACAAGTGTGATCGGTTGTCGATTTGCGCCGGTCGACGACCTCGCGGTCGGTGGTGCCACAGTCGGGACACTCGTAACTGATGACGTCCTTGCGGAGGTCCTCGCTGATCAGGAGCCGTTCGACGGAGCCCATCACCAGATTTCGCCGGGTCTGTTCGAACCCGTAGGTGGCCAGCTCGCCGGCGTTGAGTTCCTCGAAGAAGGTCTCCATCTGGCGCTTGTCTTTCATTACCTCCGCGTCGGCCAGCGCGTCCTGGGCGTTGTCGACGAGTTCGCGGAGCCCCGACTCGTCGGTGTAGGAGACGTCGAACTTGCCAATGACGGAGTCTTGCAACTCGTGGTGGAGGTAGTCGCCGTCCAAGAACTCCTCTTTGGTGGGCGAGGGGCCGCCGACGAGGATACCTTCGATCTCGTGGCGTTCGGGGACGAAGAGGTCGTTCGCCATGCCCGCGACCTCCTGATAGAAGTTGTCGATCGCCTCGAGTCGGAGGCGGGCGAATCGCTGGGCCGACTGGCCCCCTTTGCGCTGTTTCCCGGGGACGAGCGAGGAGGCGGACTTGACCGGCTCGATTCGCTTGCCCTTCAGCCAGCCGACGTTCGCTTCCCGCCGATCGAGGACGACCAGGCCGTACAACCCCTGGTCGGCCAGCATATTATCGAGCGGTTCGGTGAGAAAGTCCGAGTCACAGTGATAGCGGAAGGATTCGACCGGCTGGGGCGGTCCCTCCAGGACCTGGGTGACCATCTCGGTCCGGCCGCCGCCGGAGTCGACGGCCCCCGAGAACAGGACCATCCCGTTGTCAGGGGGATAGGTATCGTAGTACTTGAGGCGGTCTTTGATGCTCGTCAACGCGTCCTGGACGTTCGTCCGAGTCTGCTTGGACTTGATGTTCGAGGCCTCGGAGTGCTCCTGGGTGACGTGTGCGACGACGTCACTGATCTGGCGATCGTCGGGGACGTAGATCGTTACGAGCTGGGTCCCCGACCCCTCGTAATTTTTGAGGTCCTCGATCACCTTCCGGAACTCGTATTTCTTCCGGTCGGTTTGGCCCTCGGCTCCCTCGCTACTCATTGTCCAAACGAAACGGAGCGAGGGCTAAGTACCTGTTGACACGATAAGCGCCCGTATCGGCGGCCAGCGTCTGCCGCCCGTCGGACGGGTTGCCACGATTTAAGGTGATCCCGGCCCACTGATTCGATAGTGACCATGCCCCAGGAGACGGTGTACGCCATCGCGAGCGGGAAGGGTGGCGTCGGGAAGACGACCACGACGGTAAACCTCGGGACTGCCCTCGCGCAGGCGGGTGAACAGGTCGCGATCGTCGACGCAGACCTGGGGATGGCGAATCTGGCCGGATTCGTCAGTCTCTCTCCCGGCTCGGCGACGCTTCACGACGTGCTCTCGGGCGAGGCGTCGATCGAGGACGCGACCTACCGGCTCGCGGCAAACATCGTCGGGGTGCCAAGCGGCAACGAACTCGCCGACTACGCCGAGACGGAACCCGACGGCCTGGGCGAGGTCGTCGAGACCCTCCGTGATCGCGTGGACTACGTCCTCATCGACGTGGGCGCCGGCGTGAGCCACGAATCGGTCCTCCCGCTCGGGCTCGCGGACGCCGTCGTCCTCGTCGCGACGCCGGAACCCGCCGCGGTACAGGACGTCTCGCGGACGATCGAACTCGTCGACCGGGTCGACGGTGAGGTCGCCGGCCTCCTCGTCACGCGGACTCACCCGTCCGGTGACGTCTCCCCAGAAACCATCGCCGAGAAACTGGGCGTCGCGGAACTCGGTTCGATTCCGGAAGATAGGGCGGTGAGAGCAAGCGTCTACGCGGGCACACCGCTCGTCGTCCACGCTCCCGAGAGTGACGCAGCGGTCGCCTACCGCGAGTTTGCCACGACGTTGACCGGCGTCGAGAGTGCCGGGCCGTCGGCGGACGACGCGGCGGCGGATGATTCCTCGACAGCCGACTCGGAAGACACTGCCTCCCACGGCGACGTCTCGAGTGCGATTACCGACGCCGAACCCGACGCCTAAGCCCGTCTCCGCTCGACCGTAGCAGGCCTAAACAATTTGGGGAAATTGTCATACGCCTTCAGCCGGAGCAATTGGATATGGCTACCCCCATCGACACAACCGAGGCCTGTGAACTTCTCTCGGACCCCATCCGGCGGTCGGTGCTCGAACTGTTCCGCGACCGGGCGGTCTGGCCGATCGACGAGCTTGCGGCCGAACTCTCCGATCGAGACGGTGTGGCACCGTCGGCGGCTGGCTCGTCGGCGACCGCCGAACGGACGCAGATCGAACTCGTCCACAATCACATCCCGCGGCTCGTCGACCACGGCGTCCTGGAGTGGGACAGCCGGTNCTCGTCGGCGACCGCCGAACGGACGCAGATCGAACTCGTCCACAATCACATCCCGCGGCTCGTCGACCACGGCGTCCTGGAGTGGGACAGCCGGTAGGGTGACGTGGTTCGAAGCGATGGGTTCGACGCGCTCGACCGGATTGCCGAACTCGCCCCGGACGATCGCCAGCCGACTGTCGCGACGCTTACGGACGGGAACTGATCGGCGGACTGATTGTATCGCCAGCCGGACTAGACCGAGGGTAGCCGGTAGCGCGGGTCACCGTTCGTCGTGTTACATGCTCGGGCTGAGCGGTTGCGACCGCCGGTGTGAGGCGGCCGGTTCGCTCACATCGACCGCGGTGGGGCGACACCGAGGACGTTCAGCGCGTTCGCCATCGTGTGCTTCGAGGCGGCGACGAGCGCGAGGCGGGCGTCTCGGGTATCCGTATCGACGTCGTCGGCGAGGACCGGGCACTCCCGGTAAAACGCGTTGAACGTCTCGGCGAACTCGCGCGTGTACGTCGCGATGCGGTGGGGTTCGAGGTCGTCGGCGGCCTCCTCGATCTCCCACGGGAAGCGGCCGATGGTCTCGATCAGGTCGCGTTCGGCGTCGGTCGCGAGCGCGTCCGTGTCGATCGTCGTCGCGAGTCCGTCCTGTACGTTTCCGGGGTCCAGGCCGGCCTCTTCGAGGATGCCACAGCAGCGAGCGTGGACGTACTGCACGTAGGGCGCCGACTGGGCCTCGAAGTCGAGCGCGCGGTCCCACTCGAAGGTGATGGCCTTGGTCGGTTGCTTGGCGACGATGTCGTAGCGAACGGCGCCGATACCGACCTGTCGAGCGATGCGCTCGATGTCGTCCTCGGTGAGGTCGTCGTCGCGGATGCGGTCGTCGAGGCGGTCTTCGACCTCCTCGCGAGCGCGGTCGATGGCCTCGTCTAACAGGTCGTCCAGATCGATACCGGTCCCCTCCCGGGTGCTCATCCCCTCGCCGCCGGGGAGGTTGACCCAGGAGTAGAATAGTTGCTCCAGATTCTCGGTATCGTGACCGAGGAGGGAGAGCGCTTTGCGGAGTTCCTCGAACGTGAGCTCGTGGTCCTCGCCGATGACCGTCACCGCGCGATCGTACTGTTCGAACTTCCACTCGTGGTGGGCGACATCGCGAGTCGTGTACAGGGACGTGCCGTCGGCGCGCAGGAAGACGAACGGCTTCTCCATGCCGAACGCCGAGAGGTCGAGTTGCCAGGCGCCGTCCTCGTAGAACGCTTCGTCTACGTCCTGCAGGCGCGAGACGACGTCGTCGGTCGAGCCGTCCTGCATGAAGCGCGTCTCCTTGACGAACTCGTCGTACTCGGCCGGGAGGCGCGCGAGCGTCTCGCGCATGCCGCCGAGCACCTGATCGACGACCTCGGTCACGCGCTCGTAGGCGTCTTCGTCGCCGGCCTCGAGTCCCTGCATGATCGACTCGATCTCGGCCTCGGCGGCCTCGACCTCGGCAGCCGGGCCGTCCTCCAGGAACGCGTTGCCTTTGCGGTAGTAGCGGACGAGTTCGTAGTCGGCCTTCTCGCGCTGGGGTTCGGGCAGGTCGGCCTCGTCGAAGGTCTCGTAGGCCCAGGTGAAGACGGCGATCTGGCGGCCGGCGTCGTTGACGTAGTAGTGACGGTCGACGTCGTAGCCGGCGTAGGACAGCAGCGTCGCGACGGCGTCGCCGATGATCGGGTTGCGGGCGCGACCGACGTGGACCGGTCCCGTCGGGTTGGCGCTCGTGTGCTCGACGACCACCGACTCGTCACGATCCGGCCGGTGTCCGTAGTCGTCGGCCGTCGCCGCCTCGACCGTCTCGGCGTAGTAGGTGGGACTCGGCAGGAAGTTCACGTAAGGTCCCTGGGTCTCGACGCGGTCGACGTAGCGCAATTCGTCGACGTCGATCTCGTCGGCCAGCTCGGCGGCGACCTGTGGCGGCGCGGCACCGACCTCGCCGGCGAGCCGGAAGGCGACGCTCGAGGCGAGGACGCTGTCGACGTCGTCCGGCGGTTCCTCGATCCCGAGGTCGTCGGTCGGCAACTCGCGGGCCGAGAGGGCCGCATCGAGCGCCGACGCGACCTCGTCGCGAAGCGCTGGGAACATACCGCTCCGTTTTCGGGGCGCGGGTATAGGAATGTCGGGTTCGGCCGGTCCGCGGATGCCGCGCGGTCACTGCGGTGGGGCGGTCGTCGGACGCAGCTACATCGTCTTCAGGCCGGAGCCGGTCAACGGCACGACGACGTCCTCGTCTTCGTCGAGGTGGCCCAGTTCCCGCAGGTGGGCGAGTGCGGCCGGCGCGACGGCCGTCGTGGGTTCGACGTAGAACCCGCCGCGGTGGAGTCGATCGAGGGCGTTCTCGACTGCGCCGTCGCCGAGGCCGATGGCGGTCCCGTCCGTCGCTTCGATCGCCTCGACGATCTGGCTGCCGCGGGCGGGCTCGCGGATCTGGATCCCGTCGGCGATGGCGGCCTCGGATTCGCCCTCTTCGACGACGCGGTCGCCGTCGACGACGGTGACGATCGGGTCGTAGCCGACCGACTGGACGCCGAGCAGACGGGGCATCGTGTCGGTGATGCCCGCCTCACGGAGGAGGTCGAAGCCGCGGTAGGCCCCCAGGAAGAGCGTCCCGTGACCGATCGGGAGGACGAGCGCGTCGGGGGCGCTCCACTCGCGCTGGGCGGCGATCTCGAAGGCGAACGTCATCGTCCCCGCGTAGAAGGCGGGGTTCCAGGCGTGACTGGCGTACCAGCCGCGTCCGGTCTGATAGGGGGCGTCCGGATGGCCGTCGGCGGGGTTCGGGTGGCCGTCACTGCCCTCCCGGTCAGCCGCCGCGCCGTTTTGGTTGCCGGTGGCCGCACGGGCGCCCTCGACGGCGTCGACGCAGGCGGCCGTGACGTCCTCGCGCGAGCCCGGCACCCGGACGGGCCGGGCGTCGACGCGCTGGATCGCCATCAGCTTCGACTGTTTGACGTCCTCGGGGACGTATATGTCGGCGGGGAGCCCCGCCCGTGCGGCGTACGTGGCGATCGCGGCGCCGGCGTTGCCCGAGGAGTCCTCGATCACCTTCTCGACGCCGAGTTCGACCGCCCGCGAGAGCGTCGTGGTCGCCCCGCGGTCTTTGAACGAGCCCGACGGGAAGACGTACTCCAGTTTGAAGTCGGCGTTCCACTCGGGGGCGTCGACGAGCGGCGTGAACCCCTCGTGGAAGGTGACGTGTTCCTCGATCGGGAGGAACTCGAAGAACGTCCAGAGACCGCGGGAGGTGTCGAGACTCGACAGTGGCCGGGGATGGCCCTCCGGGTACGGTCGGTCGACGAACTCGAGGGCGTGCCCGCAGCCACAGCGCCAGGGTTCGTCGGGGCCGGCCTCGTAGACGGCGTCGCAGTCGGGGCAGACGAGATCTGACGCCATCAGACCGTCTCCACCCCGGTTCCGACCGAACAGACGTACTCGCCGGTGGCGACCTGCGGCAGTCGCCGGGTCCGCCAGACGACGCCGTCGGTCTTCGCACGGACGGTCGCCTTGGGTTCACCGAACGGCGTCGTCACCGTAAACAGCGTCTCGCCGGCCTCGACGCGGTCACCGAGATCGCACGCGAGGGTCACGAGCCCGCCCGCCGGCGCACTGAACTGGTCGAAGTCGTCGGCGCGTGTCTGGGGCTCGACCGTCGCGTCCCCGTCGAGGAAGCCGTAGTACCGGAGCACGTTGAAGACACCCTCGACGCCGGTCTGGATGCTCGATTCGTCCCAGCCGACGCAGCCGCCGAGTTCCGGGTCGACCGTCGGGATCCCCTCGTCCGGGGCGACGCGGGCCAGTTGTCCCTCCGGCCCTTTCTGGTCCAGAATGTGGCCGGCGCCGAAGACGCGCGCGAGTTCGAGACACTCGTCGTGCAGTCGGTGGCGCTGGCCGCAGCGGACGCGCACCTCGTCGATCATGCGGCTCGTCGATCCCTGGTGGAGGTCGAGCACGAGGTCGGCCCGGCTCGCGGCGTCGAACGTCGCCGCCGCGATGCGCTCGCTCGAGGTCCCGGTCTCGTCGCCAGGGTAGGTCCGATTCATCTTCCGGTCGTCGATCGGGTTACGGTGTTCGGCGACCTGATAGGCGTGGTAGTTGACGATCCCGACCACGAGGATCGTCCCCGACAGCTCGGCGGGATCGAGCTGTGGCACCACGCGCTGGAGGACACCCACGCCGTTCAGTTCGTCGCCGTCGCTCGCTGCTTGCAGGTAGAGGGTCGATCCGGCGTCGGCCCCGTTGATCACGGCGACCGGGAGCCCGAACGGCGAGCCGTCTCGGGTCTCGCCGACCTCGAGCCGACCCGTATCGAGCTCCCCGGGGGCCGCGTTCGCCGTTCCCAGCGTCGTCATGGGATGGACGATGGTGGCGCGTGTCTTTACTGGTTCGGTCTCCGGCACGTGGCCCCCGGGTGAGGGCGGTCACGTCGCCCGGTCGTCCTGCTCGACAAAGCGACTGATCGGTCCGCTCGACCGAATCATCGATCGAGCTGGCTGGCCGGGCCCGAAACGGGAATCGACAAGTGGATCCACCGCACACGCCTCGCCATGAGTGATACGGCGGATGCGACCGACGCCGACCCGGATCCGCTGGATCCAGTCAGGCAGTTTCTCGCGCTTGAGCGAGACATCCTGGTGCTCTCGCTCGCGATGTTCGCCTTCAGCCTCGGCTTCCAGATGACGAGCCGGTACATGGCCGAGTACATGGTCGCCCTCGGCGCCGGCGGGATCGCCGTGGGGCTGTTCGGGACCGTCGGGAACGTCGTCTCGGCGGTCTATCCCTATCCGGGTGGGGCGATCTCGGACCGAATCGGCTCGCGGTACGCGCTGACGGCGTTCGGCGCCATCTCGACGGCCGGGTTCGCGATCTGGTTCGTCGCGCCCGCACTCGCCGACGTCACGATCGGACCGACGTCGCTCGCCATCGTCGCGCTCTTCGTCGGACTGCTCTTCTCGCAGGCCTGGAAGTCGTTCGGCCTCGGCGCCACGTTCGCCATCGTCAAACAGGCGGTTCCGCCGTCGCGTCTCGCCGCGGGGTTCGCGAGCACCGAGACGTTCCGCCGGACGGCGTTTCTGGTCGGGCCGCTGCTCGCCGCGGCCGTCTTCCTCGCGTTCGGTGGGCCGACGGCCGAGGCCCTGTCCGCAGCGTCGGTCGTCACCGCCTTCCAGTGGATCCTCGCCATCGCGATCGGGTTCGGTATTCTGGGAACCGTCGCCCAGCACGTCCTCTACGACGCGAGCGAGGACAGCCTCGGCTCGGAGTTCGCCGGCGTCGCGCAGATCCGCGAGGACCTCGGGAGCCTTCCGGAACCGCTGAAACCGCTGCTCGTCGGTGACGCACTCGTCCGATTCGCCAACGGAATGGTTTACGTCTTCTTCGTCCTCGTCGTTACCCGAGAACTCGCCGTCGGGCTGACACTGCCGGTCTCGCTCCCCGTCCTCGGCGACGCGCTCTCACCCCAGGCGTTCTTCGGGCTCCTCCTGGCCCTCGAGATGCTGGTCGCCCTACTCGTGATGATCCCCGCGTCGAAACTCGCCGAACGCGTCGGGTTGAAACCGGTCGTCGCGCTGGGCTTCGCCGTCTACGCTCTCTTCCCTGCCCTGTTGATCTCGGCACCGGCGAACGCCGCCGTCGTCGCCGCCCTCTTTGCGTTCTCCGGGCTCAGATTCGCGGGACTGCCCGCGCACAAGGCGCTGATCGTCGGCCCCGCCGACCGGGACGCCGGCGGGCGCGTGACCGGCTCGTACTACCTCGTCAGGAACGTGCTGGTCATCCCGAGCGCGGCGCTGGGTGGGGTTCTCTGGTCCGGCCTCTCGAACCCGCTTTCTGGGGCGACGATCGTCGAAGGGTCGCCGACACTCGCGTTCGTCCTCGCCACGGTGATCGGTCTCGTCGGAACGGCGTACTTCCTCGTCTTCGGCCAGGAGTTCGAGGCCTACGCTTGAGGTGGCGGTACCTCGGTTCCGCAGAGCACCGCACAAATCAGTCGACCGGTCGTCCGTCCCCCGTCACCGGGGCCTACAGGAACGGTCGCCAGTAGTAGGGACTGACGAATCCCTCGATCAGGGCGGCGATTGCGAGCAGGATGCCGATGCCTAGCAGGACCCAGAACGCCCGTTCCAGGGCGTCGGCCAGCTCGAGGCGGCTTCCCGACCCGCGCCAGGTCCGCACCCAGGTCGTCCCGAGGAAGATGCCGACGGCGCCGGCGACGACGATTGCTGGCAGCTCGATCACGCCGTGGGGTGCCATAAAGGCGAGTAACTCGGCCAGTTCGACTTCGGTGCGGGCGACAACACCGATGGCGAGTCCGTTGAACGCGAGCGTGACGATTGCCGGGACGACCGCGAAGAACCCGGCGAACGCCATCGTCAGTGCGACCGTCCAGTTGTTGCCGAAGAACTCGGCCGCGGCGACTGGTGCCGAGTGGCCGACCAGCCGTCCGGCGATAGAACTCTCGACGGCGCCCGCGAGTGGTGCTGCGAGGAACCAGCCCGCGACGACACCCCCGACGAGCGTCACCGTCGCGATAGTGTGGACGCCGGGCGCCGCCTTGACGAACCCGAATAGTTCGCGCAGACTCCGACCGAGGCCGCGTACCACCTGACCGACGAGCGACCGCTCGACCCGGGCCGGCGGGTCGATGGCGAACCGACCGCCCCCGTAGAGCGTCGTCTTTACGAGGTCGAGCAACGGGAGGACGAATAGCGCGTAGCCAAGCCCCGTTCCGGCTGCGACGCCGAGGCGCCCGAGTGCAGCCGTGACGACGCCGAACCCGACGAATGCGACGATCGCGACGAGGTAGTACCCGGCGGCCTCGATCGGTCGGTGTCGCACGTAACTGGCTGCGTATCGCAGGCCCGAGAGGGCGCCCGTCTCGTCGACGACGACGGCGACGGGGGCGAACGCGAAGATCGCACGGACCGAGATGGCGCCGACGAGCCAGCCGAGGACGGCGACGAGGACGCCGATCGGACCGGCCTGCGCGAGGAGGACGGCCAGCAGCGTGAGACCGATCCAGGCGACCAGTTCGAGCACGTACAGCGCGAGGATCGAACGCCAGTACCGTCTGGCACCGGCGAGGCCGGCCACGAGGCCTCGCTCGTCCCGGAGTCGACCGAGGCTGCCGGCGAGCCGACCGGCGGTGACAGCGGCCGTGGTCAGGACGGCGACGAGCACGACGGCGAGGGCCGTCCCGATCCCGATCACGCCGACGGGAAGCGTCATCGCCGGTTCCAGGGCTGCCCCGAGTGATTCGGTCCACGCGGCGAACGCGTCGGGCGCGCGCTCGGGGTCTGGTGGGCCGCCGAGTCTCGAGAAATTGTCCCGAATCGTCTCGAGCCGGCCGGTCAGCGAGAGGTAGAGGCCGATCAGTGCGGCCCCGAGAAGGACGCCCGCCTGCGTGAGCCCGCCGATTGCCAGCCCGAGGACGTACAGCGGAAGCAGATCCGACGGCCGATTTCTCAGTACGTGCCAGGCCGTCGAAACGGCACGATCCAGTCGCATAGCGGGGGTTGGACGAGCCGACAGTTAAACTATCCGTCCGATTTCGCCGGGCGACGTGTGGACAAGTGTCCGTGTCCGGACGGACGATCGGCGACGGATCGCCAGCAATCGCGTGGTAGAATCCCTCGCAAACGGCAACTCTTTTCCACTACCGACCGAAAGTCAATGGTATGGCTGACGAGCTCACCAAAGGGCTAGAAGGTGTACTCGCCGCGGAATCCGAGCTGAGCTCGATCGACGGCGACGCGGGCCGGCTGATCTACCGTGGCTACGACATCGAGGACCTGGCGGCCGAGGCATCCTTCGAGGAGGTGCTCTTCTTGCTCTGGCGGGGCCACCTCCCGACGCGGGACGAACTCGACGAGTTCACGGCCGCGATGGCCGACGAACGGGCGATCGACGCCGCCGTTCTCGAGACGATTCGTTCGCTCGCGGCGGCCGACGAGGAACCGATGGCCGCGATGCGAACCGCCGTCTCGATGCTCTCGGCGACCGACGGAGACGCCGACGCCCCCGCCGACGATCGCGAGGCGGCCCGCCGGAAGGCCCGCCGGATCGTCGCGAAGACGCCCACGATCCTCGCTGCGTACGATCGCGTGCGCCAGGGGGAATCGCCGATCGATCCCGACCCCGACCTCGGGCTCGCGGCGAACTTCCTCTACATGCTCACCGGCGAGGAACCCGACGACGTGGCCGCCGAGACGTTCGACCAGGCGCTGATCCTCCACGCCGACCACGGCCTCAACGCCTCGACGTTCACCGCGATGGTCGTCGGCTCGACGATGGCGGACATGTACGCGGCCGTCACGGCCGGCGTCGGCGCCCTCTCCGGCCCGCTCCACGGCGGGGCGAACCAGGACGTCATGGAGGTCATGTTCGAGATCGACGAGAGCGACCTCGGCCCCCGCGAGTGGGTGCAGCGCGCGACCGACGAGGGCCGACGCATCCCCGGCTTCGGCCACCGCGTCTACAACGTCAAAGACCCGCGTGCGAAGATCCTCCAGGCCCGGAGCGAGGAACTCGCCGCGAACGGCGACGATACCTGGTACGAGATCACGACGACCATCGAGGACTACCTCTCCGAGGAAAAGGGCCTCGTCGAGAAAGGAATCGCTCCCAACGTCGACTTCTACTCCGGGTCGGTCTACTATCAGCTGGGCATCCCGATCGACATGTACACGCCCATCTTCGCGATGAGCCGCACCGGCGGCTGGACCGCACACGTCCTCGAATACCAGGCGGACAATCGCTTGATCCGCCCGCGCGGACGCTACATCGGCCCCGAAGAGCGGGAGTACGTCCCGATCGACGAGCGATAACGATCGCTGGCTGTACCGCCCGTCGCGGTCGTCAGGATGCGAGCGCCGACACGCCTATTGTCGCCCGTCTACACGTCCCCGTATGGCCTCCGAGCACCCGGTCATCGAGTCGCGGCCGCGACGTCTGCTCGCGTACCTGCGGCACAACGGCGGTCGGATCGTCGCCGACGCTGCCCTGTTACTCGGCTGGATGTTCGTCGCGTCGGCGACGTTCGACTGGCTCGAACAGCCCTCCTGGTTGCTCTACGTCGTCATCTTCTCGGGCGTCGTGCTGTACACGCGGGTGACGCCCACCTGGGAACGTCCGTACCGAAGTCCGGATTGAGGTCGTCGACCCCGTTCACATGCCGAGATAACGAAGCAGCGGGATGCACATCGCGGCGGCCCACAGCAGAACGCCGGTCCGGACGTGCCCCGGCTCTACGACCGGCGATCGGGCGGTCTGGGAGGCGCCCGCAGCGACGAACCCGAGTGCCGTCGCGAGAGCGGCTTGGTGGACGATCGTGTTGAGCGGGAGTGTCGTTACGCCCATGCTCGTGTAATCGAAGAACATCGCGACGACGAACCCGAGCGACGCGGCGGTAAAGGCGTGCGTCGCCGAAAGCTGGCGTGCGCTCAGGTAGGTGACCACGGGGAGGCCGAGGACGAGTGACGGATAGAGGACGGCCACGATCACCTTCGGCGGGGCGTCTACGAGGAACTGCTCGGCCTCGACACCGGCTACTCTGATCGCCGTGTAGAACGCGACGATGGCGGTTACGACGACGAGCGCCCGCACGCTCTCCTGAACACTATCGTTGTTCCACCAGTCAGTGAGCGATTCGCGTCGCCAGGAGTGGAGCGAAATCGAGCCCAGCAGTAACAGCGAGAGTGCCGCCTGCGATCCGCTTCCACGCAGTTTGACGACGGTCATCCAGCCGTCGGCGTCGGCGCTGCGGTCGTTGCCGACGTGCTGGCGATTCAGTTCCTCGACGAACCAGCGATCGAGGAACTCCGATTCGACGTACGACTGGGAGTCCTCGATGCCGTGGACGGTGTGGCGAAGCTGGAACCAGTCCCAGTGCTCGCGGTGGGCCTGCATCGCCGTCCAGTTGCCGTTCGCCGGATCGGTGTATGCCCGGATGTGGTGACGGTCGCCGAGGTACGTCCCGTCTTTGAGCTGGTAGGACTCGGGGAGCCAGTGGCCGGTCCCCGAGGGCGTCTCGACGTAGGCGTAGCGGTTTGCCCCGTCCGCCTGCCCCCAGGCGGTCGTCGACTCGTTGTTCGTCGCGGGGACGGCCTCGTCGTCGGGGGCGACGTCTCTCGATTCCGGTTCGAGCTCCTCCCAGTTGCCGGTCGAACGTTCTCGCAGGTATCGTTCCGTCACGTCGGCGTCGCCGTAGACGATGACGTTGAGTGCCAGCGTGCGCTGACCCGTCGTCTCGCCGCGACTCGTGTACGGCCAGAGTTCCGAGCCGTCTTCCAGCGGTTCCGTCGTGATCTCGCCACGCTGAGCGGGTTCGTCGAGTTCCGAACTCGCGATCGACCCCCCGACGGTCAGTAACAGGACGGCAAAGAGCAACGCGACCGCCAGCTGGGGTCGAATTTCGATCCGCACGACCGTGCGTATGGAGGCATTCGCCGAAAACCTTTCCCCATATCTTGGCCCGTCTCTCGTCGAACTGTCTCTACCGGACCGATCAGCTGCGTTCCGAACTCGTGCGTTCGTCCATCATCCGCGCCGCCTTCCCGGCCCAGTCGCCGTACCTGAAGCCGACGGTGACGACGAGCAACGACCAGGCGAAGTAGCCGACGATGCCGGCGCCGACGCCGGCCGCGCCGTAGCCGAGGGGGATGGCGGCGACGTACGAGCCACAGAGGTAGAACAGGAAGAGTCCGCTCGCCCGGGCGACGAACGGAATCTTCGTCTCCCCGGCGCCCTGGAGCGCGCCGGCGATGACGATGTAGGTGACCAGGAACGGCGCCCCGAGCCCGTAGGCGACGGCGAAGGTGATGGCGTACTCGACGGTCTCGGTGTCGTCGGTGAAGATTGCCACGAACGTGTCAGCCTCGAGGGCGAGTCCGATGCCGATCACGCCGACGGTCGCGAGGCCGAGCGCGGCGATCGCCCACCCCTCGAACCGCGCCTGTTCTGGTTTCCCCGCCCCGAGCGACTGCCCGACCACGACGCTCGCAGCGACGTTGTAGCCCCGGCCGAGCGGGCTCGTGATCTGCTGGTACACTCGCCGACCGACCTGATAGCCGGCGTTCACCTCGGTCCCGAGGAGGAGCAGCAGGGAGTTGAAGGGAAACTCGATGGCCGTCGCGACCATCCCTTCGCCGACGCGCGGCGTACTCACCGCGACGAGCTGTTTCGTCACGACCCAGTCCGTCGGGCGGACGAGGCGTCCCTGCCGGAACGGGCTGGCGATGACGCCGACGAGGACGATGGCGGTGAAGACGTTGGCGACGGCCGTCGCGATCCCGACGCCGACGATCTCCAGGCGGGGCGCGCCGAAGAGGCCGAGTCCCAGAACGACCGACCCGGTGACGTTGGCCACGTTCGCGACGACGTTGACGACCATCGGCGAGACGGTGTCACCCGTGCCCTGCAGCGCACGGGCGGCGATCAGGCCGACGTGCCGTGCCGGCGCCGTCACCATGACGAGTGCGAGGTAGACCGACCCGTAGGCGACGACGGCGGCGTTTCCGCCGAGAACGCTGATCGCGAACTCGGAGAGGACGAGCCCGAAGAGGACGAACGGAACGCCCGCGATCGCCCCGAGCACGATCGCCTGCGTGATGGCCTCGTCGCGGGTATCGCCCGCTCCGCGGCCGGTATCCTGACTCGACAGGGCGATCGCGCCACCGCCGAGACCGAGGCCGATGCGAAGCGGGAGGCGCGCGTAGAGGTCCGCCAGTCCGATCGCGGTGATCGCCGCCGGCGAGAACATGCCGCTGATGATGATGTCGACCGTCCGCATCAGCGTTCGCGTCGTCTGCTCGGCCATGATCGGCCACGCGAGGCCGATGACGCGCTTCCAGACGGCGAGCATCCGCGAGCGAACGCCCCCATCGCTCATACGATCCGAAACATCGGTGGTGATTTGAGTGTGCCGATAACGGAAAGTGGGGTGGCGTTCACCCTCCGATAGTGACGTTCGAACACACCTGCTTCGTGTACGGTACGCTCACCGAGCCAGCACGCGTCGAGACCGTCGTCGGTCCCGCCGATGCCGCGCAACTGGGACCCGCGATACTCGACGGACTCCACTGCGTCGAAGGCGAGTACCCGACGCTTGCACCCGGCGGGTCCGTCGAGGGATCTCTCCTTGCCGTCGACGATCCGGGCCTCAACGCGCTCGACGAATACGAGGGCGTCGACCGCGGGCTGTACGTCCGCGTCGCCGTCTCGTGTTCACATCCCGATATCGACGCTGACCGCGTCTGGACGTACGTGGGAGAGCCGTCCCGTCTCGACGCTGACGCCGAGTGGCCCGGTGACCGATCCTTCGAATCGCGGGTCCAGGACGAGGTCGCCGACTGCGACGTCGTCGGGCCGCGGTCGTAACGTCCTGCGTGTCCGTTGATCGGTTCCACCGCTCTCTGTATTGCCATCACGAATGACGGCCGTCCGCTTTCCGTCTGACGATCGATTTTCCCCGACGCCGTCTTCCGGTTTCACTTTCACTCCGGGGCCCCTACGTTTATGTGGGCCCCGGCCCCGAGTACAGATGCACGACACACGCCGTGCATCCAGTATTCCCTCTCGCACGTGAACCGACCCGCAATCCTGTCTGATCCGGGTCACCACACTGGGGGTGGGCGGGCCTGGCGCTATCGGGCTACGCCCGCACCGACTACAATCCTTAACAGTGACCTGTGTGTAGGCTACGGTATGCTCGAACTCGCAGACATCGAGGCCGCCCGTGAGCGCGTGGCCCAGACGGCCCGCGGGACACCCCTCGAGTATTCACACACCTACACCGCGATGACCGGCGCGGAGGTCCACCTCAAACACGAGAACTTCCAGCGCACCGGCGCGTTCAAGATTCGCGGCGCGACCAACCGCATCGCGACGCTCTCCGACGCGGCGAAGGAGAAAGGCGTCGTCACCGCGAGCGCCGGCAACCACGCCCAGGGCGTCGCCCTCGCCGCGACCCGCGTCGGTGTCGACTCGACCATCGTCATGCCCGAACACGCGCCCACGGCGAAAGTCAAGGCCACCGAGAACTACGGCGCCGAGGTCGTCCTCCACGGGGCGAACTACGACGCCGCGGCCGAACGCGCCCACGAGATCGAGCGCGAGGAAGATCGCACCTACGTCCACGCCTTCGACGACGAGCAGGTCATGGCCGGCCAGGGAACCCTCGGCCTCGAGATCGTCGAGGAGTGTCCCGACGTCGAGACCGTCGTCGTCCCGATCGGTGGCGGCGGCCTCATCAGCGGCATCGCGGCCGCCGTCAAAGGCATCGACCCCGACATCCGCGTGATCGGCGTCCAGGCCGCCGGCGCCTCCAGCGCCGCCCCCTCGCTCCAGAAGGGCGAACGCGTCGTCATCGACGACGTCGAGACCATCGCCGACGGCATCGCCACCCGCTCGATCGGGGATCGGACCTTCGATCACATCCGGGAGTACGTCGACGAGGTCGTCACCGTCACCGACGCCGAGATCGCCGTCACCATGGTCTACCTCTTAGAACGCTCGAAGACCGTCGTCGAGGGCGCTGGGGCGGTCGGTCTCGCCGCCACCATCTTCGACGCCTTCGACTACGACGAAGGCGAAGTGATCGTCCCGCTGCTCTCCGGCGGCAACGTCGACATGAACACGCTCACGACCGTCATCATGCGCGGCCTCGTCGAGATGGGGCGCTATCTCAAACTGCGCACCGTCCTCAAGGACCGCCCCGGCTCGCTCGAAGAACTGCTCGCCATCGCCGCCGACCACGGCGCCAACATCTACTCCATCCACCACGACCGCACCTCCCGCGAGATCGAACTCTCGGACGCCGAGATCGAACTCGAACTCGAGGTCCGCGGCCACGACCATGCCGACGCCCTCGTCAACTCGCTCCGCGAGTCGGGGTACGAGGTAGAACAACTCGACTAACAACCTTTTGCGCTGCGGGCGCGGCACGGCCGCGCCCTCGGCAAAACGTTGATGAAAAGCCTCCTTCTTCCCCGCCAGCGCCGCGAAGCGGCGCTTCTGGGTCAGTCGTCGGCCCGCTCACTCGTCCGCAACGCGGACTCGCTCGCGGTGAAATCGCCAGTATCTACCTGCCTTTCCCCGTGCTCGCGCGGATCGCTGTCGCGATCACGCGCTCCCGGCCATCCCGTCTCTCATTTATATAAGTTCAGAAACAAAAACACGGTTCAGGGAACGATTTTGTTATCTGCGCTGGTGCTTGTTCGCATGGAATCAGATGCGAACGAGGCTGATGCGGACGGGTTCGTCCCGGTCGTCGACGCGGCAGCACTCGAATCGGAGGGTCGGAAACTCGTCACGCCGGAGGGGACGGCTATCGCGCTCTTTCATCACGAGGGAGCGGTGCGAGCGGTGGATAATCGATGTCCGCACATGGGGTTCCCGCTGTCGGACGGAACCGTCGAGGAGGGCATCCTCACCTGTCACTGGCATCACGCGCGGTTCGAACTGTCTTGCGGGGACACGTTCGATCCGTGGGCGGACGATGTGCAGACCTACCCCGTCGAGATTCGCGACGGGACGGTCCACGTCGATCCAAATCCACCACTCGACCGACCGCCTGCGGAACACTGGGCGGACCGGCTGGAGAGCGGCCTGCAGGAGAACCTCCGGCTCGTCGTCGCGAAGTCGACGATCGGGTTGCTCGACGCCGACGTCGATCCGCAGGACCCGCTTACCACGGCGCTTGAGTTCGGCACTCGGTATCGCGAGGACGGCTGGTCGTCCGGACTGACGATTCAGGGTTGTATGGCGAACCTGTTGGGCGTGCTCGACGAGGACGACCGCAAGCGGGCCCTGTATACCGGCATTCGCCACGTGGCGGCCGACTGTGCCGGCCAGCCCGCCAAATTCGACCAGCCGTCGTTCTCGACGGATGAGGTATCACTGGACAGGCTTCGCTCCTGGTTTCGCGACTGCATCGAGGTCCGTGATCAGGATGGCGCCGAGCGCTGTCTGCGGACCGCCGTCGCCGCCGGATACGACGACGCGGCGCTCGCCGACCTCGTCTTCACGGCGGCGACCGATCACCCCTACCTTTCGACGGGCCACACGCTCGACTTCGCGAACAAGGCGTTCGAGAGCCTCGACACGGTGGGGTGGCCCGACGGCGGCCGAGTCGGGACAGAAGCGGCGGATGCGAGCGCGGCCGGCACAGGAGCCGGCTCGTCCGCCACCGGCAGCGGTGACGGGCTGGTCGCCGACACGCTCGCCTCGCTCGTCGAGCCGCTCGCGACCGCGACGCGCAGTGACGAGTCCTCGTCGTGGCGCCAGCCCGTCGATCTCGTCGCCCTCCTCGCCGAGGTCTACGGCGGCGACGTGACCGAGACGAGCGGAATCGAGTCGCTCGTCGAAGCTGGGCAGGGCGAATCGTGGTCTCGCTCAGACGGCTTCCGGGAGACGCTCCTGGGCGACGATCCGGCGGCCATCGTCGAGACGCTCACCGATGCGATTCGAGACGGCGCGACAACTGCGGACCTCGCCGCCGAAGTCACGCGAGCGGCCACGACGCGGGTCGCACAGTTCGGCACCGCGAACGAATTCGGCGACTGGAACACGGTCCACCACACGTTCACCTACGCGAACGCGGTCCACCAGGCGGCCCGCCGGACCGACGCCGTCGCGCTCTACCGCGGCGTGTTCGACGCCGCACTGAGCGTCTACCTCGACCGCTTCCTGAACACACCGCCGGCCCCGATCCCGGAACCCGGTGACAACGAGACCGGTCGCAACCCGGGCGACGTTCGCGACGACCTTCTGGCGACCTTCGACGAGAAGGGACGGGTGAACGAGGCGGGTCGACTCGTCGCGGAGTACTTCGACTGCGGCGGGGAGCCGGCCGACCTGCAACGCACGCTCGGTCACGGACTCCTCCGCGAGGACGCCGGCTTCCACACCCTCCAGAACGTCGAAGCGGCGTTTCGCCAGCATTCGCTCGCGGAAACCGACGCGGACCGACGGCTCCCGCTCGTCGCGACGGCACGCTACATGGCTGCTCACTTCCCGACGAATCGGGAGGCCGAACAGACGTTCGCCATCGCGGCCCGGTTGAACCGTGGCGAGCGCGTTCACGAGGGGTGAGCGCCACCGGCGGTTCGGCTACCCGACCAGTCGGAACCGACTCGCTTTTCGCCCGCGGCCCGTAGGACCACACGTGGAGGGGCAGGGATAGTGGAGGTCCACGTTTACTACGAGGGCGACGACGACCCGAAGAAGTGCACGGCTCGGCGGCTGGAGCGCTTCGACGAGGCGATCCTCCATCGTTCGATGGGGCAGGTTCCCTACGGCGTCGTTCTCAATCCCCACGCCGAACGGGCGCTGTCGCCCGCCGACCGGGATGGAGCGCTCGAGACGCTCGTCGCGCTCGATTGCTCGTGGGAGTCCGCCGGCGAAGCGGCCTTCTCGATGCCCGGCGAACACCGCGCACTGCCCTTCCTCGTCGCGGCCAATCCAGTCAACTTTGGCCGGCCGTTCCGCCTGACCACCGTGGAGGCGCTGGCCGCCGGGCTGTGGATCCTCGGCGAACAGGGCCACGCCGAGGAACTGCTCGACCCGTTCCGTTGGGGCGAAACCTTCCTCGAACTGAACGAAGAGCCTCTGCGACGGTACGCCGACTGCGCGGATTCGAGCGAGGTCGTCGCCGTCCAGGACGAGTATCTCGTCGACGAGTGAACGTCTCGGCGCGGTCGCAGCCTGTGCGTCCTGAAATTATTTCAACGTGTATCGCATAGCGACACGCATGGTGAGCCTCGGCCGCGGTGACTCTTCGACGATCGGGACCGCACTCGGTGCACTCGTCGCGATCATCGCCGTCGTCGGCACGCAGTTTCTCGGCTGGGAGTGGGGCGACGGCCAGCTCGTCCCGACGATCATCGGCGTTCTCGCGGCAGCGGTTGCGATCGTTCTTCTCAGTCGTCGGTTTCTGTAGCGTCGCGTGGCAGCCGGAACGACGGTAAAAAACGCGTGTCGGTGACAGGCGTCTGTGTCCCTACGCCGTCGCTTCGAGTTCGTCCAGACTCTCGAGTGCCTGGACGACGGCCTGGCGGTAGTTCTCGACCGGGGAGTCGTACTCCTCGCGGGCGAGCTGGGCGTACTCGTTCGTCGGGGCGGTCGAGCCGCCCTCGGGGTCGTCGCGCTCGGCCTCCCACGCCTGGAAGGCCTCGATGCGGTCGAGCGTGCGTTCTGCGGTCTCGACGACCCAGCGGTCGCGGGTGGTCTCGTCGACGATCGAGATGGACTCGGGTCGCAGCGAGACGGTGACCGATCCATCGTCGGGTTCGTAGGTGCGCGGTTTGCCGACGACGGCGACGTACTCGGGCGCCTCGGCCTCGCGGAGGACGGCGGCGGCCTCCGGCTGGTACTGGCCGGCGTAGGCGAAGAAGGTGCCCGTCGGGTCGACGACGCGGCCGCGCCAGTATTCCGAGTCGTCGCCGACGTCCTCGGTCTCGGTGAGGGTGCCGACGGCGAAGACGCGGTTGGCCCGATCGCCGGTGGGCAACAGCGCGTAGTTGGGCGCGCGTTCGTCGTCCGATTCCTTGAACGTGTACGTCGCGTCGTTGAATTCCGAGGCGAAGACGCGGCGGGCGACTTCGCGCGAGAGTTCTGCTTGGCTCATGTTACATCGACCTCGCTCTGATCAGCAGGGGATCCGGATCCGCCGGCTCGTCGAGCTCCGTGACGTCGTCGGCGAGGACGTATCGACCGAACGTCGGCCCCTCGACGCGGTAGTAGGTGCCGATGATCTCGTCCGCGATCTCGTCGGCGACGATTGTCGTGTCGAGCGCGTCCATCGCCATCTCCTTGGCTTCTTCGAGGGTGATTCCCGTGAGTGCTTCTGTCGCCTCCTGGTCGAAGATGACCTCGTGGGCGTCGATTCCGTCGTCGACGACGCCCTTGATCCGGAGGTCGAACTCACCCTCGACCTCGCCGTGTTCCGAACAACGGCCGTTCTGGAGGACGCGCGTACAGTCGTCCTCGGGACAGCGCTTGATGAGGCCGGAGCCGCTCTGCATGGCGACCATCGCGCCCTCGATCTCGGAGGTGTCGGTGCCGACCTCGATGTCGTCGTCGAGTTCCTCGATGACGGTCGTCTTGTTCAACTTGACCGAGTACCGGCCCTGGTACTCGTCGGTGACCACGTTCTCGAGGCGGTAGACGCCGCCCTCGTCGAGTGTCGGGAGCTCGGATTTGGCCCACTTCGTGAATTTGATCGTCCCGCTCGGGTCGCCGAGGAGGCCGACCTGTGCGACCGAATCGCTCCGGGGATCCCAGAGCTCGATCACTTTCACCGTCACGTCGACCCACTGCTCGGGCTCGTCGATCTCGGCGAGTTCGACGGATTCGCTGCCGCCGCTCGCGATGTCCTCGCGTTCGAGGCCCGCCTGTTCTAAGTAGTGATTGGTGACGCTGCGTCGGGCCTCCTCGATGGGGACCTTGTACTCGTCGACGAGCGTCGTGAGTCTGTCCTCGACGTCGTCGACCGAGACGTCGAGATGGTCTGAAAACTGCTCGTGTATGTCTGCCGCGTGCTGGCTAACGTCGCTCATAGTGCTCGCCTCCTCTTGTGTTCAACGGGAGGCATACGCCGATTGGTGCCCGATCGTATTTAAAGTGCCGTAACCGGGGCGAAAGTGTTTCTGTCGGGCGATTCGGTGCGGACCCGCCGACCGGACGGGACTCGACACGAACGCCCGGCCAGGCGACGACGCGCTCGGCTGGGAGACGCTCTCTGACTGGATCGTCCCGGACGTGCTCCCTGCGGAGCTTGACCCGTTCTGACCTGCTGAAACCGTTCGATGCGCGGCCCCTATCGACGTTTTGGGCTGCGAATGCGCGGGGCGGCGACGGGCCTATGTGGGTGCCGGACGAAGGGATGGCATCGACATGTCCAACCGGCGACGCCTGAAGCGGCTCCTCACACGGAAACTGCAGGAGGCAGGTCGGCAGTACGAGTCGTTACGGCGCTCGACGGACGACCAACTCGCCGAGGCCCGTGAATCCTACCAGCACGCCAGGAACGCCCGTGGCATTCCCTCGGACGAGGAGGGCCGGGCCAAGATCGTCTGCCGTCGCCACACCGAACGCCGCGCCGCCCTGCTCGACGAGGAGTTCCGTCCGGCGTGTTTCGAGGCGGGCCACCCGGACTGCGAGGGCTGTGCGGAGGACGTCCGTGCCGGGCGGATCGAGACGTGGTGAGACGGGGACAACACTATCAATCCGTTAGGACGTTGTAGCGCCATGGCTCGCGACGAACGGTCCGAGACGTCCTCCGAGGCGGCATCCGACGATGACGATCCGAAGGAAGGGAAATACGACAACTACGTCGACAAACTCCTCGACGTGCTCGGTCTCCTCACGTAGCGGGCGCTCGTCGCTCGTCAGTTGTCGGGAGTCGCAGGTTTCGCTTTTCCTATTGTGGGTCTCACATTCCGTTTTCCTCCGCCGACTCGACGATTCCCGTTTCGAGAACGTCGAGGTCACCGGTCATCGTCACGCGAAGCTCGTCGCCGTCGAGGGGCATTCGGACCGCGAGGCGGGCCGGTTCGCGTTCGACGAGCTCGGTGTACTCGTCGGAAACGCACCACGGGAGCGTCCAGTACGGTCGTTCTTCGAGACGGACACCACGTTCCTGATGGAAGTTTACGACGGTCGAGTGATCGAGCAGGCGCAGGCCCGGAGCGGAGCAGAGGGTGTGCCCGCACTGGGAGCACTCGTGGTCGACGCGCGTGCTGGCGCCGAGACAGCAGTCGGCGTCGGCCTCGACGACGCGAGTCTCCATGCGGCCGCTGCACTCCGGACAGACGCCGTCGGCGGCCAGACAGTGCAAGTGGCGCACTCGCTGATCGAACGCCTCGGCGATCTCGACGCGGGAGCGGTCGCCGAGGCCGCCCGGCGGAAACTGGTACTCGCCGTGGCCGTGCCCGCACGCGGTGCAGGTGATCGCCAGGTGCTCCTCGCCGTAGCTCGCCTCGAGTTGGCCGTTACAGTCGACACATCGCCCCTGCACGGTGAACGGCTCGATCGTCGGGTGTTCGTTGAACGAGCCCGCGATGACCGACCGGACGACCTTCTCGCCGGCGTGTTTGAAGTCGTACCCGGTGGCGCCGTCGGCGTCACCGTGGTGAGCGCCCCCCGATTCGCCGCGGCCGTCGGCCCGGCTTCCGCCGTCGACCTTGGTGACGAAGTGCCCCTCGAGTTGCTGGAGATGGTAGTTGAACTGCGCCGAATCGCGAACGCCCACGGCTCGTCGCAGGTCCGAGAATGCGACCGGCCGTTCGTCGGCGGCCCACAGCGCTTGCAGGATGCTCAGTCGGGTTTCGTTGGCGACGAGCGCGAAGGCGTCGGCCGGGTCGAGACAGTCCGTGCACGCGAAGGCTGGATCGTCCGCCGGGACGGCGTCCTCGGCGAACGGATCGAACTCCGAGTGGTCCGTTCCGCTCATACCGGTGCCTCTCACCATACCAGGTAAAAGGTTCGCCAAAGCACAGTTACGTTGTCTAGATTTCATTTCTCTCCGAACCGCCAGTCCCGCAACCGCACCGGAACAGTAGGTTTATCAATCGCAGACGGCGAAAACCCGGTAGAGATTACTCTCGTCTTATGTCAGGAAACGATCAACCGGAGGTGAACATCGGACTCGTCGGCCACGTCGACCACGGCAAGACCACGCTGGTGCAGGCACTCTCGGGCGCCTGGACGGACCAGCACTCGGAGGAGATGAAACGCGGTATCTCCATCCGCCTCGGCTACGCCGACGCGACGTTCCGGCAGTGTCCGGACGTCGACGAACCCGAGTGTTACACCGTCGAGGAGGAGTGTCCGGACGGCTCGGAAAGCGAGCCGATGCGGACCGTCTCGTTCGTGGACGCGCCGGGTCACGAGACCCTGATGGCGACGATGCTCTCTGGGGCATCGCTGATGGATGGCGCCGTCCTCGTCGTCTCGGCGAGCGAACCTGTCCCCCAGCCCCAGACCGAAGAGCACCTGATGGCGCTCGACATCATCGGGATCGACAACATCGTCATCGCGCAGAACAAGGTCGACCTCGTCGACGGCGAGCGGGCGCGCGAGAACTACGAGGAGATCCAGGAGTTCGTCGCCGGCACCGTCGCCGAGGACGCTCCCGTCGTTCCGGTCAGCGCCGGACAGAACGTCAATATGGACCTGCTCATCCAGGCTATCGAGCAGGAGATCCCCACGCCCGATCGCGATCCCGAGGCCGATCCGCGGATGCACGTCGCCCGTAGTTTCGACATCAACAAACCGGGAACGACGGCCGCTGATCTCGCCGGTGGCGTACTGGGCGGCAGTCTCGTCGAGGGTGAACTCGCCGTCGACGACGCCATCGAGATCCGACCCGGTCGCGAAGTCGAGGAAGGCGGCCAGTCCGAGTACGTCCCGATCGAGACGACGATTCGCTCGCTGCAAGCGGCGGGCGACTCGGTCGAGACGGCCACCCCCGGCGGCCTGCTCGGTATCGGGACCGGCCTCGACCCGGCGCTGACGAAGGGCGACGCACTGGCTGGCCGCCTCGCCGGCCCGCCGGGCTCGCTCCCACCGACGTGGCAGTCCTTTACGATGTCGGTGGAACTGCTGGATCGCGTCGTCGGAGCCGACGAAGCCGACGGCGAGATCGACGAGATCTCGACCGGCGAACCGCTCATGATGACCGTCGGCACGGCGACGACCGTCGGCGCCGTCACCAGCGCGCGATCGGGCGAGTGCGAGGTCAACCTCAAACGGCCGGTCTGTGCCGAACCGGGCGCGAAGATCGCGATCAACCGCCGCATCGGCGCGCGGTGGCGACTGATCGGCGTCGGCACCCTCACTGACGAATGACGACACGCGTGGCCCTCGATACGAGTGCGCTCATGATGCCCGTCGAACTCGACGTGCGGCTGTTCGACGAACTCGATCGCCTGCTCGACGGCGGGCCACGTCCGATCGACCTGCAGGGAAACGAGGAACTGGCGGCGGGCGGCTACGAGCCGGTCACGCCGCAGCCGGTTCTCGAAGAGCTCCGCCGACTTGCCGAAAAAGGCGGGACCGAAGGGACGGCCGCATCCGTCGGCCACGACCTGGCGACCGAGCGCTGCCTCCCCGTCGACACGGAAGAATCGTACGCCGACGACGCCCTGGTCGAGCTCGCCGAAGCGGGGATGGTCGACGCCGTCGTCACGAACGATCGGCCGCTGCGTGAGCGCGTGCTCGCGGAAGGGATACCGGTACTTGCATTACGCGGGAGAAACAAATTGGGACTCACTCAACCATAGATGTACAAACGGGTCAGACTGAAAGACACGGTCGAAGTACCGCCGGAGGCTCTGGGCGACGTCTCGCCCGACCTCGTGAAGCGATTGCTCCAGGACAAACTCGAGGGACGGATGGACGAAGAAGTCGGCTCCATCGTCTCCGTCGTCGACGTCGACGACATCGGCGAGGGGACGGTCCTGCCGAACGAACCCGGCGTCTACTACGAGGCCGAGTTCGACGCCGTCACGTTCGATCCGAAGATGCAGGAAGTCGTCGACGGAACCGTTGTCGAGGTCGTCGAGTTCGGCGCCTTCGTCGGCATCGGCCCCGTCGACGGCCTGCTGCACGTCTCGCAGATCTCCGACGAGTACCTGGCGTTCGATCGCGAGAACCAGCGTCTCTCCTCGTCGGAGTCCGATCAGGCCCTCGGCGTCGAGGACGCCATCCGCACCCGGATCGTCACGAAGAGCATCGACGAGCGCAACCCGCGCGACTCCAAGATCGGGCTGACGGCCAAACAGCCCGGCCTCGGCAAGCACGGCTGGCTCGAGGAAGCGCGCGACGAGCCGGAAGCCACGGCGGGTGAGTGACGATGGCGTCGAACCGACTCGTTTGTCGCGAGTGCCACCTCGTCAACGATGCCGACGCGGAGACCTGCGCGTCCTGTGCGTCCTCTTCCCTCACCGAAGACTGGGCGGGCTACGTCGTCATCGCCCACCCGGAAGAGTCCGAGATCGCGACGGAGATGCAGGTCGACGAACCCGGCGCGTACGCGCTCAAGGTCCGGTGAGCACACCGCTCACACAGTACCAGTGACAGATTCGTCTCCATCAGACGCCGACGACGCTTCCCCACCGGAGCCGCTGGTCTCGCTGCCGACGTCCCTCCGACACGAACTCAAAGACCCAATCGGGCCCGTCGAGACGGACCCCCACTCACTTCTCGAGGCCGCCGGCGAGCCGCTCGTGACCGTCGGCGACGTCGTCACCTACCACGTTCTCGAGGCCGATCGGACGCCTGACGTCGCTCTCGTCGACGGCATCACCAAACGCGAGGCGGTCGACGCCGTCATCCGCGAGACCGTGACGGCCGGCGAGACGGTCGACGTCGAAAATCCACAGGGTGCGCTCACCGACGCGCTGATTCGGGCGCTCGTCGCGGCGATCGACGACCCCGACCCGGTGACGATTCTGGTCGACGGCGAGGAAGACCTGGCGACGTTGCCGGCGATCGTCGCCGCACCCGAGGGCGCGAGCGTCGTCTACGGCCAACCCGACGAGGGGATGGTCCACGCGGTCGTCACCGACGAGCGGCGCGCAGCGATCCGATCGCTGCTGGCTCGCTTCGACGGCGATCCCGAAGCGCTGTTTTCGATTCTCGATCGCTGAGTCGCGGTCGTGGTGACTCTGCGAGCCGCCAGGGCGCCGATCAGGAGTCGACGAACGGGTTGGCGCCGTCGACGAGATTCGTCTTGTACACGCCGCGGGTCGTCGCGAGTCGCCGATCTTCCGCGTCCGTGAGTTCGACCTCGACGACGCCGGTGTCGCTGCCGTATCTGACGACCTCCGCGGCGCCGTAGATGTCGCCGGTCGCGGGACGGAGGTAGTCGATCCGCACGTCGAGGGTCGGTCCTGGCGTCCCCTCGACCGAGGCGATCGCCGCCGCGGAGAGCGAATCGGCGAGGCCGAACGGGACGGCGCCGTGGGCCAGTCGCGTCGATTCCGAGAGCGAGTGGTGGTCGTCGAGTTCGAGTCGGCCTTCGACGTAGCCCTCCTCGACGTGCGTGAGTTCGATGCCGAGGTGCTCGCCGAACGGGTAGCGGTCGTTGAAACGTTCGAGAACGTCCATAGTCGGAACTCGAACCGGTCTGATATTATTGTTTCTCCATATTGAACGAAAATCCGCGGGGCCACGCCGATGACAGTAGCTGTCGAAGCTGCTTACGGAGCGCCAGCCATGACGAATGTGCTCGTCGTGTCGCCGTTTCGGATCTGCCGTGTCTCCTCTGGCGCCAGCCGAATCGCGTCGCCCGGTTCCATCGAAATCTCCTCGCTCTCGACCGTGACCGTAGCGTTGCCGTCGACGAGGTAGTAGACCTCCTCCTGGCCGTCCTCGGCGTGGTCGTGTTCCATCCCCTCCCACTCCGGGTCGCACTCGAGGACGCTGAACCCGAGTTCCTCGCAGTCCAGTTCGTCCCGCATGAAGTGCAGTGCGCCCGCGGTCGCGTCGACGTCGGTGTAGTTGGCTGTCGTTGGCATCGTCGCCTTCCGATTTGAGCGCCAGCGACAAGAAGGTGCGGCTGATCCGCCGCCGTCCGTCGCGGTTATTTGCGGCTGATTCCCCACTGCTGTCGAGATTTTCACCGCTTTCCCGCGATCGCTCGTCGGTCGCCGGGAGCTCTCGTCCCGCGTCGCGCCACCTACGTTCGCATCGCCGCCAGCAGGGCCGTGGCTCCGAGGAGGACCAGCGCGACCGCCGAAACGGGTTGCTCGGACGGACCGGCGAGGAAGGCTGCGTATCCGACGGCGACGCCCACCAGTCCGACAGTTGCGCTGGCGATGGCGTGTGCGAGTTCGATCCGGATCGTCGAGGCCGCACGGCCGAGTTGCTCGCCGACGGTGATCCCGTACCGACCGACGTCCCAGGCGACCGTCGCACAGAACGCGCCGCAAACCAGTGCGAGGGCCGGGACGCCCTGTAGCCCGCCGAGCAGCAGTCCGAGCGTGAGCACTGCGAACCCGTATCCGACCGAGCGGCGCGAGCCGGTGATCGCCCCGCCGGCGAGGAGCACGACGCCCGGGAGTCCGAAGAGCTGGGCCGTCTGCGTCGGGACGAGGAGCGCCGTCACCACCGACAGCGCCGTCGCGAGCGCGGCGCTCGTTCGTCCCGGTCTCCGATCGATCGATCGGGCCGTCCCTTCGGACCGAGCAGGTGCGGGTCGACCGATCGCATCACGTACTTGTCGGGCCCTCCGTTCGAGCCACGACTCGGTCGTCCCGCCGTCGCTTCGCGACGCGGTCATCGGCTCCACCCCGCCGCTTCGGCCAGCGTCCGTTCGAGCGGTTCCCCCGCGGCCCAGTCGATTACCGTCAGTTCTTCGCGCCTGAGCGCGTCGAGACGGTCTTCCCGCTCGAAGCGAGCGAGGCGAGTGTGGACCGAGGTTGCGACCGTCGGATCCGGGCTGATCACCGTCACCGCGCGGCCGTGGTCGCGAAGCCGGCGAGCGACCGTCGCCGGCTCGTCGTCACAACACGGTGAGAGGACGAGTAGTTGCGTCTCGGCGGGGAGGCGCCGATGGAGGCGATCGATTCGACCGCGTAACCGCCGATTTCTGGCCTCGGCCGACGGGGGTCGCGACCGGTCTCGGTCCGGTGGCTGGCTCGACAGGGCGGGGTGGGTGTTCAGGAGCGTCCGGCCGTGCGTCCGGTGAGCGTCGCCGGCGGCCGGTTCGAGCCAGCACTCGTCGTCCCGGCCGAGTGCGGTGATGCCGACCTGATTTCCGGCGTCCAGCAGCGCCGTGAAGAGGCGGTCCGCGGCCTCGACGCTCTTGTCGACGGCGTGGGTCGCTGTCGGGCCCGGCGAGCGATAGGCTCGCCGACGGGCGTCGAGCACAATCATCACGGTCGCCGCTCGTTCCTCCCGGAAGTCGATCGTTCCCAGTTCCCCGGTTCGAGCGCGTCGGTGCCAGTCGATACGGGTCCGCGGGTCGGACGGTCGATACTCACGCGTCGAGTGAAATTCGAGGCCCGACCCGCCCGTCTCCGTCTCGACCACTCCCGGGAGCCAGTCCGTGACCGCCCGCCGGAGCGTGGCGTCGTGACCGTCGTCGGGAAGCGTACAGTGAAGTCGCGTCTCCCGGGAGACGGTGATCGTCCGCTCGGTCGCGCCGAGCGGATCAGCGAGGGTCACGGCGGCGCCGTCCCACTCGTGTTCGCCACGTCGAGCCGTGACCGTGTACGAAAACGTCGACCGGGCGCCCGGCCGCAGGACGGTCCCGTGACGGGGTGAGCCGTCGACGACAGCGAGTCCGTCCGGGACGCCGTCGACGACGCGCACGTCCGAACAGAGGCCGGCCCCGTCGTTCCGAACGCCGACCGTGACGGTGACTTCGTCGCCGGGGTCAGGCGCCGGGTCGTCGAGGTGACGGTCGATCGCGAGTACCGCCCCGCCGTCGTCGTGGGTGGCGACCGGTTCGGCGATCCACGCGTAGCCGGCGAACCCGACGAAGACGACGCTCGCGAGGACGAGTCCCGGGTTCGCGGCCATCGCGCCGACGCCGCCAACGACGAAGGCGACGGCGGCGATCCCGCTCCAGTGAAAGGTCTCCCGTTCGGCGTCGAGTTCGCCGGTCGCGTCGGTCACGACTCTCTCACCTCCCCGTTCGTGACCTCGTTCGCCCCGTCCGGCGGCTGTCCAGTCTCGTCAGTCGCCCGCCTGCTCTCGTTCGCCGCCGATCGGGCCTCTCCGACGGCGACGTCGAGTTTTCGGTTCCCGTCTCTGAGCGAGGCGATTTCGTCCATCACCCGTTTGCGTTCGCGGTCGTCGATGTCCGAACGGGTGAGTCGGGCGCGCAGCCGGGACCGAAGCGGCGGTCGCACGTCCTCGCTTATCGCGGCCGCCGCGAGTCGGTCGTTCGTCCAGGAGCCGTCATCGATTCGCTCTTCGGCGGCCGTAGACGAGAGTCCCGTCGCGTCGACCAGTGAGACGACCGCTCGCGTTCTGATTCGGTCCCGGAACTCGTGCTGGGGGAGCGTCTCGAACGCGTCGCCCGGAACCGGGAGCTGGGTCCCCGGCTCGGGATCGCGCGGCTGCCAGAGGCGTGCGTTCGTGACTCGCTGGTCGGCGGCGGAGAACAGCCCGAAAACGATCGTGACCGTCGCGACGCCGGCCACGAGGAGTCGGTTGTCGGTTTCGAGCACCGCGACGCTGGGACTAATGAACAGCACGATCCCCGCGACGAGTAGCGCCAGCCCGATGATCGGCAGACGGCCCAGCCCACCGCGGTCCTCGTCGGCGACGCCGACTCTTGAGTCAGTCCAGTCGCCCTCGTCGGTGGTGCCGGCTCCTGAGCCCGTCCGGCCGTCCTCGTCGGTGGCGACGGCTTCTGGGCCCGTCCAGCCGCCCTCGCCGTGACCGTCGTCGAGGGCGCCCTCGGTTTCGCTCGCCTCGTCCGCATCGGTCGTCTCGTCCACAGCGGTTGGGGCTCCCGATTCGGCGTCGGTTGTCCCCCGCTCGCTCATTCGTCGGCCTCCGCGTATTCTCGCTCGATTCGTTCGAGCGCTGCGACCGCTCGGTCCGTTCGGCTCGCCGGGTCGCGTTCGCCGTAGCGGACGTCCCTGAAGAGTCGTGTGATCTCCGAGACGTCACCGGGGCGCATTCCCGCTTCGATCGCCAGCCGTTCGAACTCGGCGGGCGGTATCGTTTCGGGACGGACCATGCCGAGATGGTCGGTCATCTCGAGCCAGGCGCGGTACACTTCGTTCTCGACGTCCGCCTGCGCGTCGATCCGGGCCGCGGCCGTCCCGGCGGACGCGGCGATCGCGTCCAGATCGACCGGGCGGTCGGGTTCGACGTGGCGCTCGTCGACGGCCACGTCGTCACGGTCCGCGCTGATCCAGAGGAACCCGACAGTCCCGATCAGGCCGATCACGACGGCGGCGAGGACGAGTAGCGGCGACGGAGCCAGTCCGGCGAGCCAGGTCGTTCGAGGGTCGGCGCCGACGAGCGACGAACACCCGAGCGACCAGAGGATCGTCGGAACGCCGACGACGAGGACGGGGATCGTCGAACCGAGCAGTCGATACCCGGCGGCCATGCCGAGTCCGACGATGCCGAGAGCGGCGGCGAGTCCGCCCGGCTCGTCGAGGGCCGCCGGACAGAGGCTGCCGTCCGACTGGCCGCTGGGGAACTCGAGGTATTCGAGCAGTTCGAGATTGGGGGAGAACGAGCCGCCGTCGCCTCCGCTCTCGGGAACGGTTCCGGTATCGATCGTCGCCGCGACCAGTCCGACGGCACAGACGAGCACGATGACGGCGGCCACGCGGGTGCGGTCGCGTGCCATCGTTACTCGGGTGCCGGAGTGTCTGACCGCGAGACGGTTGGGACCGGCACGGACTCGAGCGCGTCGGCGAGGATCGCGCGTTTGGAGACGTCCTCGACCGCCGCCTCGGGCGTCAGGACCAGTCGATGAGCGAGGACGGACGGGGCGACCGTCGTGATGTCGTCCGGAGCGAGGTAGTCCCGCCCGTCGAGGACGGCTTTCGCCCGCGACACTTCGAGCAGGCGTTGCGTCCCGCGCGGAGAGACCCCGACGCGGACCCGTTCGGCCCGTCGCGTGGCCGCGGTAATCGCCGTCATGTAGGGTATGAGGTCGTCAGTCACGGTGACTGCCTCCGGCGCCGCCTGCAGCGCCCGAACGTCGTCGGCGGACGAGCAGACGGCCGAGACGGACGGCAACTTCTCCGTCCGATCCGTTCGCTGGCGTAACAACGTCGCCTCGCCGTCCTGGCCGGGGTAGCCGATCGCCGTCTTCACCGCGAAGCGGTCGACCTGCGCCTCCGGCAGGGGGAAGGTCCCCTCACTCTCGACCGGGTTTTGCGTCGCGATCACGACGAACGGGTCCGGCAACGACATTGTGTCGCCGGCGACGGTCACCTGGCGTTCGCTCATCGCTTCGAGGAGGGCGGCTTGCGTCTTCGGCGGGGCGCGGTTGATCTCGTCGGCCAGCACGACGTTCGCGAAGAGCGGCCCCTCGGTGAACTCGAAGGTCGCCTCGTGTTCGTCGTAGATGTGGGTCCCGGTTACGTCCGCCGGGAGCAAGTCCGGCGTAAACTGGATGCGGGAGAACGGGAGGTCGAGCGCCGATGCGATGGATTTCGCGGTGAGCGTCTTCCCCGTCCCCGGGACGTCTTCGAGCAGGACGTGCCCGCGAGCGAGCACGCCCACGAGGACCGTTTCGAGGAACTCCCGATCGGCGATCACCGCCTCGCCGATCTCGTCCAAGAGCTGTTCGCACGTCGATGCGGCCGCGGATGGATCAGTGACGTTCATCGGTAGTAGGGAGGGGTCGTCGACAGGGAGCCGACGTTCGTTGGGCGTTCCGTCGACCGAGCGGAGACGGTCGCGTCGATCGCCGCGGATAACTCGAACCGATCGCACACGGTGAGCGATCGAGCGCTGTTTTGACGGACGATTGGGATGGGAACGACCGATCGAAGTTTCGCGGCCGATCGATTCGGTATCGTCACCTAAAAATTACACCCTGGTGACGTAATCCTTTTGATCAGTTTTTCAGTCCGGCTGGGGTCGTCGAGAAGCTATTTATCCGTCGCGGCAGTCACTCGATCCATGTACGACTTCGCGGTCGTCGGCGTCGGCCCCGCCGGCGCACGGTTCGCCAGACGGGCGGCCGCCGCCGGTCACGACGTCCTCGCCCTCGAACGCGGTCAGATCGGCACCCCGCTCGCGTGCTCCGGCCACGTCAGCACGGATATCTGGCAGTTCACCGGCGACGGTGCCCGTACGCACCTGTTGCAAAACGAGGTGCGCGGCGCCCGCTTTCACGTCGACGGGCCCGGAAGCGACGCGTACCCGTTCTACCGCGACGAACCGGTCTCGAACGTCGTCGACCGCGTCGAACTGGATCGCCACCTCGCCGACCTGGCTCGCGAAGCCGGCGCGGACGTCCGCGAGGGCCATCGGGTGACCGACGTCGAGGAGCGAGCCGACCGGGTCGTCCTGACGGTCGCCGGGCCGGACGAGACACACGAATTCGCGGCGAAACTGGTTGCGGGCTGCGACGGCCCCCGGTCGCGAGTCCGCGAGGCACTTTCCCTCCCCGAACCCGACGAGTTCCTCCACGGGGTACTGGCGTTCGCCGACGACCCCGATCACGACGACTTCGTCGACGTCCACCTCACGGCGCCGACCTTCTTCGCCTGGCGGATCCCCCGCGGCGACGCCGGCGTCGAGTACGGGCTGGCCGCGCCGCCGGGCGAGGCAGTCAAACACCACTTCGACGAGCTCGTCGCCGACTACGGCGTGTCCGTCTCTCACCGCTGCTCCGGCGCGATCCCTGTCGGTCCACCCGACCGCGTCACCGCGGATCGAGCGTTCCTGCTCGGCGACGCGGCCGCCCAGACGAAGCCGTTCACCGGTGGTGGAATCCTTTACGGGATGCGCTGTGCCGACCACGCCGCTCGCGAGATCGATCCCGACCATCCCTCAACCGTCGCCGCCTACGAACGCGCCTGGCGGCGCGACATCGCCACCGACCAGCAACTGGGCCACTGGATTCGGCGTGCCTACTCGTTCCCCGAACCGGTCCAACACGCGGGCCTCAAAACCTTCTCCGGCGAGATCGGCGTCCACATGGATCGCCCGACGTCGGTGTTCTCGACCGAGCACCTTCGGGCGATGCTGTCCCGGTAGTCGGGCCCGAATTCGATGGATGACCGGGAGGATTCCTATCCGTCTCCGATCGGTCATCAGTTTCGCTTGTTCACCTGTTGTGGATGCGTTCCTGGGTACCGAGTGGTCGAATCGTCCCGCGCGCGGTTGATGACAGCACCCGTACCGATCGTGGTGATGATGAACCTGCCGAGGCCGCCGAGGATCGGGACGCTCCTGCTGAATGCGACGACAACCGTGACGAGGCAGTCGCTCACCCACCACTCGATCAGCCAGCGACCGAATGCGAGTCCGCCTGCCCAGTCGCGTCGGTCGGCCGACCGGGACGAGATCAGGGGTAACTAGGCAGCCGCGCGGACCGTTCCGATCCGTCGACGAACGGCAACTCGGTCGCAGTCGCAGGGAGCGCTTCGCCGTCGACACGGACGGTGAGGGACGACGCGTCGAGGTCGAAATCGACGAGCGCCAGCGCGATGGGCGTCTCGAGTGTCGGGCTCGTCATCGACCGCGTCACCTCGCCGACGACGCTGTCTCCGTCGAAGACGGCGGCGCCGGGTTCGGCCGTCTGGTCGGCTGCATCGGCCGATTCGGCTGTCCCGTCGCCCGTTTCGGCCGTTTCGGTCGAGTCGCTTACCGCGGTCGTGTCGTCTGCCTCTCCCGTATCGCCGTCAGTTCCGAGCGTCAGCCCGATCAGGCGGCGGCTCGGCTGGCCGCGATTCTCGACCCGTGAGACGACCTCCTGGCCGACGTAACAGCCCTTGGCGAAGTCGAGGGCGTTCCGGAGTCCGAGGACGTTGGGAATCGTCCCCGCCAGTTCGTGTTCGAAGAGCGGTGTTCCGGCTTCGAGCGTCAGCGATCCCCAGGTCTGGTAGCCGAACGGCGCGGCGTTCATTCCCTGCACGGAGAGCGCTTCGAAGACGGCAGGTGCGTCCGTGACGTCGCAGATAATTTCGTATCCCTCCTCGCCAGTCGGCGCGTCGGTTCGGATCACGCTCACGCCGGCGTCGGCGATCGAGCCGCGGACGAACGTGAGCGGTTCGTCGGGCGTCGCCGAACCGTGGAGGACGCTCGCGACTTTCTCGGTGGCTTGCGGGCCGTGGACGCCGAAGATCGCGAGGTCGTCCGTGACGTCGTCGATCTCGACGTCCTGGATGAACACCTTCTCGGCCCACTCGTCGGCGAGTGCCTCGGCCCGGCCTGGTGGCGTGAAACACAGCACCCGCTCACCGGCGTTGTAGACGTACAGATCCGTTTCGATCCCACCCTGGGGGTCGAGCAACAGTGCGTAACAGCCCTCCCCTTCCGAGGACGGGACCCGATTCGAGAGGACGTTGTCGACGTAGTCGATCCGATCGTCGCCCCGGACGGAGACGACGCCGACGACCCGCTCGATCAGTCCGACGCCGTTTCGAACGGCGCGATGGGCCCGCTCCGGGCGCCCGTAGTGAGAGACGACCGTCCTGTCGCCTCGAGTGGCGAACGTCGCCCCGTGATCGGCGTGAGTCGACTCGATGCTCATCATCGTCACTAGTCGGGGATACGGACCCTTTTACGTGGCGATCCGTCGTGACGGCCGCCCAGCGTCGACGACCGGTCTGGGGCGACGATCTCGGGCGTCTGCTACCGTCCGGCCCGGACCGTCGGGGCGGTATCCGTCACGGGACGCCGACTCAGAACGGGAACCGCTCGCGCACCCACTCCACGATCGACCCGTCGGACTCGGCCGCGCCCGGTTCCGGGACGACCCGGGGGGCGGGTTTGATCACCGTCTCGCTCGCACTGTTCTCGACGACGATCAGGTCCTCGTCGTTGAGGCTGGCGAGTGCGGTCTCCAGGCGATCGATGTCGATCGAGACGGCGGCCCGGAGCTCGAAGACGGTCATCCCGTCTTCGTTCCGGTCGACGAGGGCGTCGAGTATCGTAACCTGTGTCTCGTCGCGGTCACGATACTCCCGCTTGGCTCGCATACTCGCCCCTTCGTGCCCGCAGGGTTTGACGTTTGTCGTCCTCGGTGGGGCTGGGTGAGACGCCCGTCAGACACCAGGCGGTACGTTTTTCACTCCCGCGCGGGCTACCCAACTCAATGGCTGTTCGATGTTCGCTGCTCGGTCACGACTTCGGGGCGACAGAAGTCGAACGCGAGCGCGAAGAACGCGGAAGTGAAGTCGTCGTCACCGTGACGGAGTACGAATCCTGCACACGGTGTGGCGAACGAACCGTTATCAGCGAGAACACCGAAGTCCGGGGGATCGAGCCGGCGGACGACCCCGAGCCGGCGACGGCCGCCGGGGCCGCTTCGGAGTCGGTCGACGACGCGACGGCGCCGGCCGAATCGACCCCCGCGGCCGATTCCGAGACGCCCGCGGGTGACTCACGGCCGTCCGAGCCCGAGTCGGAACCACTCCCGACCGACGAGCACGGCGAACCGATCACCGACGACGCGGAGATTCTGGATGAACCAGCCGCCGAACCCACCGCCGAGGCCGATCGTGACCGGGCGCACGGTGCGTGGCCCGACTCAGACGACGTCGGCCAGGACGACGCGTCCGACAAACCGACCGAATGGCCGGCGGCTGCGTCCGACGAGACCGCCGCTCCCGAGGCCGACCCGATCGACGAAGGCGGCTCACCGGAGGCAGTCTCGACGGCAGCTGATCGCGAGACGGCGACGGCCACCAGCGGGATTCAGCGCGCGGGGACTGCCCCGGCACCGGGCGAGACCGGCCCGCGCGACGACGTCCCCGTCGAGTTCTTCTGCCCGCGCTGTTCGTTCGTCGCGCCGGGCGACCGCAGCTCGCTTCGCGCGGGCGATATCTGCCCCGAGTGCAAGAAGGGCTACCTCGGCGAACGCGAGCGCTGAAATCCTCGTTCGTCGCGGATGAAAAGAGGTAAAGAGCCTCCCGTATTTCCAACGAGCCATGAAGGAGTACAAGATGCGCCGCGGTGAGTACCTCGAAGAACGGATCCCCGACATGGAAGCCTCCATCGAGGACTACTTCGGCCCGATCACCGGGACGGAGGAGTTCAAGGGCAGTGCACTGCACGTCGTCGCGGAACCCGACAACCCCGTCTTCGAGCGAATCGTCGTCGGCGCCGTCGAATACTCCGGGAAGAAGGACAAACTCGCCGTCGAGTTCCACGAACGCGACCCGACCGAACTCGGTCCGGACGAACTCGAAGCCGCTGCCGACGCCGTCGACGCGAAGAACGACTTCCTCCTCGAAGCGACCGGTCGCGACGCGAAAGCCCGACGCGACTCCCTCAAACGCGCCGTCGAAGACGACCCCGACCACGACGTCGAGTAACGCCGATTTTCGACGACTGTCCGTACAGATCACTCACGAGTCTGTGAGCGATGCTGCGAGGAGCGTCTGTCAGTCCGCACTGCAGGTCTCCGATACCGATCTGAAAATTGCGCAGCTGTCGTGGGAGTCACGCCGACGGCCGTCGAGCCTCGTCCGGTCCGTTCAAGCCGTTGCCCGGTCAGGCCGTCCGGCCGGCGTCGACGTCGATCGCGTCGACCGGACAGACGTCGACACAGAGCATACAGTCGATGCACTGGGCCTCGTGGGTCGGGTCGGCTTTCTTCTCACTCTCGGGGTGTCCAGGCGTGTCGACCCACTCGAAGACGTCGACCGGGCAGTCCTCGAGACAGGCGCCGTCGGCGAGGCAGATGTCGAAGTCGACGGCGACGTGGGTCCCGTGGATGCCGAGTTCCTCCGGCTCGTCGACGGGGCCCCAGACGCTGTGTCCCTCGTGTTCGTCTACCTGGTCGCGGTTCTCGTGAAATTGTGGGTCGATGGCCATCGCTAGCAGAGGTGACTGGCCGGCAGCCCTTAAATCTATGTCCGGCTCGAACGGCGACGCGTACGCTGGTGAGCGATCATTCCATCGACGTAGTCCACTCCCCACAACCGTGTCCCTCAGTAGCGACCGCCAACCGCGCGATTTCCGAGGATCGCGGCACAGACAACGACGAGCAGCGCCGTGAGGACGCCGAACGCGACGCCCCAGCCGAAGGCGTCGGCGAGGAGGCCCGTCCCAACGGAGCCGAGCGCGCCGAGCATTCCGTAGACGGTCCGGACGAACCCGAATCCTGCCCCTTCCTCTTCGGGTGTGAACACGTCGAAAAAACGCGGGAGGAACGCCGCCGACCAGCTCAGCCCGACGCCCAGTGTGACGACGGCGAACCCGGTCGCGAGCCAACCGGGAACGGCGACGAGGGCGACGAATCCCAGGGCCGCGATCGCCAGACTGACCGCCGTCGTCTCGTCGCGCCCGTAGCGGTCCGAGGCCGTCCCGACGAGCGGGCTGGCGACGCCCTGAACGAGAAAGTACGCGGAGAAGATGCCGCCGGCGACCGGCTCCGGGTAGCCGCGAAACTCGTGGAGGAACGTCGGCAGGAAGGAGGCCGTCGCCTGCCAGACGAACGCGGAGAGTATCGAAATCCCGATCGCGAAGGCGATCGGCGGCCGCCGAAGCAGTTCGAGCAAGGGGCCGCCCTCGAATCGTTCGCGCATCGGCTGGTCGGGTCGCTGGGGCTCCGTCGGCCGGACGAACCGGGCGAAGAGCACGAACACGACGCCAGCGACGACGGCCCCGATCGCGATGGCCGGTTCCCAGCCGTAGCGGACGCCGACCCACGCTGCGATCCCGGGAACCGCCAGGCCCGCGATCGGGCCGCCGGCCGTGTGAACGCCGATCGCCTTCCCGACGTCGTCGTACGTCCGCGTGAGCAACGTCGTCCCGACGCTGTAGTGGAGCCCGGCTAGCGCTCCGAGCGCGAGCGTTGCCACCACGAAGACGGAGAAGACGGGCGAGAGCGCGAGTGCGAGACTGGCGAGCGCCGTCCCGCCGAGCGAGAGCAAGATCACCGGCCGTTCGCCGAACCTGTCGGCGAGCACGCCGCTGGGAAACTGCGACAGAAAGTACGACATCCACAGGCCCGTCAGCGCGACCCCCACGACGGTGTTCGAGACGCCGAAGTCGGCCCGGATCTGCGGCACGACGGGGCTGATGACCATCCGCGCCGCCATCGTCGCGAAGAACGCGAGCGTGGTCAGCGCGAGCACCGTCCGTCTGTATGGCCAGCGCATGTCGTGGAGTCACCAGTTACGGTCGGGTCTACCGACTCCTCGTCACCGGCGGGAAAAAGCGTCGTTGATACCGGTCGTCACCGCCGCCATTCCCGTGGGTAGTGTCCACCGTCAGTTTTCGCTCTCACTGCTTTCGCTGTTCGAGCCGTCTCACGACAGGCGACGATGATTCCGCTCAAATGACTGGATATCTAGAAAAAATTTATTATGGTTAATATTGCATATTATGGCGTATCGGTTCGAGGTAATACCATGAACTCCAACGCTAATTCAACCGAAGCCAGCCGTCCCGGCGATGAAACCGCGAGCGCCACGCGACGCGACGTGTTGCGGGTCGCGGGTGCAACGACTGTCGCCTCGGCGATCGCGAGCGTCGTCCCCGCTACGACGGCTGCACAGAGCGACGATATCCGAGAAATTGACTTCCGGGACGGGACGCCGCCGGTATCGGACGGGCCACAGGGCCGAACCGAGGTCGTCTTTCACGCACACGGCTACACGCAGTCGGGCAACAGCGTGGACGAGGCCGCGCAGTTCCGTTCGAACGCGCGAGAACTCGGGTACGGCGGAACTGTCGCGGCGGTCACCTGGGACGACTTCGGGTTTCCGGGGACGGCCGAAGGAAACGCTCGCGACACCGGCGACGCGTTCGCCGGTTGGCTCCAGGACTTCCGCGCAGAGAATCCCGAGACGACGATTCGACTCCTCGGGTACTCGATGGGCGGTATCGTCGTGATGGAGGCGGTAGCCGGTATCGACGGCGCGTTCACGCTCGCGAACGCGGACACGATCGGCTCCTACGAGGTATCGAGCGCGCCTTGCGAGGGAGCCGGGTTCTACGACGCCATCGCGAACTCCTGTGAGGGAATGCACAACTACTGGTCGGCAAACGACTGGATCGCCCGTCTGGGATCCGCTGGCGGCGCCAGTTGCACCGACTCGGAAACTCCCACGAACTACCACGACGTCGACGTGAGCGAGTTCGTCGCCAGTCACTCCGACTACAAGGCGAGTCCCGGTTGTATCCAGGCGATCCTCGACAACTACTAGGCGGAAGGCGAACACGGGTCGAAAATCGAACTCGCAGCGTCGACGCGAGACGCTCATCTTTCTGAGCTTCTCGCGCCTACGGCACTCACGGGTCGTTCCTCCCCGTTCGCGTAACTGCGGTCTTCGCTACGCTCAGCCCTCGCTCGCCCCGAACCGCGCCCTACTCACGGCTCCCGCTGGTCGCCGTTCGTCATACCGAGGATTTCGCTCACTTCGTTCGCTCAATCCTCGCGCTACTTGCGGGTCGCTTCGCTCCCCGCTCGCTTTTTCGAGGTTCTCGCGCCTACGGCGCTCACGGGTCACTCCGTTCCCCGTTCGCGTTCCCGAGGCCTCACTTCGTTCGGCCTCGCACGCTCCGAACCGCGCTCTACTCAAACGCCGCAATCCCAGTCAAATCCTGGCCGAGAATCAGCGTGTGGATGTCGTGGGTGCCTTCGTAGGTGTAGACAGTCTCCATGTTCGCCATGTGGCGCATGGGCGAGTAGTCGGTCGTGATACCGTTGCCGCCGAGCATTTCGCGGGCGACGCGGGTCTGGTCGCGAGCCATGCGGACGTTGTTGCGTTTGGCCATCGAGACGTGCTGCGGGCGGAGGTCGCCGCGTTCTTTGAGTTCGGCGAGACGGTAGGCCAGCAGCTGGGCGGTGGTGATCTGGGTGGCCATCTCGGCGAGTTTCTCCTGCTGGAGCTGGAAACGCGCGATGGGGCCGTCGAACTGGTCGCGTTCGAGGGCGTAGTCGCGGGCCTGTTCGAATGCGTCGCGGGCGGCGCCGACGGCGCCCCAGGCGATGCCGTAGCGCGCCTGGGTGAGACACGACAGTGGTCCCTTCATCCCGGAGACGCCGGGAAGGACGTTCTCCTCGGGGACGCGGACGTCGTTCAGGCCGATCTCGCCGGTGATCGAGGCGCGCAGCGAGAGTTTGTCGTCTAACTTGTTCGTCGAGAACCCGTCGCGGTCGGTCTCGACGAGGAAGCCGCGGACGGGTTCGTCGTCGGCCGAGCGGTCGCGCGCCCAGATGATCGCCACGTCGGCGATCGGCGCGTTCGTGATCCAGGTCTTCGAACCGTTGATGAGGTAGCCGTCCGCATCCTTCTCCGCGGCGGTTTCCATTCCGGAGGGATTCGAGCCGTGTTCGGGCTCGGTGAGGCCGAAGCAGCCGATGGCCTCGCCCGTCCCCATGTCTCGGAGCCACTCGTCCTTCTGGGCCTCGCTGCCGTAGGCGTGGATCGGGTACATGACGAGCGAACCCTGCACCGAGGCCATCGATCGAACGCCGGAGTCGCAGGCCTCGAGCTCCTGCATCAGGATGCCGTAGGCCGTCTCGGAGACGTTCGGGAGGCCGTAGCCCTCCAGATTCGGAGCGAAGAACCCGAGTTCCCCGAGTTCGGGGATCAGGTCGGTGGGGAAGGTCCCCGCCTCGTAGTGGTCGGCGATGTCCGGACGGACCTTCTCGTCGACGAACTCGCGAGCCGTGTCACGGATCATTCGCTCCTCGGCGTCTAAATCTGCCTCCAGGGAGACGTAATCCAGCATGCCAATTGCTGGGACGAGCGGCGTGAAAAGCGCTCCTATGTTGCCAGCGTGGCTCGCCTTCTGTCACCGTCTCGTGTTCTCGCCGAGTCGTCGCTTCGGCCGTTCATCGGCTCCCCATCTCTCCGCTGATGCGTCCGATCGGGTAGTGGTGCAGGAATCTACGCACTGATACCCGGCCATTCGTGCTGGCGCGCACCTTCCGCCATCGATGTGTCTATTTCCGGATAAATATTGATACGGGTCCCGCTCGTTTCGTTCGACGATGACCCGAACCGCCGTGGCCGCGCTCGACCACCACGATATCTCTCGCGAACGCGGCTTTCTTCCCGAAACCGACCCACTGTCTTCGTTCGATCCCGCGTCTCACGATCCGTCGGTCGGCGCGGCCCTGGAGGCGTTCGACCAGCTGAGTGCGGAACTCCCGGCCCGTCTCGACGAGGGCTCCGTTCGGCAGGCGGTCGAGACGCTTCCCGAACTCTCCGCCGACGCGATCGCCTCGCTCACAGACCGCGAGGCGATCCGGCTCTGCACCCTGAGTGGTTTCTTCGCCAGCGCGTCCGTCCACCAGGTCGACGCTGCGTCCGTCGACCGGCTCCCCGAGTCGGTCGCCGTCCCGCTCGTGGAAACGTCCCGCCGGTTCGGTCGCAAACCCATCCTCTCCTACGACCAGCTCTGTCTCCACAACTGGCGCCGCCGCGAACCAGATGCCGCGCTCACCGAGCCCACGAATCTCGAGGCGCTCGTCCAGTTCACCGACCACGACGACGAGCGCTGGTTCGTCGTCATCCACGTCGCGATCGAGGCACGGGCGGGGCAGGCACTCTGGGCTGGCGCGAACGCGCAGGAGGCTGTCCGCACCGCCGATCCCGACGCACTGGTCGACGAACTCGAGACCCTCGCCGACTCGATCGACGCCCAGACCGAGATCATGCGCCGGATGACCGAGCGCAACGACCCCGAGGTCTTCGCTCGCGAGTACCGTCCGTACTACGAGGGGTTCGACGACGTCGTCTACGAGGGCGTCGACGGCTTCGACGGCGAGACGCGCACCTACCGCGGTGGGTCCGGCGCCCAGAGTTCGATCCTCCCCTCGCTCGACGCTGCCCTCGGTGTCGACCACGCCGCGACCGAACTCATCGAGAAGCTCACGGACATGCGCAGCTACATGCCCGAATCTCACCGCGAGGTGATCGACGCGTTCGACCGCGGACCGGCGATCGGCGCGTACGTCGACGAGACGGGCCGCGACGATCTCCGCGCGGCCTACAACGACTGCACCGACTCGCTCGCTACATTCCGCCGGGTCCACTTCGGGCAGGTCATCCAGTACATTCGGGCGGTGACCGGCGACACGACCGGCACCGGCGGGACAGACTACATGGAGTTCTTGCAGGTGATGCAAGAGGAGACGGCAGCGCAGACGCGGTAGTTCGAACGGGTTGGCGTATCGTGGTTTGTCGATCACAGCGCCGTTTCAGCGTGCTGATTCGTCACTGGCCAGCGGACCGGTCACGTCACGTCGCCGGCCGCCTCGTACGCCTCGTATCGTTTCTCGTCGATGATATCGGCCACGATCTCGACGACGTCGTAGACGTCCTCGTAGCGCACGTACAGCGGCGCGGGGGCGACGCGGATCACGTTCGGTGGGCGGAAGTCGACGATCACCTCGCGGTCGCGAAGTGCCTCGCTGATTCGCTCGGCTTCGGGGTGTTCGAGGGCGACGTGGCCGCCGCGGTGGGCCGGGTCGCGGGGCGTCCCGATCGAGACGCCCCGGTCGGCGAGGTGCTCGTCGACGAGGTCGATCAGGTACTCGGTGAGGGCGATCGACTTCTCGCGGACCGCCTCGATGCCGGCGTCGTGGGTGAGTTCGAGCGCGCCGAACAACGGGGCGGCGCTGAAGACCGGGATCGTCCCCGCCTGCCAGGCGCCGGCGTCGTCTGCGGGCGTAAAGTCGAGGTTCAGCTCGAACTGTGACTCCTTGTCGTGGCCCCACCAGCCCGCGAGTGCGGGCTCCTCGCCGAAGTGTCGCTCGTTGACGTAGAGGCCCGCGACGGCCCCCGGTCCCGCGTTTAAGTACTTGTAAGAACACCAGACGGCGAAGTCGACGCCGATCGCGGAGAGGTCGTGGGGCACGACGCCGATCGAGTGTGCCAGGTCGAACCCGACTAGGACGTCCCGCTCGTGGGCCGCCTCGGTGATCGCCTCGATATCGAACAGCTGCCCGCTCCGGTAGAGCACCGAGGGCATGAAGACGATGCCGACGTCGTTTGCGTCCATCGCGTCGATCACGTCCTCGGTTTCGATGGTCCGCCCGTCCCTGCTCTCGACGAGGTGGAGGTGTTCGTCGGGGTCGAGTCCGCGCTGGCGCAGCTGGGACTGGATCGCGTAGTGGTCCGTCGGGAAGTCGAGGTCGTTGACGAGGACGCCGCGGGGCTCGTCCGGCTCCTGCGCGTCTACGAAGGTTCCAACGAGCGTGTGGATGTTGATCGTCGTCGAGTTGCCCACGACGACCTCGTCGGGGTCCGCGCCGACGAGCGGTGCGAGTTCGCCGCCCAGCCGTTCGCCGTACCAGAACCACGGGGGCTCCGAGTCGGTCCAGCCGCGGATGGCCTGGTCGCGCCACTGGTCCACGGCGCGCTGCAGGCTCTCCTCGGCCGCGTCGGAGATCGGTCCCAGCGAGTTGCCGTCCATGTAGTAGTCGTCGGGAATCTCGAAGCGCTCGCGGAAGTCGGCGAGCGGATCGGCCTGGTCGCGTTCGCGGGCGTCGCGGCGACCCGCGTCGGCCACGGCGTCACCGTCGCTTTCGCTGTCAACCATGGTGTCGGCTGTCGTGGTCGACCTACAGGTAGCTTTCGACGCCGGAACGATCGGATCCCGTCGCTGGTGTGCAGGTTCGCCGGCGAGGTATCGGATTTGTGCGCCGGTAGGCCGAGCGAGTCCCCCGTTCCGGGCGGTGGACTCATCTACCAGTCCGCCGATGTCCCGCGCATGGACGAGACCGCAGTCGAGTCGAGCGAGCACGACGAACCGCATCGGGAGTCGACCGACGAACTCGACCCCGAACTCGCCGCGGTCGTCGCGGACATCCAGGCGGCCGGCGTTCCCCAGTGGTCGGCGCTCTCGGTCGCGAGCGCGCGGCGAATCGAAGACGAGGTGTTCTCCGGCGGAGCCAGCCCCGACCTGCGGACGGTGCGGGATCTCCGCATCGACGGTCCCGGCGGCGACCTGCCGATCCGCGTCTACCGGCCCGACCGTGAGGACCCGCCGACGCTGGTCTTTACCCACGGCGGCGGCTGGACGCTCGGGACGCTCGACTCGTCGGACAACATCTGTCGCGAACTGGCGAGCCGTGCGGGCGCCCTGGTCCTGTCGGTCGACTACCGACTCGCGCCCGAACACCCGTTCCCGGCCGCGACGGACGATGCCTACGCCGCCCTGGAGTGGGCCGGCGCACACGCGGCCGAACTGGGTGGCGATTCCGACCGGCTCGGCGTCGTCGGGACGAGCGCTGGCGGGAACCTCGCGGCTGCGTCGGCGATCCGGGCGCGGGATACTTCGGTCACCCTGGACGGCCAGTTCCTCCTGTATCCGATGACGGACCGGCGATTCGACCGCTCGTCCTACGACGAACACGGTGACGGCCCGCTGCTCACCGAGGCCGACGTCCGCTGGTTCTGGGACCAGTACCTCCGCAGCCCGGTCGACGAACACAACCCGTTCGCGACCGTCTGCCGCGCGCCAGACCTCGCCGGCGTGGCACCCGCGACGGTGGTGACCGCCGGCCACGATGTCCTTCGGGACGAAGGCGCGGCCTACGCGGAACGACTGGCCGACGACGGCGTCACGGTCGACCACGATCACTATCCGTCGATGACGCACGGCTTCCTGAGCCTGACCGACAGCGTCTCGCGGGCGGACGAGGCGATGGACGCCCTGGCGGCTGCGATTCGGGACCGACTCGGCTAACCCATCGAGACTGGGCGCCGTCCAGGTGTTGGGTGGTGTCCATGGCGATAATTGTCCCACTGATTACGAACTAACCTTCGCCATTCTTAACCACGATAATTTATACTCGCCGAGACAGATTTCGACGTATGCACGACGAACACGCCAACTCGGTCCTGTTCTATCTCAACTCGATCCGGTCTGCCGTTGCGGCGCTGGCACTTGCCGTCTTGTCCGCCACGTTCGTCTTTGGTGGCAGTGATGGCGTTGGTTTCATTTTCGCCATCTGTAGTCTTCTGTTGCTCCTATACGCGTTCGCGCCGGCAGCGGACTTGTAATTCGGCGACACCATCGACGGACGGGACGGTACGGAGGCCTGCGCAGTTCTCGGACGAGACGCCCTCGACTGGCGGCCGTCCGCTGCGCTACCCAGTGGTGTGAGGACGGGTCCGTAATCGGAGCTGCCGGTACGCGCCGGGTCACTTCGTTCGCCGGTTACAGTCCGTCGTCTCGCCCTCTGCCTCGAAAGCCGACCGGTCGCTGTGTCCAGTTCAATCGTCGTCGGCGGGTCATCGTCACACCACCGAACCCCGTTACGACCTGGCATGTGCCCGTCTCTCCTAGGCAGTCACTTACTTAGCCGATCGACGGTGCGTCTCTGGGCGATGCAGCCCGATCGCCGGCACCTCTCCGCGCGACTCGTCCCCGACGAGGACCTTCGCGTCGTGACCGAGGGGCGACTGGTCGACGAGTCGGTCCGCGGACCGCTCTCGATCGGCCTGACGGACCGTCGCGTCGTCTGTCTCTCCGCGGCGGGCGACGTCGTCGAGGTCGAGTACGCGACGATCAGCACGATCCGGAGCTTCACGCGATCTCGGCTGACGGTGGAGGGGGTCGACCGGCGACTCCTCACCGTCGTGTTCGGTGGCCTGTCGATTGCCTTCCTAACCTTCACCCTCTCGCTCACGACGGGCGCGTGGACAGCCGAGGGATCGGTCCCGCAGACTGCATTCGTCGTTCTCGCGACGTGTTCCGTTCTTCTCGCCTTCTTCGGTAGTCGCCTGCTCCCGACCGGCGCGATCGGCCTGACGACCCGCTGGATCGGTGATCGATGGACCACGCTCGCGACGACGTACCGACGGCTCGCTGGGGCGTGGGCTGGCCTCCGTCTCGCGGGCACCGACCGCGTCTCGTCGGCGGTCCGATGGCTTCGCCGACGCGGCGTCGGGCTCGCTCGGTGGACCGCCGACCGGACGCGATCGTCGTACTGGGAGGCCCACTCGCGCGGTTCGACGGCGATGTGGTGGCTCGGGGTACAGCTACGAGCGTTCCCGGCGCGGATCGAGACGACCGCGGACGCCGGCTATCGGCTGTACGCGACGCGGACTGATCGTCCGCTCGCGCCACTGGCACGGTCGATGCGTCTCGCGTGGCGGTCACGACCGGCTCGAACGATTCGACGCGTCGCTCGGCAGGCGTGGCGTGGGTTGAGAACGGCCTCCGTCAGGATTACCGGCCTCGGGCGGACGTGGCTGTCAGTCGTCGACCGTCGACGATCGACCGTCCGACGTCTGGGACGGCGAGCAGGTGTCGGACGACTGGGGCGGCGATTCCGTTCGACGGTGCGCGTCGCTCGAACGTCCACGACACACGCCGTCCGCTCGCGAGTGCCTGCCGTGGAGCGTTCACGTCGGTCGCGTCGGCTGGGACGATCGCTTCGCTCGCTGTCCGCTCCTGCCCCATCGACGCGAGGGTGGTGGGTCGCCCGCGGGTTGGCGGGACTGCTCGCCGTCGCCTCGGTCGGTTCGCTCGTTGTCATCGAGACCGCCCCGCTGGTCGTTCTCGCCCTCGTCGTGGCTGTCGGCTGTCTCTGCCTCGTGGCGATCGCACGCCGGTACGGGACCGAGTGTGCCGGGGTCCAGTTCACCCGGCGACGGGAGACGGAGCTCTCGATTCACACCGTCGACGGCGACGTGGTTCGCCTCCTGCTCGACCCGGAGACCGATCTCGACGTGGAACTCAGCCGGTCGGCCGCGTCCGTGTCGCGAACCCCTCTCGACGGCCAGCGGTCGGGTTCCGTCGCCGAATGAGTGTGGGCCCGATCACCCCCAGCCGGGGCTCAGTCCGCGCCGGCGCGTTCGACACCGCCTTCTCCGTCGGCGTCCCCTCGAACGCCCTCGACGTACGCCACGAAGTTCTCGAAGAGCTGTTTCGATTCGGCGGCTCGCCGGGCGTTCTCGTCGGTGATACCGGCAAGGACGCGCTCGCGACGGTCGTCGTCCAGTTCCTTCTCCATCGTCAGATCGCGGGCGCTCTGGGCGTCGTACTCAGGATGGAACTGAACGCCGAAGACGCGATCGCGGCGGAAGGCGTGGTTCGAGTACTCGTTTCTGGCGAGTTCGATCGCGTCCGGGGGGAGGTCGACGACTGCGTCAGAGTGGGTCGTGAAGGCGAGGAACGTCTCGTCGATGCCCGCTAGCAGGACCGACTCGTCGGTCGTCCGGTCGATCTCGTGGTAGCCGATCTCGTAGACGCCCATGTCGGCGACCTCGCCGCCGAGTACGTCGGCGAGTAGCTGGTGACCCCAGCAGACGCCGAGGCAGGGAACCCCGCGGTCGATTGCACCTCCGACCCACGCCTTCGTCGCCTCGATCCAGTCTTCGTCCCAGTAGACCGACGATCGCGAGCCGGTGACGACCACGCCGTCGACATTGTAGTCCGCCGGCAGCGACCCCGCCGTCACGTCGAATTCGGCGAGCGAGGCCGAAAGCTCGCGGCGGTAGTTCCGTGGGACGTTCTCGTCTCCGTGGCTGGCATCGAGCAGGGCGAGTCGCGGTCGGCGCATTCGAGTCGTAGTTGGGTTGCCGGCTCAATATGCGTTGTGCCGGTGTGCTCTGATCGTCACCGGTCGTCGCTGGGACCCGGCTTCGCCGCGGCTCACTATTTGTCAGGGCGTCTCGTCCATGTCCGTCTCCAGCGCATATCGACCGCGTTCGTCGCGCCGAAATCGGGTGCCCGACCGTCGCCACCGTCGTGGGTGCGCGCCGTCCCTCCCGTCCTCGCCGGGGACCACGTCGTTGGCCACGACCGGCCCGGACACGGCAAGTTCACCGGTTCCCGCACCCGCCACGACGGTCCCGTCGTCGACCAGTCGGGCGTCGACGTCGAGGAACGGGCGGCCGATCACCTGTGGGTGGAAACTCGCGTGCTGGTCGTGTGCAGATTCGGACGTCTCGCGGTCGCTCGCGAGCGCGTTCGGACAGCCCAGCCAGCCGAACGATCGGTCGACGGTCCCGGCGCACGCGTCGAGTGAGTCGAGGAGCTCGCCGTCGGTCCGCCCCGAGACGACTGCTCGATCGACGGCGGAAAGCGCCGCAGCGCCGCCGTCGCTCGCGAGGATCGACCGATATTCGTCCGCCGTTCCGACGAGGTGGGTCGCTCCGTGGGCCGCGATCGCTTTCGCCGCGTCGGCCGGGTCGAACGCCCGGTCGATAGCGAGTCGACCACCCGCGTAGAGGGTCGGCAACGCGACGGCCAGGAGTCCGTCCGGTCGCGAGAGCGGCCGGAGGAGGATCGTCCGATCGGTCGGCCCGAGTCCCCACGTCAGGACCGCCGCGAGACAGTTCGCCTCGACCGTTGCGGCCGAGTACGCGGCGATCGGCGCGCCGTCGCTTCCGTGGAGGGCCAGCAGTGGGGCCGCTTCGCCGTCGTCCCCTCGATTCGGGCCGCCTGTTGATGGCGATTCGTCGGGCGGGTCGGCGGCAGTGTCGGCCGAGCCATCGTCCGCGCCGACGGTCGTGTCGGACGGGTCGCCGTTCGCTCCGACGGTCGTGCCGGTCCCGCCACCGTCGGCGTCGAAGAGCGATTCCAGCGCGACCGTCCGGGCGCCATCGACGCTTCGGACGAGGTCGCGCTGGGCGGATTCCGCGAGCACGATCGCCGGGTCGAGCAGCGAGAGCGGCGTCTCCACGCTGACGGGGGTCAGTCGGTGCGAGATCGGGGCGAACGTGGCTCCGAGGCGCTCGCAGGCGAAGAGCAGCGCGACGCCGGTGATTCGGTTGCGCGAGAGGAGTGCGACCGTCTCGCCAGCCTCGACGCCCTGGGTTGCGAGCGCGTCGGCGAGCCACGACGACAGGGTGGCGAGCTCGCCGTAGGTCAGGCGATCGTCGTCGATGGTCCCCGCCGGGGCGAACCGGTCGGTCTCGGCGACGTCGACGATTGCGGTTCGGTCGCCCCACCGGGCGGCCCGCGCGTCGATTGACACGTTGGAAATCACGACGGCGATCCCCGTCAAACCGGCGGGCCGGATTCGCCGGGACGGGTATGACGTGGTGCTGCGCTACCGCTCACGCTACTCGTCGTCGGTCTGGTCCGCCAGAAACCCGAGTAGATGATCGTTGACCGCCCGCGATCGTTCGATCTGTGGCAGGTGGTCGCTACCGTCGATCGATCGCAACTCGCCACGGGGGAGCGACTCGGCGAGGCGGCGACCGGCGTCGTGGGGAACGACCAAGTCGTCGCTCCCGTGGAGGACGAGCGTCGGCGTCGTCAGTTCGTAGCCCCACGCCGTCGCGTCGAACCCGGAGGCGGCGTCGAGTTGGGCGCGCGTGGACGCCGGATCGGCGTCACCGTCCTCGCGCCACTCGACGATGCCGTCGACGACGTCCGGCTGCTCGGCCCGGAAGGATGACGAGAGGAGCGATTCGGTCGACGCCCGGAGGGCGGTTCGATCCCGGTCGACGACGAGCGCGTCACGATCGACCGCCTCCGCCCGTGCGGGCGTCCCGATCACCGTGAGCGTCTCGATTCGTGTCGAGTCGCGGGCGGCCTGCAGCGCGACCACGCCGCCGAGGCCGGCCCCGACGACGTGTGCGTTGCGAGCGTCGAGCGCCTGGAGGATCGCCTCGAGATCGTCGACGAGCGTCTCGAGTTCGTAGGGCCCGTCGGGAGCGTCGGAGCGGCCCGTCCCCCGGAGGTCCCAGACGACGCTCCGGTAGGGGCCCGTGACGGCCCGGTGTTGCCACCCCCAGGACCAGCCGCCGAAGCCCGCTTCGTTCACGAAGACGACCGGCGTCCCCGCTCCGTCGACCTCGTAGTGCAGCGAGACGCCGTCGTTCGAAACCGTCGGCATGCGTGATCCGACGCACTCGGCTCAAAGGTTCCTTTCGATCTCGTGCGCTGTCTCCGTCAGCTACTGTCCGATCCCACACCCGAGCGCACTGTCGCTCGCCCGCCGGCTCACACCTGGTCCCACACCTGGGCGCGCGGCGTCTCGCAGCCGTCACAGACCACGGCCCGGTTGCCCTTGTAGGGTTTCAGGACGAGCGTTCCGTCCTCACAACTCGGACACGAATGTCCGCGTAACCGCCACAGTATCGCGTCTCCGTCGGATACAGCCTTCGCCATATCGTCTCCGGTCGCCGGGTCGACGCATACCGATTCGGCCTGTGTATGCAACCCGTACCGCTCGGAATCGGGACACCTATCCGCCCCGTCCGCGACCGAGACGGTATGCGCCAGTTCGTCTGTCTCGCCCACGAGGTGCCGACGACGCCGTCGTTCTCGCTCGACGACCTCGCGGGCGGCGCCGGTCGCTTGGACGCCCTCTGCAGATCGCTGACGGCTGCCCTCCTGCGTTCGCACGGCATCCGCGAAGACGTCCGCGTCCACCTCGTCCTGCAGGACGAACTCACAATCACCGTCGACGGGCGCGAGGTCCGCCGGCTGAACCCCGACGAGCGCTCGACGGCCGCCCGCATCAGGACGGCGCTCGAACACCGCGACGAGGCCATCGGCGCGCTCCCGGCCGAACCGAGCCCCGGCTTCGAGGTGTATCGGCGCGGCTTCGCGGAAACGCTCGACGAACTCGCCGCCGAGGCGACGATCGTCCACCTCCACGAGGACGGCGACCCGCTGGTCGCGGGCCCGCTCCCCGAGGAGCCGGCGTTCGTCCTCTCCGACCACGGCGACTTCACCGACGCCGAACGCGAGACGCTCGCCGAGTACACCGATCGCCGCGTTCGCCTGGGTCCGCACGCGCTGCACGCCGACCAAGCGATCACGGTCGCCCATCACGCGCTCGACACGGACGGCTACGAGCGATTCTGAGATCGGGGACTCGTGGGACACAGCGTTCTCTGGCCGGGCGTCGGTCTCCACCGTTCGAATTCGCGCTGGCTCACTCTCTTTCCTCCAGCCCGCGGGACGACTTGAGTGAGGCTTCAATCGGCCGAGAGCGACGACTCGGTGCTCGCCTCCGGGATCCACCGGCGGACGATCGGGATGGGTCGTCCGAGGGCGTCTTCGAGGACGTCGATCACGACAGCGTCGTCGGGTTCGAAGCCACCGACGAGGCCGACCACGACGAGCGAGCACAGTCCCGTGCCCGCGAGGAACGGGAGGACGGTGACCGGCGTGATGGTGAGCCACTCGGCCGCGAGCACCGTCACGGGGAGTATCGCTACTGGAAGGGCGAGATACGTCCGGGTCGCTTCCGTGGAGAAAGGCGTGATGTCGTACTGGACGGCGAGGACGCCGCAGATGACGACGTGGACGGCGACCAGCGAGGTGACCGAGGCGACGCTGGCGCCCAGGATGCCAAAGCGTGGGATCAACGCGAGGTTGACGACCACGTTCAACAGGAGGCCCGCACCGTTCCCGACGGCGATCCAGGTGGTCGACCCGAGTGCGGAGAGGGTCTCCCGGTCGCGGCCGGCGGCCGCGGAGACGAAGAAGCCGGCGGCGAGGATCGGGAGGACGGTCGCCGCGTCGGTGTATGCCGGGCCGAAGACGAGCGCGAGGACGTCCGCCGGGAACACCGCGAGCAGGACGAACGCGGGGAAGGTGACGACGTAGACCCACTTCGTCGTCGTGGCGTAGATCTCGTCGACGGCATCGCGTTCGCCCGCGGCGTCGAGTCTGGAGGCGATGGGAAGGTAGAGAAAGCCGAAGGCGGTGAGCACGACGAGCAGGCCCGCCGCCAGCGGATAGGCGGCGCTGTAGAGGCCCACCTCGGCTGAACTTCTGAAGTAGCCGAGCATGACGGTGTCCGTCTGGGTGAGGAGTGTGCCGACCACCGTCGCGACCACGAGCGGCGCGGAGAAGGTGATCAGTTCGCGCACGTGGGTGCGGACGGGACCACGGAGGGCCACGAGCCGGGAGAGCAACAGGTGGGCGACCACGACCGTCGCGCCCGCTGCGACCAGGTAGGCGACGCTCGCGGCGACGATCCCCCAGCCAAGGACCAGCAAGAGCGCGATCAGGCCGATTCGCAGCGTCGGGTCGAGGAGGTCCCTGGCGACGGTACGATAGACGGTGTTCTCGTACCCCCGGATCGCGGCGACGGCGACGCGGAAGCCGACGAGGAACGGCAGTGCGAGTGCGAGCACGCGGAGGAAGGGGACCGCCGCCTCGGTTTCGAACAGATGCGCGGCGAACCACTCCGCACCGACGAACAGGATCGCCCCGGCCGCGAGCGCGAGCGTCTCCGTGACGAGCAACCCGCTCACCCAGACGCCCCGCCGGTCAGCGGGGTCGGTGTACCGCGGGACGAACCGGGAGACGCCCTGGGTACAGCCGGCGATGGCGAACGTGGCCGCGAACGTCAACAGTGCGAGGCCGATGCTCACCTCGCCGTAGGCGTCGGGCGAGAGCAGCCGGCCGATCACCACCCGCTCGCCGAGTTTTGCCACCGAACCGACCATCCCGCCGGCGATAACGAGCGCGGCGCTCGAGAGCAGTGCCGAGAGTTCTCGCGCCCGATCGGCCATCAGATGTACCCGAGATTTTCGAGACGTGCGGTCACCTCGCTGCCCGTCGTTCCGTCGTCGGCTTCGCCGTCC
>NZ_AOIQ01000018.1 GCF_000337515.1 Halovivax asiaticus JCM 14624
GCTCAGAGATGTGTATAAGAGACAGGGACCGAACCGGTCATCCGCTCGGGAACCGGTCGGTCGAGCAGCGCCATCGCGATCGGGGCGACGTCGGTGATCGACAGGCGCTCCGGCCCGGTCCCGGCCTCGCGCGCCCGGCTCGCTGGGACGTCGGGTCCCGCGGCGACGAACGCGCCCGCGAGTTTGTGGTCGTAGACGTCGGTTCGGGCCGTTTCGATGCCGTACATGCTCGTCTTGACCGTATTGTTCATCTCCCGCGGGCGGAAGAGCACGTCCGGCGCCTGTTCTATGTGAGGGCCGTCGTAGCGTTCCTCGCGCCGGCAGACGACGTCGAACGCCGGCTTCCCGTCCGGCGTCTCGAGGGCCGAGAGGACCGCGATGACCTCGTCGCGGACGGTCTCGTACGCCGATTGCGGGACGACACCCTCGGGTTCTCGACCCTCGAGGTTGATCCGGACTCCCATTCGCGTCGCACTGGCACAGTAGGCGTGCGACCGGCGCCAGTCGACAGCCTCGCCGGTGTCCTGGACGACCGAATCGGGCACGAGGTCGAGGAGGACCCCGTCGAGACTGACCCGCTCGGCCGCGCCGTACACCGTCGCGGGCGCGAGACCGACCCGTTCCGCGACGCGTCGGGTGGCCGCGAACGCCCGTTCGAGCGAGGTGGCCTCGTTCGATCCGTCGCCGTCGGCTGCCGTCGCGAGCTTCGGTTTGGCCGACGAGAGCGACGGGCTGCTGCCGGCGTTCTCGTCGGCGACCGTGACGAAGCCGTGCCGGCGGAGCACCTCGTTGACGTAGATCACGTGGCCGGTGACGGGGCCGATCCCGTGGTCCGAACAGCAGAGCACGTTGACGTCGTCGCCGACGGCCTCCCGGACGTCCCCGACCAGTCGGTCGGCCGCCTCGTACACCTCTCGGAAGCGATTCTCCTCGTCGAAGTTGTGAAACACCGCGTCGGTTTTCTGGACCTGAATCCACGCCAGGTCCCACTCCTCGCGTTCGAGCAGCGCGAGGGCGGCCCGCCGGCGCAGGTCGAGCAACTCGAGGTAGCCCGCGAACTTCTCCTCGGGGTCGTCGCTGAGTTCGCCCCGCGAGTAGATTCGATAGGGTTCGCCGAGCTCCGCCTCGAGTTCGTCCCTGATCCCCTTCGGGTGGCCGGGATCGTCCTCGGAAGCGAGGTAGCCCGGGAGCAGGACGCCCTCGATCGGGTCGGCGGGGTGGGTGACGGGGACGTTCGTCACCACCGAGGGGACGCCGTCGCGCGAGAGATAGTCCCAGATCGCGGGCCGCGCTACGTCCGCCCGCGAGACGACGGTCCCCTCGTCGGGGTAGCCGTCGATGTCGAAGAAGCCGTAGACGCCGTGGTGGCTCGGGTCGCAGCCGGTGTACAGCGACGGCCAGGCGCTGCCGGTCCAGGGCGGGTGGGTCGACTCGAGCGGCGCCTCGACGCCTTCCTCGCGCATGGCGGTGAGGTTCGGCAGGGAGTCCGCGAATCGGTCGAGGTACCGGAAGTCGAGCGCGTCGAACCCGAGCACGACCGTCTTCGTCATGACGCCCTCTGTGTGGATGCGTCGGTCGAACGGCGCGCAATCGCCGGGAAAAGCCCTCCGTCCGACTCTCTCGAACGTCTCATACCCCTGAAAAAGTCCGCTTCACCCCTTTGTTATCGAGCAGATTCGGGAGGTCGGGCCGCGGCAACGTTCACGTATTCGGACCGGTGGTGACTGTCCGGTGATCGGCCGGGCACGATGCCGGGACTAGCTATCCGACGCGGGCACGTCGCCGATCGCTCCGACCCCGTCGAACGTGTTGGCTGTAAAGTACACCGCCCCGTCGACTAGCACCGGTGGAGACGTCACCTGATTGTGGAACCCTGGATCGAACCCGTGGTACCAGCGCATCTCTCCCGATTCGCGATCGAACGCGCTGATCGTGATCTGATCGGGAGCGAATTCCGGATTTTTGACCTGGAAGACGACCGTTTCGCTCCCGACGCACATGTCCGTCTCGTACAGTGATTCGTCGTAGTGCCATCGTTCCGTTCCGGTTTCGCTGTCCAGTGCGACGGCGCCCCCGTCGCTGGTAAGGAAGACTGACCCGTCGTCGACGGCAATCGACCCGATGTCGTACGTGCCCCCGTCGGAGGAGAACGTGTACAGCTCGCGAAGCCGGTCGCCCGTTTCCCTGTCGTGAACGACGAGCGTTCCGTCGTCGGCGACGAACACGCCCGCAGCGGTCGCGACGGGGGCGGCGGACTCGGGCGTCGCCGCGAGTTCACGCTGCCAGTGGACCGAGCCATCGTCGAGCGAGAGGGCGACGAGAGACGGGGCTCCGTCCATCGTCCCGACGGCGAACACGCGCCCGTCGAAGACGGCGGGCGCGCCGTCGAGGAGATTGACGGTCTCGGTTTCCCAGCGTTTTGTCCCGTCTGTCGCGCCGAACGCCTGGATACCGAATCGGGACGCGAGTAGCACGGTCCCGGTCTCCGCGTCCGCGCCGAGCTGGTCCGGGACTCTGAACCCCTTCGTCGATTGTGTCCAGAGCCGATCGCCCGTCTGTGCGTCGAGCGCGACGAGGTCCCTGCCGTAGGCCACGATAACGCGACCGTCGACGACGACAGTCCCGTGGCGGTCGTCAGTGTCGAGGGTCGTTCGCCACTGCTCGGTGCCGTCCTGTGCGTCGAGGGCGATCACACTCCCGTCGGTGCTCGGGTCGAAGTTCGTCGTGTACACCATTCCGTCGGCGATTACGGGTTGCCAGCGCGTGAACGACTCCGACGTCCACGCCAGGTTCCATCGCTGTGGTTCCTTTGCGTTCGGGGTGAACGAATTCGCCCCGTCCGCTCCGTACTGCGTCCACGATCCCGTTGGAGTCTCTGGCAGGGGCCTGTCCGGCCAGTCCGAGCCGAAAAACGGGAGCATCGACAGACAGCCCGAGAGTGCGGCCGTGCCGGCGACTGCCGTCGACAGGTACGTCCGTCGTTTCACAACTGGTTGTTGTGTATGTAAATTATAAGCTTTCTCCTCGCTGTCGGGTTGTCACGCGATCGGCGGTGGCCATCGGCCAGCCGCTCTAATTCGTGGTCCGTCACGGTGGACTACACGGGGTGTCGGCCCAAGATCGACCACGTCACTCGCCGCGGGCGACCGGACAACGCAATAATTATACGCGGCCGTCGTCAGGTTTCACCTGCGGGCCGGTGGGGTAGCTTGGTATCCTTCGGCCTTCGGGTGGCCGTAACCGCGATTCGAATTCGCGCCGGCCCACTTCTCCCGCAACCTGTTTTGGAGTCGCACCGAGGACGTTCGGCCTCAATAAAGCCGAACATGTGGACGCTCAGGATCTGATAGACGGCCTTGTTGAAACCCTCACGCGGTGATAGGTTTCAGAGGCTGTGCTGAATACAGGGCGCATATCTTGCACGAAGACGCAATTCTCCGACAAGATCTTCTTCGATTAGTCGAAGTCTCTTCCGAATATCTGTGTCTCAATCTCAACATTCTCAGGTAGATCCTCGATAGAGACGTTAATCACAACCGGAAAAACGTGGTTTGGTGCCTGGGAAATGGCTCGAGCGACATCCAATTGGTTGCGCTCTAATGTTGCATATTCACCAGTCTTCACTTCTACTGGGAACACCGCTTCCATATCGGGATAAAACACTTCCTCCTCAGTTTCCTCCTGCTTTTGTGCCGATACCCAACTGAGTGTGATTCGTGCATCGGCCTTCCAACTAATTTCCTTTCCCTCCTGAGTCGTGGCGTTGAAATACACACTCCGTCGAACGTCTGTCATTGGGTTGGGGTTGTCCCCAATTTCGTAGAAGTTCGAAAGAAACTCAAGTAATTCGTCAACGATTGGTTGGGGGAGAGGTGGATTACCAAGAATCGACGCTTCGCCGATTTGACCCTTGATATTGCTGGAAATCGGAATTTGAGCCATAACTAGACCATCACTCACTCCTGATACCGAACGTTCGAATAAATATCAACCGGGTGGCTATGGTGAACCGCTCAGATTGAGATAGGACCGGCGTGCTGTACTCATGCTCTGTACGCAGCAGCCTCGAACTGACAGAGCCACGATAGTCTGCCGATCTGGTGCTGAATACAGGGTGCGATTGTGGCACAAGGGAGGGGTGAATCGTGGAGGGTTCAGATCGGCCGGTACGGATTTTCTAGCGAACACTGATTATTCAGGAGCCACACCCCTCGGACGAACAGGTGACAGAGAGCAAGAACGAGGGGTTGGTTGGGGCGAACGCAGTTGCCGTCGAATCGTTAGTATTAGCGCTCCTATCGCCTATTGTGTGGGGAACCTCTACTTTCTGGGAGTACGACTTAGTGTTCCTGATTGCAGCGGCATTCGTGATTATACTCATGGTGATTCGAGTGATGGCTGGAAAGGCTGAGAATCCCGATATTGGATTTATTAGGCAGTCTCTTGGGTGGAGTTCAAGGTTATTAGACTTGCTTCTGATTGGCTCGCTCGCCGCAATCAGTATCCGAATTAGTAGCTTAGTAGAGTTCTTTTCACCTGTTGCTGTATTTGCGGGACTCGCTATCGTATCTACTATTGGATTTGTCCTTCTTGAACAGAAAGTATTGGGTGGGTATGCAGAGACATGGAAGGGCGTTATTGATACAGAGACCGAAAATAACCCGATAGGACGGTTACTCCGTGAGGCGGGCGATTTTGGAGAGAGCCAGCTATCAGCAATCGGGAGTGATGAATCACCGGACCCGCCTGAGAAGGGGGCCCGAGGTGCAGTTCTCGCTGTCCTGTTGCTCCTCTTATTACTCGTGGTGAGTGCACCGATATGGTTGGTGCTCTCGATATTCTTCGATAACTGGAAGGCAGCCGTTTTGATATTGTTCTCGCTATTCTTCCTTCGAGATACGACTCGATACATGTATCTCGGTTATGGAGCTGCTTCCAACTTCTCTGACCTTCGCTGGCCATTGAAGTGGGAGTTCATATGGTCTGCCGTGAAAGGGATAATAATCGCTTTCACGCTGGGATACGAACTGTCACCGATACTTTGATTTCGACAGGGGACGGCTATAACCGAGTATTCGTAGATGATCAGTGGTCCTTTTGCACGTTTATCGACCGAGTGATCAGTCAATCACGGGGAATGACTCCAGTCTCCGTGCTACACTTATCTTCTATATCGGTCACACCGAAACTGACAGAAGTTGAGTAGTTAGTGAAAGCGCTGCTGCTTACAGAGCGCGAAAACAGCAAAGATTGGCAGTCTATGAACCGACGCAATGCTGAGACCGGCCGGTCAGGGTACCTGAGACGAATGCGAGCTGAGCGATTAGAAAACCTGGCCGACCTTCTTCCCCAGCCTGTACCAGATCGACTCTCGTCCGCCCCCCATCTCCCGCTCTTGCTCTGCGGACCGGGCCATGTTGATAGATAGGTTTAACGGGGCCATCTGGTTCTCGTCAAGCCTCTCGATTTCGGGGAGGTTCACGCCCATGAATTTCTCTGGGATGTCCAGCACCTCCAGGCCCCGGAGCTCCCCGTCGTCGGCCTCCTCAAGCCACGGTTCGCCGACAAGCCGGCAGCGGATGACCTGGTGGAAGTTGCCGTCCGCGACCGAAACGGCATCCCCTCGCTCCACCAATAGCATCACGGCCTCCTCGTCAAAGTACCCCGCCTCGGTACACTGGATGAGCTCGACCCCCTCGCCGTCGATGCTCGGCCCGAACGCGATCTGATGTTCGTCAAGGGACTTCCCTCGTGGGTTTTCGTCCACGAAGTAAAACTTCCTGACCTTAGCCCTCTCTGACATGGCACACAAGTGTTGGGGCCGATTAATAAAATTTCTTCAGACGGAACGGTTCTCACCCAATCCCGGTTTTGAAAAGGAACTTGCTAGGAAAAATATGACGCGAAGTGGGGGCAGTCCCCCTCTGCCACTACTGAATAACTCTCTGAGTTGGTCACATCACACCTGAATGAAATTGAGTAGTCCGAACAATCCGTGCTGAACTCATCCTCTATATTCAGCAGCCCGTTCCTCTCGGAATCACTGATATCTGCCCTCCTCGGATGCAATAGCGAGCCCTCGTTCGAGGTTGTTAACGATACACTTGATGACGAGTTCCCGGAACTGCTTCCACCAGAGGTGTGACCGCACGAATGCACCGAATTTCTGTTTGATCGCCGCGTTGACTGTCTCGTTCATGTTCCGCCGATGGTAGAGATCGCTGCCCAGCCGTGTATTCCACGCTTTGTGGAGTGGGGTAAACTCCCGGTGTTTGATTCCATTGAGATCTGAAGGGGCCAACCCCCATGATTTGAAGAACAGCTACTGCATTACTCCTCCAGCAACCCCGCCTCCTTCTTCCACCGTTCCGTAAACTCCAGCATCCCCATCGCGGCGATACAGTCCGGACAGCAGTACCGAACCGAGTGGGCGTAGTCCGCCGAGAAAATCTCCGGCGGGTCGACGTCCACCCGAAAGAGCCGCGGCGGTGCCACGTCCCGATCACACCGATAACACTCCCGATCTGGAGACACATCGCCAGCTCCGCCGCGCTCTCGCTCGACGGATTTCATCCGAGCACCTCGCAGTTCTGCCGCTCGAACTGATCGAAGATACCCGGCCCCCAATCCCCGAAAACGAAGCTCGGCGACGGATAGCGATACGACTCCCTAGACAACGGGCGTGCGAGACCTTTTTGTCTCGATGGTGTCTTTCGGAACATGGCTGCCAGGCTATCTGGAAGCCACGCGTCTCGGGTGCCTCACCACCCGGGACATTTCTGAGCGCTGTCCCCTGCGACGAATGGAGACGCTGGCTTCCAGCGTGGGCTACGGGCTACTGTATATTATACCTACTGGATGGGTCGGGAATTTAGATATTGGTCTGGACGACGCGTTTCATTTGGGGAATTGCTGTACCGTCCCTGCCGAACCTCAGTTCGTTCGATGGAGTATAGGAGAGAGATTGGATTGTTGAACTGAGCCGTGCTGAACCGCGGTGTTCCTATTCGGGCGGGTCGGCAGCCGCACCGAAGCCGCTGCCGTACCGATCGCGGACTTCCGTGACGGTGACCTCGTAGGCGTCGTACCACTCGGTCCAGCGGTGCTTCGCCCGTTCGTGAGTGTCGTCCGCGCTGAAGGCGTCGAGGGCGTCCAGCGACTCCCAGTAGTAAACGACCAGCACCTCGTCGCTCTCGGGGTCGTGCCACGTGCGCTTGCCGCGATAGGCATCCATGTCCTCGGCGACGGCCTGTATCGCGTCGTTCAACTCGTGGAACTCTGCGTCGTACTCCCCCGGATCGATCCGGAACGTCACGAGATACATCACTACTCGATTCTCGTACCCTCGGGTGAAAAGGGGTCTCCTCTACGAGGTGGATTGTGTCTTCTCTACAGCGACAGCAGTGTTTAGATACTACTGCAAGCGCTCAATAGTGGTGTTCTGATGGACGAAGGTGGCCGGCACAAGAGACCACGGGTGGGACTAAAAGGGGCTGGTGCTCTCGACGAACCCCGGCGACGCAAGGACCGCAGGGAACGAACGAAGTGAGTGACTGAGGACCGCAGCGAGTCGTGGGAGTCGAGAGTGCCAGGGGCTTTTAAAGCAAATGCTACGATTTGATAGCTTGCAGTATTATCTGAGTAGTCCCGTACTCAACTTATCGACCGCATAAAAAGCCCCGGCGCTCTCGAGGACTGCGACTCGCTGCGATCCTCGGACTTCGTCCTGCGGTTCTTGCGTCGTCTCGAACCTCGAGAGCGCCGCCCCTTTGAGCCCCACCCGGGTGGTTTGTGCCGGCTACCTTCGCGTCTCTGGATGGGGCCACGGCTCCGAACCTGGGGGAAAATAAAAAGCGTGTGTCTCTTCTACCCTATTCGACGAGCTGGATGAGGTTCCCGTTCGAGGTCACGTGGAGATCTCGACCGAGTGTGTAGCCCTCGTCCTGACAGAGGTTGACGTAGCCGGAGAAGCCGCTCATGTTCTGGTGGGCCGGGATGATGTGCTGGGGCTGGAGCGCCTGCAGCATCTCGTAGTGGCCCTCCTGGTTGAGGTGGCCGGAGACGTGGATGTCCGAATAGACGCGTGCGCCCTGCATCCCGAGGAGCTTCTCGGCCTGGTAGCGCTGGCCCTCGTTGGTGGGTTCCGGGATGACGCGGGCGGAGAAGATGACCTTGTCGCCCTCGTCAAGGGTGTAGTTCGTCTCGCCGCGGGCCATCCGGGTGAGCATCGCGCGGGGCTCGCCCTGGTGGCCGGTGACGACGGGGAGGAAGTTCTCCTTGCCGTCTTCCATGATCCGTTCTAAGGACTGGTCGATCGAGCGTCGGTAGCCGAACATCCCGAGGTCGTCGGGGAAGTCGACGAAGCCGAGGCGCTCGGCGGCGCCGGAGTACTTCTCCATCGAGCGCCCGAGGAGCACCGGCTGGCGGCCGATGTCCTTGGCGAACTCGACGAGCGAGGTGACGCGGGCGATGTGGCTCGAGAACGTCGTCGCGACGATCCCGCCGTCGTAGTCCTCGAGACTGTACATCACGTCTTTCAGGTGCTCGCGCGCGACGCTCTCGGAGGGCGTCCGACCCTGCTTGTTCGCGTTCGTACAGTCCTCGATGTAACAGAGGACACCCTCGCCCTCGCGACCGATCTCGCGGAAGCGCTCCATGTCGATCGGGTCGCCGATGACCGGCGTGTGGTCCATCCGTTTGTCCAGCCCGTAGACGACCGCACCCTCGGGGGTGTGCAGCACCGGGTTGATCGCGCCGATGATGGAGTGGGTGACGTTGACGAATTCGAGTTCGACCTGGCCGGTGTCGCCGATCGACATCGACTCGCCAGGGTCCATCGTGACCAGCTCGTTGGCGTCGCCGAACTTCTCCTCGTCGTCGAACTCCTCTTCGACCAGCGCGCTGGTAAACGGCGTCGAGACGACGGGCGCGTCGTATCGGTGGGCCAGTTTCGAGATCGCGCCGATGTGGTCTAAGTGGCCGTGGGTCGGGACGATCGCCTGCACGTCACCTTCGAGGTCGGCCATGACCCGATCGTCCGGGATCGCTCCCATGTCGATCAGATCGAGGCTGTGCATCCCCTCGGTCTGGACGTTGTCGTGGATCAGCACCTTCGACAGGTTCAGCCCCATGTCGAAGATGACGATGTCGGTACCTGCGCGGACGGCAGTCATCTGCCGGCCGACTTCCTCGTAGCCGCCGATTGTTGCAATTTCGATTTCCATGTGTCGATCCGATCAGAGCGGTCAAACGCATGGTATCGCCCAAAGGGGCACGCAGAACGAGGCCTCCCAGCCGACGAACGCCGCGCGTGCGAGTTCGCCTCCGCAGATCCGCGTCGCAAGATCGTTCGCTACCACGTCGTGGACAGCGCGTATTTCGGTTGCCTGCAAAGACTTGTCCTGCTCGTAAATAGTCACTGGTCCGGGCCGAGGCGATCGACGGGGGTGCTACGAGACGCCAACCTGTTGGACTACGAGGATGTTTCGACGGTCGTGATGAGGCGAGCCACCTTCCGGTTCGTCGCAGTCTGCCTCGCGTGGCGAAACGTATTTGTGAGTTCGACGGAACTATCTATGGACGAAGCCCGTCCCGTCTTTCTCTCGCTGCCACGGGGTTGCGCGGCCGTGCGCCACCCCAACCATCGTGTGAAACGCCCGCCACTGTTCGTGTCGGGCACTCCATACGGGCCGAGACACCGACTGTGTCCGACTGACGGACGACCCACACCGGGTGTCGTCCGTGACGACACCATCGGTGGGCAGCTAAGCAGGGACGATCGCCGATCTGTGTGCAGCGACCGGGACCGACCGAGACTGCTGCGCTCCACGGGGTGTTCGGGACGACACAAACCCCGTTCGAAGTGTATACTCACTGAGAGAGGAACCCATCCCGACTCGAACCAGATACGCCATGAACGAATCACTCACCACGTCGACGGACGCCGATTCGGTATCGATTCCACCGTTTCCGGACGCGGTAACCGGAGGATCGACCGTGCTCGTCGCGGGGACGATGGACCCCTCGAGGTATTCACTCGGATTGCGAACGCTGTGTCGGTACGGCCGGCCGGACGACGCCGCACTCGCCGTAACCAGCACCGAAAGCGCGGACCAGACGACCGCGAGCTACGACTCGATCTGTGACGGGGACGGCCCGTCGCTCGGACTCGTCGATACGCAGTCGGAACGGCAGTATCTGTCGTCACTGTACGGGCCGACACCGACGGTGTTCACCCCGTCGACGGCCGATCTCGAACGCGTCGTCATCGCCCTCTCCGAACTCACCCAGACGGCGATTCCAGCCACCGACTCCCGTCACCTCGTCGTTCGCTCCGTCACGCCGTTTCTCGAACACGCGGCCACCGACCGGGTCTGTAACGTGCTCCAGCGGATCGAGGGTGTCCGGACCGGGGACGGAATCGGCTACGTCGGGATCCAGTACACGGAACACGACGAGGAGACGGTCGCGTCGCTCGCGAAGCTGGTCGATGGCATCCTGTGGGTGACTCACGGTTCGGCGGACGAACTCGTGTTCGAGTACCAGTCGGCGCGGCGGTTTTCGGGCTCGATTCCGGCGGGGAAGCCTTGACGCCCGGCTGACGACGGGGCCGACCGATCTGACGACCGTGTGTGGGACGTCGATCCACAGTGCGTGCAGAACCGGTGCAGCTAAATGAGCGGTCTCCGTGGTCTGTTGCATGGGTTTTGGTAGCTACGACGAGTCCGAGCAGCAGCAACCGGAGATGAACGACGAAGACGAAGATGCGGCCGTCTCCGTCCACGAACACGATCACGACGGGGAGATGACGGTCGAGACCGGCGCCTCGACCGACGATCTCATCGGTCAGCTACAGGATATGAAAGAGACGGACGAAGAATAAGGCCCGATCGTCTCGTCGAACGGTCGTTCGTCCGCTGGCGCTTGATCGACCGGGTGGACGCTTTGTGTTTGGGACGAAGCTTACAGGTGTCTACGTCTGCCGACCGCGTCCGATCTACGCTCCCGAGTACCTGACCTGGTCTGGCCGAATCCGCATGATGACGCGTTCGGTCTGGATCGGGCTGGGATATTCTGCGGTGCCGGTGTAGCGCCCGGCGAGTTCGTCGGCGTGCTCGCGGGCGCCGTCGGTCGTGAGTTCGTCTACTTCGCCGGTCACCGAGAGCATCCGATAGGGGTCGTCCGGATCGGTCATGCTCACCGATACGCGCGGGTCGGCGCGGACGTTCTTGTCCTTCCGGCGGTCGCGTTCGGTGTTGACCAGGATTCGGTTCGCGTCCACGTCGTAATCGATCCACACCGGCGTCGTGTGCGGGGCGCCGTCCGGCAGGAGCGTCGAGACGTGGGCGAACGTCTGCTTCGTGAACAGGTCGGTCGCGTCGGTGGGGATCTCGGCCATAGCCTCCGTTCGTCCCGGGGGGACAAAATTGCGCCCCTCGAACCCGGTCCGGCTCGCGGTCCGGACTGGCGTTCTAACGAGAGGATACACCCACCGCGCTCTCACCAGACCTGGCTTCCAGTGCGAGCTGCGCCGGCGGCGGCGCCGAATCGGCGCGCGCGTCGACCCGAGCGGACGGCCCACTGTACTCTCTCGTTGCCGGTGGTGTACGGCTCCCCCACGCCGGAACCAGTGCCTGCATAACAAACCGGTCGCTGGAGGCACCCTCGGTAGGGTCACACATGAAGCGACGAACGTATCTGACGACGGCAACGGCAACGACGGCGCTCGCGGTGGCGGGTTGTACGAGCGGCGGTGACGACGATCCCGACAACGATTCCGACGACGAGTTCGGTGAGTTCGACGACGACGAGCCGTCGGAGGCGCCGCCGGACCTCGCGGGCACCTGGGATGACTTCGAATCGCTCGAGGAGTGGACGGCGACCAAGGGGTCCATGGAGGCCGACACCGATCGCTCTGTCACCGGCTCGCAGTCGGTGCGCCTCTCCGCTGGTTCGGACGCCAGAGGGCGGATCGTCAAGTCCCTCTCGTCGCCGCTCGATTGCTCCGAGGTCGTCCCCGGCCTCGCCATGGCCTCCGAATCGAGCAACGCCCCCGCGATACAGCTGTGGGACGAGAACGGCCACAAGGCCCAGTATCGCCAGCAGACGGACCCCGAGAATCCCTTCGTCCGGCGCAACTTCGGCCTCTCGAAGATGGGCGGCGAGGTCGACCTCTCCCGAATCGGCGAGATCCACATCGTTCACTGGCTCGGCGACGACCACGAGGGAGACCTGTGGGTCGACGACCTTTTCTTCGCGCCGCGAAGCGAGAACGGCCAGGTGATGGTCCAGTTCCACGGGGGCTACGAGTCGGAGTACGAGACGGCCTATCCGATCCTCGACGAACACGACATCCCGGCGACGACGTTCGTCGCGACCGACCGAATTCGCACCTCGGAAAACGCCGAGGGGGACCGTCTGACGAGGGAGCAACTCGACGAACTCTCGAGCGACGGCTGGACGGTCGGCAGCTACGCGAATCGGGGCCTCCGTCTGCTCGACTTCGACCCCGAGGACCGCGAGGCCGAGGTTCGCGATGCGGCCGCGTGGCTCGAAGACAACGGGTACGGGGACGGCGCCCGCTTCTTCGCGTTCCCTGGCGGCCAGTTCGACGAGGTTGCCTACGATGCCGTCGCCGACCAGCACGACCTCGCGTTCGCCGGTCGATTCCCGGCGCAGGGCTACGCCGCGAACCCGCACCTCTGTACGCGCGTGACGAATCCCGATCCGGAGACGGCAGGAAATCTGGTCGAGTGGACGGCCGAAGTGGGCGGGATCACCTCGATCGCGTTCACGCACGTCGACGACAGCGTCGCCGCCTCGATCGACTCGCTCGCGTCGTCCATCACAGAACACCAGGAGGCCGGTGATCTATCGCTGATCTCGCCGGCGCAACTGGCCGACGAGTACGTCTTCTAACACCGGAGACGGCAGGAAATTTGATCGAGTGCAACTCTCGTCAGCTACTCGGTGACGGTCACGTCGAACTCGTCGCGTGCGACCGCCAGCCGGTAGGTCGGGACGGTTCGGTACTCGACCGCGACGACGCCGAGGCGCTTGAGCCGGGAGAGTCCGGATCTGACCTCGTCCACGTCGGGGTCAGCCTCACCCGTCTCGCGGACGGCTTGGAGCACGGACACGACGCTCGCCGACCGTTCGTCGGGGCCGGGGACGATCGAGAGGATCGTCTCCTGGAGCGGCGTCACGCTCACCTTCGACGGCGCGGCGTCGTCGTCCGGATCGCTCTCGATACCCGGCTCGACGTCGACGAGGTCGGCCGCCTCGGGCGTGGCCCTGATGAGGCTGTTGTCGTCGCGGTAGTAGTACTCCGAGAGTTCGGTTTCTAGATACTGGTGGACCTCACTGCCGCTCTCCAGCTCCCACCGATCCTGTAGCTCGCTGTTCTTGGTCGGCTGGAACTGGACCACGTCGGCGAGGCGTTCGCGTGCCTCCTCGGAGAGACTCATTACGCGATGTTACGGGGATTCGGTACTTTTGCGTTGCGACCCTTTTCTGTCCCAGGCGTGCGCGCCCCGTCGACGCCGCCGCGATCGTCTCGTCACTCGGCTGCGGACGGTGTCGACACGTCTTCTTCGAGGGTTTCCTCGACTTGCGTCGCGACGAGCACGGCACCGACGAGGGCGAGCCCGGCGGCGAAGACGAACGGGATTGCGAAGTCGATGCCGACCAGAAAGCCCGAGATGAGCGGCCCGAGGGCGATCCCGAACCCGAACGCCATCGTCAGCACGGAGAGGGTCGTCCCCGACTCGCCTTCGGGGGCCAGGTCGCCCGCCAGTGCGAGCGAGGGGGCGAACACCATCGCACCGGCGACCCCTTGCCCGAGGCGGGCGGCGAACATCGCCAGCGACGTCTGCACGAACCCCTGAACCAGGGTCGTCGGGAGCAAGATGACCATCCCCCAGAGGATGAACGGCCGGCGGCCGAACCGGTCGCTTGCCCGGCCGATCGGCGTCTGGAGGAAGATCTGGGCGATGACGAACGCCGAGAACTGCAGGCCGAACCAGGTCGAGGCCTGATCGAGCCGGGCGTTGACGGTGTTCTGCAGCGTCGCGAAGATGGAGATGGCGATCATCATGAACAGCGTGGCGATCCCGAGCGTGATCACGGGATTCAACACGTTGTCCCCTCGCGGGTCGGTGAACGGGACCGACGGCGTGCCACCGGCTCGCCGCTTCGTCCCCTCCGGATCGGTGATCATCGTCGCCACCATCGCGAGGCTGACGAGCGCCGTCAGCGTCGCGATCAGGAACGTCGCTTCGAACCCGCTGACCGACACCGTCGGGTTACCGAGCGCGAGCTCGTACGGACCCCCGGCGACCACGGCCCCGGCGGCGACCGGACCGGCGCCGAAGCCGACGAGTCGGAACGTGTTGTAGACGCCCATGTTCCCGCCGCGGTCGCCGGCCGTCGCGAGCTCGTTGACCAGCGCGACCGATGTCGGGACGATGAACGCGATACTCACTCCCTGCAACGCGCGGAGCACGACGAGCGAGAGGTACGACCCCGCGAACAGGTAGAGGAAGTTGGTCGTCGCCAGGCCGCCCAGGCCGAGCAGGATGAAGCGCTTTCGCGCCCCGCGACTGTCGGACAATCGTCCCGTAAACGGCTGGAAAAGGCTATTGAGGAGCCCGTACAGCGAGAGGACGATCCCGATGATCATCGCCTCCTCGAGGCCGAACGTCCGCCCGCCCACGACGTCGCTCGCCACGTACAGCGGGATCACGATGATCAGAAAGGAGTTCCCGATGCCGTCCGCGAGCCGGGCGAACGCGAGCGCGAAAACCCGACGGTCCACCGTGAACGCGGCGCGGATCGACTGGAGAACCGACCGGAGCATTCGTGTCCCCTTCGGTGGCGACGTCAATGATGATTCCGAACTAGAAACCGATCGTCCCATCATCGCTACCTGCCCGATACGGTGACCTTCCGCCCGACGGCGACATCCGTTCAAGACCCTCCTCGCTGAATCGGTCTGTATGGGCGCAATCACACTGAACGAACTCACTGACCGTCTCGCCACACTTTCGTACCCGGTCTCACTGGAGACCGTCGACCGTGAACTCGGCGACACGACGCTCCAGCTCGCGGACGGCGAAACGACGATCGGCGAGACGCTGGAACTCGTCGGCACGGATCGATTCGACAGCGAGAACGAACTCGAATCCGAACTCTTCGGTGCGCTCCCGCGAAACGCCGTCGGCGAACCGTATCAGTCGGAAGGCGAGGGCTAGCACTATTGACGCGTTACACGAATTCACCCATGGACTGCTGCGCGGAAGCGACTCTTCGCCGGCTCTGGTGGCGTCTGTCTCGGACGCTCCTCCCACGGCCGCCGCCAGGGTCGAAAACCGCGTGAAACCGTCCAATTCCGCCAGCTGAACGGGTGTGCTGCGCGCGGGAACCGACAGCCCAAACACGTCGCTTAAGTCCCTCGACGCGCCAGTTTCAGGACACCAATGGAGTTCTGCGACGAGTGCGGCTCGATGATGAAAGCCGACGACGGCCTGTGGGTCTGTGGGAGTTGCGACTACTCGAAACCGAAAGGCGATACCGACGAGTACGTCGTCACGGACGATCAGGAGGCCAGCGAGATTATCGAATCGTCCGAGGAAACGTCGCTCCCCGAAACCGACGCCCTGTGTCCCGAGTGTGGGAACGACCGCGCCTACTGGTACCTTCAGCAAACCCGCTCGGCCGACGAATCCGAGACTCGCTTCTTCATCTGTAGCGAGTGCGAGCACAAGTGGCGCGAAGACGATCACTAACAACGAACTTTTTGCGCGAACGGGATCGCGCTCCGCGCGACTCCGTTCGCGAAAAACTTCGATGAAAAAGGCCGGTGGCGAAGCCGTCGGGCAACCGCGTTCGCTTCGTTCGGGCGGAGATTTGCGACCGTCCACGACCTCGGGGGTACTGCTAGGTCGACGGTGTGCTTATTTTCTCTGGCGTGCTAGGTGCTAGCGGTGATCGTGTATGGAAAAGAACGTGGGCGGAACCGATCGCACGATGCGACTTGTCGTCGGGTCGATCCTGGCGCTCGTCGGCGTCGCCATCCTCGCTGGCTGGCTCGGCGTCGGCGGCACGCTCGGAACCGGCCTCGGCGTACTCGCACTGCTCGCTGGCTTGGTACTGCTGTTCACCGGTGTCACGCAACTGTGCGTGGTGAACCGTCTGCTCGGCATCGATACCTCCCGCGGTCGGTGACGCGAGCGCTATAGAATCGAACTGGAGGATCGCCCTCGAACTCGCGGCCCCGTTACTCGTTTCTCGCGATGGTCAGGTAGCCCGTGTGCCCGACGGGCGCGGTCGAGGGCCGCGAGCCGCGGTCGTCGAAGTCCATCTCGCGCTGGATGGTCTCTCGGGTCCGGACGTCGGTGAGCCCGGCCTCGGTCGCGGCCATCACGACCTCGCGGGTGTCCTCGACGAACGGGCTGTAGACCGCCACGAAGCCGCCCTCGACGAGCAGGTCCGGTGCGTGTTCGACGACTGCTGGTGCGTCACCCGTATCGAGCGTGAGGACGTCGTACGGACGAACCGATTCGTCCCCATCAGCCAGCAGGGTGTCGATCTCGTCGGTCAGATCGCCCGTTCTGACCTCGACTGTGTCGGCGACGTCGGCGAGAGCCATGTTCTCGCGAGCGACGTCGGCGAATTCGGGATCGCGTTCGTAGGTGACGACCGACGCGCCAGCTCTGGCCACGAGCGCGGCGAGGACGCCAGTCCCGGTGCCGGCGTCGAGGACGCGGTCACCCGTCTGGATGCCCGTCTCCCCGATGACCAGCCCGATATCGCGCGGCACCATCGGCGCGCCCGTCCGCTCTAGGTGATGAAAGAGATCGGGACCGCGCAGCCGACGGACGCGAAACTCGGTGCCGAGATGCGTCTCGATCGTCTGTCCCGGTTCGACGTCGGTCGGGATCTCGAGGACGCCGAGGTCCGTTCCGAACTCCTCGCCTGGCTCGACGAGGTACTCGCGGTCCTCGTAGACGACGAGGACCGTCACGTGAGGGTCACTCCAGCTGGGCGACGGCAGCCGCCAGATCGCCGTCGTTCGCTTCGAGGGCGTCGCGGGCCGCTTCCTCACTGGCGCCCGTCCGACTGGCGACGAGTTCGACGTCACCCTGATCGACCGACCCACCGGTCGCGTCCGATGTCTCATCGTCGCCGGCACCACGCGCTCGCTCTTCCGGTGTCCCGATGATCTGGTAGGTCTCTTGGCCCTGGGCGTCCATCTTCGTGACGTCAGGCGAACTGAAGACGAGTTCGTGCTCGTCCGTCCGGATGATCACTTCCTCGGCATCGAGCTCGTCCATGTCGATGCCCATCTGGTTCATCATCTGTTCCATCTTCCGCGGGTCAAGTCCGCCGCCTCCCCCGAACATACCCGGACCCTTGCTACGAGCGGGCAAAAGGCTGACGACCGGCGGCGAGTGTCGGTTGTGTACGCGCCGACCCACACGTCCCACCGACCGTCGACTCACTCAGCGGCGCCGACGCTCTCTCGAACCTTCACGGCCATCCCCGTCTCGAAGTCACGGATTCCCTCGGCCGACAGTTCCGCGCGGCCGACGGCCAGGAGGTCGCCGCGTTCGTGGGTGACGAGTACCTCGTCTCCGGGGCGAACCGCACCCCCGACGTCGCAGACGAACTTCGCGAAGACGTTCTTGCCGTCCCTGACGAACGGTTCGCTCTCGTCGTCGACGACGACCCGTCCGGCTGGCGAATCGAACGCGTCGGCGAGCCGTCGGCCACCTTCGATACCGAGCGTGTAGCGGCCGTCGGTGCCGAACGAGACCAGTCGCTCGTCGTCGACGTGAATCTGCTGGGGACGGCCGCCGCTCGTCCGCGTGATCGTCCGCGATTCGCCGGCGGGGAACAGCGCCTCGCCAGCACCCGCGCCGAACTGGTACGCGGCGATCTGTCTGAGCGTCGCCCGATCGACCGTGTCAGTCATCGGTGGAAGTTCTCGACGAAGCGTCGAAAACGTATCGACACGCCACACCGAAACCCGTTCCACCGTCATCGACGGCCGACCAATTTTCGATTCTCGGAACAACACCTGGGAATTATTTACCTATTCAAAATCAGTAGTGTTTTTACTGGGGTATGAACAAGTGCAGGCACGAATGGACGTCACGCAGGTCGCGCTCGGCACGATTCTCCTCGTCGCCGCCGGGCTCATCACCGTCGGACAATCGGTCGCCGGTTCGACGCCGGCACTCCACGCGATCGCCCTCCTCGGCGTCTGCCTGACCCTCGGTGCGGGGATCGTCGGCGAGATTCGGAACGAGCAACGCGAATGAGAATCTCGGAACGAGGACCGGTGAGCGAAGCGGACCGTGTGTGGGTGATTCGGAACCGCCAGTCGCGCTCGGTCTGAGCCGCGTCGATTCTGCGGTTTTTCTGCTGTCGTCAGCCACCGCTGCCGGCGCCGATCAGAGGAGGAATCGGTCGGTGTCGCCGTCTAGGTCGACGAACGAGTCGGTCGCCTCGATCAACTCTTCGGCGGTCGAGGACTCGAACGCCATCACTTCAGGGCGGACGCCCTCGTGTCTGAGATGTGAACACAGTCGCGAGAAGTCGCCGTCGCCGGTACAGAGGACGATGGTGTCGACGTGATTGGCCAGCGTGACGGCGTCGAGGCTCATCCCCACGTCCCAGTCGGCCTTCTTCGATCCGTCGGGAAACCGTTTGATGTCCTTGATCTTGGTTTCGAAGCCGATGTCCTCGAGTGCCTCGAAAAAGCTCTCTTCGTCGGGAGCGTCGGCGCGGATGACGTAGGAGATCGCCCGGGTGAGTTGGCGATCGTTCACCGCCGCGTCGAGCAGTTCGCCGTAGTCGATGTTGCGGCTGTGGAGACTCTGTGCGGAGTGGTAGAGGTTCTGCGCGTCGACGAGTACTGCCACCCGTTGTCCGGGGTGAACGTCAGTCATACTCGAAGGGTAACGGTTGGCGGTCAAATGGCTTGCGACGCGATTTGTGTGGTTCGGCCGTCGACTTCTCCTGATCTAACCGTTCGATGTCCCGATTCGCTGTCGGAACACGACGAACACCGCGACGGTGTAGACCGTCCCGACCACACTCGTGCTGAGGATCGTTCCGAGCACGATGCCGAGGTCTGGATCCGGTACGACGGTCGCCACCCCGGTCAGGACGTAGCCGGCGTACCCGAGCAGAAGGACGACGGCGACGATCGACGGGAGTCGGTCGGTCACCAGCGCCACGCTCTCACGCCCGGCCTGGATCGGGCCGTTCCCCACCAACACGATGTACGCGGGTGTCGTGAACAGGCCGATCGCGAACGGAACATCGAGGAACAACACGAGTAGTGCCGTGGTATCCCCGCCACCGACGCCGGCCCAGGGTGCGTACGCCGCCACGAGTAGTGATCCCTGAACGACGAGGACGTAGCTCACGAGTCGACCCACCCGACGCACGGGCGGGACGATCCCGTTCGTTCCATCGGCGATCGTCCAGAGTGCGATCGCTAAAGCGACCGCGGTTACGAGGGCGACTGCCAGGTCGAGCGCGACGAGGAATGCCAGAAACTGGGGCTTTAACCCCAGGAGCGCACCGGTCCCGTACTCGATTCCGGTCTGTCCGCTCGGCACGACCGAGACGGGGAGGTGGAGGTAGCCTCGCACGGGAAATGGCGATGGCGCGACCGCGATCGGACTTTCGAGCTTGGCGAGGGCGGTCCAGCCGCCGAGGAGGCCGATCGCCAGAAACGGAACGAACACGCGCGGCCGAGCACGCACCACGGCCAGGGTCGCGTGAACGAGCGATGCGTCGACGACGGAACCCATCCGACGATCGGTCGACGCACCTTCGTCAGTCGAACCGCCGTCGCGGTTCGACCCGCTCATCTGTCCTGATAAATCGTCGCCATGGTCCGCTCCGTTCGCCTGCCCGGCGGGATCGCCGTTGGTGGCCACTCCGCCGGTCGACCTCGTGTCGTCGTCGATCGCATCGTTTGGGGACATAGTCGTGATTCGATCACTCGAGCCCGTACAGTCCGACCGTCATCCCGAGGACGATCTGATCGTCGGTGACGACGGCCGGCGTCGAGGCGACCCGTTCGGTCTCACTACCGCCGGCCGTGTCGACCAGTTCGGTGAACGTCCACAGGTGCTCGCCGTTCGTTCGATCTAGCGCGTGGAGTCCGCCCCCGCCGGGAATCAGGAGACAGTCGCCGGCGATCGTCGGCGGCTGGACGGTCATCCCGAAGTCGAATCCAGGTGCGTCATCGAGTCGTTCTTCCCACCGTACCTCGCCGTCGTCGCGGCCGATGGCCGCGGCGGCGAACGCGTCCGTACTCGAGGAGTCGTCGACCGTCCCGAGGTGGTAGACGGTTTCGCCGTCGACGGCCACACCGTTGTGGAGGTGTCGCTCGAACGAACACGTCCAACCGGTGTCGCCCGTTTCGGCGTCGAACTCGAGCAACTGAGCCGCCTTCCCGTCGTCGGTCCTGGCGACGGCGTAGACGCTGCCGTCGCTGGCCGCGAGCGCGTTCCGTTCCGCCGGACGAGGATCGTCGCCGTCGTACTCGTGAGTCCACTTCGAGATTCCCTCCCGGACGTCGATACCGACGTGCAAGAGGTCGGCGACGTCGCGAACTGCGACCACGACCGTCTCGGTCGACTCGTCGACGACCAGCCCGAGGGGTTCGGAGACGTTCTCGACCGCGTTCCGGAGGTCGAACTGCCACCGGACACTGCCGTCGTTCGCGTCCACGGCCCAGGCAGTGTTCGAGAACGCGTTGACCCCGATCACGTTGTCACCGGAGACGACTGGCGCGGCTCCCCACGCGACTTCGCCGGAGCCGCCGCCGACCGGGCGCGCACCGGTCTCTGTTCCGTCGGTCCACCAGCGAGCGCGCCGCTCCCCGAGGCCGGAGACCTCGTCAGGCCAGCGTGCGGGGGCGACCGCGTACCCGCCCACGGTATCGCCGTAGGGAACGACCAGGACGCCGTCGTCGTACGCCTTCGTCGACCCGAACGCCATCGGGCCGCCGCGGCCGAAGCCGCCGTACGTCCCGACGTGGGGCCCGTCTCCAGTTACCGGATCGATGACGAAGAGCCCGTTCGCGTTCTGGCAGTAGGCAACCCCGTTCGCCACGATCGGCGGCAGCCAGTTCGAAGCACTGACCTGTCGATCCCAGGCGACCTCGACGCCGTCCCGCGGCAGCCGAGCGTCCGGAACGTGACGCGTCCGGCCCGCGCCGCGGCCGTACATCCGCCAGTCGGAGTCCCTTGGCGTTGGGGTCGCCTGGACGTCGAGGCAGCCGGCAGCCAGAATGGCGCCTGCTCCGGCGAGTACCGTCCGTCGACTCGGCGTCGGTCCGCGATCCATCGCAGTTACGACGCCATCAGGTCCGTCCGATAATAATGTGATTGGTTCGAAGTAACGTGGAGCGAGCCGTGCAAAGAAATCGCGTCGTCACGCCGAACCCGCTCGGCGAATTATCGCCGATCGTCGACACCCGAAGTCCCCTGGCCCCGTTTAGCTCCGCAGCTTCTCGATTCGCTTCTCCGTCGGCGGGTGCGTCGAGAACAATTGCTGGAGCAGGCTCCGGTCGGCGTTGAAGATACACAGCGCGGCGACGGTGTCGTTGGTCTGCTGTTCGCGACCCTCGGCGCCCGCCGAAATCTTCTGGAGCGCGCGAGCGAGCGGGGCACCGCTGCCGATCGCCTCCTTCGCGTCCTCGTCGGCCGCGTACTCTCGGTAGCGCGAGATGGCCATGACGAAGATCATCACGAGCATGTTGGCGATCTGTGAGGCGACCATCGCCAGGATCCAGCTTCCCATGTTCCGCTCGCCGCCGAAGAGCACGGCGAAGTACGCGACGTAGCCGACGAGCATCCCGATCGACTGGCCGACGACCATCGTGATGACGTCGCGATTCTTGATGTGGGCGAGCTCGTGGGCGATGACGCCTTCGAGTTCGTCGTCATCGAGGATCGCCATCAGTTCCTCCGAGACGACCACGACGCCGGCACCCTTGCGGCCGACGGCGAAGGCGTTGGGAACCCCCATCTGCTGTTTCATCAGCCGCACGTTCGAGAGACCCATGTCCTGTGCGAGCGAGTCCGTCATGTGGTGGACGTGCTGGTAACGGCCGTTCTCCGGCATGTCCTCGGCACCCCGTAGTGCCATCCACTTGCCGAGTTTATACTGGATTCCTGGAACGATCAGCAATCCGGCGCCCAGGATGAGCCACAGGTTGAACCCGGTCATCGCGGCGATGAACGTCGCGGACACCAGGTAGAACCCGAACAGGATGGCGCCGACGACCACCATCCGTACCTTCAATCCGAAGTCTGTCATGGGGATGGATTGGTCAGCCGGAGTCATAAGTTCAGCGGTATTGCGTGTGAAGAACACCCAGAGGAAACGCGGCCGATCGTGGACGGTTTGCCCGGACGATTCAGCGCCGTTCGTATCGGTGACCCTCGATACGTCGGTTGATTACACGTTCGAACAAGAAGGTTTTTGCGTGGGGTTGTGGACACCGAACGTAGCTGTGGGGAACGAAGAGCAGTTGGCGACCGACGACGAGGCAACGTCGACGCAGGACTCTGCTGACGAATCGAGGCCCGCCGACGAAGAGTGGTCGGTGCGATACCAGCGGCGGCTCAACGAACTCTATCGATCTGACCGCTTTCACGAACAGGTCGTCGGATTCTGGGCGAAGTTCGTCTACGAGTTCGCCGTCAAATCTGTCCCGGTCGGACTGGCCGTGCTCGCCGGCCTCCTGGCTCGCTGGCTGGGGCTCATCGGCTACGGCTACGCGAGTATTCTCTCGTGGGGCTGTGGCATCGCCGTCTCGATCACGTTCGTCGGCTGGTGTATGAGCGAGGGAAACCGATCGAAGCCACCGGAGCACTCCTAGAGGTGTGGCCGACGTCGGTTCCCGATCACGGGCATCGACTCGAACACCGTCCGCCTGACGTCGAGTGCCGACGCGAGCACGGTGACGACCCCGGCGAGGAGGATCGAACCGGGCGTCCAGTGGCCACGACGCAGGCCGACCAGGTCGAACACCGGGTAGTACGTCGCCGCGACCGCCGCGGCGTACGGAATGTCGCCGATCGCGTATGCCACGGCGAGGCCGGCCACCGTTCCGAGCACGACGAACACGGCCGCGAAGGCCACCGCGATCAAGAGGAGTGCAAAGAGGCTCCGCGAGGAGGCCACCTGTGTCTGGTCGGGATTGTACTCGCCCGCCCACACGTCACGGACGTAGAGGACGGCCATGTGAAAACTCAAACTCACGACGGTGATCCCGACGAGCGGCGTGGCCCGCGGATACACCCAGTTCAGCCCGAGAACGATCGCCGACCCGGTGAGGACGAAGAGCACGGCTGCCGAGACGAAGACCGTCGCGTAGGCTTTCCAGTACGCTCGCGCCGTCCCACCGAGTCCGCGATACGACGTGGGCATTCCGTCGGTTTGTGGTTTCGAGGCTGTCATCCTAACGTTTGTCCTGCTGGTAGACGCGCTCGTCGGGTCCCCCCGAACCGTCTCCCGTCGTCCGCGAGAATCACGAATACAGTGATAAATCTACCGATCACTCACGTGTAGATTTGTGGGAGAGAGACTGTCTCTGCCGTTTTTCGTTACTGATGGTTACTTGCCTTGGTTGGGCGGTGGCGCCCGTCGCCCACTGACACGTCAGGAGACGCTTCGGCCCGTTCAGAGACGCTTCGACCCGTTCGGCTCGGTGCGGGTGAACGTCGCCAGAGACGTACGTACTCTTCTCTCTCCCAGACTCTCACACCCACTCATCGCACAGTGACGCTCCGATAGAGCGGACCTACCCCTCTTCTTCCTGAATCTCGGACAGTTCTGCCTCCACGTCGGCGTCGACCTCCTCGGTCGTGGCGTCTGCCTCCGACGTCGATTCGTCGGCGGTCGACTCGCCACCGACATCCGACTTGAGCGTCTCCAGTTCGGCCTCGACACCGCTGTCGGTCGACAGCTGATCGAGTTCGCGATCGATCTGATCCTTGTCCGTCAGCACCTCGTCGAACGCGCCCGTCTCGCGGAGTTCGTCCATCGCCGCCGAGCGCGCCTCCATGTCCTGGGTCTGTTCCTCGGCGCGTTCGATCGCGCGACCGACGTCTTCGAACTCCTCGCCCGTCGCCGTCATTGCCTCGTTGACGGTCGAACTCGCCTCGGCGGCCGAGTAGCGGGCCTTCATCGTCTCTTTCTTCGTGCGGAACTCCTCGATGCGCGTCTGGAGGGTGTCCTTCTGCTCGACGAGCTGGTCCTGCTGGTTCTGCAGGTTCGAAATCTGGCGCTCGAGCTCCTCGATCTGGTTCATCTTGGCCTTCTTCTTCTCTAAGGCCTTGCGTGCCAGATCCTCGCGGTCCTGTTCGACCGCCGTGCGCGCCTGCTGGTTGTGCTTGTCGACGTTCTCCTCGAGCCGGCGCTTTTGCATCTCGAGGCGCTTTTTCTGCGTCGTCAGATCCGCGATCCCCCGCTTTACCTGCTGGAGTTGATCACGCATCTGCTCGTAGGAGTAATCGAGCGTATCGGTCGGATCCTCGGCCCGGTTGAGGATCGAGTTCACCTTCGATTTGATGATGTAGGATGTCCGAGAGAGGATGCCCATACTGGTATCTGTTGTTCCCGTTACTTAAAAACATCACACACGTTGTCCCGGCAAGCTGGCAGTTCTCGTGCGACTGCCGACTCCTTCGCCGCAGGATCGAACGGGTTCAAGGGCACCCGGCGACGACCGACGCGTATGGACGAGACTGACACCGGCGCGGAGACGGACGTCCTGATCCCCGGCGCGCGGGACGTTCGCGGCACGCTCGACGGCCCGGCCGATCCGGACGTTCTCGTCGTCGCGTGTCCGCCGCATCCACAGCATGGCGGTTCCCGAACGGACCGGCGACTGCGGGCCGTCGCCGACGCGCTGGCGGATCGCGACGTCGGTTGCCTCCGTATCGATTACGGCGACTGGGACGAGGGCTACGGTGAGCGCGAGGACGTGCGAAACGCCCTCCGCTGGGCGAGCGGCCGGGCAGAGACGGTCGCCTGTTTCGGCTTCAGTTTCGGCGCTTCGCAGGCGATCCTGGCGAGTGCATCCGTCGAGACGCCCGTCGCCTGCGTCTCCGCGCTGGCACCGGCCGCGACCATCGCCCCGGAACTCGACGTGCCGGACGCCGTTCGATCGCTCGACGAGCGGATCCCGCTGCAGGTCGTCTACGGCACTCGTGACGAGACCGCTGACTGGCAACCCGTTCGTGACGCCGCGGCTGACCGAGGTGCCGACCTCGTCGAGTGGTCGGCCGACCACTTCTTCGTCGGACAGGCGGCGGCCGTCGCGACCGACATCGCCGACTTCATCGACGCGAATACGTAGACCGTCGGTCACGTACCCAAACACGTGGGGCCTGGCCACTCTCCTCGTGGTCAGGAGCGCTATCGCCGTCGCTCCCGTCGATCGGCCAGAATCTGTTTTATACGCGCGCCTGGACCGCCCTCGATAGGCCACCCTCTGGTTCGCCACGTCGGCGGCTCCGGTTCGTAGGCCGGACAGCTGCCGGCACACTCCCGCGCGGTCGGCTGGTGCTCCTTCGCTCGACAGTACGGGAGTAGCTGCCCGTCGGTGCGCCCCTCGAAGTGGCGACAGTCGGGTCGCATCGTGTCGACGTACGACCGCCAGCCGCGTTCGTAGGCTCGCTCGGCGATTTCGAGCCGTCTCTCTCGTTTCTCGCTCGCTTCGACGTACTCGAACTGCGCCGCGGAGGCGTCGTGTGCGCCACCGTCGGGCCGATCGAGGATTCGTGTCCCCGGTCGATCGACCGCCAGCGTGCGCGGGTACCACGCAACGTCGGCGGTGAGCGCGGTCGAATCGACCTCGACGATCCCGGCTTCGACGGGGATGTCCTCGAAGAGTGCCGCCGAGACGCGGTCGTCGTCGGTTTCGATCGCGATCCAGACCTCGTCCGCGAGCCCCATCGCCACGTCCCGCTCTAGCTGGTCGGACAGCGCTCGGGCCGCGCTGGCGTCCAGATCCGGTTTGTTCTCGATGGCGACGATGCGTTCGACCCAGTCGGGGTACGAGAAGCGCCGGCGAATCTCGATTCGGTTGCCACGCCGGCGCGTCTCGAGAATCCCCCGGTCGTCGGCTCGATGGATCGATTCCCGGACGTACCGCCACGGATAGCCGGGGTCCGGCAGCGCCTCCCGGTAGTAGGCCCACTCGGCCGGCGCGTACCGCACGACGTCGAGGAGGTCGCCGTCCAGTCGCTCCGGGCCGAATGCTGCTCGCTCGCTGAGTTCGTCCGGATCGCACTCGATCACGATCGTATCCCAGCGCCTGCCGGCGGCCCCGAGCTGTCGGGCGACGATGACGGGGCCTGCTCGCTCACCGTCGGGTGGCCAGTGGCGCTCGGCCCATCGACAGACGCGCAACTCGAAGGCAAACTCGTTCGACGGCGTGCTCACACACGACGTTCGAACCGCACGGCGAAAGCCTTGCGGCTCGGCAGGCGGTCGGGTCGACCGGTTACAGCCACGAAACCGTCCGGTCTTCGAGCTCGTCGACGGCACGCGGATCGAGCACTCGATCCACCGCGTAGCCGTACCGCCGTGCGGAGACGGCGACTGCCAGGTAGACGACCGCCGGCAGGACGGCCAGGCCGAAGACGGTCACGATCAACATCAGCGTGGCCGCGCCGATGGCGAAGAGGGCGAGAATCGCTTGCAGCGTCGCGACGGCGTAATCGCGACTCGAGACGATCGCGACGAGTGCGCCGGTGCGAGACACACGTCGATCACCGGCCGGTGAGTCAGCGACTCTCAGGCGGCGCCCGCTCACGGCCAGGACCGCTGGTGTGAGGTACGCCCCGGTGAGGAAGACGACCGCGACGACCGTGGCGGCGGTCAACTCAGTAACCGCCGTGGCGATCGGGCTCACGTCGGCCCAGAGTGCGAGGGCGGCGAGTCCCGTCGGAACACCGACGAGTCCGATCACGACGGCGCCGCCGACCAGTACCGATGTCGCGAGTCCGCCGATATCGCCAACGGCCGGCAGCTCCGGGTCGACGACGGAGCCGAGGACGACGTGTCGCCCGTAGCCGATCAACAGGAGGAGACCGACCGTGCCGATCGGGACCGATAGCTGGTGATCGAAGATTGCCCAGATACCGATGGCCGCGACGAAGGGGAGGGCGAGAAACCAGCCGACTGTCGTCCGGTCGGCCCAGTCCTCGTCTAGCACGTCGGACACGGCGGCCTCTAGCATTCACGTCCGAAGAGGGACAACGGAAGTAAAGTCCTTACGAGGATGGCCGGCAGCCGTGGCGCTCGCCCGACGGCACGAGCCCAACTGTCGGTCGATGGTCGCACCAGGTACTCGCTCGATGGTTCGAACCGGGTAGTCACTCGGCAGCCGTCGCTCCGGATGGCGGGTCGAACGGGATCGCAGTTCGGCGTTCGCCGTCTGGGTGCCACGTGGGTCCGCTTTGCTGGGGGGTGGCGTTCTCCGTTGCGGGGTTTCGCTCTCCTTCGCGGGGTTACTGTTGCTGTTGGTCTTCCTCCAGCGTGTCGATGTGTTCGTGTGCTCGCTCCAGGATCTCGCGCGGCCCGTCCTGTGTGACGGTGTTGATCGCCTGCTCGTAATCGCGCCACTGGAGGTCGCGGTGTTCGTTCGACAGCTCGGCACTCGCCTCGAACGAGCGAGCGATGAACAGGTGGACCGTCTTGTGGATGGTGTTCCCGTTCGCCTCGAAGACGTAGCTGTAGTCCTCGCGGAAGCCGTCGAGTAGTCGAAAGTCTGCTATCCCTGCCTCTTCTTTAACTTCGCGGATCGCCGTCTGCTGTAGTTCTTCGTCTCCCTCGACGCCGCCCTTCGGAAACTCCCAGTCACCCGGGCGACTCTTGAGCAGAAGATACTCGCGCCGGCCCCGCGTGTCGCGGAAGAGGATCGCGCCTGCGCTCGTAGCTTCGACTGCCATTGCAGGCTGTACCGGCCGAGCCGTAATGAGAATATCGGACTGACGATCCCATCTCGGGAGGTTTTTAGGCTCCCCGCACGGACTAGGGCAGTATCTATGACCTTCGTTACGTGCCTCACGCTTCAGAGCGGCGACCGGGCCGCTCTCGACGGCGTGGTCGACGACATCAAACGCACAGCCGAGCGGAAAGGCGCCGCGCTGAAAGGACCACACACCCACCCACCGGATCACTTCTCGGTCCCACAGCATCAGCGTCTCCACGCCGACGACGACCGTCAGTCGACGCCCTGGTCCTACACCGTCTTCACTCGCGAACTCGAGATCCACGGCTACCAAGGGTTCGCCCGCGACGTTGCGGGCCGCTCGTTCCCCGATTCGGTCCACGTCGAGGTCGAGGTCGAACAGGTCCAGGGCGTCTGAGGAACCTGATTCCCTGCGGAACCTGACCACACGACCCGATCGCGCCGTTCGGCTGTCGATCGAACGTGCCGCCCTCGTTCACCACGCCCGTTCGCCGGAGCCGGCACGATTTTACGTCTCACCACCGACCACTCCAGTATGTCTTCGATCGATCCCGTGACCCTTCGTCGCGAGCTCCATCGCCATCCCGAACCCGCCTGGCGCGAGTTCGAGACGACGGCGCGCATCGTCGACCGACTCCAGCAACTCGACCTCGACGCCCTCTACGTCGGCCCCGACGCGATCGACGGCGAGAATCGCCTCGCCGTCCCGGACGACGCGGAGCTCGAACGATGGTACGACCGCGCCCGCGACGCCGGTGCCGATCCCGACGTCCTCGCCCAGCTCGAAGGCGGCTACACGGGTGCCGTCGCGGTGATCGAACGCGGCGAAGGGCCGACGATCGGCCTTCGCGTCGACATCGACGGGCTCCCGCGTGAGGAGTCCGCCGCCGACGATCACCTGCCCGCCGCGGAGGGCTTCCGCTCGGAGACCGGCGAGTCGATGCACGCCTGCGGCCACGACGCCCACGCCGCGATCGGAATCGGCGCCCTCGAAGCCGTGGCAGACGACGCGGACTTCCAGGGCACGCTCAAGGTCTTCTTCCAGCCCGCAGAGGAGGTCATCGGCGGCGGCAAGTCGATGGCCAAGAGCGAGCACATCCGGGACGTCGACTACCTCCTCGCGACGCACGTCGGGCTCGACCACCCCACTGGCACCGTCGTCGCCGGCATCGAGGACTTTCTCGCCGTGCGCCACCTCGAAGCGACGTTCACCGGCGAGCCCGCCCACGCCGGTGCCGAACCGGAAGCGGGCCGCAACGCCATGCAGGCGCTCGGCACCGCGATTCAGAACGCCTACGCGATCCCGCGCAACTCCGACGGGCCGACGCGGGTCAACATCGGCGTCGTCGAGGGCGGAACCGCCGCCAACATCGTCGCCGAGGAGATCAGCATCGTCGCCGAAGTCCGGGGCCAGACGACCGACCTCATGCGATACATGAGCGACAGCGTGGAGCGCGTCTTCGAGTCGGCCGCCGAGATGCACGACTGCGAGGTCGAGATCGAGATCGGCGCGGAGGCGCCGAGCGCCGCGAGTGACGACGAACTCCGCGAGATCGTCGGATCGGTCGCGGAAGGGGTCGACGGCGTCGACACGGTCGTCGACGCGGCCGGCCTCGGCGGCAGCGAGGACGCCACCTTCCTGATGAAGGAAGTCCAGGACAACGGCGGCCTCGCGGCCTACGTCGGTGTCGGCACCGACCACCCCGGCGGCCACCACACTGCCACCTTCGACGTGGACGAGCCGACGATCCAGCACGGCATCGACACGCTGGCGGGGGCGATCGTCGAGATTGCCGAAACCCAGCCGTAGCGGCCTAAGGGAAGCGTCACGCGGCGTTTGTTAGCTGGAGTTCTCTATTGTTTCCACAAATCAACCAGTAACTATATTATTCATTACGTCAATCATCCAGACGGAAGTCCCGTCCGTACGGGTACGAAAGTGCCCCGGGTGCTGAGACACCCGAGACGTGGCTTCCAAATCCTGTAGCAGGGATTTTGTCAGCCATGTTCCGAAAGACACTATCGAGACAAAAAGGTCTCGCACGCCCATTAGCTAGAGAGTCGTACCGCTATCCGTCGCAGAGTTTCGGTTTCGGGGATGGGGGGCCGAGTATCTTCGATGGGTCCGAGTCATCGGATCGGGAGGTACTCGGATGACATCCGTCGAGCGAACGAGCGACGGAACCGGCGAGTCGGCTCACGACCGGGAGTGCTACCGGTGTGATCGGGACGTGGCACCGGCGCGGCTCTTTCGGCTCGTCTCTGAGCCGCCGGCCGCGCTTTCGCACGACTACCAGACCGGGGAGCGGTTTTGCTGTCCGGATTGTGCGGCCGCGATGAACCTCTCGGAGTTCTCGGAGCGATTGAAAGCACGGGCTCGGCGAGGTGCTAACTCGTCAGATGGGTGACTGCATTCGGTTGGGTACATTCGTTCGCTCACGGCACTGGTGGGAACCGTTCCGTGCACTCGTTGTCGGCCGTCTCACTCACGATATCGACATGGCACTCTGAACGTAAGATATAGGGACGCACTTACCACCATTCCGCCAGTGAAGATAGGCAATAGCGCGAGAAATAATGTGGTTAGAGATCGCCACTACAGGTCGATTGTTGAAATTCAACGTATGTATGCTCTCTATCGTGGGTTTCACGTATTTCAGCGAAGAAGACGTCTGGAGTTTCGTCACTTTCATTGCACGTCACTCGGAATCCCCACTCCTCTGGTTCTCCGTCAGAGAGTGCCACGACAATATCAAAGGTTTCTCCGTTGGTGGCCTCTGTAAATTCTTCTTCTTGAATTGCCCGTGTCCCATCCCGCCGTTCCTCAATTTTGTAGGTCTCTTCTAGTACGCTATTCCCATCCTCATCGGTGATGGTGACGTCTACCTGATGAGTGTCTTCGGTAAAATTCAGTAGTTCAAAATCGATAGGGCCAGCTTCCTCAACTGAAAGGCACCCTGCACCCCACATCGCTGCCCCGGCACTAATCATTTTCAGAGCGGTTCGCCGGTCCATGTTAGGTTTTATCAAATATTTATTTAAATATCTTTCTCATGAACCATCAACTGTACTCAGTCGCACATCTACCTAACGGCTGTCCCACTACAGTTCATATCTAACTAATAAGGCTTCAACAGGGCCGTATAGTTGGAACTCACTCGGGATTGTCACTCACCGATTCGCTTCGAACCACTCGACCGCGAAGTCGACGAGGGTCGGTTGCGAGAGTAGCTTCGCGTCGCCGACACCGACGGTCCCGGACTCGAACGCCTCCGGGTGCTCGCGTTCGAACGCGTCGCCACACTCGGGGAAGTCCTCGTCCGTGAAGTCGATGTCGTCCCACTCGACCCACTCGCGCTCGCCGTCGACGAGGATTGCGGATTGCTGCGGCGCCGTCCCGAGATCGAGGTCGGCGCGGTACTCGGCGAGGTGGAGCGAGGTGTTCGTCGCGTGAGTCGTTCCGAGGAAGCAGACGTCGCCGTCGAGCTCGTAGACTCTGGCCAGCGGCGAGTTCTCGCCGAGTGATCGCTTCAGCGAGTGGCCGTCGGTCACGTACTCGGCGTCGGCACCCCACGCGGCGAAAGAGTGCTGTGGGTGGTCGCTTCGCACCACGCCGGGGTAGTTCCGGAAACACTCGGCGATGGCGCCCATGCCCTGCGTCGGCGTCGATTCGGGTCGGTAGGGCGGCATCGTCTCGCGGACCGTGTCGTACCACGACTCGGGCACCGGCGGATTTCCCATGTCGGCCGGGTTCATGTTTCCCGGCGAGTGCGTCGGCATCACGATCGTGCCGTCCGCGCCGACGACGCGCTGGAGGGCGTCGACGACGGCCTGCGGGCCGCCACAGACCCAGCCGAGTTTCGAGAGCGACCCGTGGACGAGTATCGTTTGGCCTGCCTGGACTCCCAGCTCTCGGAGGTCCGCCGCCATCGACTCGACCGTGATCGGCTCCGGCGAGCGATCTTCGGGGAGCGTCTCGTTCATGCGGTCGGCTCCCCCAGATCGGTGATAAGTTTGTTGGAACGAAACGATTGCGAATCGCGGGATGAGGACTACTGCGAGCGCCAGTAGAGCGTGGTGCTACGCGCCGCGGACGGCGAACGGCGTGGGGGAATGCGATGCACTCACCGCGAGCAGCCGCAGGCTGTGAGCGGGCCGACGACTGACCCGAAAGCGACGCGAAGCGTCGCTGTAGGGAAAGGGGGAGTGCTTTTGATCGACCTTTTGCCGAGGGACATCGCGCTCTGCGGCGAAGCCGCGAGCGCGACAGACCGCAGCGCAAAAGGTCGGTGCTTAATATTTCGGATCCGCGCCGGTCGTCTCGTAGACCGACTCCATCAGGCGGTCGCGTTCGGCCTGCCAGGTGTCGAAGCCGGCGGGTGAGCTGGGGTAGTCCTCGTAGTGGGAGAGCAGTTCGTCGGCGCGCTGTTTGGTCTTGTAGAGGTTCCAGACGGTGCCGTAGTGGCCGCGAGCTTTGAGGAGGGCCTTGATCTTCAGACCCCAGCCGAGGTTCGCGCTGCCGGAGTAGAGCGCCTCGGCGATCTGTTCGCCGGGCATGGCCGCGAGCAGGCCCATGAGTTCGTCGATGTCGACGGCGGTCGAGAGGATGTTGTAGACGTCGAGGGCGGCGTAGCGTGCACCGAAGTGGTCCATGACGCGCTCGTTGTACCGCCAGAGGACGTCCTCGTCGACGGTTCCCTGCTCCATCGCCTCGATCGCCTGCTCGGCAGCGTAGGTACCGGCGTAGGCGGCGCCGGCGATGCCGCCGCCGGTCGTCGGGTTGACGTGGCCTGCGGCGTCGCCGACGGCGACGAACCCGGGGTGGACCGCGGAGTCGTAGGGCCGACGGGTGGGGATCGCGGCGCCGAGTTTGTCTTCGACGCGAGCGCCCTGGAACTCGGCGCGGTTCCGGAGATCGCGTTTGAGGTCGTCGACGAGGTGCATCGGCTCCTCGGTCATCTGGAAGCCGAGGCCGGCGTTGATCTCGGTCTCGGTGCGCGGGAAGTACCAGAGGTAGCCCGCGGCGCGCTCGGTCGGTTTGAAGACGAGGGCGTCGGACCACTCGACGGGTTCGTCGACGTGGACGATCTCGCGGTAGGCCGAGCAGAACTGCGAGTAGGTGACGTTGGTGTCGAACGTCGAGTCGGCGAGGTCGGCCTTGTCCTGGAGGATCGACAGCGCGCCGGCGCCGTCGACGACGATCTCGGCGTCGTAGGTCCGGGGCGTCCCCTTCCGGATCGCGTCGACGCCCGTGACCGTGCCGTCGTCGGTCTGGCGGACGTCCTGCACGACGGTGTCGTAGTGGAAGGTTGCGCCGGCGTCGGCCGCGCCCTCGATGACCTTCCGGCCGTACGTCCAGCGATCGACGACGGCGAGCTCACCGGGGACGGGGATCTCGAGGACCGTGTCTTCCTGCGGGATCTCGAACCGGCCGTGGTCGACGCCGGTGTTCGTGAACGCCGGCTCGAGCTGCGATTTAGGAATTGCGTCGGGGAAGGTGTCGGCACCCTTCAGCGCGTCGCCGCAGGCGATGTGGCCCGCCTCTTCGGGCGACTTGCGTTCGATGATGACCACGTCATAGCCCGCGTCCGCGATCGTCGCCGCGGCGTAACAGCCGGCCGTGCCGGCGCCCACGACCACCGCGTCCCAGCTGTCCCGCCCGAGGTCGCCTGCGCCGACCCCGACGGCCTCCTGTGTACTCATACCGACCAGTCGTGAGCGCTGGTAGAAAACGTTTTTCGTGCGACTCGACGGGGTGATTCGCCGGATCGTCTGAACCGCCCCTCGAACGTCCACGACAAGCGAAGTATTTTGACGGCGTCCTTCGTAGCCGCCCGTATGACCGAGTACACCGTCGAGTTCGTGGGGACGGGCGAGACCATCACCTGTTCGGACAAAGAGACGATCTTAAGCCGCTGTCTCGAGGAGGGAATCGCCCAGGAGTACTCCTGTCGCGTCGGGATGTGTCTGGCATGTACGGCCGAGATCGTCGAGGGCGAGGTCACCCAGCCCGCCGCACGCGGATTCACCGAGGAAGAGGCCGAACAGTACGCGCTGACCTGTATGGCACGGCCGCAGTCAGACCTCAAACTGGAACGGGGCAAGTACCCGCCGAGTATCGAGGGCGACGCGACGAGCGGGGCCGGCGAGGCCTTCGGCGACGATTGAACCCGGTTCTGCCTGCAGTCGACGTCCGTTCTGGCGCTCCGCTCTCTGGACACCGGCTGGTGCCCAGTCAGTCGCCATTTCTTCGCCCAGTCTCGTCGTCATTCCTGCTCAACTCCGTCGATACCTCTCACCGAGCGGTCGCACAAACCGAGCAACACCGAACGGAGAAGAGACGAGAATCGTCAGGAGACGACGCAGATAGCGTTTGGATCGTCGACCGAGTTAGCCGACGAAGTCGATATCGTCGTCATCTTCGGCGTCGACGCCAGGCTGACCGCCGGCGTTCTGCCCGCCGGGGGTGCCCTGCCCACCCGCTGGTGGCTGGCCGCCGGCCTGTCCGCCGACGCCCTGGGGCTGGACGGCCTCGCCCTCCGGCCGACCATAGATCTGGGGCGACTGCACGCCGGTGACGACGATCATAGTGCGCATGCTGCCTTCCAGGGTCTCGTCGATCGAGGTCCCCCAGATGATGCGGGCATCGGGGTCGATGCGGTCGTAAATCTCCTCGACGACGCCTTCGGCTTCCTCGATGGACATGTCGTTGCCGCCGGTGACGTTGACCAGCGCGGAACTCGCACCGGAGATGTCGACGTCGAGCAGCGGCGAGCGGAGGGCGGTCTTGACGGAGTCCTCGGCCTTCGCCTCGGAGTCGGACTCGCCGAGGCCGATCATCGCGACGCCACCTTTCTCCATGACGGTGCGGACGTCGGCGAAGTCCAGGTTGACGAGGCCGGGCTTGGTGATGAGTTCCGTGATGCCCTTCACGGAGCGCATCAGGACTTCGTCGCTCACCTTGAACGCCTGGCGGACGGGGAGCTTGCCGACCGAATCGAGCAGGCGGTCGTTCGGCACGACGATGACGGTGTCGGAGACGTCGCGGAGACGCTCGAGGCCGGCCTCGGCGTTCGTCCGGCGAACTTCTCCTTCCGCGGTAAAGGGCGTCGTGACGATCGAGATCGTCAGTGCGCCAGATTCGCGGGCTGCCTTCGCGACGACCGGCGCGGAGCCGGTGCCCGTCCCGCCACCGAGTCCGGCGGTGACGAAGACCATGTCCGAGCCCTCGATCGCGTCGTAGATGTCCTCCTGGCTCTCCAGGGCAGCCTCCTCGCCGACCTGCGGAAGCGAGCCGGCGCCGCGGCCGGAGGTCTTCTGCTCACCCATGAGGATCTTGGTGTCGGCCTCGATCTCGACCAAGTGCTGGACGTCCGTGTTCGCGGCGACCAGTTTCGCGCCGTGGATCCCCTCTTCGTCCATCCGGTCGACTGTGTTGCCACCGGCCCCGCCACAGCCGACGACCGTGATGTCCGTCTGGAGGTCCTGCAGGACGTCCTTTAGCTCCTCGTCGGTCATCGTCCCCGACGCGTTCGACGACCCGGACGAGTTCGACGGCTGAGCGGGCTCGTCCGAGACGGGGTCGGCCCGCGCCTCGGGGTCACCCGATTCGGCCTCGTCGATGGCGTCTTCGACAATTGAATCCATTCTTGAAACGCCATTACGACCCCACCGTTATGATCGTTTCCCCACATCGTCATGCGGGCGTCAGACATCTGGTCATATCGAACTGGCAGTAGATTTTACGGCGGTCTCGGCAAACAGTTCCGGAAGTTTCGCGATGAGGCTCCCGTCCGATGACGGTCTCCGTCGGTTGGCAACCGGGGTCGACCGATCGACGACAGTGATCGACGGTCGGACGACGGTTCTCAACAGGGGAACTGCGTCGTTCTGCGTTCGTGAACCGCCTCGGGCTCGATCTGGTGACCGTCGACGGTCACGGACTCGCCCGACGCCAGCTTGCCGAACAGCGGCCCGTCGGGGACGCCGAGCTCGCGTGCCAGCGCCGGTTCGAAGGCGGTCTCGACGACTTCGACACCCGCATCGGTGACCGAGACGCGGTCGAATTCGGGGCGGATGACCTCGGCCACCACGTCGACGAGAGGCCGGGGGAGTCCACTGGCGGTCCGGTCGCCGTCGGTGTCGTTCGGTATCGCGGCCCGGTCCCCGAGCCGGCTGCCGCCGTTCGACGTTTCGACCGCAACTGCGTGGGCCGTGACGGTGTCCCACGTTCGATCAGGATCGACGCTTTCCGCCGTCGTGACGAGGTCGGTCGGCAGGGAGACGACCTCGAACGCCTCGGTCTCCCGGTCGCCGAACCGAACGCCGTCAGCGATCGGCCCCAGCGCACGTTCGACCGCGTCGACGAGCGACAGCGGCCGGTCGGCGACCTCGCGCACCCAGGCTTCGCTTTCGACACGATGGCCGAGTTCCTCGATCACGTCCCGGAGCTCGGGTTTGGTCCCCTCGACGACGGCGACGTCGGCATTGGTCGCCGCGAACGCACGCCGGACCACGGTTTCGACCGCGTTCCGGTCGTCGAGTTCGTCCAGCCCCCAGTCGGCCGCAATGTGGCCGACGGCCCACGGCGTCTCGCGGACGATGCGCTCGAATCGCGGGACGTAGTGGCCCCCGCCGAAGCCGACGAGCTGGCGCGGCCGCCCGGTCTCGGGGTCGGTCCGGTGCGGAGCAACGTTCCGAAGGTCGAGGATGGCACGTGCCACGGCTTCGGCGCCCTCGGGGTCGTCCCACTGCTCGTCGTCGCTGCCGAGTTCGGCGAAGAGCGAGGGACAGCCGACGGCGGTGGGGCCGTGGTGGGTACACTCCATCCCGACCTCGTAGCGATCCGGCGCGTACTGATCGGAGGCGTCGAGCAGTTCGGCGAGGGCGTTCGGTGCGGCGTCGGCGAACGCGTTCGGTTCGCCGCCGAACTCCGCGGGACCGACGTTACCCGTGAAGTGGGCCGTCAGGAGCGGTCCCGTCTCGCCGGAGTGGCGCGAGGCGAAGACGAGGAGGTCGGGGTCCTCGCTGAACGCCGCGGCCGGGTCGACGAGATCGAGGTGGAGCGCCTCGAACGAGCGCAGTTCGAACCCGTCCGTTCGATAGTACGTCCCGCCACCGTCGGCGTCGGGACGCGTTTCGTCCTCGCGAGCCTCCCACGCGACGAGGTCTCGCAGCTGGTCGCAGATGTGCACCGACGCACGGTCCGCGCGGCTCTCGACGATCGCGATCACGGGCACAGATGAGACCGCACGCGCCGAATACTCGTCGGTTCACCGGCGCGATTCGCGGTAGTGGTGGTCTGCGTCGGACGGCGCGGTCGTGATTCCGCGCGGAGCGACCGGGATGGACTTCTCCAATCCGACCTGTCCCGTGCGTCAGTGCTGATGGGGATGTCCGCAAACACGTCCAATTCCGCCTCCGACGGGCCCGACGCCTGTCGACACCGACCGTGTTAACTGCGACCCGGCCCCAGGCGTCGTATGGACGTCTACGGCCTGCTGGGAAACCCCGTCGGCCACTCGCTCTCGCCACCGATGCACGAGGCGGCGTACGAGGCCTGCGAGATGGACGCGACCTACGTCACGTTCGAACCCGACCGCGACGCGCTCGGCGACGCGATCCGGGGCGCTGGCTCCCTCGGAATTGCTGGGTTGAACGTCACGATTCCGTTCAAGGAGGGGGCGATCGATCACGTCGAGCCGGACGAGCTGGCGGCCCGTATCGGGGCTGTCAACACGATCGCGTTTCCCGAGCCCGACGCGGCGGGAGCTGACGACCGAGACGCGGTCGCCCGGCCGACCGGACACAACACCGACGCGGCCGGCGCCGTTCGGGCGCTTCGGGAGCGAGGGTTCGCAGATCGTGACGACTCGCTCGACGGTGCGACCGCGGTCGTCGTGGGAGCAGGCGGGGCCGGCCGGGCGATCGCCTTCGGCCTGGCGGAGGCGGGCGCCACCGTCCGCGTCGTGAATCGGACCGTCGAGCGAGCGACGTCGCTCGCGAGCGAGGTGCCCGACGCGTCGGGTCACGGCCTCGACGGTCTCCCAACGCTCCTCGCTGGCGCGACGGTCCTCGTCAACGCCACCAGCGTCGGGATGGAGTCGGACGAATCGATCGTCCCGACCGAGGCGCTTCACGAGGACCTCGTCGTGATGGACGCGGTCTACCGGCCGCGCGAGACGCGGTTGCTCCGCGACGCCACGGCCGCAGGAGCGACCGCCGTCGACGGTACCTGGATGCTCCTCTATCAGGGGGCGGCGGCGTTCGAACGCTGGACCGGCCGCGACGCACCGGTCGCGGCGATGGGGCAGGCACTGCGGTCCAGTTTCGAGGGAAACAGCGATCAGGAACGGTGATTCGTCGGGACGGGGCCGTCCGCTGCCGTAATCGAACGATTTTAGCGGGCGAACCGTTTATCGATTCCATATGGCACTCCTGGAGAAGCTAAAATCCCTGCTGGGTGTGGGGGAAAGCGGGTCGAAGCGTCGCGACCGCGACGGCGGCGTCACGGTCGACACTGGCTCGACCGACTCGCCGGCCCGATCCGGCCGCGAGGCACCGCCACCGATGAGCAGCCGCGATCGTGACGAACCGACCGATACGGGCACCGACGACGGTACTGCCGTCGACGCTACCGAGGACGCCGAATCCCCGGGCGACGATATCGCTGATACGTCCGACGGCGAAGCGGAGTCGGCTGCTGACGACACCGATACTGCATCGGACACCGAAGACGACGCTGCGCCCGAGGCGGACGACACGCCGTCCGACGACGAAGGCGACACTGACGCCGAGACGGACGAGACAGAATCGGTCGCCGCAACGATCGAAGAGGCTGAACCCGAAGCGGCCGACGACTCGTCGGACGAATCGGATGCGGTCGCCGCGACGGATGGAGACGTCGTCCTCGAACGAGACGAGGTTGTAGCCACA
>NZ_AOIQ01000019.1 GCF_000337515.1 Halovivax asiaticus JCM 14624
CCGCCGGCGTCGATTCGACGCTGGCGCTCGCAGAGAGTGACGCCGAGGAACTGGCCGCGGAGACCGACATCGCCGCCTCGCGCATCGAGGAGTGGATCGATCGAGCGAACGATCGCTAACCTGTCCGATCGAGACATCCCTGTTCGATCGAGGCCCATTCCCCGCACGCTCTCGCCACTTTTTCTCCGCTCCAACCACTGGAGTCGAATCGTTCACCCAGCTGACCACGTCACCTGCCGATATTGTGGAGGGGGCTGGGGTGATTCGGCGCCACTGTCGTATCCGTCCACGCCAACCGCTACCGTAAGAGGATTGACCCTCGTCTGTGTCTGTCGGCGTATGACCGAGCCGCGCGTTGTGACGACCCTCGACGATGTCCGGGCGGCCGCCGAGCGTGCCCCGCCAGGGTCGCGAATTCCCGTCGAGGTGCGGCTCACCGTCGACGATCCGTTCGACGCCTATCGCCGGGCCCGTCGGGGGCCCGGCGGTGCCTTTCTCGAGACGACCGGCGGACAGCCCGGCTGGGGCTACTTCGGCGTCGATCCCGTCGAGCGCCTGACCGTCTCCGAACGGGCCGAGTCGATCGAGTCGGCGGCGCCGTCGCCGACGCTCGCCGCCCTCGAGGGGATGCTCGCGGGCCAGTCGCTCGCACGTCCGCCCTCCGAGACCGACCCGCGCGTTCCGTATCCGTGCGGGGCGATCGGCTGGCTCTCCTACGACGTCGCTCGCGAACTCGAGACGGTGCCCGAATCGGCGGTCGACGATCGCGGTCTCCCCCGTCTCGAACTCGCCGTCTTCGACCGCCTCGCCGCGTGGGAGGGCCCCGTCGACGGCCCGACGATGTTGCGGATTTCGGCCTGTCCCCGCCTCGACCGCGAAGGTGGTGACGGCGTCGAAGCGGCCGTTTCCCCGGCGTCGCTCTTCGAACGCGGCCGCGACCGAGCGCTCGAACTCGCGACCGCGATACTCGAGGGTGAGCCGTCGACCGGACCACCACCGGTGGACGTGACCGACGCGACGTTCGAGAGCGAGTGTGGCCGCGCGTCGTTCGCCGATCGTGTCCGGGGGGTCAAACAGGCCATTCGGGCGGGAGAGACGTTTCAGACGAACATCTCTCAGCGACTGGCGGCACCCGCCGCCGTTCACCCCGTCGCCGCCTACGATGCGGTTCGCCGGGTGAATCCGGCGCCGTACTCCGGCTTGCTGGAGTACCGGTCGGCCGACCTCGTCAGTGCGAGTCCGGAACTCCTGCTCGAACGCGACGGCGAGCTCGTCCGGACCGAGCCGATCGCCGGTACGCGGCCACGCGGCGAAACCGAAGCCGAAGACGAGGCGCTGGCTGCCGAACTCGGCGACGACGAGAAGGAACGCGCCGAGCACGCCATGCTGGTCGATCTCGAGCGCAACGATCTCGGCGCGGTCTGTGAATACGGCTCGGTCGAGGTCGCCGAGTACCGCCGGATCGACCGCTACGCCGAAGTAATGCACCTCGTCTCCGACGTTCGCGGCCGCCTCCGCGAGGACGCGACGCTCGCCGACGCCATCGCCGCGACGTTCCCCGGTGGGACGATCACCGGTGCGCCGAAACCCCGGACGATGGCACTCATCGACGAGTTCGAGGCCACACGTCGCGGCCCCTACACCGGGAGCATGGGCATCTTCGGTTTCGACGGCCGGGCGACGTGTAACATCGTCATCCGGACGCTCGTCCGCCAGGCCGAGACCTACCACCTCCGCGTCGGTGCCGGTATCGTTCACGACTCGGTCCCCGAACACGAGTACGACGAGACGCTCGACAAGGCCCGCGCGCTCGTAACAGCGCTCGACGACGCCCTGGGGGACCGTGCCGCGCTCGCCGTCGAGACGGGTGCGACCTGTGCCGACATCGACGATGCAGCATCCGACGGTGGTGATCGGGCGTGACCGACGACGATGGCGGTGGGTCGAGCGAGGGGCCGACCATCCTCTTGATCGACAACTACGACTCGTTCGTCTACAACCTGGTTCAGTACGTCGGTCGCGTGGCGGGGTCGGTGCTCGTCCGCCGGAACGACGTACTCGACGTCGACGACGTGCGTCGGCTCGACCCGGACGGGATCGTGATCTCGCCCGGACCCGGAACGCCCGCCGATGCGGGAATTTCGATCCCGCTGTTCGCGGAGACCGGATACCCGATTCTGGGCGTCTGCCTGGGCCACCAGGCACTGTGTGCGGCCCACGGGGCCGACGTCGGCCAGGCCCCCGACGTCGTCCACGGCAAACCGTCCGTCGTCACGCACGACGGCGAGGGCATCTTCGCGGGGCTCCCCGAACGGGTGCAGGTCGGCCGCTACCACTCGCTCGCCGTCCCGCGAACCGAGATTCCGGACTCGCTCGTCGAGACCGCCCAGACTGTCGACGACCGCGAGGTCGTGATGGCCGTTCGCCACCGACAGCGTCCGCACGTCGGCGTCCAGTTCCACCCCGAGAGTATCTTGACCCGCACGATCGAGGGATCGTCTAGCGCCCGCCGCGACGAATCGTCGACGGGCGAACCCGGCGACACCGCCACCGAGCCGGAGCGGACGACCGGGATCTCGCTCGCCATCGGCAGGCGACTCGTCGAGAACTTCTGTGAGCTGGCCGCACGCGAGCGCCGGAGGGCAGACTCGTGACTGATTCCGACGTAGCGAACTCGCTGTTGTACCACGTCGACGGCGAGCTCGTGCCCGCCGACGAGGCGACGGTCAGCGTCGACGACCGCGGCTTTCGCTACGGCGACGCGGCCTTCGAGACGGTACGGGCCTACGGCGGCTCGATCTTCGAGTGGGACGCCCACGCCGATCGGTTAGCTCGGACCTGCGAGACGCTCGGGATAGCGCACGGATTCGATCGCGACGGTCTGCGAGCGCGTATCGACGAGACGCTCGCCGCGAACGAACTAGCCGACGCGTACGTTCGGCTCTCGATCACGCGCGGCGTCCAACCCGGCACGGTGACGCCCCAGCGGCCGGTCGACCCGACCGTCGTCATCTGGGTGAAACCGCTCCCGCGGGGCGGCGTCGACGGACAGCCGGTCTGGGACGAACCGGCGGCCGTCCGAACCGTCGAGACTCGCCGGATTCCCGACGACGCCCTCCCCTCGGCGGCGAAGACCCACAACTACGCGAACGGGATCCTCGCTCGGCTGGAACTGCGCGGCACCGACGCCGACGAGGCGCTCATGCTCGATGGCCGGGGGCGCGTGACCGAGGGCGCGACGAGCAACGTCTTTCTCGTCGCCGACGGCGAACTCGTGACGCCGTCGACCGACGGTCCCGTCCTCCCGGGGATCACCCGCCGCGTCGTGCTCGACCTGGCTGCCGAGCTGGAGATCCCGACGGCCACTCGCACGGTCGACCCGCAAGCCGTCGCGACGGCCGACGAGGTGTTTCTGACGAACTCGACGTGGGAGCTCAGGCCCGTGTGTCGGTTCGACGGGGGAGGGGTCGGTCAGGAGCGAGGGGGCCGTAACGAGCGATCGGCGCTCGACGATGCGGCTGGGTCGCCGCCCGCTGGCTGGACCGACGCAGTCGAGGAACCCGGGCGCTGGCCGCTGACCGCGCGACTGCAGCGGGCGTTCGACGAGCACGTCGACGAGCGTTGTTACTGAGTGAGCGACTGCGGTTGGCGTGCGTTCGTTCGGGAGGAGTGCGTTAGTTCGTGGAGGATTCGACCGCGTCGGTAGCGAATCTGGGGTGGACGAGATCGCGTTCCTGATCGTACGCGAGGAGGTTGGCGTCGACGAGTCGCGGGAGGTGGTCGTGGTAGATCGAGATGTAGGTTTCGGTGACGGTCTCGGGTTGAATCTCGGGGAGTGGGCGGCCACACTCTCGAACGGCGACCTCGTCGGCGACGTCGGGGAGCGTCATCGTCTCGCCCTGCTCGCCGACGACCCGGAGGACGTGTCGCCGCCGTTCGTTCGTGAGGATGTCGAGCGCGTTCGTCAGCGGGGCTGCCGGCGCGTCCGCTGGGAGAGCGTCGAGGACGGAGAGCGTCAGGTCGGCCGTGTCGGGTGCAGAGGTCGTCATGGATCGTCGGACCCCGACAGCGTCGTCACTCGGCGTCGAATCCATCGAAAGCCGCCGGTGTCGGGGGTTCGTCAGTGTGGACTCCGCGGACACTGAAAGGCGTATCGGATACGAATCCGTCGTCACCCCGCTGATCGGTCACTCGATGGTGACAGTCGGCTCCCGGATCCCCTCGTGTTTGCACGAGGGACAGCGAGACGGGCGATTGAGGAGGTCGTCGAAACCGTCGAAGCCGCACTCGCGACACTCGGGTGGGGCGACGAGCAACGCCTCGTCGTCGTGTTCGAGACTGTGCGCGAGGTGTTCGACGTGTGTGAGAACGGTCGACGGTGAGAGGGAGAACTCGCGACCGAGTTCCGCGGGCGTGCCGGGTTCGTCGCGCAGTCGATCGGCCAGTCGGCGACGCGTCGTCGCAGTGGTCTCGACCATACGAACCCAGTTGACGTGAACGGGCTTATCCGTTTCTCCGGTAACGGGCACCACTGATTCCATCGCGACCAGGTAGCTGCCGGCGTCGGTCGGCCGATCAACTGTCGCTGGTCTGGATTCTGGGTGCGAGTATGCCGACGAAACTATCGACGTCTCGGGTCTGGTACCAGACGCTCCCCGGGCCGGTAAAGTCGAAGACGAGCCCTTCCCCGCTCAGCAGCGTCGATTTCAGCCCGCCGACGCGCCGCGTCTCGAACTCGACGCTGTCGTCCCAGGCGATCAGGTGCTCGTTGTCCAGCGTGTAGGACTCGCCAGGGTCCAGATCGAGGCGTTCGAGCCCGCCATAGGCATCGATGTAGGCGGTGCCGGTTCCCTTGAGAGCCAGCGGGGTGAGACTCGCTCCGCCGAGCATCGACTTGAGCCCGCCGAATTCCGAGTCGATGTCGATATCTGGTGACGACGCCAGAAACGCGCCGTCAGTAGTGTACAGCGTCTCGTCCTGCAATTCGTGTTCCTTGACGTCGCCCGGTGTTGGCGGTGCTAGACGCACCTCGCCGGGACCACCTTCCGCAGTGAACTCGTTGACGACCAGTGACTCCCCGCCGAGCATCGATTTGGCGGAGCTGAGCAACCCATCGCGGCTGCTGGTCGTCGAAATCTCGACGTTCGGGGAGTGCCCGACCATCGCGCCGGGTTCAGCGAGGATCGTTTCGCCAGCTGCGAGTTCGACGACGAGGTGGGTGAACGACGGTTGGTGGGTGAATGTCGTTTCCATAGAGACGTATTGTTCCTCCAGCAGGTGGATTACGCGTATCGGCCTATCAATCTATTCGTTATGTTGACAACCCTCCATTTCGGGCTGTCCCCGTTGCGTCGCTCAATCGGCGCCGTCGCCCGCGACTCTGCGGCGGGTCACCGCGGCGACCGGGTGTCGTCGGATGACCGACCCACTCGATGGTGTCTCCCGTCGGGTTTTGGAGCCGGTTATTGCCAACTCGCCGAGGGCGGGTGTGCCACCGACGGCGGCGCCGAAATAGAATCAGTTACTAACACTTTTATGTAGTGGTATTTGGACAAATTGAAACGATACATCGCATGTCCACACAAGCGATTCGCCGGACGATCCGCCGTTGCACCGCCGTTCTCGCGCTGGTGTACGTTACCGGGCTCGAAACGCCAGAGGAGACGGCAACGGTGACCACTCTGGCCGCGGGCGGATACCTCCTGCTAAGCCTCGTATACCAACTCGAACCCGACAACCTGTCGGAGTAAGGCGAAAGGCGATGGGTCGCCCGCGACCTCAGACTGGCTCCAGCGCGTACACTTGCGGTCCATCCTCGCTGCTCAGCCCGCCAGCACACGCGAAGACGGCCCCGTCGGCGACGGCGATTCCCACCCCGGGAACGCCGTCGACATCGAACCGCCACCGTTCGTTCCCCGGGCGAAGCGGCCCTCGATTTCCCCCGCCGCGGAGCGGATAGGCCGCGACGAAGCCCGTCCCGTCGTCGCCTGCCGTGGCACCACCGACGTAGATCGTGTCGCCGGCGACGGCGGGCGCGGCGGTGAACGACGCCTCTCGATCCCACCCGACGTCGCCGGTGCTGGGATCGAACGTCCGGATGCTGTTCGTGTCGAATCCGACGACGTCATCGGAGGCGACTGCGAGTCCGCCGACAGCGCTACGGTCGGTCTCCCAGCGGCTCGACCCGGCGCTATTGTCGTCTGCGAGCCGATAGACACTGCCGCTCCACGTCGACACGTAGATCTCGTTGTCCGCGGCGGTGAGCGCCGTGACCGCCCCGTCGACCCGCCGACGCCAGTTCCCCGTGATCTCCGCACCGTTGCGGTAGAACGAATACACCTCTCCACCCGACGTCCCGACCAGAACCGTCGTGTCACTGTAGACGATTTCCGTCACGGAGCCGAACACCTCGGTCCGAGCCGTAATCTCCCCGTTCGCTGGATCGATCTGGTAGATACGTCCGGTGTCGTCGCCCGCATAGAGTCGTTCGTTGGACAGGGCGAACGTGGGCGCAGCGTCGACGAAGCCAGTGGTCGGGGCGTGCCACTGCCGGTCTCCGGATTCGACGTCCACGGCGATCAGTCCGCGCGGCTCGTTGAACCCGAAGTACGCCATTCCGTCGTGGACGACCGGCGCAGTCATCGTCACCGGCCCATCGCCAGTGCGATCGTACCGCCACTGCTCGTCGCCACTTTCGACGTCGGTCGCCACCAGTCCCGAGGCGGTTGCCACGAGCACCTTCCCCGCCGCCACTACGGGGCGACGAGGCAGGGATGCATCGATTCGGACCGACCAGCGTTCGGTCACGTCGTCGCGCGGCGCCGCGGCGTCGGGGTTGCACGCTGAGAATCCACGATCGTAGGCGGGCATCGGCCACCCGGTATCGGCGTCGGTGCCGGGCGAATACACTGATTCGTCGGTCTCGGACGGATGATCAGATTCGGCAGCCTCGTTACAGCCTGCGAGGATGACGGTGCCGGTCGTCCCCAGTGTCGTCAAGAGCCGTCGACGGGAGGGCATCGTCCGAAATTGTAAATAGCGCATAAAATTCCTTTTGTTCGGCTACCTGGCCTGCAGAATCTGCGAGAGACGTGACACCGTATTTGGTCGCTGTCTGTCCTGCTCGATTCTCCTGTCGCACGCGTGCTCGTCGACACGCCGACACTGTTGGCTCTGAACACGACCAGCGGCCCTGAATTGGGCTGCACGCCGGCAGGGTGGGCCGTACTCGTGTCCGGTCGGCGGGACGGTCGCCCGAGTGAAGCATCCCTTTCACCACCGGGAGTAACATCGGTATCACCTCCCGACATCGGTGTCCGCGAGTACTTTTGGGTGATCTCACACTATCTGTGACCGTCGAACCACGCACCATGTCACAGCAAAAATCCGATTACGTCTCCCAGACCGATATCGACGAATCGCTCGACGAACTTCCCGCCGCGGACGCCATCGACGAGGCCGTCTCGAATCTCGAGGACCACGGCTTCGAGGTCGTGGTCGTCGACTCAGCCGACGAGGCGCTCACAGCGGTTCAGTCACAGATTCCCGCCGGGGCGTCCGTGATGAACGGCCACTCGACGACGCTCGAAGAGATCGGGTTCGTCGAGTATCTGAGTGAGGGTGACCACGAGTGGGAGAGCATCCCGGACCAGGTCTGGAGCATCGACGACGACGAGGAGCGCCAGGCGGCCCGGCGCGAGTCTCAGACGGCCGACTACTTCCTCGGCAGCGTCAACGCCATCGCCCGGACCGGCGAACTCGTCGCGGCAGATCGATCGGGGAGCCGTATCGGCGCGTACCCCTTCGCCGCCGGCAGGGTCGTCATCGTCAGCGGCGTGAACAAGATCGTGCCGACGCTCTCTGACGCGCTCGACCGGCTCGAATCCGTCGCCTACCCGCTGGAGAACGAACGAGCCAACGAAGCCTACGGCGTCGACTCGGCCATCGCCAAGCAGCTCATCTTCCGCCAGGAATTAGAGGAGGGCCGAACCACCGTCGTCCTCGTCCGCGATCAGTTCGGCTACTGAGAGTCGGTTCCGCTCGCCTGGACGCTATTGGCGAGCCAGTATTCTGTCGGCCGGCCAGTTTTCTCCGTCAGGTCGTACGCAGTATCAGAGCCGCATTCGTCGTAACGGTGCAGTCACACCGCTCGTGGGCGGATAGATGGTCGCTGTGGACGGGGAGACAGTGCCACGAGCGCGGGCGATTCACTCGTCGTCGAACTCCTTCGCCAGTTCGACGATCTCGATCTCCCAGTTGTGGGTCGAACCGCAGGTTTCGAACTCCCACGCACCGCGCACGTCGACGTTCGCTTCGATCGCCGTTTCGACGGCTGCGGCGAGAACGGTCTCGAACTCTCCGGGGCTCGTAATCGAGACGTCCGTGAGTGGATTTCGTGTCATGGATGCGGGCCGTCTGACCACGACTCGAAGAGTGACGCTAGTCACGACCTCGTCGCCTTCGACGAGGCCGATCTCCGCGCAGGGCGTTCGGTCCAATTTGTTTCAGGTGTGCCGCCCGTAAAGGGCTGGTCCTTCCCATGGCACACCATGCTATTTCTTGGAGGTTGGTATACCAAGCAGGTCATTTTTACACGGATCGGACCCAGACACAACGAAGGGAATGGCCGTCATCGCTCATCTCCGGATACCTGCCGACGCGTTCGAACTGGGACGTATCCTCACGCTGGATCCCGGGACGACTATCGAACTCGAAACCATGGTGCCGCTGGGGGAGAAGGCAGTCCCGTTCTTCTCTGTCAGCGACGAGGCCCGCGAGTCCTTCGAACGGAACGTCAGTGACCACCCGTCCGTCGATCGGATCGTCGAGGTGAGCCAGCACCGGAACGAACGGCTGTATTCACTCGACTGGGACGTCACCACGGACGACTTCTTTCTTGGAATCGCCGAGATCGGTGGCCAGGTTCTCAGTGCGACCGGCACCACGAGCACCTGGGAGTTCGAAATTCGCTTCCAGACTCACGAACGCCTTAGCGACTTCCAGGAGTACTGTTCGGACGCCAGCATCTCCCTCGAAGTCGGTCGCATCTACAACCCCGTTCGCCCGGGGACCGGCATGTGGTACGGACTGACGACCGCCCAGCGAGAGACGTTGATTCGGGCGGTCGAAGATGGCTACTACTCGATTCCACGGCAGGTGTCCACACAGGATCTGGGCGACGCGGTGGGCATCTCCGATCAGGCCGTTACCGAACGACTGCGTCGCGGAATCGAGACCCTCGTGATGAACTCACTCATCGCGATGGAAGCCGACGAGTCCGAAACGTTCCAGCGGGTTAGCTGACGGCCGTTCTTCGTGGCTCTCGTGTGAGAAGCCCACCGAGCGGATGGGGATGGGTTAACAGCCTCGTGTGCCATGCACCGTCCGTAATTGTGTGGCTATACACTCGACACTATGGGAAACGGGACTTCTGTCGATCAGGTTATGGAGGCACTACAAAACGGCCGCCGGCGGCGGGTGCTGGCCGCGATACAAGAGGAGGGCCCACTCTCCGTCGCGGACGCAACGCGCAGTGTCGCCGCCGATTCGGACTGTGGCGAGGGCCGGACCGCTTCCGTGCGGGTGATGCTTCACCATGCGCATCTGCCGAAGCTCGAGGCGATGGACTACATCTGCTGGAACCGGGAGGATGAGACGGTCAGTGAAGGCCCTGCGTGGGACGAGATCGCTCCCTTCGTCCAACAGGGAGACGGAATCGTGTCCGAACCCCCTGCCGATTTGCTTAGAGAGTAGCGATCCCTCAGATCGAACCGGGCCGATCCCACAGACCAAACCGGAACCAGTCGTACTAACTGAGGGGCCCCGTTGCGCCGTCGCAGCCGGTCACGGCGAGCGGACCAAACGCGCACGGACGAGAACGCACGATCGGACTGCGCCTCCCGCCAATCGCCTCGAGCCCGAAGCTTTTCTCGGTCGCCGTTCAGTTGCCACCATGCAGGGTACTGGCGTTCCTATCGTCACGCCGTTCACCGCCGACGGTGTCGTCGATCACGACCGGCTCATATCGCTCGTCGCCTGGCTGGAAGCCGACGGCGTCGACTTTCTCGTCCCGTGTGGCTCGACCGGCGAAGCGCCGTTACTCACGTCCGACGAGCGCCGGGCGGTCGTCGAGACCGTCGCTGACGCGGCCGAGGGGCCCGTCGTCGCCGGGACGGGTCGCGAGGGGTTCGAACCCACCCTCGCGACGACGGAGGCGGCGGCCGACGCGGGAGCCGACGCCGCACTGGTCGTCACGCCGTCGTACTACGGCCAGGGCCAGGCGGCACTCGAGACCTACTATCGCGACCTCGCCGACGAGAGTCCGATCCCGATCTACCTCTACAGCGTGCCCAAATTCACCGATTGCGTGCTCGCTCCCGAGACGGTCGCCGGACTGGCCACTCACGAGACGATCGCTGGGATCAAGGACTCCTCGGGAAACGTCGACCGGCTCCAGCGCACCGTTGGGCTGACCGCCGATGCGGACTTCGCGGTGCTCGTGGGCAGCGGCGGCGTCTACGCCTCGGCGCTCGACGTGGGCGCCGACGGCGGTATTCTGGGGGTCGCGAATCTCGTTCCCGAACTGGTCGCGGATCTGGCGGCCGCCCACGCGCGCGGTGACGGCGACACTGCCCGATCGATCCAGGCGACGATCGCCGGACTCAACGAACTCGCCGTGAGTGAGTTCGGCGTGGCGGGCGTGAAGGCCGCGCTCGAACTCCGCGATCGGCCTGCGGGCGCGCCGCGTCGCCCGCTCCGCCCGCTCGATGCGGACGGCCGAGTGGCCATCGAGACAGAACTGGAGCGTATCGACGCTCTGTGACAGCCCGCGAGATCGTATCGACGACCGATAACAGTCCGCAGAGGTGTGCCGCCCTGTGACTGTCCCGGGGGCGTATCGATGCCCTGTGATCATCGTCGAAAGCATTCGGTCATAGACTTACCATTCGTTGTGGTGAACGGAGCTAGTACTTTATTACTTCCGTTGGAAATCGCCCTTGATGCGATGAATCGACGAACCTTCCTCAAGACGAGCGGGCTCTCGGCGGGCATCGGCGGCGCGTTCGGCGCCGGCTCGATGACCGCGGGCGCGTCGCATCGACAGACGAACGCAGCGGATCGGTTTCTCGCTGCGGATTCGAGCAACTACTCGGCGGCGAATCGAGGCACGGCGGAGATCGACTGGATCGTCGTCCACTGCACGGTCGGCTCGTACACGAGTGCCATCGACTGGTTTCGCGATCCGAGCGCGAACGTCTCGGCGCACTACGTAATCAGCAACTACGAGCACACCGCCTACGATCCGGGGCACGTCACACAGATGGTCCACCACGAGGATATGGCGTGGCACGCGAGCGGGACGAACTCCTCCTCGATCGGAATCGAACACGAGTGGCACTCGGACTACGGCGGGTACTTTACGGAGGAGTGTTACCAGGCGTCGGCGGCCGTCGTCCGTGAACTGGCGGATCAGTACGACATCCCGCTCGAGTACTACGAGCACGGCAGCGCCCGCTGTAATCAGGCGGGTGGCATCATCGGTCACCGGCACGCACCGCAGGACGCTTACTGCAACGATCTGCCGTCGAAGTCCTGTCCGGGCCCCGACTGGGATCCCGACACGTTCATGGACTACGTTCGCAACGGCGACGGCGGTGGCGGCGGAGGCGGGGGCGACGGTCCCTTCGAGATGGAAGACGGTGCGATGACGACGACGGATCTGAACGGCCGGTCGGGGCCGGGGCTCGACCACGACGTCGTCGAAACCCTTCCAACTGGGTCGGTCGGCCGAATCATGAACGGTCCAGAGACGGCCGATGGCATCACCTGGTGGGGCCTGCACTTTTCGAAGCAGGACGCCTGGGTCTGGTGTTCCGAGAACTACCTCGCCGAAGTCGCGTTCTTCATGGACGAGGCGGTCGTCACCACGGCCTCCTCGCTTAACGCACGCGACGGCCCCGGCCTCGGGTACGACGTCGTCGAGACGCTTCCACAGGGGACCACCGCGACGGTCGTCAACGGACCCACCGATGCCGACGGCATCCGTTGGTGGGGGCTACACGTCCCCGACTACGGCATCTGGGCCTGGTGTTCCGGAAACTACCTCGCTTCGAACGAGTGAGTGACCGGCCACCACAACCCTCGCGGCACGACCACTACCAATCCTGGCGGCGCGACCATCTGGGCCCCGACTGGCACCCCACAATCCGGACGCACACGCTTTTTTCGTCGCGGACCGAAGTCCGCCCGATGACGACCTGGGCCGACCTGTTCGAACGAGCTGCGGCGGTAGCCGCCGATCGCGAGACGATTCGGGAGACGCTCGACCGACAGCGATCCGATGCGTCCGCATCGGCGGTCGACGGCACGGAGGAAACCGATGGCTGATCGACCGAATCCGGCCCGCGTCGTCGCGGATGCGGACGTCCTCGCGGCCGACCTGCTCGTCGGCGGCGATGCACGCGAGGCGCTCGACTGCGTTCGGCGCCACTCCTGGGTCGAACTCGTCGCGAGCGACCACCTGCTCGCTGCGACGGAGGCGCTCGTCGCGGCCATTGCCGACGCCGAACTCGCGGCCGATCACCGCGAGCGACTCGCCGCCGAGCGCGTCAGCGTCGAGCATCCGGCCGATGACCATCCGGCGCTGGCGTCGGCGTACGCCGGCGAGGCCGCTCATCTCCTCTCCGACGACGAGCGGCTCACTTCGGCGACCGCCGGACTCACGATCAAGCCCCGCGTCGACGTGAGCATCCGGCCGCCGGACGCCTTCGCGACGCTCTTCGATCCCGAGAGTCTCTACGAACACGTCGAAGGCGGCACGTATCCCGGACCTGATCGCGACCCGCGAGCGTGAACGGGTATCGACTCAGTCGTCGTCGGCGAGCCACTCGGCAAACGTGGCAAACGCGCGCCCGCGATGCGAGATGGCGTTTTTCTCCGCCGGCTCCATCTCGGCCATCGTGGTCCCGTTGTACGCGAAGATCGGATCGTACCCGAAGCCGCCCTCGCCGCGCGGGGCGACGATGGTGCCCGCGACCGTCCCGGTGAACGTCTCGACGTCTGGATCGGCGGGATCGCCGTCGACGTAGGCGATCACGGATTCGAACCGGGCACGTCGATTCGCCTCGTCGGCGGCGAGGTTCCAGACCCGTTCGATGCCGAGGGTGTCTTCGACGTACGCCGAATACGGCCCCGGGAACCCGCCGAGCGCCTCGATCGCGAGGCCGGAATCCTCGACGAAGAGCGGCTCCGTCCCGTCGAGTTCTCGGTAGGCCTCGACGGCACCCCGGCTCGCGATCGTCTCGAGGTCGCTGGCCTGGATCTCTGCGTAATCGTAGGCGACCTGTTCGACGTCGCCGATCCCGTCGAAGTACGCCCGCGCCTCGCGGACCTTTCCCTCGTTACCGGTGACGAATCGCAGGCTCATGGTCGAGTGCCTGCGCCGAACGGAAATAGTCGCGTCGGTATCGATCACTCGCGTTGGGGACCAATCACTCGCGTCGGGTCACCATCGGTCGCCCGAGCGGTCGATTACTCGTCGACGAGTACTTCGACCGGTTCGCTCTCTTCGGCCTCGTCGCTGCCTTTGGTACTCTCGTTCCAGAGCAGGAGGCCGGCGATGCCGACGATAACCCACGAGCGCCAGTTCGCGAGATTGAGCGTGTAGCCGACGCCGAACGGTTTCTCGACCAGCATGCTCTTGCCGGGTTGCCAGTACGACGAGAGCATTCGGCCGATGCTCGGGCGCTCGAAGTTGTACGGCACTCCCAGGATCTCTCCGGACGTTGGTTTGTCTGCCATACCGACGGATACGACGCGAAGGCCCAAGAGTATTGCGTGAGCGTCCGCACGCTGTGAAACCGATGCTGCAGACCCGGCGATTCAACCCGATAGCGCCGTCGCTTCCCGTCGCTTGCACTGATCCGCCCGTGGAGGCTGACGGCGGCCGATCGGCGGATGCCAGCCTGGCACGCTCACTCGCCGACGTACCGACCGCGCCCTTCCACGTCGGCGAGTCGATCGAGGACCCGCGCGTCGCCGACCTCGCGATAGGCGTCGATCGCCGCCTCCCGGAGCGGCGCGGGGTTCGGCGCGGTCCCGACGAGGCTCTGGTCGAAGACGTGCAGATCCATCGCGTAATCCTCGACGTGGTCGGTGTGATAGCCCAGGCCGAAGTCGATGAGGTATGGTCGGTCCGCGGCCGCCTCCGGTCCGGTCCGGCGTGCGTCCGAACCGGTCGCGACGCGAACGTTCCGGACGGTCGGATCACCGTGGACGAACCCGGCGTCGTGGATGGTCGCCAGGGATCGTCCGACGGCCCGTACGCGTTCGGTGGTGAGTGCGTCGCGCAAATCCCGGTCGCCGACGTGTGCGAACGTGATCGTCGATTCGTAGGGATCGACGTCGTAGATCACCGGCGTCGGCACGCCCACCTGCCGGGCGAGGCTCGTGAGCCGCGCCTCGATCGCCGTCCGCTCGCGCCGGAGTCGCTCGTCCAGTGTCGGATGCCGGTATGGCTTCGGAACCCGCCGTTTCGTGACCCGGCCCGCCTCGCGATTGACCGTGACGACGGCTTCGGCGCCGTCGACGGTCGTCCGATCGTCCTCGTCCGCCCCGAGTCGGTTCGCTTCGGCCGTCTCGTCGCCACGCCAGACCACGTCGACCTGGTCCGGACGGAAGTCGGGATCGACCGCCGATTCCTCGATCGCGACCGTCTCGCCGGCGGCGTACATTTTGGCGCCCAGGACGGCGATCATGCCCGCGTTGTCCCGGAGGAATCGCGGTTCAGGGGCGTGAAACGTCGCGCCGCGCGCCTCACACATCGTGTCGAGCATTGCTCTGAGGCGGTCGTTCTGTCCGACCCCGCCGCCGAGGACGAGCTCGTCGCGGCCAGTCAGCGACAGCGCGCGCTCCGCCACTTCGGTCAACATGGCGAAGATGGTCTCCTGGAGGCCGGCACAGGCGTCTTCGACGGGGGTACCGTCGTCGACGGCGGCCTTCGCGGCCGACATGATCCCGGAAAAGGAGAAGTCCATGCCCTTCACGACGTAGGGCAGATCGACGTACTCGCCGTCCGCCGCCGCGGCCTCGACCTTCGGCCCGCCGGGGTGTGACCAGCCCACGTGGCGGGTGAACTTGTCGATCGCGTTGCCGACGCCGGTGTCCATCGTCTCGCCGAGGACGCGGTAGCGCCCGTTCCGATAGGCGAGCAGGTGGGCGTTGGCCCCGCTGGCGTTCAGACAGACCGGATCCGCGAAGTCGGCGGTGTGGCGGCCGATCTCCAGGTGGGCGACCATGTGGTTGACGCCGACGAGGGGCACGTCCAGCGTGCCGGCGAGCGCTCGTGCGGCCGTCGCGACGATGCGCAGACACGGCCCGAGGCCGGGACCCCGGGAGAACGCGACGGCGTCGATCGGCGGGTCAGCGCCACTTCCGGCCCGATCGTCTACCGCTGACTCGTCGTTTTCGGCCTGTAACTCACGGGCGTGTGAAAGCGCCGCCTCGACGACCTGCGGGATGGCCGTGTGCATGTGTTCGGCGGCCTCTCTGGGGTGAATCCCGCCGCTCTCGGGTTCGTAGGCGTCACTCTCGATAAAGGTTGAATCAGTCTCGGCATCGTAGACGGCGGCGCTGGCCGCCCAGGCCGTCCCCTCGATCCCGAGGATCCGCATTCGTACTTACTCCCACTCGGTGTAGCCACACTTGCCGCAGTGCTGGCGGTCACCGTGGTCTGCGAGGAATGAGTCGCCGCAGCGAGGACACTCTTCGCGCTCGACCGTGCCGTCGTCGGCGTAGAGTTTGTGTCGGCTCATCTCAGGCTTCCTCCGCTTCGGCTTCGGTGTCCTCTGCCGCCTCGTCGGCGTCGACGCCGATCTTGTTTCGTTCGAGCATGTGGTCCTGCTCGACCTCGGTCGCGGCGTCCGCGGTCTCGTAGACCTTCGCGGCGCCGACGGTCTTTCGCATGCCGAACTTGGTATCGAGGGTGCGCACCACGACCTCGTTCGCGTCCTTGTTCAGCTTGGCGGCGAGACTGTCGCGGACCTGGAGCCGAGACGGCGTGGCGTCGTCGTGGGTCAGTTCGAACGTAACGTCCGTCCGATGCAACATGGGGTTCTCGTCTTCTTCGATGATGTCGACGTCCATGATATCACTCAGTTACCCTACTATCCCCCGGTCGGCGCTAAAAGGATTTCGAACGGGGTCTCGTGATCGCCGCGAGGACAGCGTGTACCCGCAGCGGTCGGACGGTTCGCCCGGCCGGTCGCCGGTCGGCGTCACGGGTGGGAACTGACCAGTATGTGCGGTCACGGACCGTCGACGGGCCCAGTGCGTGGCTTCAGTATCGTCGCTTCGGTGCGCGTGGCCGCGTCGGTCGTCCAATTGGCGCGGATCGAATGCGTCGATGGCTCGCCGGCGCCCCTCCTCGTCACCGTGGGCTTCTCGGCGACTCGCCGACTTCAGGGCACTAACGCCGTTCGGACTTTCCTCACAACGTCTCAGGCGCGAGCGGCGTCGCGGTCGCCTCGACGCGTTCGTACTGGTCACTCGCCCACTCGTAGACCGGTGACGTTGCGCTCGCCCGAAGCACCGAGTGCGTGCGTACGTGCTCGTCGAACGCGCCCAGGAGGGCCGTCTCGTCACCGAACCCGGTGGCAAACTCGGGCACGTCCTCCGACTCGTAGAGCCGAACGTTCGATGCCGCAGCGACAACGTCGAACGCGTCGCTGAATCCGTCGGCGAGGGCTTCGTAGGCGGCCGGCGGTGCGATCACGGTCACCGCGGCGTCCCCGCCGGCGAGCGTCTCCAGTGCGTCCAGATACGTCGGGTTGATCGCTGGCAAGAAGCCGCGAGCGGCGCCTGCGGAGACGATCCGGTCGACGACGACCGAGATCGGATCGAACGGTGCGTCCGCGGCCGCCGTCGTCACTTCGCACGGTAGCAGCGCTTCGGTCGGCACCGGAATCTCGACCGGGAACCGCCGGAGGAACGGGGTGACGGTCTCTGCGGACTCGACTGTCGAGACGACCGACTCGAACGCGTCGCGGACGACTTCCCCGACGGCCGTCAGCCCGTACGCGTTCCGCGTCGGGCGATGGGAGACGTACCCTCTGTCGACCAGTTCCGAGAGGTTCCGACGGAGCGTGGAACGAGGGACTTCGAGGCGGTCTTCGAGCTGGCCCGGCTCGGCCGGACCGTCATCCAGGGCCCGAAGGACCAGCAGCCGGACCGGTGAGGCGGCGAGGAACTCGACGCTCGCGAGCGCTTCCGTCGACGGTTCGTCCATAGGGGCCACTGTGGACACCCCCGTCTTTGTGATTGCGGTATTCGACACGGTCACGCCGTGGGAGCGTCTCATCCCGTGGTCGAGCACCGTCAGGTGACGTTACGAGTCGGAGACGAGTACCACGTCGGTACCATGTCCTACGACGCCGTACTGTTCGACTTCGACGGCGTGATCGTCGAACGACCGACGTCCGAAGCACTGTACGACGCGCTCCGCCGAACCGTCTCGACGTTCGGCGGCTCCCGACCGCGTCCGGAGACGCTTCGGGCGTTCCTGACGGGGGAATTCGGTGTGATCGCCGGCTGCTGTCGCCGACTCGACGTCGACACCGATGCCTTCTGCGCGCAGGTCGCCCGGGAGGTAGTCCGCGCGCAGCGTCGAGAGCTGGAACGGGGCGTTCGTTCGGTGTACGAGGACGTTTCGATCCTTCGATCGATCGCCGTTCCGTCCGGCATCGTGAGCGACAACCACCCGGCCGTGATCGCGATGCTTCTCGACCGACTCGGACTGGACTCCGCCGTCGAGGTCGTCTTCGGGTGTCCCCTTACGCCCGACGGGTTCGAGCGGCGGAAGCCGAACGCGGCGAACATTATCGAAGCGATGGCCGCCCTCGACGCGGAGACAGCGCTGTACGTCGGCGACCGGTCCGTCGATGTCCGGACGGCCGAGAACGCGGGGATCGACTCGGCAATCGTGGCGCGAGGCGACGATCCGGTCGATCCGTCCGCTACCTACCACCTCCCGTCGTTGCGCCGGCTCCCGTCCTTGCTCGAGTGACGGACCGACGTTCGGGCATCGAAATCGAACGTCGGTCAATCGACACTCGACGGGTCGCTCAGCGGACGACGATCCCACGGGGCGTCTGCGTCTCGAACGCGTCGTCCCACTCGATCGGGACTGGTCGCCAGCTGTCGCCGAAGTCGCTCGACCGGTAGAGGCCGGTGTTGTTCGCCCCGTAGACGACGCCCGGGTCGTCCGTCGTCGCGAAGACGGTTCTGACGACGCCGTCGCCCGTCGGGAGGCCAGTCTCTTCGAGGCGTTCCCAGGCGTCCTCGCTCCGCAGTCGGTACACGTACGATTCGGCCGTTCCCTGGCGGTGAGCCTGCGAGGCACCCGAGGCGGCCGAGACGAGCACCGACTCGGGGTCGCCGGGATCGGCGACGACCGACCAGCAGTATCGGTGATCGAGCCCGACCTGGGGGTGCTCCCAGGTTTCACCGCCGTCCGTCGACCGGGCGAACCCGTCGCCCGCAGCGGCGTAGACGAGTCCCTTTCGGTCCGGGTGCGTCGCCAGACTGTGATTGTCACGTCGCGCGCCCGGTGGTCGCTCCTGCCAGCCCTCGCCGCCGTCCGTACTCAGGAGGAACGCGCCAGCTTCGATGCCTACGTAGAGTCGATCCGGGTCGAACGGGTCGATCTCGATCCAGCGAACGTGATGAGTGTCGGGCCGCGGCGGGAAGAACCACTCCGGTTCCGACGGGACGTCGGCGAGTCCGGCGAGGTGAGTCCACGTCTCGCCGCCGTCCTGGGAACGATAGAGTCGACTCGGTTCCGTTCCCGCGTACACGACGGCCGGATCGTGCGGCGAGATCGCCAGGGCCATGACTGCATCGCCGGCTCCGACGTCGAGTGCCTCGATGGTGTCGTCCGTGAGCCGAACTGCACCGTCCTCGAACGTTCCGAGGAACACGGTGGTGGGGTCGGTCGGTGGACTGGCGACGCACTCCAGTCGTCCGGCGTCCGGGGAACGAGGCCGACGCGACGCATCGGCTCCCGTCCCGGCTACCGTGAGTAGTGTGTCTGGCAGTGCGAGGTGAACGACGTCCATATCGCCCGTTCGTCGCCGATACAGATGGTTCTTGGGCCGGTATCGATCGGTTGACTCCGTTACTATTTGGCCACATCAATTATACCATAGTGGTGATATTCTCGGATAGACCCCTGCATGCTCTCCGCCCTGGAGCCAGTCGTCAGTGCCCTCCGTCACCACCTGGTGACGTTCGTCGGTGGGGGATTTCTGGCCATCGCCGCCGCGTACGCGGTCTTCCACGAGGGCGCACTGTCGCTCGTACTCCTGGACGTGTTTTTGCTCGTTCTGGTCGGGATCGCGCTGCTGTGGGACGGCTTCCGGACGTTCGACGAGTCACCGTCACCGCGGCGCACGGAACTCGTCGCTGCCGGGACGCTGCTCTTTGCCGTCTTCGGTGCGCTGTTCGCCGGCTGGGCGGTCGTCCTGGTCGAGTTGCGCCTCGGTCGGTCTGTCGATTATCTCCAGATCGGACTCCTCGGCTTCACCATCGGTGGCGCCGTCGGTGCCGTTATCGGACACATCTACGCCTCGCTGTCGGCGAAAAATCGGGAGGCGACACGCCTCTCGCGCGCGATGGACAGCTCGATGGACGGGATCGCGGTCATCGAAGACGGTGAACACGTCTACGTCAACGACGCCTACGCCGAACTCTACGACTTTCCCAGTCCAGATCTTCTCGAAGGCGAGTCGTGGTTTCGTCTCTACACCAGCGAGTCGCTCGCGACGATCGAGCGCGACGTCATTCCGAAACTGACCGAACAGCGCTACTGGCGCGGTCGGTTGACCGGTCGGCGAGCCGACGGCACGACGTTTCCCAAAGAGGTCACCTCCTCCGCGGTCGAGAACGGCCACGTCATCGTCGTCCGTGACGTCTCGACGCAACGCCAGCGCGAACAACGCATTCAGGTCCTGAATCGCGTCCTGCGACACAACCTGCGAAACACGTTCACGGTGATTCAGGGCCACGCCAATCTCCTCGCCGAGAAAGCGCCGGAGCTGGCCCAGGACCACGTCGAGCCCATCCGAAACGAGATCACCGATCTGCTCGCGACCGCGGACAAGGCTCGCGGCCTCGAACAGACGCTCGAAGGGCCCACCGAAGTCCAGCAGATCGATCCGTCCGAGGCCGTCCGAACCGTCGTCGATCGGGCGACGGCGACGTATCCGTCCGCCTCGATTCACTCTCACGTCGAGGAGTCCGGGCTGCAGGCGGTCGACGCCCGGATCGTCGAGGCGCTGAACGAACTGGTCGACAACGCAGTCGAACACGCACCGTGCCCGGACCCGACCGTCGAGGTGGCAGTCGAGACCGTCGAGACGGGTGGGACGAGCCGACTCGAGTTTACGGTCGTCGACGACGGGCAAGGCATCCCCGAGGCCGATCGGCGCGCGATCATCGACGGGGAGGAGACACCGCTCGAACACGGGTCCGGTCTCGGCCTCTGGCTCGTCAACTGGATCGTCTCCAACACCGGTGGCGACATCTCGTTCGCCCAACCCCGATCCGGTGGGACCGAGGTGACGATCACCTACGGTGACGACGAGTCACAGGCGGCCGACGGACTCGGACAGTTGGCGACGGCGTGAATTGGTCGGTCAGTCTCATCACAACTCGCTCGTGGACGCCGTGGCCTCCAGCTAAACCGAACGATTCACAAACGCAGTTGATCTAAAAAACACATGGTCGGAACGAGTCGACTCCCCCCGTTCTGGGTCCCTGTGGTCGGTGGGGCGACGATCATGTTTCTCCTGCAATGGGGTGTCTTCGAGAAGACGCTAGCGGGTGCAGTCCCCGGAACTGTTGGAATGGCGATCGCCATGGTCTTCCTGGCGAAGGTGCGGCAAAACGGTATCGAGTGACGGGGATGTGTGCGCTGTCGTCTCCTGGACCGGCGCCCGTCAGTCGTCGTCCGTCGCGGGCGCCGTGACCGGTTCGACGCGCTGGCCGCGCGGGCCATCCAGGTCGACGTCGGGGAGGAGGTCGCGCAGGTACTGGCCGGTGTAGGATTCCTCCGTACGAGCGACGTCTTCCGGCGTGCCAGTCGCGACGAGTTTCCCGCCGTTCTCGCCGCCCTCGGGGCCGAGGTCGACGATGTGGTCGGCGTTTTTCACGAGGTCGAGTTCGTGTTCGATGACGACGACGGTGTTGTCGTTGTCGGTCAGGCGGTGCAGCACGTCGATCAGTTTGCGCTCGTCTTCGGAGTGCAAGCCCGTCGTGGGCTCGTCGAGCAGGTAGAGCGTGTTGCCGCTATCTTTCTTCCCGAGTTCCTCGGCCAGTTTGATGCGCTGGGCTTCGCCGCCCGAGAGTGTCGTCGAGGGCTGGCCGAGGCGCATGTAGCCGAGGCCGACGTCCTTCAGGAGCTGGAGGCGCCGACGGATCTGACCCGAGGACTCGAAGAAGTCGTAGGCCTCTTCGACGCTCATGTCGAGGACGTCCGAGATGGTCTTGCCCTTGTAGGTAACGTCGAGCGTCGCGTCGTTGTAGCGCTCGCCGCCGCAGGCCTCGCAGGGCACGTAGACGTCCGAGAGGAAGTTCATCTCGATCTTGACCGTCCCCTGGCCGCCGCACTCCTCACAGCGCCCGCCTTTGACGTTGAACGAGAAGCGCCCGACTTCGTAGCCCCGTTGCTTCGAGAGCGAGGTCTGGGCGAACAGCTCGCGGACGTGATCGAAGACGTTCGTGTAGGTCGCCGGGTTGGAACGGGGCGTGCGGCCGATCGGCGACTGATCAATCAGGCGGACCGTCTCGATCTCGTCGATGCCGTCGATCGCGTCGTGCTCGCCGGGGACGACGCTCAAATTGTTGTTCATCTCCCGGGCCAGTCCCTTGTAGAGGATGTCGTGCATCAGCGTCGACTTGCCCGAACCGGAGACGCCGGTGATCGCGGTGAAACAGCCGAAGGGTAGCTCGACGTCCAGGTCGTGCAGGTTGTGCTGGCGGGCGCCTTCGATCGTGAGGTGTCCGTCGGCCTCGCGGCGTTCCTGGGGAACGGGAATCTGTCTGCGCCCGGAGAGGTAGTCGCCGGTGATCGACTTTTCGCAGGCTTTGACCTCCTCGAGGGGGCCGTTGACGACGACCTCGCCGCCGCGCTTGCCGGGGCCGGGGCCCATGTCGACGATGGTGTCCGCCCGGCGCATCGTCTCCTCGTCGTGCTCGACGACGATGAGGGTGTTGCCGAGGTCGCGCAGCTCTGCCAGGGTGTTCAGCAGGCGGTCGTTGTCGCGCTGGTGGAGCCCGATCGACGGCTCGTCGAGGACGTACAGCACGCCGACGAGGCCGGCGCCGATCTGGGTCGCCAGGCGGATGCGCTGACTCTCGCCGCCCGAGAGCGTCGACGCCTCGCGGTCGAGCGTGAGGTACTCCAGCCCGACTTCGACCATGAAGCCGAGCCGCGCACGGATCTCCTTCAGGATCTCCTCGGCGATCGTCCGCTCGCGCTCGGTGAGGTCGGCCTCCATCGACTCGAAGTGGGCGAGCGCGTCGCCGATGCTCATCGCGTTGATCGCGGTGATCGAGGTGTCGTCGACCAGCACGGCCCGCGAGGCGGGCTTCAGGCGGGTGCCGTCGCAGGCGGGGCAGGCGGTCGCGGACATGAAGTCCTCGATGTGCTCGCGGGTCGAGTCCGAGTCCGTCTCGACGTAGCGCCGTTCCAGGTTGGGGATGACGCCCTCGAACCGCTGGCGCTTGCGGCGGCTGCCGCTTCGCGTCGAGCGCTCGAAGAGCACCTGCTCGCTCGTCCCGTAGAGGAAGGCGTCCTGCACGTCCGAATCCAGGTCCTCGAACGGCGTCGACAGCGAGACGTCGAAGTGTTCGGCGACGGCGTCGAGTCGCGTCTGGTAGTACGACCGGGAGTAGCTCCAGGGTTCGAAGACGTGTTTCAGTGGTTTCGAGGCGTCCTGGATGACGAGGTCCTCGTCGATCTCCTTGGTCTCGCCGAGGCCCTCACACTCCGGGCAGGCGCCGTGGGGCGAGTTGAAGGAGAAGCTTCGCGTCTCGATCTCCGGGATGTCGATCCCGCAGTGGGTACAGGCCAGTTCCTGCGAGAACTCGACGACAAGCCGGTCCTGGGCGTCGGTCGCGTCGGCGTCGTCGCCGGCCTCGTCGTCGGTCACCGCCCCCAGATCGCCGGTCCGTCGAGCTTCCTCGCCGAGATCGTCGGCGGCGGCCTCGGGTGGATCGGGCAGAATCAGTTTCAGGACGCCGTCGGCCTCGTCTAAGGCCGTCTCGACGCTGTCGACGATCCGCGGCCGGTCTTCGGGACCGACCTTCACCCGATCCACGATCACGTCGATCGTGTGGTCGTAGTTCTCGTCCAGGTCGGGACGGTCGAGCGTGAGGTCGTGTTCCTCGCCGTCGACCTCGACGCGGGCGTACCCATCCGAGACGAGTTCGTCGAAGAGATCTTCGAACGCGCCCTTCTGGTCGCGGACGACGGGCGCGGCGAGTTTGAGGCGGGTGCCCTCGGGCAGCTCGAAGATACGCTCGACCATGTTCTGGGCCGACTGCTCGCCGACTTCGCGGCCGCAGTCGGGACAGTGTGGCGTCCCTACACGGGCGTAGAGGAGGCGAAGGTAGTCGTGCAGTTCCGTGACGGTCCCCACGGTCGAGCGGGGGTTGTTCGCGGCGTTCTTCTGGTCGATCGAAATCGCGGGCGAGAGGCCCTCGACGGTCTCGACCTGGGGTTTGTCCATCTGGCCCAGGAAGTTCCGGGCGTACGCGGAGAGACTCTCGATGTAGCGTCGCTGGCCTTCGGCGTAGATCGTCTCGAAGGCGAGCGAGGACTTGCCCGAACCCGAGAGGCCGGTGACGACGGTCAGCGACTCCCGGGGGATCGAGACGTCGAGGTCTTTCAGGTTGTGCTCTTCGGCACCGCGGACCTCGATGTGCTCGGCGGTCATCTACCAGTCGACAGCGCCCCGAGGAGGTAAGGACTGTCGGTTCGGAACGGTACCGGAGTGAAAGTGGATGGGGACCCTCAGCCGACCAATCGGCCGAGAGACGTGGCCACGATCGAGGGTCGTGTCCGTCGGAGCGGTTGCTGTCATCACCGATCAGTCGGATACTGTCGGGTACCGAAAATGGGCCATCAATCGTCTCGGTCCGTTTGGTACCATCTGGCCACTTCCTGACTGTATGAAGTGTAAACCTCGAGTCCGGTCTGGAGGGTGTCGAATACCTCGCCGGTGTCTACTCTACCATATTCGTGGGCCAGGACGTTTCTGAATCCGATTGCCGAAACGAGCGTATCCGCCGTCGCTTCCTCGATAACCGCTTCGTTCGCTAACACGGTGATCGCCTCCTTCGAAGAACTTCCGTCCCAACCGAAGTCCCGTGTCGCGACGTGCTTGGCCAGATCCGCACACGCCTGAATGGCGTTTTCGAACATTCGTTCGACTGCCCGTCGCTCGGTCGTACTCTCTACGTACGTCTCACGCGACAACGATCGTTGTTTCTCACGCAACTCTCCGTAGTACTGCTCGATCTGTTCGAGCTTCACCGAGACGACGCGTTCGTCAGCCATGAAGCCCACGTTCGGCAATGCGATCGATCACGTCACGCTGGTGCTGACGGCGCTCGTCACGCTGCGCTTCGAAACGGGCTTCGACGCGCTCTCGGAACGTATCGAACGTCCGTTCGTCGCCGCAGAGAAACTCTCCGTTGACTGCCTCGTGAGCCACGTCGGGAGGGAGCGACTCGATATCGGACACGTCGACGAACGGGGCGTCGTCTCGCTGCAGGTCCCCCGAGAGGAAACATCGCTTGCGAAACTGTTCCGTGGAGGAGAGGTCGTCGGAAAACTTGACGGCGAGGTCGATATCAGACGACGATCGGGCGGTGCCCGACACGCGAGAGCCGAACACGACAGCGAAATCAATCTCTGGATCGTCGCTGAGAGTGTTCGAGAGGGCAGATCGAAGCCGTCCCCATTCGTCGTCCGGGTCCATACGTCTCTATTAGCGGTATTGGCTCAAAAGAATACCGCCAACTGGGTACCCGCGCCAGTAAGCGCGGGAGTGATCCGCGATGGTCGCCTCTCGAATCGGCTCGGAGCGCTGCTCTCGGTGGGGTGGAACTGGGTGGTTACTCCACGTGGGTGTAATTCACGCCAGACTCGCTCAGTTTGCCGGCACGATCGTCACGGGAACCGCGGCCGTCCGCGCGAGGCGATCGGCCGTGCTTCCGAGGATCGCCCCCGTGACACCGTCGGCACCGCGCTGGCCGACGACGAGCAGGTCGGCGTCGGCGTCGGCGGCGTACTCGGTGAGCGCCTCGGCCGGTTTCCCTCTGCGCACGTCGCCGCGAATGTCGACGTCCTGGCCGTCGTAGGCGTCGACGACCTCGTCGACGAGCGACTCTGCCGCCTCGTTCAGGTCGTCGACTTCGGCGATGCCAAAGCGCATCGGACTGCCGGCCGATTCGACGACCGTGACGACGTGGACCGTCGCGTCCGTCGTTTCGGCCAGCGAGAGGGCGTGTTCGAGCGCCCGCTCGGCCTGCTCGCTGTCGTCGATGCCGACGAGGATCGCGTCGTACATGGGCCGCGGTACGTCCCCGTCCGGGAAATCGATGTCGCTCGGTTCCGTGGATTTTTCCTCTCACCCTTTTCCCCTCTCCTTTTTCTCTCCGGCCGGCTGGCGACTCCGCGACCGTGTTCCGAATCGACGTGTCGTTCCACCAAACTCTCGACAACACTTTCCCTGTCGACCGCCTACAGTGACAGATGATCGCACTCGTTCCGCTCACGACTGGCTCGTCGGTGCTGCTCGGTATCGGCGGACTCGCGCTCCTCGTAGTCGTCGTCACGCTCTGGCAGTCCGTCCGATTCGTCGACGCCTACGACCGGGAGGCGCTGACCGTCTTCGGCGAGTACCGCGGGTTGCTCGAACCGGGGCTCAACATCATCCCGCCGTTCGTCTCGCGGACCTACCGCTTCGACATGCGGACCCAGACCATCGACGTCCCCCATCAGGAGGCGATCACCCGGGACAACTCGCCGGTCACCGCCGACGCAGTCGTCTACATCCGGGTTATGGACGCCAAGCGGGCGTTCCTCGAGGTCGACGACTACATGCCGGCAGTGTCGAACCTCGCCCAGACGACGCTCCGAGCGGTGCTCGGCGATATGGAACTCGACGACACGCTCTCTCGCCGAGAGATGATCAACAATCGCATTCGTGAGGAACTCGACGAGCCCACCGACGAGTGGGGAATTCGCGTCGAGAGCGTCGAGGTCCGCGAGGTCACACCCTCGAAGGACGTCAAGGGCGCGATGGAGAAACAGACCTCCGCGGAGCGCACTCGCCGGGCCATGATCCTCGAGGCCCAGGGTGAACGCCGGAGCGCGGTCGAGCGAGCGGAGGGTGACAAGCAGAGCGACATCATCCGCGCGCAGGGTGAAAAACAGAGCCAGATCCTGGAAGCACAGGGTGACGCCATTTCGACCGTCCTTCGCGCCAAATCCGCCGAGTCCATGGGCGAGCGGGCGGTCATCGACAAGGGGATGGAAACGCTCTCGGAGATCGGCCAGGGCGACTCCACGACGTTCGTCCTCCCGCAGGAACTGTCCTCGCTCGTCGGCCGCTACGGCAAGCACCTGACCGGCAGCGACGTCGCCACGGACGACGGCACGCTAGACAGTCTCGAGTTCGACGAGGAGACCCGCGAACTGATCGGCCTCGACGACATCGCCGAAATGATCGGCGAGATCGACGCGGAGGCCGAAATGGACGTCGAAGCGATGGAGGAGCAGGCCAAGGCGATCAAGGAGGGCCAGGACATCGGGATGGACGACGCAGCCGGAGTGGACGAATCGGCCGGAACGGACGTGTCACCCGACCCGTCGGATTCGGAGTGAGGGCGGGCAGGATTCTGACTGCTGCTCGCGGCGGTACCGGACGTACCGTGGCGGTGTAGCGGTCGGCGTCCACGTGACTGGTACGAGTCGAAACGTTACTGAGACGCGTCGACGTTACTGATACATTCCCGACCCCTTCGACCGGAAGCTACTCTCTTCACCGCCCTCGCCGGCGGCCTGTTGTGCTTGCTGGAACTGGCTGGCGACCTGTTGCATCCGCTGTTGGATCTCTTCGGCCTGCTCGTCGAGCGGGCTGGTGTCAACCTCGAAGTCGACGAGGGGCTGCAGTGCGTTCTCCACGACGGATTTGGCGGCGCGGGGATCCGGCAGTTGCGGATGCGCGCGGACCACGAGCAGGGCTGCGGGGACGTCCGCCTGGTAGCACTGTCTGACCAGCGAACCCGTGACGCCGCCGACGACGCCCCGTTCGTCGGCGATCGGGATGTCCGCCGCCTCCAGGTCGTCGCGGACGCCCTCCGACGTGGCGATGGCGGTTACCGTGCCGAGTTCCTCCTCGGAACTCGCCGGCGCCGCCGCGATGAAGATCGCGCGGCCGATATTTTCGGCGATGTCCCCGATCACACACCGACTGAGCGGTTCGTAGGCTTTCTCGGGGATCGTCAGGTCGCTCTGCAGTGTCATCACGGCCGGGTTTCCACAGCCGTAGACGCGGACGAGATCCTGGACGAGGCCCTCGTCGAACGTCGTAACCGGCGGGAACGTGTCGGACGTAACGTTCCCGCAGTGGGTGAGATCGAGTTGGTCGTTGAGCAGGTCGACCGCGATCGAGGCGACGAGTCCGTGGCCGGGGAGCCCCTCGATGAGCGTCGGCTCGTCGCCACTCAACTCGGCGAGTTGCTCGTACGTCGTGGAAGAGTCTGCGGGCATCTCACCGGGTAGTTCGACGGGGACTGTCAAGGATCTTTGCAATAGCCAGATTCGCCGTCAGAAACCGACGGAAACCTTTCCATTCGCCGTGTCGGATAGCGATTACCTTTTGGAACGGCATTTCCACCTCGATATATAAAGCCCCTGTATATGGTGGTGATAGACTATTGTGGTCCATATGCTCCTTCCTCTCATATCTCATGGTGCGTGATATCACAAACCGTCGGCGGCGGACCGTGCTGAAAGCAGCTGGTGTCGCCGGCGTTTCGGCACTGGCGGGGTGCGTGGGCGATCCAAGCGAGGTCGACGACGGAAACGACGAGGACTTTGACACGGTTCAGTTCGGCGTTCTCGAACCGTTCACCGGCGACTTCGCCGACCTGGCCGAGGAGCGAAACCAGGGCGAGCGCCTGGCGATCGAACAGATCAACGCGAGCGACGAGTTCGACTTCGAGATCGAGTACGAGGAGTACGACACCCAGTTAAACGCCGAGGACGGCATCCAGGCCGCGAACCAGGCGGTCGAGCGTGACGGGGCGCAGTTCCTGACGGGCGCCATCTCGAGTTCGGTCGCGCTCGCGATCAGCAACAACATCGCGCAGGAAAACGAAGTCATATACACGCCAGGTGCGGCGGACACGTCGATCACTGGCTCGAACTGCAACGAGTACGTGTTCCGCTTCGAGACGTCCACCGCACAGATCGCGGAAGTTCTCTCGCAGTGGACCGCCGAGAACCTGGGCGGTCGACTCATGTACTCGATCGCCGATTACGCTTACGGGCAATCGGTGAAAGAGGAGGTCGAAGGTCGGATGCAGAACCTGACCGACGACTACGAGGACGTCTTGACCGTGTCGCCGGAGGAGGGGGCGGAAGACTTCGAGGCGTACATCTCACAGCTGTCGAACAACGCCCCCGACGCGGACGCGCTCGTGGTCGGCGCGACCGGCGGGCACCTCATCCGGTTCCTGATTCAGGCGCACGGGAGCGGCCTCCACGAGGAGATTCCGATCGTGACCACGACCGGCTCGTTCGCCGTCGTCCGGGGTGGCGCCGGCGAGGCCTCCCAGGGGATCTACAGTGGCACCCGATACGTGCCTGGCATCGAAACCGAGGCGAACCAGCAGTTCGTCTCCGACTACGAAGCCGAGTACGACGCCTCACCGGACAACTTCTCGAGAGTCGGGTACGGTTCGATCATGATGGTCGCCCAGGGGATCCGGGAGGCCGGCTCTCGCGACCCGGACGCGGTCAGGGAAGCCATGTCGGGGATGACCTACGAGTCGATCTACGGGGACGTGACGCTCCGCGAGTGCGATCAGCAGGCTACGAACCCGGTTTGGATGGCCGAAAACGTCGCCCCGGCGGGCGGCGGGGAGGCCGCCGACGTGGACCTGCTCACGGAACTCGATGGGGAGGAGGCCGCACCAGCCTGTGAGGACACCGGGTGTGAACTGTAACGCCTATCCACGATGGTAGCTGGAACATCTCACTTGCTGGTCGAGGGCCTCGGGCCCGCCTTTCTCGATGGCGCGCTCGCCATATGGATCGAACGCCTCCTCAATGGATTGACGGTCGGTGTGGGGTACGTCCTGGTCGCCGCCGGGCTGTCGGTCATCTTCGGGGTGATGCACGTCATCAACTTCGCGCACGGGGAGCTGTACGCACTCGGTGCGTTCTTCGCACTCGCCGTGGTCGGGACCCTGACGCCCATCTTCGGGGGTGGCATCGCGTTCGTCGCAGCGCTGCTGATCGCGCCGCTACTCGTCGGCCTCGTCGGGATGGCGATGGAGCGGTTCACGATACAACCCCTCTACGGGCGAAATCCGCTGTATCACATCCTGCTCACGTTCGGCTTCGTGATCGTCATCACCGACCTGATCAAGATAATCTGGGGGACCGCCAATCGGCCGCCGATCCCGAGGCCGGACGTGATCACCGGACCGATATCGATCCTCGGCACCACCGTCAACACGTACAGCCTCTTCACCCTCGCGTTCGGCGGGGTGCTTACCGTCTGTGTCTGGGCCTTGCTCGAGCACACCCGATTCGGCCTGATCGTCAGGGCGGGTTCGCAGGATCGGCAAATGATCAAGAACCTGGGTATCGACATCGACCACTACTACTCGCTGGTCTTCGGACTGGGGGCGGCGCTCGCCGCGATCGCCGGTATCATCCTCGCGGGAGAACGGGGCGTCAGTCCCGGGATGGGCGGGAACATCATCATCCCGGCGTTCGTGATCGTCGTCCTCGGCGGCCTCGGCAGCTTCAAGGGAGCCGCCATCGGCGGCCTCTTCGTCGGCGTGCTGGAGGAGTCGATTCTCAAGGTGTTCTTCTCCGAGATCGCAGGAATGGTGATCTTTTTCCTGATGATCGGCGTTCTCATGGTCCGTCCACAGGGACTGTTCGGCACCGAACTGGAGGAGGGCGGCGGCGAGCTACTGACCGGACGCGGCGGCGGGTTCCTCGCCGATGGGACCCGGTTCAAACTCGGACTCGCCATGGTCGCGTTGCTGGCCGTCCTGCCGCTCCTTGCCGGTTCGGTCTTCTCTACGTACTACGTCACGCTGCTCGTCCGAATCCTGCTCTGGGCCCTGTTCGCCCTCTCGCTCGACTTCGTGATGGGCTACACCGGACTCGTGTCGCTGGGGCACGTCCTGTTCTGGGGGCTCGGTGCGTACGTCACGTCGGTCGTGCTCGTTCACGCCACGGCGTCCGCCTTCGTCGCTCTCGCTATTGCCCTCGCCCTCGGGGCACTCGTCGCCTGGGTCGTGGGTTACTTCTCGATCCGGGTCCACGGCGTCTACTTCGCGATGATCACGCTGGCGTTCGCCGAACTGTTCTACAGGCTGGTACAGGACGTCGACGCGGCACTCGGCTGGGAACTCACCGGCGGGTCCGACGGCCTGTTCGGCATCTCGTCGTACTACGGGATCGGCGGCGTCGGCATCGAACTCGACGAGATCGCACTCTTCGTCGGTCCGTTCTCGCTGACGGGGACGGAACTGTTCTTCTACATCGCCCTCGGGGCGCTCGTCGCGGCGTTCCTGATCACGAGGCGGATGCTCCAGTCCCCGTTCGGAAGCGTCCTCGTGGCGATCAGGGAGAACGAAGAGCGCGCTCGCTTCCTCGGGTACGACCCGACGGTGTACAAGCGCCGGGCGTTCGTCGTCAGCGGCGTCTTCGCGACGCTGGCCGGGTCGCTGTTCGTGTTCGAACAGGGTTTCGTCACCCCAGGTTCGGTCCACTGGCTGAAGTCGGGCGAACTGATCGTGATGGTGCTACTCGGCGGGATGGGGACGCTCTTCGGGCCGATCCTGGGTGCCTTCGCGTTCTTCGGTCTCGAGGAGGCGCTCATCGAGTACACGGACCGCTGGCAACTCGTCCTCGGAACGATCTTCATCCTGTTCGTGATCTTCCTCCCGCGAGGACTCGTCTCCCTCCCGGAGAAACTCGCCTCGCTCGTTTCCGAACGTGGGAGCAACGAGCCGGAGCCCGAACCGACTGCCGATATCCGACCGGGGGAGGATGACTGATGGCGGGTACTGAGTCATCCACCGAGCCCGAATCCGGGGCCGCTACCGAATCCGAGTCTCGCGCCGAACGGATCCTGCAGACAGACGGTCTGACGAAACGCTTCGGCGCGTTCACCGCCGTCGACGACGTCGACCTCTCGATCGAGCGCGGCGAGTTCCGGAGCATCATCGGGCCGAACGGGGCGGGCAAGACCACCCTGTTCAACCTGCTCTCGGGCGCGCTCCCGGTCAGCGAGGGGTCGATCCGCTTCGACGGGACGGACATCACCGATCTCTCGCCCCAGAAACGGGTCCACCAGGGGCTCGGCCGGTCGTTCCAGATCCTGAACATCTTCGAGGAACTCACCGTCCGCGAGAACGTTCGACTGGCGGCCCAGTCGGTCCATCGCGACGACTACGGCTTCTTCGAGTCGCTGTTCAAACCGACCGACCGTCACGAGCCGATCAACGCCCGAACCGACGACGTGCTCGAACGTATCGATCTCGCGTCCGTGGATGAGGAAGAAGCGGCCGCACTCGACTACGGCGGCAAACGCCGCCTCGAGATCGGGATGGTGCTCGCGACGGACCCGAAGGTCGTGCTGTTCGACGAACCGACCGCGGGGATGAGCATCGAGGAGACCGAGGCGACGATCGACCTGATCGAGGACGTCCTCGCGGACCAGACGCTGTTGCTCATCGAACACGACATCGAACTCGTCATGGACCTCTCCGATCGCATCACCGTGTTGAATCAGGGCGAAGTCATCGCGTCGGGCCCGCCGGACGCCATCGCGGCGGACCAGGCTGTTCAGGACGCCTACCTCGGGGGGATGGTCGAATGAGCGCCGATCCGATGCTCTCGCTTTCCCACGTCGACGCCGGCTACGGCGAGACGGGGATCCTCACGGATGTCTCGCTCGACGTCGGCGAGGGAGAGGTCGTCTCGCTGGTCGGCCGTAACGGCGCCGGGAAGACGACGACACTCCGATCGATCGTGGGCATCGTCGAACCGACCGCCGGGTCGATCGAGTATCGCGGCGACGCGATCACGGGGCTCGACGCGGTCGACACGGCGAAACGCGGCATCGCGCTCGTCCCCGAGGAACGGCGGATCTTCCCGGAACTCACAGTCCGCGAGAACCTCGAACTCGCCGCTTACGGCGGTGCGACCGACGCCGACGGCCTCTCGATCGACGCGGTGCTCGACACGTTCGAGAATCTCGCCGACCGGACCGACAACGACGGGGCCTCTCTCTCGGGCGGCGAACAGCAGATGCTGACGATCGGGCGTGCGCTGGTCAGCGGGGCCGACTGCATCCTGCTCGACGAGCCGACGGAGGGACTCGCCCCCTACATCGTCCAGGACGTGATGAACGCCGTGCGCGACCTGAACGAGCGCGGAATCACCGTCCTGCTCGTCGAGCAAAACGTCCACGTCGCCCTCGAACTGGCCGACCGTAACTACGTGCTCGATCGGGGTGAGATCGTCTGGGAGGGCGGCTCCAGCGAACTCGAGGCCGACGAGGACGTTCTCGACCGGTATCTGGGGGTGTCGCTGTGACCGTTTGCATCCAGCTATCGACCCGGGGAGCGTGTCACCAATCCGGTCGGCGATGGCAGTCTCCCAGGGATCGTCCGTCGTCGCCCGGTGGCGGCAGCCCCTTCGCGTATCGGTACCAATATACAGAATCGACGAGCAACTATTCGACCGACGCTCGACGCCGATTCCGGGCCCGGCCGGCGAGCGAACGAGACAGACTGCGTAACTGAGGACCAATGTATCAGGATATCGAAGCCACGCCACGAGACGAACTGACCGACGTACAGAGCGAGCGACTGCGAGAGACGGTACGACACGCCTACGAGCACGTCGATTTCTATCGCGAACGACTCGACGACGCCGGTATCTCGCCCGACGACATCGAGTCGATCGAGGACATCACGGCGCTGCCGTTCACGCGGAAAGAACACTTCAGAGAGCAGTATCCGGACGGGCTCTTCGCCGTGGATCGCGCGGACGTGCAGCGCATCCACGCCTCGTCGGGGACGACCGGAAAGCGTAAGATCGTCGCCTACACCGAGGACGACCTCCAGGTCTGGCGCGACGTGATGGCCCGCTCGCTGACCGCCGCAGGCGTCGAACCTGACCAGACGTTCCAGAACGCCTACGGATACGGCCTGTTCACCGGCGGACTGGGCTTTCACGACGGCATCGAGGAACTCGGTGCGTCGGTCGTTCCGACCGGCGGCGGTGACACCGCCGGCCAACTGGATATGCTCCGGGACCTCGAGGTCGACGCGTTCGGGAGCACGCCGTCGTACTGTCTCTACCTCGCGGAGGCGGCCGAGGAGCGCGGGATCGACCCCCGCGATCTGGCGCTCTCGACCGTCGTCATCGGCGCCGAGCCGTTCACCGACCCGATGCGCGAAGAGATCGAGGCCGCCCTGGACGTCACCGCCATCGACATCTACGGCCTCTCGGAACTCATCGGCCCCGGCGTCTCCGTCGAGTGCGCCGAAGCCCAGGACGGCATGCACATTCAGGAAGACCACTTCTACCCCGAAATCGTCGATCCGGACACGGGTGAACCGCTTCCCGAAGGAGAACGCGGCGAACTCGTGCTCACCTCGCTAACCAAGGAAGCCCTGCCCGTCATCCGCTACCGAACCGGCGACGTGACCAGCCTCAGCTACGACGAGTGTGCGTGCGGCCGAACCACGGTCCGGATGGACAACGTCAGCGGCCGCGTCGACGACTTGCTCATCGTCCGCGGTGTCAACGTCTACGCCAGCAGTATCGAGGAGCTCATGATCGAGATCGACGACGTGGCTCCCTACTACCGTATCGACCTCTACCGGGAGGGGACGCTCGATACGATGGAGATCACCGTCGAGCGCCACGTCGACTCGACGAAGAGCGCCGACGAGATCCACGACCTGATCGACCGTCGGCTGCACGAGGTACTCGACGTCACGGTCGACGACCTCTCGGTCGTCCCCTACGGCGAAATCGAGCGCCAGGAGACCGGCAAGGTCCAGCGCGTCTTCGACCACCGGTAGTCGCAGTCGGCGCGCTCACCGTTTCGAATCGATTTGTTCGAATCCGTCCAGTACTCGCCATAGCCGTCGCCGCGAGGCTGTCAGGGTCGGTACACCCGTCCACGGAACGTCGCGATCCGGTCGTCGGTGGCGGGGTCGCCAGCGGTCTCCTGTTCGTCGGCTGCTCCGCCGTCATCGGTGTCGGCCGTCACGACCACCTCGTACTCGCCAGTCTGTCGGGTCTCGTGGGTTCGCCGGGCGGTCGCGGTCAGCGTCGTCCCCACCTCGACGGCTTCGAGGAAGGAGACGTTCGTCTCCAGGGCGAACGCGTCGTCACCGTCGGCGTTCGAGGCGGCGGCGAAGGCCGCATCGGCGAGCGAGTTGATGGCGCCGCCGTGGGGCACGCCGTGGAAGTTCAGGTGGTCCTCGGTGATCGACAGTCGAGTGGCCGCCGAGCCGGAGCCGATCGACACCAGTTCGATGCCCAGAAACGCACAGTAGGGATCGTTGCGGATCAGCGCCTCGCGGTCGGGAGCGACCTCCTCGTCCATGACCATGACTGGGTCCGAACCACCTTGAATGTCCGCCTCGGGGGTATCTTCTTGTCGATGCCGTCCGTTGCAGCGGCCATGACAGACCCGTCGTCGGATGGCGAGGTTGGCAGCCCCGCTAGCACGGCCGAAGACCCCGATCGCGATCTTCGCATTCGCGTCGATCACGTCGGCATCGCCGTCGCGGATCGCGACACGCTGGCGCCCGTGCTCGAACTCCTCGGCGGGGAGCTGATCGCCGACGAACCCGCGGACGGCTTCCGCTGGATCCAGTACGAACTGGGCGACCTGAGTCGGATCGAACTGATCGAGCCGACCGCCCCGGACACGTTCCTCACCGACTTCCTCGATCGGAACGGAACCGGCTTCCACCACGTCACATTCGAGGTCGCGGCCATCGACGACGTCGTCGCACACCTTCGCGACCACGACCTGCGCGTCGTCGACCGGGCCGACCACGAGAAGTACCGCGAGGCGTTCGTCTCCCCGCGCTCGACGGGCGGCGTCCTCTTCCAGTTGATGGAGTACGAACCCGGCTACTGCGAGGCCTACGGCGAACCCGGCGTCGGGCACGATCTTCTCACCGATCACAGCTACCTCGACCCGGCCGAGTCGCATTGAACCAGACGGCCAGTCCTGAACACCCTTGGGCCCGTGGGCCTGTCGGAACGACCGGGCCCGCCGGAACGGCTCTGGGGCCAACCTGCACACCGGTGCCGTCGGCTTCAGAACCGTTATCGGAATCGACACCGGACATTGACGTATGTCTCGCGTCGACGGCTACGCCCACGGCACCGGCGACCACTGCGGGTCGACCTCCCTCCGCAATCTCGCGACCCACTACGGATTGAACAGCGACGAACCGACCTGCTTCGGCCTCGCGTCGGGTCTCGGCTTCACGTTCTTCGAACTGTCGGAGAGTCCTCACCGCGGCTTCTTCGGCCGGCCACTCTGGATCGAGGACGCCTTCTTCTCCCACCTCGGGATCGGCTTCGAACTCTTCGAACCCGGCGTCGCCACGGATTCCACAGTGGACGACAACCGCTGGAACGCGATCGTCGACCGACTCCGCACGCAGACGGTCGCGGGCGACCCGGTGCTGGTCTACACCGACATCTACCACCTTCCGTACTTCGACACGGACACACACTTCGCCCCGCACACGCTGCTCGTCGTCGCGGTCGAGGGCGACGAGGTCGTCCTCTCGGACAGCGAGTTCGACGACCTCCAGCGGATCCCGCTCGAGCAGTTGCGCGCGGCGATGGCGTCCGAGGCCGTCTTCGAACTGGGCTACCGCCATCTCGTCGTCACCGACCCGGAGCCAACGGTCGACTTATCGACTGCCGCGCGAGCGGCGATCGCGCAGACGGCCACCTACGCCCTCGAACCGGAGGCGGTCGATCGGCCGCTCGGTCCGGCGACCCACGGCATCGCGGGGATTCGTGCACTGGCCGACGACGTCCAGACGTGGTCGTCCCTCCCGGATCCCCAGTGGACGGCCCGCTTTGCCTACCAGAACGTCGAACGCCGCGGCACGGGCGGCGGCACCTTCCGCTGCCTCTACGCCCGGTTCCTCGATCGGATGGTCCCCGAACTCGACGAACTCGACCCAGCCCTGTCCGAGCGGACGACGGCCGTCGCCGACGACTGGACCGACATCGGCGCCACACTGAAGGCCGCGAGCGAACTCGACAGCGCCGGCGAGCCCGAATTCGAGGCGCTGCTGGCCGAGGCGAGCGAGGCGATCCATGCCGTGGCCGACCGCGAAGAACGGCTGTTTCGGGACCTTCGCGAAACGCTTCCCTGAGCGCGTTACTAACTCGATCGGGCAACAATCTGGACCAAAAAGCCGCTCGTTCACTTCGTTCACTCGCGGTCAGACGTTCTCGGGAAGCCAGCCGCCGTCGACTTCCAGATTTTCCCCACTGACGTACTCGTTTGCGGGGTCGAGGAAGAACAGGATCGGGCGGGTGACGTCGTCGAAACTGGCGGGCCGGCCGCGGGGCAGTTCGTCGGGGAACTCCGCGGAGTTCTCGACGACGTAGGGTGAGACGGCGTTGACCGTGATGCCGTCGTCCTGGGTGTCGGCGGCGAGCATTCGGGTGAACATGAGGACGCCCGCTTTCGCTGCAAAGTACGGGAAGTTCTTCGGGTTGACGAGCCCCTTCGCCGCGGAGGCGTAACCGACGTTGACGATTCTACCGAACGACCGATCGTGCATTGTGGGGAGTGCACGTTTCGAACACAGCCATGTCGCGGTGAGGTTCGTATCGAAGACGCGTTGCCAGGTGTCGATGTCGATGTCGGCCCAGTGGTTCGGGGCGAAGTCACCGACGTTGTTGACCAGACACTCGACCGGTCCCAGTTCGGTCTCGATCGTCGCGAAGAGGCCGTCGACGCTGTCGGGATCGGTGACGTCCGCCTGGACGGCTGTCGTCGCCGGTGCACCTCGCTCTTCGGCCGTTTCGGCGACGGCCGCCGCGGCGTCGGCGCTCGTGTGGTAGTGGACGGCAACGCGAGCGCCGCGTTCGGCCGCGGCGAGGGCGATCGCTCGCCCCAGCCCTCGCCCGCTCCCGGTCACCAGCACCGTCCGTCCGTCGAGTTTGGGTCCGTCCATACGCTCGCTTCGCCGTCGGGTCGGTTAGGTGTAGTGGACAGCGAAACGGCCGAGCGACTCGTCTCGAAACGCACTGCCGGTGAACTGGCGCGATCCCTGCTGTCCGGGTCTGTGCCGTTAAGTGCATCGCCGGCGTTCGAGTCACTGGATGACCTACTTCGCGGGCGTCGATCTCGGCGCAACCAACGTCCGTGCGATCGTGGGCGACCACGCCGGCGAGCCGATCGCGACCAGCCGTCGGCGGACGCCGCAGGGACCAACCGGAATCGACGTCACGGAAGCCGTGCTGGCCACCCTCCGGGACGCGTGCGCCGATGCCGGGATCGAGCCGACCGCCATCGAGGACGCCGCGATCGGCTCGATCGGGCCGTTCGACCTCGCCGAGGGCGCCGTGGTCGACCCGGCGAACCTGTCCGACTCGATCGATCGCATCCCGCTTACGGGCCCGGTCGAACGGCTCGTAGCCGTCGACGGCGTCGCCCTGCACAACGACGCGACGGCGGGTGTCATCGGCGAACGCTTCTACGCCGCGCGAAACCCCGACGATATGTGCTACGTGACGATCTCGTCGGGGATCGGGGCCGGCATCTGCTGTGACGGCTCGGTCCTCGCTGGGTGGGACGGAAACGCCGGCGAAATCGGCCACATCGTCGTCGATCCCGACGGGGCGCTCACCTGCGGGTGCGGCCGGGCGGGCCACTGGGAAGCCTACTGTTCCGGACGCGGAATCCCAACGTACGCGCGAGAACTCGCACGTCGGTCCGACCTCGAGACCGCCCTTCCCCTCGAAGCGGACGATTTCGATGCGGCGACCGTGTTCGCGGCCGCCGATTCCGACCCGCTCGCAGGGAGGGTGATCGATCGGGTCGCCGACTGGAACACGATCGGCATCGCGACGCTGGTCCACGCGGTCGCTCCGATGGTCGTCTCCATCGGCGGGGCCGTCGCGACGAACAATCCGGAGCGCGTGATCGACCCGGTTCGGGAGCGCCTTCAGACGGCGGTCATCTCGAACGTCCCCGACGTTCGCCCGTCCTCGCTGGGGGACTCGGTCGTGCTCCGCGGGGCACTCGCCAGCGCGATTACCGGCGGATCGGGTGACGCGTCGGCGATTGCTGTCCGGGAATAGCTCCACTGCCCAGTTTCTCGATGGCGTCCGACCGGCTCCCACGGAAACCCCAACGTATTCCCTTTCGGATCGCCTACGGTCGAGTATGACAGCGTCCGAGTCGGAGACGTCGGACACGCTTCGCGATCGCGTCGAGCGCTGGCTCGCGACGCAGATGCCGATCATCCAGATGCACGGCGGGACGAGTGCCGTCAGGACGGCCGACGCCGAGACCGGCGAGGTCGTGATCGAGCTCGGTGGCGGCTGTCGCGGCTGCTCGGTCAGCGACGTGACGACGGGGAACATCCAGGCCGAACTCCTCACGTGGGACGAGATCGAGGACGTCACTATCAGGGTCCCCGACGCGCGCGAACAACTCGGCGGTCCGGAGCAAGCCGAGTCGATCATGGGCATCGATCGAACCGAAGGTGGCCGCGGCGACTGGGGATCGTCGAACCCCGGGAAAGACCACCTGTAAACTGTCCGCTGGGCTGCGATACCGTGCGCACCCGGCCCGTCGGCTATCGCCGGCCAATTTTGAGTCGGACTACACGCTTTTAGGACCGACTCCCGTCCGGGAACGTATGCAGCCCTGTGGCGGTGCTCGAAACCGTGGTGACGTCGATGAGTGAGGACAACGACGGGAGCGCGACGACAGCACGGTCGACAACCGACGACGAGCACGCCGCGTACACGATTCGTCTCGAACTCGAGGACGAGCCGGGGCGATTGCAACGCGCGCTCGGGCCGATCACCGAACACGGCGCGAATCTGCGATCGATCCACCACGAACGGGACAAACGAACGCCGCGCGGGACGATTCCGGTCGAGATCGACCTGTCGTGTCCGCCCGCGCAGTTCGACGGACTGGTCGAGCGGCTCGAGGCGACGGGCGTCCCGATCATCCAGGCGGGGGAGCGACGCTACGACCGAACGGTCAACGTGGTTCTGATCGGGCACCTGGTCGATTCCGACCTCTCTGAGACGCTCGCCCGCATCGAGGCATTCGGCCGAGCCTCGGTCGTCGACGTCTCGCTTGCCGCGCCGGAGGGGACCGAGGGCGCCTCATGCGCCCGACTGCAACTGGCCGTCGAGGATGAATCGGTCGCCGACGCGCTCGCCGCGATCGGCGAGGTCGCCGCCGAGAAGGACCTCACCGTCGTCGAGCCGCTCATCGGGGGTCGGTCGTAATGGCCGGCCACCGTCTCGCGATCGCCGGTGCGGGTTCCGTCGGCCGTTCGGTTGCCGAACTGGCAGGCGAGTACGGCCACGAGGTCGTGGGGATCGCCGATTCGACCGGTGCGATGGTCGCCGACTCGACCGGTGGAGCGTCTGCCGCCTCGTCCGGTGAGGCGGCTGCCGATTCGTCCGGCACGACGACCGGCGATATCAGTATCGACGTCGCGTCGGCTCTGGCGCGCAAGGACCGCGGCGAACCGGTCGGCGACACCGCGCCCGAGACCATTTTCGAGGTCGACTACGACGTCCTGGTCGAGGCGACGCCGACGACCCTCGGTGACGCCGAGCCCGGATTCGGCCACGCCAGCCGAGCGCTCGCCGCCGATCGTCACGTCGTTCTGGCGAACAAAGGCCCCGTCGCCGAGCGCTACGACGAGTTACAACGACTCGCCGGGGCGAGTGCCGGTTGCGTTCGATTCGAGGCGACCGTCGGCGGGGCGATCCCGGTCCTCTCGACGATTGAGGACCTGACACCGGACGCCGTGACCGCCGTTCGCGGCGTACTCAACGGGACGGCCAACTTCGTCCTCAGTCGGATGGCGACCGAGGGACTCGACTACGAGCACGTCCTGGCCGAGGCCCAGGATATGGGCGTCGCCGAGGCGGACCCGTCGTTCGACGTCGACGGCACCGACGCTGCCCTGAAGTTCGTCATTCTGGCGAACGTCCTCGCAGACGGCGGCTTCTCGCTCGAAGATGCCGACGTGACCGGTATCGAGGGAGTGCCACGGAGCGCGCTCGAGCTGGCCGCCGAAGACGGGCAGACGATCCGTCTCGTCGGCGAAGCTACTCGGGAGGGCGTCAGCGTCGGTCCCCGGCTGGTCCCCGAACACGGCCCGCTGGCCGTCAGTGGGACGCGAAACATCGTCCAGTTCGAGACCGAACACGCGGGCACGTTACACAACAGCGGCGCCGGCGCTGGTGGCCCCGAGACGGCGACTGCGGTGCTCGCGGACGTCGGCCGGTTGCCATCGCGGTGAGTTCGAATCGGCTGGTGACGCTGAACCGGCAGGTGCCGACGGGGCCACTGGTGGTGCCGACAGGATTACTGGCCAATGCGACGGCGACGTGGCCGATCGGCGGTGCGATCGGGCTCCCCTCGTGTGAACACCTCGCAAACCGCACGACGGCGTCGGGGTCCGCTCATACGGGTTTCGAAATGGTTTTAACCACATCCGGACAACATCCCCGGTATAAGCGCCTTTGCGCGTGAGCTACAACAATGAGCGACAAACCACACCAGAACCTGGCCATCATCGGCCACGTTGACCACGGGAAGAGTACGCTCGTGGGTCGACTCCTGTACGAGACAGGGAGCGTCCCAGAGCACGTCATCGAACAGCACCGCGAAGAAGCAGAAGAGAAGGGCAAGGGTGGCTTCGAGTTCGCCTACGTCATGGACAACCTCGCCGAAGAGCGAGAGCGTGGTGTCACCATCGACATCGCCCACCAGGAGTTCGACACGGACAAGTACTACTTCACCATCGTCGACACCCCTGGCCACCGCGACTTCGTGAAGAACATGATCACGGGTGCGTCCCAGGCGGACCACGCCGTCCTCGTCGTCGCCGCAGACGACGGTGTCGCGCCCCAGACCCAGGAGCACGTCTTCCTGTCGCGCACCCTCGGCATCGAGAAGCTGATCATCGGCATCAACAAGATGGACGTCGTCGACTACTCCGAGGACGACTACAACTCCGTCGTCGACGAGGTCAACCAGCTCCTCGATCAGGTCAACTTCGAGGTCGCCGACGACTCGTTCATCCCGATCTCGGCCTTCGAGGGCGACAACATCGCCGAAACCTCCGACAACACGCCGTGGTACGACGGTCGTACCCTGCTCGAGACGCTCAACGACCTGCCGGAGTCCGAGCCGCCGACGGACGCGCCGCTCCGACTTCCGATTCAGGACGTCTACACGATCTCCGGCATCGGGACCGTCCCGGTCGGACGTATCGAGACCGGTGTCATGAACATCGGCGACAACGTCTCCTTCCAGCCCAGCGACGTTGGCGGCGAGGTCAAGACGATCGAGATGCACCACGAGGAGGTCCCGAAGGCCGAACCCGGTGACAACGTCGGATTCAACGTCCGCGGCATCGGCAAGGACGACATCCGCCGCGGCGACATCTGTGGCCCGGCCGACGATCCGCCGACGGTCGCCGAGACCTTCCAGGCCCAGATCGTCGTCATGCAGCACCCCTCGGTCATCACGGCCGGTTACACCCCGGTCTTCCACGCCCACACCGCGCAGGTCGCGTGTACGATCGAGTCGATCGACAAGAAGATGGACAGTTCCAGCGGCGAGGTCGCCGAGGAGAACCCCGACTTCATCCAGTCCGGCGACTCCGCGGTCGTCACCATCCGTCCGCAGAAACCGCTCAGCATCGAGCCGGCCAGCGAGATCCCGGAACTCGGTTCCTTCGCCATCCGTGACATGGGTCAGACCATCGCGGCTGGCAAGGTCATGAGCGTCGACGAGAAATAAATGCAGCAAGCACGTGTCCGTCTCGCCGGGACGAGCCCGCAGGATCTGGACAACATCTGCGATGACGTCCGCGAAATCGCAAGCAACACGGGCGTCAACCTGAGCGGACCGATCCCGCTTCCGACGAAGACGCTCGAAATTCCCACCCGCAAGTCGCCGGACGGTGAAGGGACGGCGACGTGGGAGCACTGGGAGATGCGCGTCCACAAGCGCCTGATCGACCTCGATGCGGACGAGCGTGCGCTCCGACAGCTCATGCGCATCCAGGTGCCGAACGACGTCTCGATCGAGATCGTCCTCGAGGACTGATCGGCACCCGCTGTTCGGATCGATTCGCGCACGTTGTACTCGCAGCACGTTCGACTCGCTTTCTCGACCGTCGAGTGACGACACTGTCCGACCGATTAAGGGAGTGTCCGTCGAATCCTGACGTATGGCACGCTCCGGGAGTCCGCTCGTCGAGACGCTGGTGATATTCGCCGTGGTCTTCGTCCTGCAGTGGATCGCGGGGCTGTTCAGCGTCGGGTTGATGGCTGGACTGTTCGTCCTGGCGCCGCCGCTCGAGGCCAACCCGTGGACGATCGTGACGAGCGTCTACGCTCACGAGAACCTGGGTCATCTGCTATCGAACAGCGCCGCACTCGTCCTCTTTGGCTGGCCGATCGCCCGGGCCACGACGCACCTGCGCTTTCACGCGTTCTTCCTGGCGACGGGTGCTATCGCGGGGATCACACAGGTCGTGGGCACCGGATTCGTCGGCGTGGCGACGCCGGTGCTCGGGGCGAGCGGCGCCGTCTTCGCGCTGATGGGGTATCTACTGGCGGGCAACCGACTCTCCGACGGGCTGGCCTCGCGCGTGCAGGTCTCGCCGTGGATCGCGCTGGGCGTGTTCGTCGCCCTCGCCGCGCTCATCACGTTCGCGACGGCCGCCCCACGGGTCGCTCTGCTCGCTCACTTCACGGGCTTCCTGCTCGGATTGGTCGCCGGACGCGCCGGCGTCCTCGATGTCCCTTCGCACGTCCGTCGCCGCTCCGCCTGAGCTGGTGGCACCTCGTCGCCACCGAAACACAAGCTACTAATAGCTCTCCCGGCTACCAAATTCCGCGGGCTCGTAGATCAGTGGTAGATCGCTTCCTTCGCAAGGAAGAGGCCCTGGGTTCAAATCCCAGCGAGTCCACTATTCTACGCCGCGAGCACGTCCGCGAGCGGCGTGAATCGTCGTCGACGCTGAATTTGAAGCCTTGGAAGTCGCAGCGCGAACGAAGTGAGCGACCGTCTTCCTTCGGGTTCAAATCCCAGCGAGTCCACTCCGTTCTCGCGAGTGAAACGAGGGTATCGGACCACCCCGCTGCAGTCGGGCGATTAGTGCGAATGAACCGACATCAGAGAACTTTCGACAGAAGTGACAATTCAAAATCACTCCAATTCAGTTCCTTGTCGAAACTCACCAGTCGTCTTCCATCCGGTCGATATGCTCCAGGGCGGTTTCGATCTGTTCGTTGGGGAAATACTCGATGTACTGCTCACCGATGTCGTATTCCACCAGCCCAACCGTATCCAATTTCGGGCCGTGAACGTGCATCAGGACGGATTGTAAGTGATCGGTTCCCGGCTCTTCGTCGTTCAGCTCGGCCTCGATGTCTCGAAGGTGGGTGATGACCTGGTGCATTGGGAACGTATTCGTCGGTGCATCTCGGCAGAACCGGAGAATCTCTCGTCGTTGATACTGACTCAGGATTTCGAGAACCAAATCGACTGAGAGTTGGTGCTTGTTGGGCGCATCCTCATTTCCCCGAGACATGTACGCTGTAACCACGCATCGCGTAATAAAGGCCAATTGCTGTGTCGAGGCGGTGGGTGAGTATAGCGGAACGTCCCGTCCTGCGTAGTCTATTTGCGCGTGTGGAGTGCTCCGCGGAATATTCGCCAATCGTTATCGCAGTCGAGGGCCAACTACGAGCATGGCCGACTCCGTTGGTGTCAGAATTGTCAGTAAAATCGCTGCGCGTGAGGGTATCGACCCCTCGATGCTCGATCCACCGCTCTACGACGTAATCGATCCGGAGGCGCTCGACGCCGTGTTCGAACCGGTTGCTGGGACGAACCGTCCGAACGGGAAGATTCAATTCGAGTACGCGGGATACACAGTCACTGTCTCGGCAGATTACTCTGTCACAGTCGACTCGAACGAGGCACGGATGGGTGCTCGCCCACCCACAGAACGGAGTCACGACCCCGAGCCAGTCGATTAACCGTCGCTGCTTCCGTATGCGGACCGCATTCGAGAATCCTATCCGACTCACGGCCCAGCCAACTACTCCGCGCGCACCCGTTCACGAACGCTGCCGCTGCTGGGCGGCCCCATGCCAGCAGCCGGTGCATTCAACTACCCACGTTCTGCGGATTCGACGCCCAGTACCGACGGGTTCCATCCATCGAATGCCCGATATCGAATCGTCTGGGAAGGTATTCGTCCGTGATTCCTATGGTTTCTATATTTCATCGCCGGCGGTTCCGAGCGGGCAGCAAACCGCCGTCGACGAAGCCTGTCAGCGTCGGTGTCGCCCGACCTGCTGGGCAGAACGAGGGCATTCAGCACAGGCTTGCAGCGGTACGTCCCCTGTCACTCACTCCCGGCCGTACGTGTGAAAGTCGACAGCCTGTTCGAGGAGTTCGTCGGGAATCCCCGGGACTTCGGCCGATCGAACCGGCCCCAGCTCGTCGATCGTTTCGAGGTCGCGCGGGAAGTCGCGTAACTGGAAGTGGATGTCGATCCCGGCCTTTGCACCCTGTCCGAGTGCAACGGGGACCTGATTGTGCCCGGGTGTACAGTCGCCGACGGCGTAGACGCCATCGACCGAGGTTCGACCGTGGTCGTCGACCGTAATCGTCCCATCCGCATCGAGCTCGCAGCCGAGTTCTCGGGCCAGCCCGTTGTTGTACTCGGCGCCGTACATCGCGAAGCCACCCCTGTATTCTCGAACGGCGCCATCCTCGAACTCGAGGGCTTCCAGCCAGCCATCGTCGCCGTTTTGCACTCCGGTGATATCCGACTCGATCACGTCGATCGGGTGGGCCTCGAGAACCGCGGCCGTCTCGTCGCTCCACTCGGGTTCTGCACCCCGGGTCAGTAGATCGACCTCGTCCGTGAAGTTCAGCATGATCCCGGCGACGTGAGCTGCGCTTTCGGCGTGGCCCATCACGTAGACCGACTCGCCGACGAACATGTACGCGTCACAGTGCAGGCAGTAGTGGAGTCCGCGCCCCGTTCGCGGCAGTGGGGGCTCCGGCCGCACGTCGGTGAATCCAGTCGCGAGGACGATGGCCTCGCCCACGTAGTCGGCTGCATCGCCGGACAGCCGAACCGATCTGTTATCGGCGTCATCGCGCGTACACGACGTGATCAGATCGCGGTGGATCTCGCAGCCGTAGTCCGCGAGCTGGTCGCGACCAACATCGAGGTAGTCGCCGCCACTGGTCTCTTCGCGAACGCCGAGCACGTTGTGCACGTCCTGCATCATCGCTGCCCGGCCGCCACCGCGATCGACGAGCGCCGTTCGATGGCCGAGTCGCGTGGTGTAAAGCGCCGCGGTCATCCCTGCCGGCCCGCCGCCGACCACGACCACGTCGTACTCGTGCCGATCTGTCGATCCACTCATACCTGTATGGGAACGGCTCGCACGGTAAATAGCTACGCGGGTGCAGTGATCGAGAGCCTTCTGCGGACGGTGGTGGATTGGACGCGTTCACTGATCCTAACACAGGCCTGCCGTCGATGCTGACCGCTAGGCTGCGGATTCGGACCGTCCGTGTCGTGATGCCACCTGTCTTCGAAGCCGTCTATCGAATGAGCATCGGCGCCACGCAAATTACGGCGCCTCGGTCGGACACCACGAACTCTTGATCGTCCGTCCTCGTTCGGCCAGTACGCCTATGTGCGACACATGTCGATACCCATCCGGCGGGATGCGAGCCGCGTAATTCCGACGTCACCGGCCGACTGGTGCCCGCCACGACGGACATGGGTAGGGGAGCTCCGGCTGCACTCGCCGGTGTTCTCAGGGTTTTCGATGGTCCTGCTAGCTCTTGGTTGAATCGGTACTCTTGACTCGAGTCGCTGTATCACGCATTCGACTGGGAGAGCGGATCGAGATCCCCCTATGATCGTGTGGACGAGTAGTCGTTCGATCTCTCGTCGTAGGATCTGTCTCTCTCACGGGTTTCACTACCGGTGAAACCGGGACAGCACTTCCGGCGATACCCCGTCGCTCACGACCAGGTTCAGTTATCGGAAAATCGGAAGCGGGAGCCCGACGCCTATTGTGTCCGCGTTCGACCTCTTCCTATGGACCGGACACGACGACACGGGGGCGTGGATGTGACGAGTGGTGGTGAGCTCGGCGACCAAACCGTGGGGGACTCGCCCAATCGGCGAACTGGCAGCGCCGAGCCGACCGGCGGAGCGAACGCCGGTCGGTCGATTGGCGGGCACACTGCCGCTCTCTCGCGAGACGACGCCGCTACGTCCGAGGCCTCTGGCGAGGGCACGCTCCCACCAGTCGATCCCGGCGACGCGATTCGTATTCACGACCCTGCCGCCTCGATCGCCGTACTGTGGCCGACGGAATCGTCCGTCGACCGACCGTTCGTGAGCGTGCTCGCCGGCCGAGACGGCACCCGCTACCCGCTGTACGTCGACGCCGAATCGGCGGCGGGTCACTGTCGTCGGTCGTACTCGATCGTTTCGGCCGATTCGGTTCCGATCGACCCGCCACCGCACGCCGCGACGTCGGACGACGCACGGTGACGAGTCGCCGAGTACTCTGGCGAACGGAGGCGGGCTGGTGGACCGTCTCGCCTACTCCTCGCCACCAGCGGCGAGCCCGGCGGGTTGGTCCTGCCGGGAGAGATACGCCGTCAGGTCGGTCGTCGAGAGCATGCCGATGACGCCCTCGGTCTCGTCGACGATGGGGACGTGCTGGAAGCCGTGGTCGGTCATCAGTTCGGCCATCTCGTGGACGGTGTCCTGAGCGCTGCCGGTGACGACGTCCTCGGTCATGTACCGCGAGACCGGCGTCTGATCCTTCGGCTTCCGTTCGGAGACGATCTTGACGAAGTCAGTCCCGGTGAGGATGCCGCAGATCCGGTTCGACTCGTTTACCACGACGACGGAGCCGATGTCGCGTTCGAGCATCGCCGTCGCCGCATCTTCGACCAGCGTGTCCGGTCCGACCGTGTACACGTCGCTCGACATCAATCGCGCGACGAAAATATCCTCCATGCCAGCACGTCGCAGTCCTGCCGTAAAAACGTTTACTCGACGGCTGGTTTCGCGACGCCCTCCGGTGGTTGGCGAACTGGCCGAGAGCGGCGCCCTCACACCGACCACGCCGCGTTCCCACGTCCTTCCACGAGGGCTTATGGGGTGGCCGTCCCAACGTCCGTCGATGATCGAGGGGACGCTGTGCTTCGTCGTCAGCGACGACCAGGTGTTGCTCATCGAGAAACGTCGCGGGCTCGGCGAGGGGTGGTACAACGGACCGGGCGGCAAGCGCGAAGACGGCGAGACGCTCCGCGAGTGTGCGATCCGTGAGGTGCGCGAAGAGGTCGGTATCGACGTCGACACGCCGGCCCTCTCGAAGGCGGGCGAACTCACCTTTCGGCTCGACGGCGACCCGCAGATCCACTGCCACGTCTTCCGGACGGATCGCTTCGACGGCGAGCCACGACCCTCCGAGGAAGCTCGTCCCGAGTGGTTCCCCCTCGACGAGGTCCCCTACGACCAGATGTGGGACGACGACTCCCTCTGGTTGCCGGGCGTCCTCCAGGGGCGGACAGTCGAGGGCCGTTTCGACTTCGAGGGCGGCGAACCGCTCGACGATGCAGACTTCGTCGACCACGACCTCGCGTGGGGAATCGAATTCGAGTGAATTGGGGTCGGTCTCGAACGCCGTTTCGACGTTATTCGGGAACGAGGACGACTTTCCCGGTACTCTTGCGATCCTCGATGAACTGGTGAGCGTCTGCGGCCTCCGTGAGCGGGAACGTCTCACCGACGATCACTTCTAATTCGCCGGATTCGAAGCCACTCGTGAGGTCGGGGACGGCGGCCATGACCCGGCTGGGGTCGTGACTGGACGCCTGACCGAGGTGGAAGCCGTGGACGCTCTTGTTCTCGAAGAGGAGGCGGCGATTCTCGGCGCTGGCGGGGACGCCGCTGGCGACGCCGTAGGTGACCAGCCGGCCGAAGTGTGCGAGTGCGTCGAGACTCCGGTCGAAGACGTCGTCGCCGACGCTTTCCAAGACGAGGTCCACGCCCTCGCCGTCGGTCTCCTTGTCGACCACGTCGCGGAAGTCGACATCGGTGTACTGGATGGGGTGGTCACAGCCGAGGTCTGCGGCGAGGTCGAGCTTCTTCTGGGTGCTCGCCGTGCCGAAGACCTCCGCGCCCGCGTTCGAGGCGAGCTGGACGGCGGCAGTGCCGACGCCGCCCGCCGCCGCCTGAATGAGGACTTGCTCCCCTTCCTCGAGTCCGCCCCAGCCGAAGAGACAGCAGTGTGCGGTGAGGAACTGGACGGGGAAGCCGGCGGCCTCCTCGAAGCTCATCCCCTCCGGAATCGGGAATAGCATCTGGGCGTTCGCGGTAACGTATTCGGCGTAGCCGCCACCGCCGAGCATCGCGACGACGCGGTCGCCTTCGTCCAGTCCGACGCCCTCACCAGCGGCGTCGACGGTACCCGCTGCCTCCATCCCCGGGACGTACGGGGCGTCGGGTCCACCTGGATAGACGCCGCGTCGTTGCATCACGTCGGCGAAGTTGATCCCCGCCGCCTCGACGGCGATGCGGACCTCGCCCGGGCCCGGCTCCGGTTTCTCGCGCTCTGTGACTTCGAGTGCGTCACTGTCGCCGTACGCCGCAACCTCGATGGCGTGCATGGCCGGTCGTTCGAGGGCTGGATGCATAAACGGCCGTCAACCGACGAAAACCGACGCCGCGTTCAGCCGGCGATGCATCGATGTTGTCTCGGCCCACCCGCTCGGCCTTCGCATCGTTTAAGACCGCGCTACCTGACGTTGCGTGTATGAGCGAGGACGCGCAGGATCTCGGGATCACCGAGTCCAAGTCACACAAGCCCGGCGAGTGGTACGCGGAGGTCGTCCAGAAGGCGGATCTGGCCGACTACGCGCCGATGGGTGGATTTATCGTCACCAAGCCCCGGGGGTACGCCCTCTGGGAGGGAATTCAGGACGCGCTCGACGGCTGGTTCAAAGAGACCGGCGTCGACAACGCCTACTTCCCGATGTTCATCCCGGAGAGTTTCCTCGAACGCGAGAAGGACATCGTCGAGGGGTTCGACCCCGAGGTCGCCTGGGTCACTCAGGGCGGCCACGACGAACTCGAAGAGCGCCTCGCGGTGCGTCCGACCAGCGAGTCGATCATCGCGCCGTTCATGGCCGACTGGATCCGCAGCCACCGCGACCTGCCGATGCGGCTCAACCAGTGGTGCTCGGTCGTCCGCTGGGAAGCCACGGAGACCAAGCCCTTCTTCCGCACCAAGGAGTTCCTCTGGCAGGAGGGTCACACCGCCCACGCGACCGACGGTGAGGCCTGGGAGGAAGTCTGGACCCGACTCGACCAGTACGCACGTGTGCTGGAGGAGGTCCTCGCGGTCCCCGTCCTCAGGGGGAAGAAACCGGACCACGACAAGTTCCCCGGCGCGGAGACGACGACCTGTGTCGAGGCGCTGATGCCCGACGGCAAGTCCGTCCAGAGCGCGACCAGTCACCACCTCGGCCAGAGTTTCGCCGAGGCGTTCGACATCACCTTCGCCGACGAAGACGAGGACGAACAGACCGCGTTCACCACCTCGTGGGGGTTGTCCTGGCGTGCATTGGGCGCGATGATCATGACCCACTCAGACGATCAGGGGCTGGTTCTCCCGCCCACGATCGCCCCCACGCAGGTCGTCATCGTCCCCATCTGGCAGGCCGACACGAAAGACGACGTCCTCGACTATTCCGAGGGCATCGCCGCGGACCTCGAGACGGCCGGCTTCAGCGTCGAACTCGACGACCGCGACGAGCGCAATCCCGGCTTCAAGTTCAACGAACACGAACTCAACGGCGTCCCGCTCCGCCTCGAGATCGGCCCGAACGAGGTCGACGACGAGGAAGTCACGCTCGTCCACCGCCCCGACAGCGAACAGACCGTCGCCGACCGCGACGGCATCGTCGATGCGGTCGACGCCCACCTCGACGGGATCTTCGAGAAGCTCTACGACGCGGCCGCAACGAATCTCGCCGAGAACGTCCGGGAGGCCCACTCCCCCGAGGAGATCCTCGGCACGATCGGCCGACACGGTGGCTACGTGAAGACGCCGTGGTGCGGCGACGAAGCCTGCGAGACGGTTATCAAAGACGAAATCGCTGCGGAGATCGTCATGCAACCCGTCGACGAGCAAGGCGGCGACTCCGCGGGCGAACCCGTCCGCCCCGACGCGGATGCGACGTGCGGCGTCTGTGACGAGCCGGCCGACGAAATCGCGTACTTCGCGAAGTCGTACTGACGGACGGAGCTGTTCTCCAGCGGGGGTTTCTGTCGTGCACCTCCCGGTGTCGTGTACTCGGAACCCGGCAACTGGATCGAATGTCTATCAGCCGAGCCCAGTCAACATATTTCGAAACAAAAGTCCACTTTCCGACACGGTCGACGGAGTTCTGTCCGCACTTGAAAGCACTGGCGGCGCGCTCGCGTCGAATAATGGTCGTATTTCCCCGGTATTCTTTTTACGCTATAGTAGCTTCGACGGGATATGGACAGTTCCCACCAGGCTGACGCGGCCCAATCGATGGATGGGCTCAGCCATCGCGTCGTATACGCCGTCGCCGAGCGTGAGGGCGTCGAACCCGAAGCGCTCGACCCGCCACTGTACTCGGCACTCGATCCGGAGGCGCTCGATCGTCTCTGGGAGTCCGATCACGACTCGTCGCTCTCGCTCTCGTTTCGCTACCTCGGTTATCGGATCGACGTCGACGCCGACGGGTCCATCGCCGTCGAGGAGTAACGCACAGAGCCTCTCCGAGCGTTGTCCTCGCTGGACCGTGGCTCCGGACGCCAGATTTGATCCGCCAGTGCAGTCGCTCCGCTGACCAGTTCCGTTCGCCGGTCGACTCCGCCTGTCGCTGAATGCCGTGTGCTACCTACGACTCGTGGAGTTCGAATTCGATCCGTTCGACGTCGGCTCCCTTCGAGGTACGATCCGTGAGTTCGATACGCCCGATCTCACCGAGTCGGTCGACGTGGGTGCCGCCGCAGGGGCACATGTCCCAGTCCTCGATGGCGACGACGCGAAGCGGATCGACGTGATCGGGGATCAGCTCCAGTAGCGACCGGCCCTCGTCGACCTCGCGCTCGACGTCCGCTCGCGCTCGGTTTTCCTTGGTGACCGAGAGATCTCGTTCGATCGCCGCGTTCGAGCGGTCTTGAATCGCTTTCACGTCGTCCTCGTCGAAGTCGGCCGGTTCGAAGTCGATGCGTGACCGATCGGGATGAATCTGGTTGCCGGCCGTCGATGCGCCATACTCGTCGAGGACGACGCGAGAGACGACGTGCTGGGCGGTGTGCATCCGACGTAATCGGTCCCGGCGTTCTGCGTCGATCTCACCGGTGACGTCGATTCCCGACTCGGGGACGGCGCCGTCGATCGCCTCGACTTCGTGTCTGACGTCGCCGTGGTCCTTCCGGACGTTCGTCACGGTCGCTGCACCTCCATCCCACTCGAGGCGGCCGTGATCGGCCGGCTGACCGCCGCCCTCGGGATAGAAGTACGTGCCGTCGAGGACGAGGGAGTCGTCGGTCGCGTCGGTGACGGTCGCGGTGAACTCGGTGACGTCGTCCGCCGCCGGCAGGTATCGGAGTTCGGTCATACTGGGCCGATAGCCGCGCCAGGAGTAAATACCGGACGGTCGGGGTGATCGCGTCACGGGCTGCCCGCGTCCGCCAGTCGCTACGCGTAGCCGTCTAGCTGTTCGACGGTCGCGTAGCGACTGGCCGACCAGCCGCCGACGAAGGCCGCGACGGCGCCGATCGTCACGGCGACGACCGCGCCAAGGCCGTAAACGGCGGGCGTGGTCTGCAGGAGCGACTCGAATCCGACGACCTGTGCAACCAACTCGTTCAACCGGCCGGCGATCGGCCCGGTGAGGACCAGTGCGAGCCCGCCCCCTGCGGCGCCGATGACGAGCCCCTGCATGCCGACGAGGCCGGACAGCACCGTTCGTGACAGCCCGATCGCCCGGAGCGCGGCGAGTTCCCGGCGCTGCTGGTAGGCGACGAGGACGAAGAGGTTCGCCGTGAGGACGATTCCACCGACGACCGCCAGGCCGACCAGGGCGACGCCGCTCGTGACGACGAGCGCGCGATCCTTGACCATCGCCACGAACTGGTCGTCACTCGTTCGCACGTCGTACTGGGGATACGTCGCGGCGAGTTCGTCCCTGAGTGCCGCCCGGTCTGCCCCGTCCGTGACGTCGACGGTCACGAACGTCGCCCGGTCGGAACCTCGACTTCCTGCGAGTGCCTGCAACTCTGCCAGGCGCATCGTGACGGTCGGCGAACCTAGATACTGCGAGTACAGGTCGGCGGTGCCGACGACGGTGAACGCCCTCGCCGACTCTCCGTTCGCGTCGACGCTCACGTAGATCGTGTCGCCAACCGAGACGCCGATGTCGTCCGCGACAGCCGGGTCGAGGACGATGTCGGTCGCTCCCGGGTCGGCGGACGGGGAGGCGATTTCGTCGCTGCCCTCGAAGCCGGAACCTGACTCGAAGTCGAAGCCGCCGTGCGTTTCGTAGACGCCGACGGCCGTGATCGGCTCCAGGGCGTCTCGATCGCTCCCGACGTACGTCGTGTGCAAGCCGATGGGTGCCGCTCTCGTGACGTCCTCGCGCTCGCTCACATCCGCACTGATGGCGTGTGCGCCGACGATACCGTTTTCGACGCCTGCCTCCGCCCCGTCGCTCGTAATCCAGACGTCGCGCTCGGCGTCCTCGACGCGATCCTGGCCGACGGAGACCACGCCGACGCCGAGACTCGCGAACAGGGTCACCGAGAGCACGGCCAGCGTAACGGCACCGACTGCGAGCGCGGTTCGCCCCGGCGAACGCCGCAGCTGTGCCTTCGCCAGTCCCACGGTCGCACTCGCCCGGACGAGCCACCTGATCATCCATCCACCGCCGCGAGAACGTCGGTTCTGGCCGCGATACTGAGCGGGTACGGCAGTGCGAGCAGGCCGGCGACGACCGCGACGAACACGGTGTAGGGAACGATCAGGGGGTGAAAGACCACCACCGACCCAGTGGCGAACAGCACGCCAGCCAGGGCATTCACGCCGTAACCGACACCGACCCCGAGGATCACTCCGAGCACCGAGCCGCCGATGACCGTGGTGAGAATCGCCGTCGTCACGATGGCGAGCCGGCTCGCTCCCGAGAAGCCGATCGCCGAGAGGATCGCGAGCTGCGGGCGGTCTTCGGCGACGGCCATCCCGGCCGTCGTCGCGATGAACAGCGCACAGACGACCAGGGCGACGATCGTCGCGACGAGGCTCGTCGCGAGCGCGAGGTCGTTCTCGAACAGCGCGGCGGGATGGATCGAGTCGGTCGACTCCACTGACGCTGTCGGGTACGCCTCAGCCGCTGCGCGTTCGGCGGCGGCCTCGTCGCCCCAGAGGAGGATCCGGTCGGCTAACGAGGCATCGGCGCCGCCAGCGAACGTCAGGAGCGCGTCCCGATCGACCAGCGCGACGGGCGCTTCGTCGTCGCCAGTCGTCGGCTCGACTGCGGTCACCGGGAGCTGGTACGCCTCGGTTCCGCTGGTGACGACCACCGCCTCACCGACGGTCACGCCGAGCCGATCCGCGGCCGTCTCGGAGAGGACGAGCCCGGCCGATCGCGCGCCGAGGGCTCCAGCCGCCGATTCGTTCTCCGCCCCGGATTCGCTTCCCCGATCGTCTTCGTCACCGCCGTCGCCGAGCGCGTCGAGTGGGAGTCCAGCCACGGTTCCAGCGTCGACCGCCGGATCGACACCGACGGCCAGAAGCCGTGTGTACGTGGATGGATCGGCCGTCGACGCCGATTCCGATCGAACGGCCACCGGTTCGACGAGGACCGGTGTCGCCCGATCCACGCCGTCTGCGGCCCGGAGTTCCGCCGTGTGTGCAGTCGCGTTCGCGAGCCGAGGGGCTTCGATGCCGTTTACGGACGAGAGCGACCCCCCGTCCGCCGGTTCGATACTGACGTCGGCGTCGGTCTGTGACGCGACGCCGCCGTCGACGAGCGCCAGGGCCAGTCCGGTGACGACGACTAGCAGCGCGAGCGTGAGTGCGACGGCGACGACGATCGCCGTCGATTTGCCGGATTGGACGCCGGTGAACTGTCCGCGGAGGCGAGCGAGGGCGATTCGGACGAGCCCGCTCGTTCGGCTCCGTCGGCGACCGTCCGGGTCGCCGTGAATTGCCGGTCGCGTCCCGTCGTCGCGGCCGGGTCCGTCGTCGGTCACAGATCCTCTCCACCGGCTCCGCCGACCGCCGGTCGCGCCCGACGTGGCTCGTCCTGGTCCGTCTCTTTGACGATCGACCCATCACAGAGGGTGATCGTTCGATCCGTCCGGGTGAGCGTCGTCGGATCGTGTGACGCCAGCACGACGGCGCGCTCGTCGGCGACGCTCGTCAGGACGTCGAGGACGGATTCGCTGGTCGCCGTATCGAGTTCACCCGTCGGTTCGTCGGCGACGATCACGTCGGGATCGGTCGAAAGCGACCTGGCGATCGCGACGCGCTGGCGTTCGCCGCCGCTCAACTCCCCCGGCCGGTGCGTGAGTCGGTCTCCCAGGCCGACGCGCTCTAGCAACGCAGTCGCCCGTTCCCGGCGCGTCGCTTTCGACTGGCCGAGTTGCACGAGCGGCAGGGCGACGTTCGCGCGAGCGCTGAGCGACGGCAGGAGGTGGAAGTGCTGGAAGACGATTCCGACGTGCTGTCGGCGGAGCCGCAGCCGTTTTCGACCGGCACAGTCGGTGAGGTCGGCCCCGAAGAGTTCGACGGACCCGTCGGTCGGGACGAGCAGCCCCGCGATCGCGTGGAGGACGGTCGACTTCCCGCTCCCGCTCGGCCCCCGAATACCGACGACTTCTCCGGACGAGATCGACAGCGAGACATCGGCGAGCGCACGAACCGGTTCGCGTCCGGTCGATCGCAACCGGCCGCCAGCCGTGTACTCGTGTGTCACCCCGTCAAGCTGTACGGCCGGTGGATCGCCCGACTCGTGCGGCTCTGCCGTCGTCGACTGTGTAGGTGTACGGTTGATCGAACTCACCTCCGAAGCTAGCTTCGACCGAGCACGGACCGGCCCATTGTTTCCCCACACCTACCTTGCTCTAGCTGGCGACACAGCTCCCAACCTCCCTCCACAGTACGTCTCTCTGCCGAATACGTCCCTTCTGGATGACAGACTGCCGAATGTGGCGATCACGTCCGTCGAGCGACAACGATCAGTGCCAGTACGTCACCCGTAATCGCTCGAACACACGCGATTCGGGGCCATCGTGTTCTCGTACGGACAGTGCACCGTCCCCTCTCACGTCGCCGGGTAGTGCTGTGTTCCGGTCGCCGGAATCAGCCCCCTTTGCGAGAAACGGCGTCGTACGACCTGTATCGGGGGCGTAACGTGGTCACGAAATCCTTCCGTGCACTATTCTGTCGACCGTTCCACGGGCCCATCCGTCCCGCTTCCAGGCACTACGCTCAATTGCGATCAGTCGGTCGGGTCGGTCGTCTCGTCGACGCTATCAGTGTCCGGGTCAGGAACCCGCTCTCGGTCGTCGAGCTCCGTCACGTCGATCCTACCGGTTCCCTCGATGGTAACCTGATAGCCGGCGAAGGTGAACGTGATGGAGCGACTGGTCCCTTCCGATCGCTGGGGCACTGGCGGGAACAGCGCATCGAGGCTGTCCGGATCGACCGCCTCGTAGAGCGGATCGAGGGCCGTCGGCTCGACCTCTCGCTCGTCGGCGACAGCGTCGACGACGCGCAGACTCGTCGGCCGGGTTGCACTCTCCAGTGTCGCTCCCGTCGTGGCGGTCGTCACACTTCGTTCTGGAGTCGGCGGATCGGACCGCTCACCACTCACAGAGACCCCTCCGGTGTCGGTTCGGGGCGGATACTGTGCTCGATCGCCGTCCTTCGACTCTGTGCAGTCGCTCGCGAATAGCTGTGGGCCGTGTTTCGTTTAACATACTACCACCGAGCTGCTATCTTCCGGTTATCGCCCTGTCCGGACAAACGTGGTGTGGTCGTACGAACACGCTTTATGACCCCCCAGATTCCTCGTGGATGATCGTTTGTTCGAGGAGGTTCCGGTGGCCCCGACGGAGCCGCGCCGAGAGTGCGTTCCGAGAGATATCGAGCGTGTCCGCCAGCTCCGTCAGCGTCTGGTCGCGCGGAATAGCGAAGTACCCGCCGTGATAGGCAGCCTCCAGCGCTTCCTGCTGTGCATCGGTCACGCCGTACTCGGCCGTATCGGCCGGCTTTTCCGGTCGGTAGAGCCGCCGCGCCTCGTACGTGAGGTCGTGTTCGAGACTGTACTCGTTGAACGTCGAGAGCGCCGACTCGTCGGGAAACAGCACCTTCACCTCCCACTCGTGACCGGTTTCACTCGTCACGGCGTCTAGCACCGTCGCTTTGACGGCTGCGACACCCTGAATGAGGTTCGGCACGTCGGCCTCCCAGACGACGCGGTAAAAGCGCTCTTCGACGTCCTGGGCCAGCTGGCCCGTGTCGTCGTGTTCTTCGAGCGTCAACACTTCGAGCACCATCTCGTCGTCGCGGAGCGCGTCGTCGAACACGCGAAAGTTGCCGCCAGTGGCCCAGAAGTACGGCGTTACGTGCGTCTTTCCGGCCGCGACTCGTTTGATCTCGATGGTCATCTTCGGCGCCGCTGCCAGCGTCTCGGCCAGGACGAAGTCGTCCGCTGGCACCGTAAACTCGGCGAGGACACTCATCCCCTCGGTCGTCGCGCTCACCCACTGTAAGTATCGACTGCGAGAGTGCCGGTTGGACCCTCGGTACCACGCTCGTCGTCTCCGATGTAAACGCGTTGGCCACAGCTCACTCTCCAAGCTTATCGGAGGCTTTGCAGGGTGTTTGCGAGGGTCTGGTCCGGACGCTGTCGGTTTCGGACCCTGGCCGGGTCGCCAACTCACTGGATAAACTCGCCACCGCAGTCGTACTCGATGAGCGTGATGTCACCGGACGCCTCCGGGCCGGTAAACGGGTTCGTCCGTTCGTATAGCCGCTCGATCTCGATGGTCTCGACATCCGTCTCGTGTGAACGGTTCCACGACTCGCACAGGTAATTCGCCAGGTACGACCGGTGGTTCTCGTTGTCCGCCCCGTAGACGTTCCCGAGGTACTTTCGCCAGCGTGCGCTCGGATACGTCTCGTCGACGTTCGGCGGCCGGTCGAGCGAGACTGCCCTGTCGTACAGCACGTCGACGGTCGTTCCGTCTTCGAGTTCGCCCGGAACCGCGTACCAGCTGGTCGTGTACAGCGGGTCCGGGGCAAACATCTGCCAGGATTGGTCGAGTTCCGCCGTGTCGAGAACCTCTTCGGCCGGATCAGGAACCTCCGTGTAGTCGACAGCCTGGGCGTTCGAGAGGACGACGAGGACGAGGAAGAACCACGGCAGGACCGTCGAAAACAGCGTCCGTCCGTGGGAAATTCCTGCCTGCAGGTCGGCGCTGTCCGGGAGTCGGGTGTCGGCCGACGACGCGCGGAGGTGGGAATAGGCGGGGAGGGAGGGCAGTGTCGGCGTCGTCCGGTGGAAACGGTCGCCCCAGCGTTCGAGGGTCGGACCAATGCCTGTCCATGTGGTGACAGCGCTCACCCGGTTCCAGACGCCCGACTGGTAGAACGGGAGCAACCCCGTGACCACCACGACGGGGAAGATACCCAGTTGCATGGACGCGGCCATCCCGAGGTGCATCCCGACGAACAGCGTCGCGAGCAGTGCCCTCGGCCATCCGGTGAGGACGATCAGCAACGGGGCCGCAAGCAGGAGTCCAACCCAGACGACGCTCATTGCCTGCAGGAGTCCCGTGAAGTCCGCGAGGTGGTTTCCCAAAAACGCGCTGAACTGGTCGGCTTGCATGATGTACGCGACCGCCTCACCGTCCATCCACAGTTCGCTTCGCGTCTTGTGGATCGCGTTCGTCACGTACATCAACACGACCTGCAACAGCAGCGCCATCGTGGCGATCGACGAAATCGACGTGTCTCCGTCGGCGCTTGCCGACCCTTTTCTGATCGCGTCGACCGACCACCGGGCACCCAGCGGCAGGAAGATCGACCAGAAGAGCAACAGCGCGAAGAGGCTGTCCCCGCCGTTCAGGACCATCGGGTTGCGGGCCTGCAACGAGAGCAACAGCAGCCACGAGGCGACCGTCGCCAGCCGCGTCCGGTAGCCGACGAGCAGTGCGAGGGCGAACGCGCCGGCGATCAGGAACAGCAGTGCGATCGCCCACGGCTCGCCCGAGAGGGCGTGTACGGAGTACGCGTCGGTGTAATCCGAAAAGAGCGCCCGGCGTGGAAGCACGCCGTCGTCGGTGTAGAACGCGCGGAGGTGTCGTGATCGCAGCGCCAGATCGAGGAGGAGCAGTGCGCCGAGACCCATTCGGAAGGCGGCGAGCCCGCGGCGATCGATCGCGAATCGGGTCGCGATTGCCCCGCCAAAGGCGTCGAGGGCGCTGGAAAGCCGGCGACGAAACGGTTTGGAGGTGGTCGCTCGATTCATTGGTTCGAAGACACGTCGTTCTGTCTGCCTTCCAATCAGACTATTAAAAGCTTTCTGCACGCTAAAGTCTGTATTTTACCTTGGGAATTGTGGTCACGCCTCTGGATAGGTGCGCGCTGTCGGTCGAATCGAAGGCATCGGCCAACGACCGGTCGCCACGCCGCATGCTGCCGTGTCGAGCCGTTGATTCCACGGTCTGACCAGTAACTATATTATCCCACACGTCAATCATCCGCACGGAAGCTGCGTCCGCACGGGCACGAAATGCCCCGGGTGCGCCAACACCCGAGACGTGGCTTCCAAACCGCCTCGCGATTTGGTTGCCATGTTCCGAAAGCCACCATCGAGACAAAAAGGTCTCGCACGCCCGTTGCCTAGAGAGTCGTATCGCTACCCGTCGCAAGTCTTCGACTTCGAGGATTGGGGGCCAAGTACCTTCAGTCGGTTCGAACGCTCGAATCGCGAGGTGCTCGGATGAAATCCGTCGAGCGAACGCGCGACGAGACCGGCGATGCATCTCACGACCGGGAGTGCTACCGGTGTGATCGGGACGTGGCACCGCCGCGGCTCTTTCGGCTCGTCGCCGAGCCGCCGGACACGCTGTCGCACGACTACCAGACCGCAGAGCGTTTTTGCTGTCCAGATTGTGCGGCTGCCATGAACCTCTCGGAGTTCTCTGAGCGGTTGAAAGCGCGGGCTCGACGGGGCGGCGAGTAAGAAGTCGGCAAACTCCTGTATTACTTGGATAATTCAATAGACACCTTTTCCTTTCTAGCTAGAACCTGTGCCCTCCGCGATTCAGTTTCCGAAGGGTACAAGTCAAATCAGTTTCTCATCTGAAATATCATGCAAATTGAACGTCGACGGGTAATAGTCGGTACTGGAACTCTAGCAATGACATCCTTAGCAGGTTGTTTGGCAGATGATGAAGAACCTAGTGCAGACGGTTCCGATTCGGATGGGGGTGGTGAAGAGGGGGAGCCCGCTAATCAAGAAAATCAAGCACCAAGCCCGGAAACTGCTGGTATTTCTTTCCCTGAGCCCAAGGCGGTCTCTCTCGATAATGAAGCCCAACCTGATGGCACGCACGATTTCTCTATTGAGATTGAAAACACCGGAATTGAGGGAGATATCGGCATAATGCTGGTCTGGTTAGAGAATCCGAACGACGACATTTACGGGCCAAATAGCGCCCCTGTGCCAGAGACAAAACGAGAGCGGTTCTTTAGCTCCGGTGAGCGTCGGGAACTTTCGGTTACTTCGGGAACCCGCGACGGATACGACGGGTATGGCTTCCGAATGTGGGCCACCGAGATACATGTTGAAATCGAAAACGAAGGCGGAGCCGGTCGCGTTGAGGCTCGACTGATGGAAGGTAACGAGATCATCGACGATGCAGAATTGATGATGGATGCCGGAGTGACAATATCTCACGCATTCGAAAGTGACTTTGCTGATGTTGATCTCGAAAAGATTGATATCGAAGTAGTGTCTGCTGAGTGACCGCTACAACCAGCCGGCTTTTCCATGTTCCCGGTTCTGTACTTCTGGGCTGTAACTCTCTGTAGTGCTTCAGGAACGTTTTAAGACTGTTCCATCCGCCTAGTCGCGTACGAGCAGCGGGTTGGACTGGACGTGCTTTTCCGCGAACCAACCGGTGAGCGGAAAAGCAATCCGTCCCCGATTTGAACAGCTGGAAGGCGTTCCTCCTCGCCTCGTTTCACTCGGCTGCGTGGGCTGCGGCTTCCATGCTCAAATCGGGTCCGGTTGGCTTTTCAGGAAGTGACGTGCTCGCTCCGCTCGCCGTGTAACTTCCTGAAAAGTCCGCCCTCCCCGATTTGAACAGGTGCCAGACGGTCGCGCTCACGCTGTTCGCGCGCTGCGACTCGCGTGTTCAAATGGGTCAGGATGGACGTCTCGAAACTCGCCGGGTTCGCTCCGCTCACCGGTCGAGTTCACGGGAAGTCCGCCCTCCCCGATTTGAACGGGGGACAAGTCGATCTACAGTCGACTGCTCTACCAGTCTGAGCTAAGGGCGGGCAGGTGAAGATAGCAGACGAGCCCCAAATAAGGGTTATTATTCGTCTGCGTGCGTCGGAGGTGGGGAATGTTATATATACGAGAATGTGGATGGCTGTCATAGCGATGGGGAAAATAACGTTTCGCGCGGACGACGACCTCGTCGACGAGCTCGAGTCGTTCGACACCTCGAAGAGCGAGGTCATGCGCGAGGCGTTGCGGTCCTACCTGGGTCGGTCTCCATCACCGGGTCCGCGGTCGGGGTCGTCCCCGAACGCGGATGTCGCCGAGGCCGGTGGCGCCGACCCGTCGTCACTCGATGCGATGCTCGAATCGCGTATCGACGACGCCGTCGCCGACCGCCTCGGCCGATCCGATTCGACCGACGTCACGCTTCGGATTCTGGTCGATTCCGAGCGCGAGGCGGGTTCGACTGTAGCCGCGACCGAGCAGCTGTATGCCGAGACGGAGTCGGCGTCGGACACCATCGGGGGTTTCGACGATCCCGACGACGCCGGGACGCACCAGGAGCGAGACTGTTCGCAGTGTGGAATGGCAGTCGAAGCAGCTCACGTGTACTGTCCCAACTGCGGCGAGCAACTGACGGGCCGGGTGTTCTGTGAGTGTGGCTCGGAGGTCCGGTCCGACTGGGCGTTCTGCCCCTCGTGCGGTCGCCGAACGCCGGCCGCGGACGTTCTCGACTCGGTCTGACCCCCCGTTTCTTCTCCGTCGAACTGTCGATCGTGTCGCGTAGCGGTGGCCGACGAGCTCGTCATCATCCGTCTATTCGATCGTGGCTGTACCCGTGCCTGTCAGCTCTCCGCGCATCGCTCGACGCGGTTGTCACACTCGAATGACTGTCGTAAGACGACGAAATACACAGCGCCAGTACATTTATATACTGGGGGACTGTTTGTAGCAGCTACGTAAGACGGTCGTCTTACACGGCGCCGGGACGGGCGAAATCGCCCGACTGAAACCGCGCGCGGTGTAAGACGAAGCGCGTCTGACAGGGGCGTGCCTCGTCTTACTCGACATCAAACGGGGAATACAACAATGGAGCGTGTGACACTGCGAATTCCGAAGCAGCAAATCGACGAGGTCGAACAGCTGGTCGAAACGGGCGAGTTTCCGAATCGGAGCGAGGCGATCCGGTCGGCCGTCCGCGAAATGATCAACGAACAGGGTGACGGCCGCCCCGAGCGCGCCGGAAAACGAACCTGGGCGAAGGTGTAACGATGCAGGATATCGTTCAGGACGCCCTCGAAAACGCCGAAGCTGAAGCCCGGGACATGGACGTCTCGATGGACGACGACGAGTTCGGTGATCCACGGATCGTCATCATCGGGGCCGGCGGTGCCGGTAACAACACCATCAACCGGCTGTACAACATTGGCGTCGAAGGGGCCGACACGATCGCGATCAACACGGACAAACAGCACCTGAAGATGATCGAGGCCGACACGAAGATCCTCGTCGGCAAGTCGCTGACGAACGGCCTCGGTGCCGGTGGCGACCCCTCGATGGGTGAACGAGCGACCGAGATGGCCCAGAGCACCATCAAGGACGTCCTCGGGGACGCCGACCTCGTCTTCGTCACCGCGGGCATGGGCGGTGGGACGGGCACCGGCGCGGCGCCCGTCGCCGCGAAGATCGCGAAAGAGCAGGGCGCCATCGTCGTCGGGATGGTCTCGACGCCGTTCAACGTCGAGCGTGCCCGCACGGTCAAGGCCGAGGAGGGCCTGGAGAAACTGCGCGAACAGGCCGACTCGATCATCGTCCTCGACAACAACCGACTGCTCGACTACGTCCCGAACCTGCCGATCGGCAAGGCGTTCTCGGTGATGGACCAGATCATCGCCGAGACGGTCAAGGGGATCTCCGAGACGATCACCCAGCCGTCCCTGATTAACCTGGACTACGCGGACATGTCCACGATAATGAACCAGGGCGGCGTCGCGGTGATGCTCGTCGGCGAGACACAGGACAAGAACAAGACCGAAGAGGTGGTCAAGGACGCGATGAACCACCCGCTGTTAGACGTCGACTACCGCGGCGCCTCCGGCGGACTCGTCCACATCACCGGCGGTCCCGACCTCACACTCAAAGAGGCCGAGGGAATCGCGGACAACATTACAGAGCGCCTCGAAGCCTCGGCGAACGTCATCTGGGGGGCCCGGATTCAGGAGAACTACAAGGGCAAGGTCCGCGTCATGGCGATCATGACCGGCGTCCAGTCCGCACAGGTCCTCGGTCCGACGACCCAGAAGCAGGCCGACAAGTCCCGTCGGAGCATCGAAGGCGTCAACGACGCAGACTTCGACGCGAGCAACAACGTCGAAGCCGGAAGCGAGGCCAACTACGGCGCCCACAGCGACGGTGGCCGCGAACAGGTCGAACGGAACAACGGCGTCGACGTCATCCGGTAACGCCGTCTGATCGAATCCGGCTGTGGGTGTGGCGCCTCCAGTTTTTGTGACCCGCTGACGAAAACAACAGTGACGGCGTCACCGAACCAGTTCTTTTAGTATCTGGCTTGGTCACCGTTGGGCAGACGACGGTCGATACTCACATGGATCCACTGCTCTCCGTGCTGATCGCGCTCGGGTTCTGCCTGTTCTTCGTCGCCGAGGGATTGGTTCTGGGCAAACTACTCCAGCCCGCCGTGTTCTACGTCGCGTACGTCACGCTCGTGGAGCCGTCGACCGTCGTCCTGGCGGTCGTGACGTGTGCAGCCGCACTGGGGGCAACGATCGGGCAGTGGCTGCTCTACCGGACGTTTACGCCGACGAGACCGCCGCCCGGGGCCAGCTACTGGTCGCCCGAACGCCTCGAACGGCTCCCGGGCGTCCTCCGCAGGTGGGCCGGCAAACGATGGGTGTCCCTCGTCGAGCGCCAGATCGACCGGTTCAGTGCGTACGGAATCGCCGTCTGCACCGCGATTCCCGGCGTGCGAACGGTCGTGCCGATCATCGCGGGGGTCGGTTCGCAGCCCGAACGCGGTTACGTGATCGCCGACGCCGCGGGGAATCTGGTGTACATGCTTCTGCTGCTAGGGGCAGCTTACGGCGTCCTCGGAATCAGTCGGCTCTTCGTCGGGCTCTGAGCCGACACTTTCCGAGACGTCGGCGGTCAGCCAGCGCCGTTGCTGCGTCGTCAGTCGTCCTCGTCCCTCGACGATGTCTGACACCGTCAGACAGTGATTACGCGAGCGCGTCCAGCAGCGTACACTTGCGACAGCGGTCGCCGGTGACGGAGGTCGTCGAACCACACTGCGGACAGTCGGTGAGTTCGACGTCGCCGTCTTCGCCGTACTCCGTCGCGGCCACGTCGGCCAGTTCCTCGTACCCGGCCATGATCGAGTGGCGAGTCCCGGGATGGCGTTCCTCCAGGTCGTACAGGAGCCCCTGGATCTCGCCGCGGTAGGCTTCGCTGGCGTGCGGACACTCCGTGATGTGGGCGGGCAGATCGTTCAGGTGGGCGTAGAGGGCGACTTCCTTCTCGGGGACGTCGCGCAGGGGTTTCGCTCGGGCGACGAAGTCGTCCTGGTCTTCGCGATCGGGAAGTGGCCCGAGACTCGCGTCGAAGTGCTTCGCGATCTGGCCGACGTCGCCCTCGAGGAAGTTCATGAGGGCGGTCTGGGCCTCGTCGTCCAGGTTGTGTCCGGTCAGCAGGAGGTCGGCGCCGAGTTCCTCTGCGTACCGCGAGAGAAGGTCGCGCCGGAAGACGCCGCAGTAAGCGCAGGCGGCCATGTTTTCGGGATCGTCCTCGACGACGTCGTCCATCCGGACGCCGAACTCGTCCTCGTAGCTCACCAGTTCGTGCTGGATGTCGAGGTCGGCTGTCAGTTCGACGCAGGCGTCGACGCTCTTGTCGCGGTAGCCCTCGATCCCTTCGTGAATCGTCAGGCCGACCAGCTCGATCCGCGGGTCCTCGGCGAACGTATCGTGGAGAATCTGCGTGAGGACGACGCTGTCCTTCCCGCCTGAGAGGCCGATAACCCACGTTTGCGGGTTTTCAGGGCTGGCTTCGCGTGGGACGAGTTCGTCTCGGCGCACGCGTCGCCTGACGCGTTTCTCGATCGACGCGCTGAGGTGATCGCCACAGAGGTGTGCCCCCGAGTACGCGGCGTGCATGACCGCGTCCGCGCCACATCGATCGCAATCCATTACCGACGCGTTGACTGCGGGCGGGGAAGTCCGTTTCGCTGTCCCGATTGGCGAGCTGGTGGGGCGGGTACCCGTCACGGCTCAGGACTTACGCTGACTGCTCCACGATCGAACTCGATTTGACGGCGTCGGCCCCACCGTCGAGCGCCGAGAGGAGTGGATCGACGTACTGGTCGCGTGCGTCCGACGAGAACAGTTCGTGGCCACCGTCGTAGAGCACGACGCGTTCGGGTGGCACTCGCTCGCCGATCGCCGCGAGGTCGACGATGCGGTCTCGAAGCGAGCAGAAGACGACGGCGTCGTGATCGATCTCGAGCAACTCGCGCTGGGCGTGCAACGTCGTGTCGATGAACGCCGGCGAGATCCATCGCGGTTGCGTCGCGAGCTGGTGGTCGGTCGCTCTCGGCCCGAGGAGTTCACGATCGAACCGGGTGACGGGGAGGACGGGCGTTTCGATCGGCACCGTCGCGACCGTCTCGAGGAGTCGGTCGGGCCACAGCGAACCGTATCCCCAGAACGGGGCCAGGTAGACGTGATTGTCGGCCCCGTCGATGGCCTGGCCGACCAGCCCGCCGGCGCTGTGTGCGAGGAGCTGGTAGCCGTCCATGTCGCGGACGTACTCGGCGACCGGCTCGACCCAGTCTGCCATGACGTCCGTGATGTCCGTCGGGAGCTCGAACGCGTGGACCCGGTAGCCCGCGTTGCCGAGTGTCCCGATCAGCCAGCTGACGTTCTCGTGCGTGAATCGGTTTCCCCACCCCATGCAGAAGACGAGATCCGTCTTGCCGTCCTCGTTGAAGATTCGGTGACGCATACGGGCGTCTTCACCGCGCCGCCTCTAAAAGCGTACACTCGGGTGGGCCGATTCCGCTCCCTGGCGTGGGGCGGCCTCGACCGGAAACCGTTTTGCGCCTCCGTCGTCTACTCCGGCCGATGAGTCTCGAACGTGAGGCGGCGGTCGATCGCCTCGAGACGCTGATCGAGACGGTCGACGGCGGGCCGATGCCGGTGCCAGTCCGCGAGGTGTGGGTCTACGGCGACCTCGCGCTCGGGATGGACCCGATCGATCGACTCGACGTCTACCTCACGAAGGATATCCTCCTCGAGAGCGACGAAGCGCGCGATCAGGCGTATTACGACGAACACGGCGTTCGCGGCGTCGGAACTGCCGTGGACGCCGACTGGGCCGACGAGTTCCCAGACACCGTTCGAGCGAACGACCACGGCCACGTCGCGCCGGAACGGTGTCTGGCGGCGCACCTACTGGACGACGACGAACCGATCCACCTGGAGGTCTGTAATACCTCCTTCGAGGACAACGTCACCCAGCGCCTGCGCGGTGCTCGACTCCGCGAGGACTACACGCAGTTACTCGATCCCCGCGGGGTCTGTCTCTGGGTCGACGGGACGTGGTCGTCGGAGGCGTTCGAGAAACTCAGAGAGAGTGCGTTCGCGATGCCGACCCTGTCGGCGTCGCTCGAGATGCTCGGCATGGACGAGTCGGCAGCGAACGAAGCCGCGGCGGCGGTCCACGCCTGGCGCGAGGACCAGGACGGCGTGACGGTCCGCGGCGACGTGGTCTAGCGAAATATCGGAACCACGTTTACTCACCGCGCAGTTGCTATCGACCCGGTTTCGGTGCAGTCATATCCCGCTTTTCCCCTCGAACGCGCCCCACGGTCACGTGAAATGGGACCGTCTCGATCCGCCGATAGGCTCGGTCGCCCATCTGGTGGACGACGGTTCGACCCATTTCGCGCCACGCCGCCCGGAGATCGTCGTACTCGTCCGGTGTCAACGCGCCGGCGAGCAATGTCTCTCGGTCGTCGGCCAGCCCATCGCCGGAGGCCTTTCGCTTCGCCGATCGCACCGCGGACTCGTCGTACGGCGGCTCGATCGAACGGGCGTGGTCGTATCGGGCCGTCCGCACGACGTCGAGGTCAGCGGTAGCGAACGCGTCGCTAGCTCGCGCACCGAGGGTGACGTCGGTCGGCACGCCGTCGAGATAGGCCTCCCGAGCGCGGGTCGCGAGCCCCGCTTCGGCGTCGACGCTCGACTCGATCGTGACGGCGCCGTTGTCGGGTTCGATCGCCGCAACGAGGTCCGACGAGACGCGGGCGAACTCCGTGACGGCGGCGGCCGGATCGGGAAGGTTGATCAGCAGCGCCTGACAGACGACGAGATCGAACGAATCGTCCGCAAACGGGAGTCGCGTGGCGTCGCCGGCGACGACGGAGACGTGGTCACTCGCGGTGGAGAGGAGTCCGACGTCGGCGTCACAGCCGATCACCTCGCAGTCGTCCGGACTCTCGGAGTCGAGGACGCGGCTCAGTTCACCCGTCCCGCACCCTACGTCCAGCACGCGTTCGCGGTCGTCGAGCGAGAGGCCCCGCAGTGCCTCCCGCGAATCGTCCCACATCCCTTCGCGCGTCCGGCGAAGGTACTCGGCGGAGAACTCGCGCACGGGTGGGTTTCGAACGGGCCGAGCAAAAGTGGGCTGGTCTCGGATCAGCTCTCGCGCAGTTCTTTCGTCTTCGCGATGTTCCACGAGAAGCCGCGGCCGTCTTCGGTCGGCGTCTCGAGGGCGAAGGGGAGCTCGCGCAAGTCGGGGTGGTTGACGATGGCGCTGATTCCGTCTTCGCCGATGTATCCCTCGCCGATGAGGGCGTGTTCGTCCTTGTGCGTGCCGACGTCGTGTTTCGAGTCGTTCAGGTGGATGTACTCCAGGTACTCGAGCCCGACTTCGTCGTCGAAGCGTTCGACCGTCTCGTCGACGGCCTCGGGCGTCGTGAGGTCGTTGCCGGCGACGAGCGTGTGGGCGGTGTCGATGCAGATACCGATGTCGGTGTCGGTCCGGTCGATGATCCCCGCGAGGTGGGAGAACTCGCCGCCGAGCTTGGTGCCGCTGCCGGCGTCGGATTCGACGAGGAGCGTGACGCCGTCCGGCACGTCGAGTTCGTCGATCGCACTCGCGGCGTTGTCCAATCCGCCCTCGACGCCGGCGCCCGTGTGCGCGCCGAGATGCGTGTTTACGTACGGAACGCCGAGTTTTGCGGCCGCGTCGAGTTCGGCCTGTAGCGAGGAGAGGGACTTCTCACGGAGGTCGTCTTTGGGCGTACAGAGGTTGACGAGGTACGCCGAGTGGATCACCCACGGCCCGTCGAGTTTCTCGTCTGTCTGGTCACGGAAGCCCTCGGCCGCCTCGTCGTCGATCTCGGGTTCGGCCCAGACCTGTGGCGACGTGGTGAAGATCTGGCCGCAGTTGCCGCCGAACGCCAACTGGCGCGGGACGGCGTTGCGGATGTCGTCGTACGGTGGGGTCTCCTCGTCGGAGGAAACGCGCGATCCGGAGATGGAGACGTGTGCGCCTACCTTCATGGATTCGTGTCGGTACGGGACCCTGATAGGGGTATCGAAGCCAGAAACGTGATCGGGTGAGTCGTTCGATGTGCCGATAGCGGGTTCGCCAGTCGGTGGTCATTCGCCGCCGTCGGTGGCCGCTTTCGTCTCCCGGTTTCGGACCCACTCGTCGGCGTCGTACTTCCGGTCGGCCAGATCGCGTGCCGCCCACAGTTCGTCGCTCGACCACTCTCCGTCGTCGGCATCGCACCACGCTCCGAGGGCGTTCGCGAGGTGATCGACACACGCCTCGCGGTCGAGGTCGGTCTCGGCCGCGATACTCCCGACACGATCGGTGAATCGATCCGCCGTCACCTCGTGGTCGGCAAAGACGCCGAGGTGGTGTGTCGGCGTCCGATCGTAGCTGATCGAGCCGTGCTGGATGACGGCGTCACGTCGGCGGTACTGGGCGTTGCCGCTGATCTTCAGCGAGGCGCCGTCGTCGGTGTGGACGACGATATCGTGTGCCGGGTTGACGTCCCGGAGGTAACAGGAGGGCTGGTGGATCGACGCCTTCGGTCGTTCGGCGAAGTCGGCGTCGATGCCCATCCGATCGAGCGCGTCGAGGATCGGCTCGCAGAACAGCGCGTAACACTCCATCAGGTCCCCTGGTACCTCCTCGGCGGGCGCGACGATGGTGTAGGAGATGTCGCCGTGTCGGTCGTGGTAGATACCGCCACCGCCGGTCTGGCGACGGGTGACGTCGATCCCCTCGCGCTCGCAGTAGTCCCAGTCGACGCTTTCTGCTTCCTGTCGGTAGCCCAGCGAGAGCGTGCTCGGCTCCCACGCGTACGTTCTGACGGTCCGAACGCCGTCCTCGTGGGCCGTCTTGACGGCGACTTCTTCGAGCGCCATCTGGGTCGCCCCGTCCCGGGGCTCGTCACGGATCAGCCGCCACTCCCGGTCGGCGAGTTCGCTCATACGGGCCCATCGACCGGGATCGGCAAACCGCTTCCGATTCGTGCGATCCACCTCACGTCGAAACGAGTCGTTCGCGACCGCTGGTGACGGTTTTGCAGAGTAACTCCGCTCGGAGCGCTGAACTGGCCGAGGACCATTTTATATTGCGTTATATAGTTTATAAATCGGCAAATGTGGGTTCAGGGTGGCTGTACTGCGTGAAATAGCGGGTATCTGTTTGTGGGATTGCTGTCGCGATCGCGGAACGGGCTACGGTTCCGAGCCGTTCGGCGCGGTCATCGCTCTCCTGGGAGAACCACCGGTCCGATATCGGATCTCTCGGGCCGTGTTCTGGAACTCGATCGAACTCCGGTGGGCCGGTAACCAACTGATGCCTGCGTATTTTGGGTTCGCAACCGGGCGGTTGCTACTGCTTCGAGCTGTGGACCGCATCGGGCACCCGGTTGATCGAATCGACCGTTCGATAGCGAACGCGATTGCCGGAGTATCGGATGGACGATACGATGCGAGCGCGCCCGTTCGGTCGGCCCTTCGTTCAATCACGGCACGGGTCGGCCCCACAGTCGTTGGCGAGCCGTGGTGAGTGGGTCGGTCCGACTGTCGCGCGCTTTTTACCGCCCCACCGTCTAGGCGGGGGCATGGTTCGAAACGTCGCTCCGGAACTTCCCGATCTCGACGCCGAGGACTTCTATCTCCTCTCCGGCGTCGAACAGGGGATGCGGTTTTCGGAGTGGGTCAAACGGGAGAAACTCCCCGAGTTCAGCAGTCTCACTCCCGAGGAGGTCGAGTACCGACTCGAACGGTGTCTCAAACGCGGCCTCGTCGAGAAGAAGACGATCCAGTACGAGGGCTATACCCTGCAGTTCGAGGGATACGACACGCTCGCGTTACGAGCACTCGTCGAGCGCGATGTCATCGGTGAGTTCGGCTCGCCCCTCGGCGTTGGGAAAGAGAGCGACGTCTACGAGGTCCGCTCGTACAAACCGCTCGCGCTCAAGTACCACCGGGAGGGGTACACGAACTTCCGGGAGGTGGCCAAAGAGCGTGATTATACCTCCGATCGCGAGCACGTCTCCTGGCTGTACACCGCGCGCAAGGCGGCCGAGCGGGAGTTCGAGATTCTGGAGACGCTGTACCCCGACGTCTCGGTGCCGCATCCGATCGAACAGAATCGCCACGCGATCGTGATGGAGAAAATGGATGGTGTGGAGCTTTCGCGGGCGAAACTCGACGCCGACCAGGTCGTCGGCGTTCTCGATATGTTACTGGTCGAACTCACGCGCGCGTACGAACTGGGGTACGTCCACGCGGACATGAGCGAGTACAACATTTTCGTCGACGAGGGCGGTGTGACGATCTTCGATTGGCCCCAAGCCGTTCCGACGGATCACCCGAACGCCGACGAATTTTTAGAACGCGACGTGACCAACCTCGTCGGGTACTTCGATCGAAAGTATCCGAATCAGCTTCCAGAGTGGGATGCACCGTCTATCGCGGCCGACGTCCGGTCCGGGACGTTCGACTCCGTGCAGGCCAGTCAGTAGCCCGCTCGCGACGTTTTCTGACGCCCGCCTCGCCCATTCCTTTAAGTGGGGTGGCCTACATCTGGTGAATACACTCTATAACGCTATACAGAATTGTGGCCGTTGCATCGTCGCTCAAATCGTAGTTTTTGACAGTATATGGGCTGTATAGCGGGGTAGGAGCGTTTCGTGGGGTAACTCGTTGTGTCTCAACGAATGTGCGGCTTCGGTGTCCGTTCATCCATCCTGTCGAAAGCGGGGACGTGGCGTGCGATGGGTGCGACTTTTTGCCACCCGTTCCCGTCCGTTCACTATGTCGACTGCTACCGTTCCACAGTATACGCGTGTCGGCGTCTGGGGAGGCGGCGCCCTTGCGGCGATCGTCGCTGGCCTCGCGATGGGGCTCGTGATGCACTTCGGTGCCGGCCTGATCGAACTACTCGGTGGGCTGGCACCCGTTCCGGGGGAATCGGTCATTTCGGGGTGGACGATTCACCTGCTCATCAGCGTCGCGTTCGGGCTCGCTTTCGCCGTCTGTGTCTCGCGAGCGGCGATCTGCCAGCAGGTTCGTGACTTCACCGACCTTGCCCTCGCCGGGATCGCCTACGGAGCGTTTATCGGCGTGGTAGCCGGTGGTGTCGTCTTCCCGGTTGCCATGACGCGTGCGGACGTGGCGACGTTGCCCCTTCCATTCCTGCCGCTACCGGGCGCTGCGGGCGAACTCGTCGCCGCGGTTATCTTCGCCATCGGTCATCTGGTGTACGGGTTCGTTCTCGGGGCGACGTTCGCGACGATCAACGGGCTCACCCCTGCCGGTCGTTTCGAGCGGTTCGCCGTGCTCGACTAAGCACGAACGAACTGTGGTGGTGAGCTTTCGCCTCGATACCGTCTGGAACCGCCACACTGCGGACGACAGCGCTTCGAAGCCCTTATGAAACGACGTTCGGTAGTATGGGTAGCTACGCTGGGCGGCGGGCACCAGCGGGCACCCGTACGGGTTATCCACGGGTTGGAATGTGGGCCGGCTGACCGGTCTGAACCAGGAACGCCCGCGGTGATACACATGGCACGAAGCTTCTACTCCCACATCAAGGAGGCATGGAAGAACCCCGGCGACGGGAAACTCGGGGAACTGCAGTGGCAACGCAAACAGGAGTGGCGCAAACAGGGCGCCATCGAGCGCATCGAGCGACCGACGCGACTCGACAAGGCCCGCGAACTCGGCTACAAGGCCAAACAGGGCATCGTCCTCACACGCGTCTCCGTCCGCAAGGGGACCGCCCGGAAGGAGCGCTTCACCGCCGGTCGGCGGACCAAGCGCCAGGGCGTCAACCGCATCGGCCGGCGCAAGAACATCCAGCGCATCGGTGAGGAGCGCGTCTCCCGCAAGTACCCCAACCTGCGTGTACTGGCCAGTTACTGGGTCGGTGAGGACGGCTCCCAGAAGTGGTTCGAAGTGATCCTCGTGGATCCGGAGCACCCGGCCATCGAGAACGACGACGACCTGAACTGGATCTGCGCGGACGAGCACACGAACCGCGCGTTCCGTGGTCTGACCAACGCCGGCAAGTCGAACCGTGGCCTCCAGAACCGCGGCAAGGGCACCGAGAAGGTTCGCCCGTCGACCAACGGCGAATAACCGGCAGCGGGGTACTCGCTCGACGAGTAGCCGGTCGGTATATTCCCTTTCTCTCCTGGAATATCTCGGTTCCTGTCTTATCTAACCACTTTTATCGGCTGGTTGCCTACGCGTGTTGTGAGTATCTTCGGCAAATTCCACGTTCCGTCATCGGCGTTCGCACTCCACGAGACGCTCACGGCGGTGCCGGACCTGGCGATCGAGATCGAACGCGTCGTGGTCACGGACGAGGTTCTGACACCGTATTTCTGGATTTCTGGCGTCTCACCCAGTGCGTTCGAGACGGCGGCGCGAGGCGATCCAACGATTCAGCACATCAAGAAACTGGACGAGTTTGCTGACTCGGCACTCTACCGTGCGGAGTGGACGGCACAGGTCCAGTCGGTCCTGTACGCGTACACCGAAATCGATGCCGTGATCCTGGAGGCGACGGGGACCGACCAGCGGTGGGAACTTCGCATTCGCTTCGACGACCGCGACCAGCTCGGTGCCTTTCAGGACTACTGTGAGAGACACCGGATCGCGTTCAGTCTGCAGCAACTCACCCAGCTGTCGCAGCCGAAAACCGGCGGTCAGTACGGATTGACACCGAAACAGCAGGAGGCGCTGGTCGCAGCGTGGGAGGCCGGCTACTTCGAGACACCGAAGGAAGCGGCGCTCACGGACGTCGCGGACGAACTCGACATTACGCAGCAATCGCTCTCGAAGCGCCTTCAACGGGCGAACCAGGCGTTGATCGGAAATACGCTGGTCGTCTCCGCGGAGTACGCGGCGCCCGATGCTCCCGACCCCGACTTGAAACACTGATAGTACAGTCCGGTTGCACAGGGGCGTCGGTCCCGTTGGTGAAGTAGAGGCACTACAATGAGTTCACCTCGCTGGCCGGCCGTCGACAGTTCGGAACTGCTCACCCACGGCGATCGCCGTCGGCTTTGTTCGATTCTGGCTGCAAGCGGGTCGCTGCCGATATCGGTGTTGGCTGAACGACTGGTCGATCGGGCAGGCGGTAGCACGTTCGACGATCCGACGGCGGCGCGCATCGCGCTCCGTCACAATCACCTTCCACGGCTTCGCGATCGCGGTATCGTCGACTACGAGCCAGGCGATGAGTTCGTCTCGATCACGGATCAGGTCACGTTCGAAGCTGACGATGCCGATCTCGTCACCGTGGTCTACGGTTCTCACGTTGCTGGGGCGTGATCGAGGTTGGGAGTGGAACGAAGTGAACCGACCGAACGCCGGTGGCCCCGGGTTGCTCACGCGAGTCTCCGCCGACTCGATCGGTGATCGGCGAGTGGGAGACGCTGGGTCGGTGTTCTTCGGTTTCGGTCACGTAGTACGTTCGAGTGACTCATGTGGCGACAGCAACGGACGCGAATCGAGGGCCGCACCGTTCTCTCGAGTGAGCGAGGCCCAGGTGTTCCGCCGCGACGATCGAACGCGGGTGACGTCCCGTGAGTGGCGACCAAAACGATCCGGACGAGGCTCACGTGGGCAAATCGATCGACGACGATCCCTCGTACCTGTCGTCGATTCTCGGACACGCCTACCGGGGCGAACTCGACCGGGAGACGACCTGGCGATCACGGCTCGATCAGACGACGACGTGGACGGTGACTATCATGGCCGCACTCCTCACGTGGGCGTTTTCGAGCCCGGATAACCCACACTACATCGTCCTCATCGGTGTCATCATCACGACTGTCTTTCTCCTCATCGAGGCGCGAAGATATCGCGACTACGACGTCTATCGGTCACGAATTCGGCTGTTCCAGCAGAATCTGTTCGCCCCTGCACTCGATCCCGACCGCGGGCTCGAGCACTCGGACTGGCGCGCCGAACTCAGCGAGGATTATCGTCGTCCGACGGTGAAGATTTCGTTGCGAGAGGCGATCGCACACAGACTCAAACGGATCTACGCTGCGCTCCTCGGGGTGTTGCTCTTCGCCTGGGTGTTCCGCGTGACGGCGTTCGCGCCGACGCGGGCGAGTGTCGACGACGCTGCGATCGGGACCGTCCCCGGTTCCGTGGTTGTCGTGATCGTAGCCGCGTACTTTCTCGTGGTCGCGGCGGTGACGGTCTGGCCGCGAGAACGCGAAGCCAAAGAGGAGTTCAGAGAGGGTGAGTACGGCGAGTGGAAGGGCTCGGAGTGAGCCATCCGCCGGGCCCTTACTCGTCGTCGAGGCGGTCCGCGAGGCGATCGAACCGATTCTGGGCGGATTCCCGTCGCGATGCAGTTTCGTCAGCCCGGTAAGAGAGGGTGACGATGTGCTCGTCGTCCATTTCGAGGTCGTACACGGCCCCGTCAGCCCGACCGTCCGCCGGAAGTCGATCCGCCGGAAGGGTCACCTGGTCGACGACCTCGCCGTCGTCTTCGAGCAGGAGGACGGCCGTCTCGTCGTCGACGATGCGATCGAGGACGGCGGTTTCGTCGGTGCTCATGGGTACCTCCCCGTCCGCGCTGTGAGAGGAAGAATCCCCACCACGAGCGCGCCCGGCGAAACGGTCGCAGGCGGTGGGAGGCGTGATTCGCCGTCGACTGGCTTCTCGTCGCGGAGCGCTGCGGCGTCCGTCGGTACGTCGGTCGCCGTGTCGACGGCGATCGACTCGCCGTCGGTCGCGACGAGGACGTCACCGTGGACGCCCGTCCAGTAGGTCTCGACGTCGCGATCCGCGAACGACTGGAGCACCTCGTCGTGTGGGTGCCCGTACTGACTGTCCTGTGCGCTCGAGATCACCGTCATCGACGGATCGACGGCGTCGAGGAAGGCCGAGGTCGAACTCGTCGACGAGCCGTGGTGGCCCGCCTGGTAGATGTCCACGTCGAGTGCGCTCCCCTGGGTTTCGGCGAGTCGCGATTCGGCGTCGGCGCCGGCGTCACCGGTCGTTAGGTAAGAGACGTCGCCGTAGTCGAGTCGCAGGACGACGCCGTTCGCGTCGATATCGTCGGACGTCGAGTCCGTGGGCGGATTCAGGATGCGAGCCTCGACGGCACCGAGATCGAACGTATCGCCCGATTGCACCTGTTTGAGCGACACGTCGTGTGTCTCGACCGCGTCGAGGTAGCCGTCGTAGGTTTCCGACGTGTGGGCGACGCCCGAGTCGTAGACGGTACCGACACCGTCGCCCTGGGTCTCGAAGTGCTCGATGATGGCGGCGTGGCCGCCGATGTGGTCCGAGTGGCCGTGCGTCGAGACCAGGTGGTCGACTCGGTCGATTCCGCGATCCGCGAGGAACGAGAGCACCTGCTCGCCGTCGTCGTGCCAGTCGCCGGAGTCGATCACCATCGTCTCGCCGTTCGGCGCGAGGACGACCGTCGCGTCGCCCTGCCCGACGTCTATGTGGTGGATCTCGAGGACGTCGTCACCCTCGAGCTCGTCGACCACCGACGGTTCGTCTGCTGCGCCGATGGAGGTTCCGTCGGGGAGTGCTTCGAGGCAGCCGCCGAGGAGGACGATCGACGTGACGACGAGGACCAACAGTGCGCGACGGCTCATGTGATCGCTCGGTCCCGGGGATGAACATACCTTATCGAGGATTTCTAAAACGATCGGCGGGAAATATACTCGAATCTGTGATCGGATGCTGTGTTCCGTTTTTTCTATCCTCAATCCAGGTGGCTGTCAACGCCACAGGGTCCTGATTTTCCCAGGCGATCGCTGTCGCCACGATCGCCGGTCTCGCAATCGGGCAGGACCCCGAAAGTAGCACGTGCAAGGCCAAGAACCTGGCCGCCTGCTGGTCTTCCTGTTATTGGTTCGAGCATGCCCCCGTCATCTGACGCGAAACAGGAGTCGACCGGTGCAACACAGGACACGGAATCCGCCGAAGCCGGAGTGGCGGAGTCCGGCGAGAAACGCTCGGCGCTTGCCGTCGCGTCGAGCGCAGCACGCGAGCAGGGAGACAGCACCAGCGAGGCGGAAGCGAACGACGAGCAGGCGGGCGGCGCGGAGCAAGAAGAGCGCGGCGAGGGAACGGAGGGGAGTGCCGAGGAGCAGGAAGGGAGCGGCGAGCAGGAATCGAGCGACGGTGAACAGGAGTCCGAGACTGACGGAGCGGGATCGGACGAGTCATCGGCGGACAGCGAGGGCGAAGCGACCGGTAGGGACGCCGACTCGTCGACGGCGGACGAGGGATCCGAGTCGTCTGGGGCGGGCGACGAGTCGGTCGAGATGGAGGCGGTCGAGATCGAATCGGCCGAGGAGGTCACGATCAGGGAAGCGGGTGACGAACCCGAGGGGTCGGCGACGGTTCTCCACGTCCTGCTCGAAGGCCTTCACGTCAACCTGCTCGGACTCGAGATTCACCTGCCCGAGCTCGACCTCGACATCTCCGCCGTTCCAGGTGAACAGCGGCTGCTCGGCAACCTCCTCTCGCAGGTCGCCGGTCTCCTGGACGGGGTCGGCGGTGGCGGCGGACTGCTGTCCGGGCTCCGTAGCGCCCTGGGGAAACTGACGCCGAGTTCGATACTGGGCGGCCTGAAGAAACGCCTCGTCGGTCTGATCCCGTTCGTCGGCGGCCAGGACGGGTCCGGGGGCGACGAGTCCGAGGAGGGCGAATCGACACCCGATTCGGACTCGGAAGACGACGCCGAGGAGCAATCGTCCGACGCGCAGGAATCCGAGGAAGCGGGCGACGAATCCGGGGAAGCCGAGGGAGACGAGTCCGGGGGTGGAATCCTTCGGTCGATCGGTTCGCGACTGCGATCTGTCGTGGGGAGTCTGGTACCCTCGATCCCGGTCGAGAAGGCGCTCTCGTGGGCGCTCCAGACCGGCCTGAAGCGCCTCGTCGCAGCGGTCGATCAGCGAACGGGCGACGGGAGCGGCGACTCCGGCGGCGAGGGCGAGCAAGCGGAACCGGCGGCCGCCGACGGCGGCTGGGTTCCCGAGGCGAACGGGACGGCAGAGGGTGATGCACCGACCGACGGTGCTGGGACGACTGAGGGTGATGCGACGATCGATGAGGCTGAGACGACCGCCCACGGACGACCGACCACGCGACACCCACCTGCTCGACACCAAGACGACGAAACGGACGACTTCGGAGGAACCCAATGAGCGACGGAAGCCTGACCGACCGGGTCGATTACGGCGAGATCACGGGGAGCATCGACATCGAGGAGTTACTCGAGGGCACGCAGTGGGAGGATTCGCTCGACGGAGACGAACCCCTTGGGCAGGCCCTCGGCGGAGCGATCGGTGCGATGGCCGGTCGCAGGATCGGGGCGATACTCGGCCAGACGATCGGCTCGTTCGTCGTCGACGACCTCCTCTCCGGCGGCGACGGGACGGAAGCCGAGGGTGAGGACGACACCGACTCGGCCGGAGATGAGGACAGCACCGAGGAGGCGAGCGACGGCGAAGCTGACTCGGACGAGGCCGACTCCGGATCGGCGGACGAGAGCGACACCGACTCGGCGGACGACGAACCGGCGGACGCTGCCGACGACTCGGACAGGACCGACGACGCCGCGTCGGAGTCCGCGGACGATTCCGACGAATCGACCGAGGCGGCCGCGAGTGCCGAATCGTGACGGTCGCAACGAGCGCTGGTTCCAATGAGTGACACCGATTCCATGACGGAGGTCGTGGTCGAGGAGGCGACGAACCAGTTTGACGTCGACGGACTCGTCGGCGGCGAGTCGCTGGGCGAGCAGGTCGACTCCGCGGAGGTGGGGCGAGCGGTCGGCGCCCGGCTTGGCGAGGCGGCCGGCCGACGGGTCGGTGCGGCCATCGGCCGGCGCGTCCAGGAGGCGCTCGACACCATCGACGAGTCGGCCGGTCCGCGAGACATTCTCGCCGACCTCGCGACGGCGGTCAGCGACGGCCTGTCGGACGCCCTCTCCGAGTCACGAGAGCGCGGGTCGGCACTCGCTACGGTCGTCGACGCCGCGCGGGATGCCGGGCTCGGCTCGACCATCACAGACGCCATCGGTGGCGAGAGTGGGGCTGCCGACGTGGCCGACGGTGACGAACCCGAGGACGTGGACGACGAATCGGCGTCAGGGGACGACGTGGAATCTGAAACGGCGTCCGAGGAGGATGCCGACACGTCCGAGGTGTCAGTACCCGACGCCGTCGACGCCGAGTCGCTCGACGTCGACGACCTCGACTCGCTCAAGACGGAGACCCTCGAAGCTTACCTCCAGTCCATCTCCTACCGCGATCTCCAGTCGATCGCGAAGGACGTCGGCGTGACCGCGAACATCACGCACGAGGAGATGGTCGGTCGAATCGTCGACGCCGTCACCGACGACGGCGACGAATCGGAGTGACGAGCCAGAACGCGACAATGCCGACCGCATCACAGTCCACGATCGACGACGTCGCCGAACGGGTACGAAAACTCATAGCCGAGGCGAGGGCCGCGCTTCCGGACGTGGCCAGGGGGAGCGACGAGTCCGACCCGGCCGATGCCCTGTCCGCCTCCGGGCGGACCACGCTTCGAGCGCTCGGATCGGACGCGGCCGCCCTGCTCGAAGGCACCGAGCCGGCGGCGCTCCTGGCAGCGCTCGATATCGATCGCCCTGACGTCGCCGACTCGGTCCCGGCGGCGATCCTCGCCGGCGATCCGGACGACGTGGCGTCACTCCGGGCGATACTGACGCTTTCACGACTGGCCGGCGACGAAGACGCCGAGCCCTCGTTCGACGAGGGGGAACGAGACGCGATGGCGACACTGGCACCCCTTCTGCTGGACGAATCGGCCAGCGAAACGACTGTCTCTTATACACATCTCT
>NZ_AOIQ01000020.1 GCF_000337515.1 Halovivax asiaticus JCM 14624
AGAGATGTGTATAAGAGACAGCGGCGGCGAGTCTCGTCGACGAAGCTGGGTCCCGCCTGAGCGACGTGTCGATGGGCGCCGGTGATGAGAACGGTGTGGACCACGACGGCGAGGGCGACGAAGCCGGTACCACTGCGGACGACACCGACGAAGCGGAGGGTCTTCTCGGGATGGGCGACGACGGACTATCGCTCGACGATCGGTCGATCAGTGGCGGAGCGTCGGGTCGAACTCGCCAGTCGGTGAGCGGGCTCGGTCGCGCGACGTACTCGACGATGCCGGCGCGGGATCGTCCCGACATGTCGGGCGTCCCGCGCTACCGGACCCTGGCCGATCGATAGCGACTCGAGTGACGCGATGCTACGGTGTCGATACCGGCGCGTTCACTCGTTCAGGAGGTGTGACTTGTTCGTCCGGAATCGGACGGGAAGACGCTGGAAGCGCCCGACGCTTCCGTGGATCTCGAGCTCCTGCCGATCGGTCAGTCCTCGTCTTCGTAGTCCAGTGCGACCGAGTTGATACAGAAGCGCTGTCCCGTCGGTTCCGGGCCGTCTTCGAAGACGTGTCCGAGGTGGCCGCCGCAGTTCGCACACAGCACCTCCGTGCGGCGCATACCGTGGCTGGTGTCGAGACGCGTCTCGACCTTGTCCTCCGGCGCGTCGTAGAAACTCGGCCAGCCACAGCCGTGATCGAACTTCGTCGTCGCGTCGAAGAGCGTCTCGCCACAGCCCGCACAGGCGAACGTGCCGTCGCCGTCGTGGTCGACGTACTCGCCGCTGAACGGTGCTTCGGTTCCGGCCTCGCGGAGGATCTCGTACTCCTCGTCGGAGAGCTGTTCGCGCCACTCCTCGTCGGTTTCGGGGAGGTCCGCTGTGTCCTGGCTCATACCGTGACTTGGGCCGGGACGCCAAAGAGTCTGTCTCCCGAGTCACTCGCCGGGCCCGATTTCTACCTTCATTCGACGGGAGTCGATTCCCCTCACTCGCCGGATGCCGGCTTTCCCGTCTCTGAGCGCCGCCTAGTTGATCGAGATGCCGGTGATAAGGTTCGTACTCGTACACTCCGGACACTGACTCATCCGTCCGAGACCGGGGACATCGACTCGCTCCCACGCGTCGTCCCCATCCGGGGCGCTGAACCCACAGTTCAGACAGCGCGACCGCTTCGGTGGTGCCTGTGTCTGGCCCATGTGGGGCGATATACCACGGGCGGTCTAAGGTGTTATCCACGGTTGCAGCGACTGTTCATCGGCGAAACACACATACGATCATCGCGGTGGGCAGTGCGTCAAAGCCGCCCACCCCGGTCGTCATCGCGCTACAGGACGCGCTCGGAGTCGGGGTTCTCCAGGTCCCAGAGTAACTCGGGGAGGAAGGCCTGGAGTTCGTCGATGACGCGGCGCTCGGAGACGCCGAGTCCCTCGCAGTGATCGTGGGCGGACTCGCGAATCCCGACGTGAAGTCCGTCTGCCTCCCGACTGACCGCGAGCGGGAAGACCGAACACCGCGTCGGTTTCCAGTCGTGCTCGTCTTCGAGGTGGAGCTGACAGAGGCCGTCGTCTCCGAGGAAGGCACATGCTTGGCCGTCGTCCGCGACGTGCTCCTCGCGCGCTTTCGGCTCGCGGGTGACGAACTTCTCGCCGCGGAAATCCGTCGTCGTCTCGGAGAGGTTCGCTCGGCTGGCGAGTTCGATCAGGTCTTTCCCGTAGAGCAAGACGCCGTGCTGACAGCACCAGGTGCACTCGGAGACGCACTCGAACGTCAGCTCGGGGTCGAAGTCGACCACGACCTCCTTGCCGGGGTACACCTCGACCCGCGGGCTCTCGGCGCTGACCGGGACGGGATCGTCTCCGCCATAAGCACCCTCCGACGGTGTCCTCGGCTCGTCGTCGCCCTGATCGGTCACGATCCGACGAAGCGGACCGACGGAGAAGTGTCTTTCTACCGGGTATCGGTCCGAGTCGGAACACATCGGTCACGAACACTGCCCTGATCGCGGGTTCCGGGGTTACCAAGTGGTCCCGTTTCCGTCCCACTCCTCGGCCAGGAGCCCGTATCGGATCACGTTCACGCGCGCCCCGTCGACGAACGCCTCGTTTCGGAACGACCCCTCCTTCTCGAATCCCACCTTCGTCAGGACACGTGCCGACGCCGGGTTCGTCGCGAACGTCTCGGCGTGGAGCTTGGCGATGCGGCGCTCGTCGAACGCGTACTGACAGACGAGCGAGAGGGCGTCGGTGGCGTAGCCGTTCCCCCAGTATTCGGGCGCGATCGCGTAGCCGATCTCCGCCGTCCCCCAGACCTCGTGGGCCGGGGTCAGCCCGATCGTTCCGACGGGTTCGGGCTCGTCGACACTATCCAGCCCGAGTGGATCGTCGCCGTCGGTCGGCGCGTCGGCACGACAGATCAGGAAGTCGAATCCGTCCTGCTCGTCCTGGCGCTCGATCCAGTCGCGTTCGGCCGCCGCCGTGATCGGGTCCGTACTCGCGATTCGTCGGCGAACCCGCGGCTCGTTCAGCAACTCCTGGCAGAACCGACTGTCCTCTCGCTGGATCGGGCGCAGTGTCACCTGCTCGCCCGCGCAGAACGGTGGTCCCGGCATGTGGCCCGATTTCGGGTCGACCGTCAAAGCTGTTGGCCCCGTCGCGACGGCGAATCGGCGGGGGTAACGCCCGACTCCACCCTGCGACGCTACTCGAGAACGAGGTAAGTACGTCCCCCGCGGTGTTCGAGCGAGACGAGGTGAGTGCCGACGTTCTCCTCGACGAACGTCTCGAGGCTCGTGACGTCGAGTTCGGTGACGTCGACCCGACGACGTTCGGTCCGGGCGATCCGCTCTTCGAGCGCGTCGACGGTGGGGTCGTGCTGGGGCGCTGGGTGGCCGGCCGATTCCTCGTCGATCAGGACTGCGTTCGTGCTCATATTCTGTAGGATGTGCGGACAGTACGTCAAAGCGACCCGAGCGGAGTGAAAGTGAAAGTGCGTGCCTGCGGGCGGGTCACCGCCGATCGGACGGAACGGCGAAGACGTCGGCCCGAACGTCGGTCGAGACGCCGTACGCCGCGTCGTCGAGGCACTGGGGACGGTCGACGTCTCCATTCTCGTACCGGCTGTGCAGCGACGCCGTCACGGCCTCGCGGACACACGCGCGAGTCGCTGCCCCGACGCGGGTCGCACTGCCGGAGAATTCGGCGGTCGGCCCGGTCGGATCGTGGCCGACGGTGAGCGCGTCGCTCGTCGTACCGGGGAAGCCGGTTTCTGCGAGCAACGTGGCAGTTTTCGCCTCCGCGGCGACGGCGACGAGGTTCGCGAGTGCGCCGCCCGCGAGCGATCGGTCGGTCACGACGACGAGGTTGACCGTTCCGGTCGTCGTCGATTCCCCGTCATCACCGACCGAGGCTGGTGGGAGCGATCCGCCCGCCGGGTCGGCTGGCAGGACGGCCGGATTCGAGATGCCGACTGTGGCGTAGGCGGTGACCGGCCCACAGTTCGCTCCGCGACCGTGACTCATCTCGACGCCGGTCAGCAGGACGGGTCCATCGTCGGTGAACGACGCCGCGGCGAGTCGCTCGCGGACGTCCGCGGCGATATCTGGCGGGGCCCATCCATTGGGAACGGTGACGTTGTAGGCCGCGTCGGCGACCGTCCGGCCGCCGTGCCAGCCGGTGTGGAGCCACTCGGTTCCGGGTCGGCGAACCTGGAGGACGCCGTCCCGCCGCGACGCGTCCGCGATCGAGTCCGTCCCGGACGCTGCGTCGTCCGCGGCGACTGACTCATCCATCGCCGAGCACCTCGAGTACCCGGTCGGTCGTCTCTCGATCGCGGACGGCGATGCGGACGTGCGAGTCGAGTCCCCGGAACGTCCGCGCGTCGCGGAGGGCGATCCCCGCGTCGCGAGCGCGTTCGAGGACGGCGTCCACGTCGCGACCTGCGCACTCGACGAGGACGAACGGTGCGTCCGAGGGTGCCACCGCGAAGCCGGCACCGACGAGGCCGTCCCGGAGGCGCGTTCGTTCCCGCCGGACGCGTGACCGCGTCTCTCGGACGAATTCCTCGTCTCGCAGGCAATGGGAGCCGACTGTCGCGGCCGGCGTCCCGAGGCTCCAGGCCGGTCGTGCCCGTTCGAGCGTCTCGCCGAGTGGACCGGAAGCGACGGCGAAGCCGGAGCGCAGACCCGGGAGCCCGAACAGCTTGGTTAACGAGCGGGCGACGATCACGTTCTCGCGTTCCCGGACCGCCATCGAGGCGGATTCCGTAAATCCGAGGAACGCCTCGTCGACGAGCAGCGTCGTTCCGGTAGCCTCGCAGCGACCGGCGAACGCGGCCAACGCGTCCGGATCCGTGAGCTCCCCGGTGGGATTGTTGGGGGTACAGACGATCGCGAGCGCACAGCCGCTGGGGTCGACTGCTAGCACCTCGTCGTGTGGCACGAATCGCGGGTCGCCTCCCTGGAGGCGTACCTCGCGGGCGTACTCGCCGAAGCTCGGGAACGGAACCAGCACCTCGTCATCGGGGTCGACGGTGAGCCCGATCGCGAGTCGAATCGCAGCCAGCCCGCCGGCCGTCGGGACGACGTGTTCGGGATCACAGCCGACGTATGCACCGGCTGCCTCGCGGAAGGACGGATACGCGTCGTCGGGATACCGGCCGGCCGCCGCCAGCGCGTCCCGGTAGACGGCCTCGACGCCCTCGGGCGGCTCGGGAACGACGTTCGCGCTACAGTCGAGCACTGACGGGTCCGATTCGCCACCGTGGGGGACGCGATCGGTGTCGCGGACGGATTCGGTGTCCACTGTTATCGTCCCTCCGACGAGACGCTTGGATCCGGTGCCGACTCCGGCTCCGCCCCGTCCAGAAACTCGTCGACGCCGAGTCTGTCACAGATCGCGGCGAATCGGTCGCGGACGGCGGCCAGGTCGTCGGTCGGAACGAGTGAGAGTGCCCCACCCATCGCGACGCCTTCCTTGACTTCACCGGCGCAGTAGCGGTTCATCGTCACGTGGTCGCGTTCGTCGAACCCGGGATCGGTGACGGTGAGTTCACAGTCGAATCGATCGGCCGCGCGTTCTATATCCTCGCCGCGATCGGCGGCGACGAAGGACGTCGTGGCCACCGTGAGCGGGCCAGTCACGCCGGCGTGGCGGAGGACGGCCGCGATCGCGAGTTGTTGCGTGCCGCCGGCCAGTGTGACGTCGATCCCGGCCTCGAGTGCGCCGGCGGCGACGCCGGCGACCGTCGCCTGTACCGGGTCGCCGACGGCCTCGATCGCTGCGAGCGGCGCGCTCTCACACTCGCCTGCCTCGATCCCGCTGGCTTCGAGGCCGTCGCGAACGACCGATCGTTTTTGCTCCATCGGGTTCGCCGGCAGCGACGACGAGACGCCAACTCGCTCGCCGAGAGCGGTTAGCACCCCGAGCGCGGTCGTGGTCCCGCCGGGAATCGTCTCGCCGATCGTGATCGCGTCGTCCGGGAGCGACGCACCGAACGAGCGGGCGCGTTCGAAGAGCCCGTCGGCGTCCGGGACGGCTCGTTCGTCCCTGATATCGGCTCCCGGTTTTGCGTCGAGCGTGACCGTCGGCGCGGCCGTCGGGGCTGCCAATCCGGCGTCGATGGTGGTCACGGGAAACGCCCTGACTTCGCGAACGGCGCGGGTGACGGCCGCCGGCGTCACGCAGCCGGTCGGCGAGATCGGCGTGACCGGCGAGCGGACCGGTTCGCCGTAGACGAGGAGCTCGGCGTCTCCGGGCGGCGTGTGGGCCATGAGTTCCGGCGTCGCTCCGGCTGCACTGATACCGTCGACGAGCGCCGTCTCGGTCGTGCCGGCCGCGAGAATCAGTCGCATCGATCTACCTCGGAGTGGGTCCGGCGCCTCGCGCCTTCGTTCACCCGTGCTTCTTGCACTGTTCGTCCGTTCGCTTCCTCGATCGTGTGGATTCGCCAGAGTGGTCCTGTCATCGGTGGTCTCCTCGGTGTCGTTGTGCGATTCGGACGTCGTCGAGCCGGTTCACGTTGATCACCGCCCCGGCGCTCCGGAGGACGTGGACGAGCGGTCTCGATGACTCGGTGCCCCTCGATCGATCGTCGTCGGTCGCGGGTTCGGCCCCGACCACGTTGAGGCCGGTCGGGACGAGGCCGTCGACGACGGCGGCCTCCTCGGCTGACACGCCGAGGTGTCGTTTCAGCGTACGAGGGATACAGACCGTCATCGATGGCTGGCGGGGCGCGTCGTCCGTCGACGCGTCGGCCCCATCGTCCGCTCGCGTTCGAACACGGGCGCGGTAGGCTCGACACACGTCGTCGACGAGCTCGGCGGTGAGCAGCGGCAGGTCCGCGGTCACCGTCAGGATTGGCGGCTCGACCCGCGAGTCGTCGAGTGCGGTGGCGAGGTCCGGGACGTAGCCCGCGCCGGGCGTCTCGATCAGTGCCATCCCGGATTCGGCGAGGTGCGAGCGCGTCTCCGGGGCGTTCGGCGAGACGACGGCGTAGGTCGTCTCGATCCGGCTGGCGGCGAGCGCCCGACGGACGCGATCGACCATCGACTCACCGGCGATCGGATACAGCGGTTTTTCCGCGTCGGTATCGAGGCGACTCCCCTCCCCGCCGCACATCACCAGAGCGTCCACGCGATCACCCCCGCGTGGAGTCCGACGACGCGGCCGACCTCGTTCGCCGCCCCGAAGACGTCGCCACTCGCGCCGCCCAGGTTCCGCCGCGCCCACAGCCAGGGGATCGCCTGTCTCTTATACACAT
>NZ_AOIQ01000021.1 GCF_000337515.1 Halovivax asiaticus JCM 14624
AGCCCGCTCAGAGATGTGTATAAGAGACAGGGCCGGCAGTGCTGCGTCGACGGCGACCGTGATGGCACCCACGGCCAGGATCGAGAACACGAACGGACTACCGAGCGAGCGCGGCGTGGCATTCTGCGTGAACTGGGATCCGAACCCGTCGTGGCTCGCCGTCCCGAGGCCGGCGACGGTGGCCATGCCGAGTTTGGCACCGATCTCGGCCGTGATCGCGACCGTGACAGCGAGCCCGATCGGGAGGGCCGTCAGTGCGAGGCCAGCGAGGGCGAGTCCGGCGACGACGAGACAGACGGCGAGGATGGCCCCGACGCCGGTCGTCGTATCTTTCAGGACCTCGCGGCGACGCCCTCGATCGCCGTGGACGACCGCGGCGTCACCGAGGTCGGCGACGCCGTCCAGGTGATTGATTCCCGTCACCAGGTAGATTGCGAGGAGGTAACCCAGCACGACGGTCGGCGCCGGGGCGCGGTCGATAGCGAGCAGCGGGAGCGCGGCGAGCACGCCGATACAGACGCCGACGACCGGAAACGCGGCGGGCGTTCGCGCGAACGTATCCCAGTCCGAAGCCGTGCTTCCGCCGGTCGGAATTCGCGTCAGGAAGGCGACCCCGGCCCGCAGCGCACGAACCCACGTCCAGTTCACGGTGGTCCCTCCGGGGTGAGCGAATGCTGCTGGTCCGTGATCGCCGCGACGTCTGCGACACCCGGGACGCCCGTAGCACCAACGACGCCCGCGTCGAGCGCGATCGTCGCGACGACGAGTACCAAGAGCGCGACGATCGCTCCGACGCCGACCAGCCTGACAGCTCGGTCGCCGTCGGTGCCTGTCGGTTCCCGTCCGGCCGGATTCAGCGCGTACACGTCCGGCTTTTCGAGGCGAACGGACAGGACGACGGCTGCCACGGCCATCGGCCAGCCCGAGTTCGGCGACGGCGGCGTTCGAACCCACTGACGGGCAGTGGCGAGCGCTCGCGGTCGTCCGGCGGCGAGTGCGAGGGAGCCGGCGGTCAGGCGCGCAGGGAGCCACATAACGACGTCGTCGAGTCTGGCGCTCGCGGTGCCGATGGGCTTGTCGGGATAGCCGAGCATCGAGTCGAGCGTGTTCACGGCCTTGACCCAGGTCGCGGCGGCGGCCGCGGCTGGGAGCGAGACCGGGGCCAGGAGGACGAACGGGGCGAGCGTCGCGACGAACCCGTCAGCCAGGTTCTCAGCGGCGCTCTCGATCGCGGCGCTGCGAAGCTGTGCCGGCGAGAGCGAACTCGCGTCGCGGCCGGCGAGCCCGCGGACGGTCTGCCGGGCCGTTTCCGGGTCCGATTTGCTCTCCTCGACGACGGCTTCGGTCAGTTCCAGCAGGGACCGAAGACTCGTCGTCAGGAAGAGGACGACGCCGGCGAGCAGCGCCGCGACGGTGGGGTGAACGAAGCCGGCGAGGCCGACCAGTCCACCGACGAGCCCCGCTGCGGCCGCCGGGAACACGAGAGCGACCACCAGTCCGAGCCAGCGCTCGTTACCCGTGTCGAGATCCCAGTCTCGATCGACGAGGCCGACGATCGTGCCGAACCAGGCAACCGGGTGCCAGCGCGTGCGTGGCTCGCCGACGAGCAGATCGAAGCTGACGGCGAACGCGACGAGGGCGACGGTGGTCGTGGTCACGGACACCACCGGTGTAGCGGCTGCAGGCGAGTACTCACGCGTCCACCTCGTCGAGTCGATCCGGAACGGCCGAGAGCGGCGTCTCCCCCAACAGGATGGCCGTGCCACCGACGTCGGTGACGCCACCGTCGGTCGCCGGATCGTCGCCGACGTGAACCAGTGTGGCCGCGTCGACGGCCAGCGCGTCGGCCGTCGCCGTGAATATCTCCGGTGCCGGCTTGCGAAAGCCACAGCCGGTGCTGGTCACGATCGCGTCGAAGACCGATCGATCGATCTCGGAGCGCAGCAGCGTCTTCGAGACGAGTTCCGGGACGGCGCAGTTCGAGCAGATCGCGACCGGGCCGCGCTCGGCGGCAGCGTCGACCGCTTCGACGGCACCGCGTCTCGTCTCGACGGTGGGGTCGAACGCGGCGACGACGGCCCGCCTGACGGCGTTTCCGTCCCACTCGACGTCGCGACTCGCCAGTGCGGCCCCGACGTGGGCCGGGAGGGGGACTTCTGCGTGTTCGGGTGCCGGAACGTGGTGCTCGCGGTAGGCCTCCGCCCAGTCGGTCGGAACGGCCACTCCTCTCGCCGCGAGCTCGGTCGCGACGGCTGCGGCCGGGTCGGTCGGCCGGTCGGCGGTCACGAGTGTGCCGAAGCAGTCGAAGGAGACTGCCATGTCAGTGTGGGTAATCCAAATTCACTTGAATCGATCGGTCCGGTTGCCGGGAAGTGCTGCCGGGATCGCCTGGTGTTCACCGTCAGCGAGTCGCCGGTCGGTGACCAGAAGTCGGGCCCTGTCACCTCACGCGATCGGAATGACGTTCCCCTCGAGGTCGCGGGGGAAGTAGGTGAGCCACTCGATGCCGTCTTCGGTGATGGCGATGGTGTCCGAGTGGCGGTAGCCGTACTCGTCGGTGTAGAGACCGGGTTCGATCGTCCAGACGTGGCCAGGTTGCATGATGGCGTCTTCGTCGTCGTAACTCGTGGCGTCGGTCTCGCAGTGATCGCCCCACCCCTGATCGACGTACGGCGGCTCGTGGCCGCCCATGCCGATGTTGTGGCCGACGTGGTGCTGGTACAGGTCGGCGACGCCCTGTTCGTCGACGTAGTCGCGGACCGCCTCGTCGACGTCGGCGATGGGGACGCCCGGACCGAGCGCGTCGATCGCGACGTCCTGCATCTCGACCATGAGTTCGAAGTAGTGGCGCTGCTCGTCGGTGGGTTCACCGAGGAACATCGTTCGCTCGAGTTCGGAGTGGTAACCGTCGACGTTCGCCGCCGCGCCGGTGACGAGCACGTCGCCCGCCTGCAGTCGACGGTTGGCAGTGTGGCCGTGGGGCAATCGGGTCTGCGGGCCGGTGATGTAGCCCGCGAAGGCCGGACCGGAGCCGCGCGTCCGGGCGACGTACTCGTCGCCGAGGGTGTCGAGCATCGCTCGCGAGGCCTCCATCGAGGCGCGCTGGCTCACGGTGACCGGGTGGACGCCGACCTCCGTGTAGTCGGCGAGGTAGCGGTGGGCCAGGTTCCCCCAGCGAGCCGACTCGCGGATCAGGTCGAGTTCGGCGTCGGACTTCTCCCAGCGCATGCGGGACACCCACGCCTGGTCGTCGACCTCGACGAACGCTGAGAGGGCGGGCCCCTCATAGCCCATCGTCCCGGGTGCGCCGTCGCTATCTGCCACGACGGTCTCGACCCCGAGTCCGGCGAGCATCTCCGCCGCGATGGCGATCGGGCGACCGCCCGGGTAGTCGTGGTAGTGGTGGACGGCGTCGATCCGGGGGTTGGGTTCGACGCGTTCGACCTCCAGCCGCGGGACGGTGATCTCGGCGGTCTCGGGCGTGACGGCGAGACAGACGGGACGTTCGGTCTGGATGTGGTCGAAGCCGGTTAGGTACTCGATGCTCGTCGCGCCGAACCAGACGCCGGCATCGGTGTGTGACGCCGCAATCCGGTCGCGAACCCGTGCGAGCCGGTCGTCGTACTCGACCTCCGGGAGACGTGTTGCCATGTGTGGGCAGATAGCGTAGACGGGCAAAAGGGTTCAGGAGGCGGCGATCCACGAATCCGACGACTGGACCCGGCCGACCGTTCAGCGCTCGTCGATCGGCGTCCACGTTCGGTCGTACTCGCCGATGTAGGCGGAGCGGGGGCGGACGATACGGTTGTCGGCCAGCTGTTCGAGTGCGTGGGCGGTCCAGCCGCCGACACGGGCGACGGCGAACGTCGCGCTAAAGAGCGGCTGCGGGATGCCGACGCCGCGCAGGATGATCGCGGTGTAGAACTCGACGTTCGTCTCCAGATCGAGGTCGGGCCGGCGGTCGGCGAGCAGGTCGCGCGCGACGCTTTCGGTCTCGACGGCCGACTCGTAGAACGCCTCGTCGCCGCCATCCTCGGCCCGGTAGAACGCTTCGGCGCCCTCCGAGAGCACCGCCGCACGCGGATCGCGGACGTTGTACACCCGGTGACCGAAGCCCATCAGCCGCTCGCCGTCGTCGAGTTTAGTTGCCAATACGGAGCGGACGTCGTCGGCCGCGTGGGTCTCCTCCAGCATGTCGAGGACGGGTCCGGGCGCGCCGCCGTGGAGCGGCCCCTTCAGCGCGCCGACGGCACCGGTAACCGCCGAGATTACGTCCGATTCGGTGGACGCGATCGTGCGTCCCGTGAACGTCGAGGCGTTGAACCCGTGGTCGACGACCGCGTTGAGGTAGGTCTCCAGTCCCCGGACCTCGCTGTCGGTCGGTTCCTCGCCGGTGAGCATGTAGAGGTAGTTGCCCGCGTGCGAGAGGTCGTCGCTGGGATCGATGAGCTCCTCGTCCTCACGTGCGCGCCAGTAGGTAGCGACGATCGTCGGCAACTGTGCAACGGCGATCAGCGCGTCTCGATCCGAGTCTTCCGCCGCCGTTTCGCCGTTCACGTCGTCTGCCGCCGACGCTGGCCGGGCGAGCGACGCGCTCGCGAGTCCCATCCGGGCAGCGTCCATGGCGGACTGGCCGCGCTCGGCCGCCGCCTCGACGACCGATCTCGTCGCCGGGGCGAGCGCCCGATACTCGGCGAGTTCGGCGCTGAAATTCTCGAGTTCGTCAGCCGTCGGAAGTCGATCCTCGTACAGCACAAAGAGGGTCTCCTCGAACGTGGCGTTGCCCGCTAGTTCGTCGAGGGCGAAGCCGCCGATCGTCAGCTGACCGGCGTCACCGTCGATCGCGCTCAGTCGCGTCTCGTCTGCGACCACGCCGTCGAGGCCCGTGCGCACTGTCTCGTCCATGAGCTAGCCAACGCGGGAGGTGCCCTTGATAGTGCTGATTCAGGAAACCCGGACGGTCGGAACTGGTTGTCGTTCGTCGAAAAGTCTACGCCCGTTTCCCGGGGGAACTGGACGCGCGTTCAGGCCTTCCGGGAGAAGGCGAGGTTGCCCGAGATGTTCTCGATGTAGATCTCGACGACGTCGCCCTCGTCGGCGCCGGGGACGAAGATCGTGTAGTTGCCCTTCTCGGCCACACCGTCGCCCTTTCGGCCGGTGCCGGTGATCTCGACGGTGTAGGTCTGGCCCTCTTCGACCTCGTCGCGATCTTGCTGCTGGGACTGGCTCTGGGAGCGTTTGGTGACCGGTCGGAAGGCCCCACAGGCGTCACAGCGAAGCATGGGTGTGCGATCCTCGCGAACCAGGCGGGTGTCGGGCAGGCCACACTCCGAACAGAGGACGTACTCGTCGACGTAGGCGTCGACGACCGCGTCCAGGTCCGTCTGCGAGAAGTTACCGTTGTACCGGCCGCGGCCGTCTTCAAACTTGCCGCTGGTTCCGAGTTCGCGCTGGATGAACCGGTGGAGGTGCTCCGGTTCCCGGCTGAGCACGTCGGCGATCTCGCTCATGTTCGTAAACCGCGTGAATGCACCGTCCTTCTGGGGCTCGGCGTCCGGAATGTCGAGACGTTCGTCGTCGCCGCCGATGTCGGGAACGTTCTCCATCGCACGGTCGAGACTCGATTCGTAATCCATGGGCGAAACGAGTAGACCGCGACGTAAAGCCGTTCTGCTATCACTCCTGCCGGTTCCGGCGCCTCGGCCGTCCACGCCGATAGCCTCCTCGTCGGCCGGCCGGACACCCACGACTGTGCCGGCCGTCGCCGTCCGATCCCCGGCACCGACGCTGACACTTAAGGGGTCTCCGTTCGAGTGTGAGGTGTGAGCGAAAACACCACACGACGGGCGCTGCTCGCGACCGTGCTCGGGGCCGGCACGGTGGGCCTGGCAGCCTCGGACGTGGGGTCACTACTCGAGAAGTTTGCCCCACTGTCGGGCGACACCTGGGACGCCGTCGATCGCGACGTCTCGGGCGAGGCCACGAACCCGTACGGATCGGCGACGATCAAACGAGACGACGTTGGGATTCCCCACGTCGAGGCCGAAGACGAACGGGCGGCCTACTTCGCGGTCGGCTACGTCCAGGGGTTCGACCGGCTCTTCCAGCTCGACATCCAGCGACGCCAGCTGCGCGGCCAGCTCTCCGAAATCGCCGGCGAGGCGACCGTCGAGAGCGACGAGTTCCACGTCAAGATGGACTTCGTCGGTGCGGCCGAGGCGACCTGGGACCGCATGGCGGAGACGAGCCACGCACCACTCGTCCGGGCGTTCGCCGACGGGGTGAACGCCGCAATCGAGAACGAGGAACTCCTGATCGAGTTCCAGGTGCTCGGTCACGAGCCGGCCCCCTGGACGCCGGTGGACACGATCCTCCTGGAGAAGCAGATCGCCTGGACCCTGACGGGGAACTTCGACGCGCTCCGGCGCGAGCGCCTCACCGACGCCCTCGGCGCGGAGATCGTGAGCGACCTCTTCCCGACCACGTACGACCACGACGTCCCCGTGCTCCGTCCCGGAGACGACGCCCTCGGTGACGTCGGTGGGGTTGGTGGCACCACTGCGAGACAGTCCGAACCGGCCTCGCGTCGACTCCGGACGGGCTCTGCAGCCCAGCCGAACGCCGATCAGACGAGCGGGACGGGCCCGTCGGATGGCGACAGTTCGACGGGCGAGACGGGCCAGTCTGATCGTCCCGGTTCGACGAGCGAGACGAGTTCCTCGGCCAGCGACGATTCGACGAACGGGTCGGACGAACTCGTCGACTGGCTCGCACAGTTCGAATCGCCGCCCGGCGTGGGATCGAACAGCTGGGTCGTCTCCGGTGAGTACACCGACTCCGGGACGCCCATCGTCGCCAACGATCCGCACCTCTCGCTGATGACGCCGCCGATCTGGTACGAACAGCACGTCGTCACGTCGGAGACGAACGTCCGCGGCGTGACGTTCCCGGGCGTCCCGTTCGTGATCATCGGCGCGAACGAGGACGGTGCCTGGGGGTTCACCAACGTCGGCGCGGACGTCCTCGACTGCTACCGGTACGAACTCGACGAGGACGGCAGTCGCTACCGCTATCAGGGCGAGTGGCGCGAGTTCGATACCGAAGAACACGAGATCGCCGTCGCGGACGGCGAGAATCGCACCGTCACCGTCCGCAAGACCGTCCACGGTCCCTTCCTCGAACGCGAGGGCGAACACGTCGGCGTCGCCTGGACCGGCCTCACCGCCACCCGAACCTCCCAGTCGATCTACGAAATCGGCCGGAGCGAGGGTCTCGACGACGTCCTCGACTCACTCGAGACGTTCGACGAGCCGACGCAGAACGTCGTCTACGCGGACGCCGACGGGCGGACCTGCTACTACACGACCGGGCAACTGCCCCAGCGAACGATCGACGGCGAACCCGTCCGCGGCGACCGAATCTTCGACGGCTCGGCGGGCGAAGCGGAGTGGGCGGGCTACGAACCCTACGGCGAGGCGACCTGGGAGGGGTTCGTCCCGTTCGACGAGAAGCCACACGCGATCGATCCCGACCGTCTCGCCACGGCGAACCAGCGCGTCGCCGACGATCCGACCCACTACGTCGGCACGGCCTACGCCGCACCCTACCGCGGCGGCCGTATCTACGACCGCCTCGACGAGCTGACGGCGGAGGGTGCGACGACGCTCGACGATCACGCGGCCGTCCAGACCGATCGCGTCGATCCCCGCGCCGCCCAGCTGGTTCCAGCACTCGTTGCCGCCGTCGATCGAGTCGCGGAGGAGGGCGATCGACGTATCGTCGAGGCGAGCGACCTGCTCGACGACTGGGACTACGAGATGGCTCCGGACTCGGAGGCGGCACTCGTCTTCGCCCGATGGGTCGACAACCTCGTCGAGACCGTCTGCGAACCGCGCTTCGAAGACGCCGGACTCGACGACTCCGACTACCCGTCGGACTGGGCCGTCGCCACGCTGCCGGCCGACAGCCAGTTGTTCGAGTCGATGTCACGGACAGCCACACTGATCGGAGCGCTGGAGGCGACGCTCTCGGAACTCGACGGGGCCGAGTGGGAGACCTACGGCGACTACAACACCACGGCCCCGATCGAACACCCGTTCGGCGGCCAGGCGGCGTTTCTGAACTACGACGTGCACCCGATCGGCGGCTCGCGCGCGACGATTAACAACTATCGAGTGGACTCTGCCGTCGGATCGAGTACACGTCTCCTGGCACACCCCGGCGGCGAGGCCCGGACGATCTTGCCGGGGGGCAATTCGGGCGATTACTCCTCCGACCACTACGACGACCAGTTTGAGGAGTGGATCGCTGGCGAGTACCGGCTGCTCACGCTCGACATCGTGGGTGAGACGATCGTGTCCTTCGAGGGTGAGTCCTCATGACGAGCGAGGAACTCGGCCCCACCAATTCGTCGGAGAACGACGGTGATCGGCGCCCGGACGACGAATTCGAGTCCCGGGCGGGTGGCGAATCGCCCGCTGACCGGCGTGACGCTGTCGACCAGGTTCGTGGTGCTGTCTCTCGCATCCGGACCCAGCCCGGCCCACATCGCGTCGCTGTCGTCGTCGCGGTCGTCGTCGGCCTCGGCCTGGCCTGGTTTCACTGGCTCGGATTGCTTCTCGGCGGTATGCTGGTCGGATTCGTCGCTCGAACGCTCCGTCGGGCCCTCCTCGCGGGCCTCGGTTTCGGTGTCGTCCTCCTCGCCGTCTTCGCCGTGACGGTCGCCGGGTCGCTCGGCCAGACACTCGCGATGACGCCGCCGATCTACCTCACGATTGGTGCGGCGCTCGGGCTGCCCACGTTCGGCGCACTCGTCAGGGGCGTGGTCTGACGGAGAGCGCGGGCACCGGGCGAAGTGACAACAGGGTGGTAGCCGTACGTCGTGTATGGTCGTCGCCACGCCGATCGGCAGTGATCTCGCCGTCGTCGCCACGTCGATCGCTTCCGAACCTGTCCTCATCTCCCTGTTCGTCCTGTTCGTGATGCTGGCACATCTGCTTCCCCACCGGTTACCCGCGGCGATCGAGCGACGGCGACACGGCCTCCTCTCGCTGGCTGGTGGCGTCTCGATCGTCTACGCGTTCGTTCACCTCTTTCCCGAGATCGATCACCGACGGGAGACGATCGAGGGACTCGATCTGCTGGGGGTCACGCTCGTCTCGGAGCACATCTACCTGGTCGCGTTCGTCGGCCTCACGCTCTTCTACGGGCTGGAACGACTCGCGTCGACGGCCGGGGCTACCTCGCGTGACCGTGACGATTCACCGTCGGGGACGGCCGTCTTCGCCGCTCACGTCGGCGGCTTCTCGCTCTACAACGCGGTCATCGGCTACGCCATCGTCCGCGGGGAAACCGGTGCGGAGAGCGTGTTCCTCTTTACGATCGCGATGGCGTTGCACCTCTTCGGCAACGACCAGGCCATGCACGAACATCACCCGCACCTGTACGCCCGCTACGGCCGATTCGTCCTGGCGGCCGCCGTCGCGCTGGGCGCGCTGGTCGGGGCAGTGGTCGCCTTCGATCCTGGCGTCTATACGGTCGCGCTCTCGTTGTTGACGGGCGGGATCGTCTTCAACGCGATCAAGAATGAACTGCCGCAGACGCGAGACGGCCGGTTCTGGGCGTTCGCCGTCGGCGCCGGGATATACGGCACTCTCCTCGTGAGTCTCTGATCGGCCGCGACTCAGCGCTGATCAGTCCCCTCGGTGACCGACCCGCCTGCCTGTTCGTCGAGTCGCTCGAGATCACGCCCGGCGTTCGCCTCGTCGCGATTTCCCGCGTCGCCCGTTATCTCCCCGTAGATCGCTTCACGAGCTTCGCCGGCGGACGAGAACTCCTCGTTCACCAGCCTGTCGAGCGCGCTCCCGAGCGACTCGGTCTCGTTCGGTAGATCCATCTCGCCCAGCGCGTACTCCTGTGAGAGTTCTTCACCCGTGACCGGGTACTCGACCTCTCCTAGCCGTCGTTCGACGTCCGCGAGGATCGATTCCGTCGTCTCGGCCCGCTCCGCTTTCCGTTCGCTGATCCGGTCCTGTGCTCGGTCGACGTCGGGCTCTTCCGGCGCCATGGTCCGACTCCGTCGGTCCGACGGGAAGGACGTGGGCTTGCACCGGCCGGGATCGTCGCTGCCCGTCGGGTGGGTGCCGGTACCACACCACTCGCTAACGATCGGATCGGAACTACGAAACCCTCGGAGACGAAACGGCTACTCAATGTCCGCAAATGTTGCCGAGGAGGCGGGCGACGCTTCCGACAAAGACGAGCCGGAATCGGCTCTCGAGAACGCGAAACACCAGCTCGCTCGCGCGACGAAACACGTCGACATCGACCCGAACGTCGTCGAGCGCCTCAAGCGGCCGCGCAAGATCCACGAGGTCTCGCTCCCGCTGCGGCGCGACGACGGCAGCGTCGAGGTTCTGACCGGCTTCCGCGCCCAGCACGACAGCGTCCGCGGGCCGTACAAGGGCGGCCTGCGCTACCACCCGGAGGTCAGCCGCGACGAGTGTGCCGGCCTCGCGATGTGGATGACCTGGAAGTGCGCCGTCATGGACCTGCCCTTCGGCGGCGCCAAAGGCGGCGTCGTCGTCGATCCCAAGGACCTGAGTAGCAAGGAGAAGGAACGTCTGACCCGCCGGTTCACCCAGGAAATCCGCTCGGCGATCGGCCCGACGAAGGACATCCCGGCGCCCGACATGGGCACCGACCCGCAGACGATGGCCTGGCTGATGGACGCCTACAGCATGCAGGAAGACGAGACGATCCCGGGTGTCGTCACCGGCAAGCCGCCCGCGATCGGCGGCAGCGAGGGCCGCGAGGAGGCACCCGGCCGCAGCGTCGCCATCATCACCCGCGAGGCCTGCGAGTACTACGACTACGATCTCTCCGAGACGACCGTCGCTGTGCAAGGGTTCGGCAGCGTCGGCGCGAACGCCGCCCGCCTACTCTACGAGTGGGACGCCAACATCGTCGCCGTCAGCGACGTCAACGGCGCCCGCTACGACGCCGACGGTATCGACGTCGACAAGATCCCCTCTCACGACGAAGAGCCAGAGGCCGTCACCGCCGCGACCGGCGTCGGCGAGAAGATCCCGAACGAGGAACTGCTCGAACTCGACGTCGACGTTCTCATCCCCGCCGCCATCGGCAACGTCCTCACCGAGGAGAACGCGGACGACGTCAGCGCGGACATGATCGTCGAAGGCGCGAACGGTCCGACCACATTCGCGGCCGGCGCCATCTTCGACGACCGCGACATCCCCGTCATCCCCGACATCCTCGCAAACGCCGGCGGCGTCACCGTCAGCTACTTCGAGTGGCTCCAGGACATCAACCGCCGCGCCTGGTCGCTCGAACGCGTCAACGAAGAACTCGAAACCGAGATGCTCTCGGCCTGGGCCGACGTCAAAGACGAGGTCGAGGACAAGGACCTCACCTGGCGCGACGCCGCCTACGTCGTCGCGCTCAAGCGCATCGCCGCTGCCCACGAGTTCCGCGGCGTGTGGCCCTAAAACCGAACTTTTTCTTCGTCGGGGTCGCCGAAGGCGACCCGCTCCTCGAAAAACTTCGATGAAAAAGGCCGGCGGCTCCGCCGCCGGTTAACCGCGCTCACTACGTTCGCTCGGATGCTGTTCGTCCGTGACCGCCTTCGCAGTTACCGCAGGTTGGTGGCTCCTTTACCGACGTCGAAAAATATAGAATCTCTGTCCGCTGGGCCCGATATTCCGTCTACTGCTCCAGATACGCCATCGCCTCCTCGTCGCTCACCTGGCCGAACTGCCGGTAGAACTGGCCGACGGCGCGGAACGTGGCGGGCGTCTGCAGGGCGATCACCTCGCCGGCCTCGGCGCGAAGGTCGGCGGCGGAATCCGGTGAGGAGACGGGGACGGCGAGGGTGAGGGAGGCGGGATCGTTTTCGCGGACCTGTCTGAGGCAGGCGCGGGCGGTCGCACCCGTCGCGACGCCGTCGTCGACGACCACGACGCGTTTACCCTCGATTTCGGGGAGCTCGCTCGTGCCGCGGTAGCGTTCGAGTTTGGTGCGGGCAGCTTCGATCTCGCGGTCGCGTTCGCGCTCGATGTGGTCCTGTGGGACGCCGATCCGGTCGATGAGCCCTTCGTTGCGCCAGACGGCGCCGTCGCTCGCCGCGGCGCCGATGGCCAGTTCCGGATTTCCGGGTGCCCCGATCTTCGAGGCGACGACGACGTCCAGGTCCGCGTCGAGTGCGTCGGCGACCGGGCGGGCGACGGGAAGCGCTCCACGGGGGATGCCGAGGACGAGGTCGGCCTCGACGTCGCGGCGGTCGAGTTCGGCCGCGAGGAGCTCACCCGCATCCCTGCGATCGTCGAACATGGCTAGGCGACTTTTCGTCATCGTTCACCTTGGCCCTTGGCCCGTCGCTCGACGAACCCCGCCACCGGGGACCACCCCAACACACTCGGGGCGGGACCGCGTAACGACACGGGATGGCCAGCGACCGCACCGAGACGGACGAACTGGATCACCCGCTTTTCTCGCGGCTCTACCGGGTGTTCGATCCGATCGACCGACGGACGCTCGGCGCCCAGCGCCGAGAGCTCGCCCGGGAACTCATGGGCCGGGTCGTCGACGTCGGGGCGGGTGACGGCGCGATGTTTCCCTTCGTGGTCGAGGCGGTCGGTGCGGGGCAGGCGGGACCCGCACGGGAATCCGTCACCGGGGCGGACGCTCCCGCCGCCCCGGTCGAGTATCACGCGGTCGAACCCGATCGGACGATGCGCCGTCGCGCTCGCTCGCGCGCTACGGAGCTGGGGCTTCCCGTCGAGTTCCACGACGCCAGGGCCGAGACGCTTCCCTTCGCGGACGATAGCGTGGACGTCGTCATCTCGTCGCTCGTGTTCTGTTCGATCGCCGAGCCGGGTGTGGCGCTCGACGAGGTCGCCCGCGTCCTCCGGCCGGACGGCGAGTTCCGGTTTCTGGAACACGTCGGCGGGACGGGGTACTATCGGCGTCTTCAGGAGGTCCTGACGCCGGTGTGGAAACGCGTCGCCGGCGGTTGTCACCTCGATCGTGACACGGTCGATCGGTTCGACGCCGACGATCGCTTCGAACTGACCGAGTTCGTCCGGACGGACGCTCGGCTCTATCCGGCCGCGCCGATCGTTCGAGGGACGTTGCGCCGCGTCGACGGCGGGTGACCGGGAAGCGACGCGACCGCTTCCGCATCCCGAACCCTTTTCTCCCGACGTTGCGCCGTGATGATCATGGTCCGCGACGTGGCGGTGGTGAAATACTACTTCTACAAAGCGACCGAGGCGGTCGAGTTCTATCGGCCGATCATGTACCTGTACTTCCTCTCGCTGGGGCTCTCGTTCACTCACATCGTGATCTTCGAGGCGTTGTACAACGTGGCGACGGTGGTCGGGGAAATTCCGACGGGGTACGTCGGCGATCGGATCGGCCGGCGAAACAGTTTGCTGGTCGGGAGCGCAACGATCACCGCGACGCTGGTCGCCATCGCGCTCGCGAGTTCGGCTATCGCCTTCGCCGTCCTCTTTATCGTCTGGTCGACGGGCTACAACTTCCGGTCGGGGACGGAGGACGCGTGGGTCTACGAAACGCTGGCCGATAGCGACGACACCGACGCGTTCACGCGCGTCCGCGGCCGCGGTCAGTCGATCGCGCTGGCCGCGGGCGTCGGTGCGTCGCTGGTCGGCGGCTATCTCGGCGGGATCGACCTCGCGTACCCGTTCCTCGCTGCAGCCCTGTTCACCGGCATCGGCACGCTCGTCATCCTTACGTTAGACGAACCGGAGACCTACGAGGAGAGCGGGTCGAGCGAGCTCGGGTTTCGAGAGGCCTGGGACGTCGTCCGCGAGGCGCTCGGGCAACGCCGACTGCGGTCGTTCATCGTCTACTACTACGTGCTCTTCTCGGCTGTCACGTACCTCGTGTTCATCTTCCTCCAGCCGGCGTTCGAATCGACCATGGCCGATCTCGGAATCGACGTCGTCCTGTCGGTCCCAATCCCCGGATCCGGAGCGTACGAGCTCGCCGTCGCGCCCGACAACGTCGAGACGCTGCTCGGCGGGTTCTACGCCGCGATGAACCTCGCCTCGGCGGCCGTGAGCTACCGGATCGGATTTCTCCGGGAACGCATCGGCCTGCACCGCTGGTTCGTCGGGGCCCCGCTGGTGGTGGGGACGCTCCTCGTTGCGATGGCGTTCGTCCCGGCGCTCGCGTTCGTCGCCCTGTTCGTCGGCTGGGGAATCGTCGAACCGACGCGCGTCCTCGCCGGGCAGTACGTCAACGACCGAGTCGAGACGCTCGGTCGAGCGACCGTCCTGAGCGCGATGGCGATGGTCAGCGCGCTCACGGTGATTCCGTTCCAGCTCGGCAGCGGCGTCCTCTCTGACAGCGTTTCGCCCGTCTACGCCCTCTCGCTCGCCGGGGGTGTGCTCGTCGTCGGCTCGCTGGCGATCTTGCTCTGGGAGTCGCCTGTCGAGAACGCGATGGTCGGCGCGGGTGCCGAGTGAGCCGGCTGGCCGCGGTGAGAATAGCGGTCCGCGGTGACGGTTACTCGCGCTCGGTCGGATCGTCGATCCAGTTGTAACAGCGGTAGGTCCGCGGCCCCCGGTCCTCGACCAGCATGTCGAGCGGGATGAAACCCTCGCCGCCACGCGATCCAGCGACGCGGACGTCGGAATCGTCCGAACACGTCATCAGCTTCGCGTCGATGGAGAAGGTAAACTCGAGGCGGCCGCGGTGGGACTCGTCCGGGTCGAACGAGACGGAGACGTCGCCGCCGCCGACGCCGAAGATCGCCCGCCCCTCCGAAGCCGAGACGCCGATGTCGTGGCTGGCGAGTCCACCTCGGAGCTCCGCGAGCCACTCGCGCATCTCTTCGCGGTCGAGCGCGGTTTCCAGGTCGAAGTGGCCGTCAGCATCGACGGCTCCGTCCTCGAACGTGAAGTCGGGATAGGCGAGCTTCTCGTCGGGGAGGACGTGCGACGTCTCGGCCGGGTCCGGCGGCTCGTCTGGAACGTCGAGTTCGTCGCTGACGGCGGACCGATCTGGCGTCGACTGGTCGGGATCTGACGGTTCGTCGGCGGTCATCGGTTCTCCTCGTCACCGCTCGGTCGGAGAGGCCTTTCGGATTCGATCGGCGAGTCACTGCCACGCATCGGTGACCTCCTCGTCGTCCGCGACCGATTCGGCGAAGTGACACCGCGACCACCCGTCCCCGACCTCGATCTGGTCGGGGACGGTCGTGCGACACGTTTCTTCCGCCATCGGACAGCGGGTGTGGAAGACACAGCCCGACGGCGGGTCGACCGGGCTCGGGACCTCGCCCTCGAGGACGAACGTCTCCTCGATGGTCGAGGACGGATCCACGTTCGGAATCGCCGCGAGCAAGGCCTCCGTGTAGGGGTGAGCGGGTCGGTCGAACAGCTCCTCGGCCGGCCCGACCTCCATCAACTCGCCGACGTACATGACGGCGATGCGGTCGGCGACGTGCTTGACGGCGCTCAGGTCGTGACTGATGAGGAGGTAGGTGAGGTCGAGTTCGTCCTGGATCCGCATGAGGAGGTTGAGGATGCTCCCCTTGACGGAGACGTCCAGCGCGGAGACCGGCTCGTCGAGGACGAGGACGCTCGGCTCGGTGGCGATCGCCCGTGCGATGGAGACGCGCTGGGCCTGGCCACCCGAGAGCTCGTGCGTGTATCGATCGAGATGGTGCTCGGAGAGTTCGACGAGCTCTAGCAGTTCGGCGATTCGCTCCTCGCAGTCGTCGGCCGACCACCCCTGCGTGATGAGCGGTTCGGCGATGGCGTCGCCGACCGTCATTCGGGGATTGATGCTCGAACTCGCGTTCTGGAAGACGACGCCCACGTCAGCGAGCAGGTCTGCTGGGCGGTCGGTCGCCCCGCCGACGGGGGTCCCGTCGAGCGAGATGACGCCCTCGGTCGGCGTGTACAGTCCGGTGACGAGGTTCGCGAGCGTCGACTTGCCGCTGCCGCTCTCGCCGACGACGCCCAGCGTCTCGCCGCGATGAACCGAGAGCGAGACGTTCGAGACGGCGTCGAGGCTGGTCGTGTTGCCGAGCAGTCGGTCGAGCAGCGAGTCGTTCATCGCGAACGATTTCGAGACGTTATCGAGTTCGATGACGGCTTCCCGGGTGGCCGAACCGGCATCGTTCAGTTGTGCGTCGGTCGCGTCTCCAGCTTCGGCGCCACCGCCACTAGCCGTTGCGTTTTCGGAGCGATCGACGCTCATCGCGATCCCTCCACGCCGACCGCTTCCCGGGTCGGGTCCGGAACGCGGTCGAGTGCGCAGCACGCCGCCTCTTGCCCGTCGCCGCAGTCACAGACCGGCATCGAGGCCGACGTGCACGCGGCGTCGGCGTACGCACAGCGCGAGGCGAAAGGACAGCCCTCGATATCGCCGAGCTGATTCGGCACCTGTCCCTCGATCGTCGCCAACTGCTCCTTGCGTTCCGTTTGTTGGGGCATACAATCGAGCAGCGCCTGCGTGTACGGATGGCGGGGCTGGGTCAGGATCTGCTCGGTCGTCCCGGTCTCCATCACCTGGCCGCCGTACATCACGATGACGCGGTCGCAGACTTCGGAGACGACGCCGATGTCGTGCGTGATCAACATCACGGACATGTCACGGCTGGCGCGGAGGTCGGACAGGATCTGCAGGATCTGGGCCTGAATCGTGACGTCGAGGGCGGTCGTCGGTTCGTCGGCGATCAGGAGGTCCGGCTCGCTTGCCAGTGCGATGGCGAGCATGGCTCGCTGTCGCATGCCGCCGGAGAACTCGTGTGGGTACGCGTCGAGTCGTTCTTCGGGATTCGGGATGCCCACCTCTGACATGAGTTCGACGACTCGGTCGCGTTTTTCCGCCCAGTCGGTGCGATCGTGGAGAAACGGGATTCGTAGGTACTCGCGCAACGGCTGATGATCGGGATTGTCGTGGACCTTCAGCGACTCGACGATCTGTTCGCTGACGGTGAAGACCGGGTTGAGCGTCGTCATCGGGTCCTGAAAGACCATGGACATATCCTGGCCTCGCAGGCGACGGATCGTCTCGTCTGTCGCTTCGGTCAACGCTTCGCCACGATACCGGATCGAGCCGTCCACGATCTTCCCTGGCTCTTCGAGTCGCATGATCGAACGGGCAGTGACGGACTTGCCACTCCCGCTCTCGCCGACGATGCCGACGACTTCCCCCGGCTCGATGTCGAACGAGACGCCGTTGACGGCGTGGACGGTTCGGTCGTGGGTCTCGAAGTGCGTGTGTAAGTTCTCGACGGAGAGTAGTGGTTCGGTCATGGTTAGAGTCCCTTGTTCTGGACGGATTCTTCCTCGCGCGGGTCGAGCACGTCTCGCAGGCCGTCACCGAGCAGGTTGAACCCGAGGACGGCGAACATGATGGCGAGCCCGGGGAAGTTGACGACCCACCAGGCAGACCGGAGGTAGTAGCGTCCCTCGGAGATCATCGTCCCCCACTCGGGGGTCGGCGGTTGTGCGCCGAGTCCCAGGAACGAGAGGCCGGCAGTCGAGAGGATGACTGTGGCCATATCCAGCGTCGCGAGGACGACGACCGGTCCCATCACGTTCGGGAGGACGTGACGACCCACGATCCGGAGTCGGCCCGTCCCCATGAGCTGGCTCGCTTTCACGTACTCCTCTTCTTTGACGGACAACACGCTGCCGCGGACGACGCGCGCGTAACTCGTCCAGCCGACGATCGCCAGCGCGATCATGATGTTCGTCAGACTCGGCCCCAGTATCCCCGCGATGACGAGCGCGAGGAGGAGGCCGGGAAACGCCAGTAAGACGTCGACCAGGCGCATGAGCCCTTCGTCGACGTACCCGCCGGCGTACCCCGCAGTCACCCCGACAGCCGTCCCGATGGCGAGCGAGATCCCGACGACGGCCACGCCGATCTTCAGGGAGACGCGTGCGCCGAAGATGAGTCGCGAGAGGACGTCCTGGCCGAGCTGGTCGGTGCCGAGCGGATGCTCTGCGGACGGCCCTTCCAGTCGATCCCGGAGGTGTTGTTCCTCGGGATCGTGTGGAGCGAGCATCGGCGCGAAGATCGCGGTCAGGATCAGCGTCAGTACGATCACCAGGCCGATCACGTTGAGCGTGTTCGACCGGAACTGTCGGACTGGACGCGAGTGGTAGGCGGCGACGAGTCGTGACCGGGCCTCTCCAAGTTTCGATCTGGCCTGAACGCCGACGGATCGGAGCCGGTCGCCGATCGATTTGAGCCGATCGCTGACGGTGGGTTCGTCGGTCATTCACCGCCACCTCCGAGCGAGATGCGCGGATCGACGTATCGGTAGGTGATGTCGACGAGCAGGTTCGTCACGACGAAGACGACGGCGACGATCAGGACGAGACCCTGGACGACGGGGTAGTTCCTGGCGAAGATGGCGTCGATCAGGAGACTCCCCAGCCCCGGTCGCTGAAAGACCATCTCGATGATCACGGCGCCGTTCAGCAGGTAGCCGAATTGGAGCCCGACGATCGTGATGACCGGGATCAGCGCGTTTCTGAGCGTGTGCTTGTAGACGACGATGCGCTCTTTGAGCCCCTTCGACCGCGCGGTCTGGATGTACTCCTCGTCTAACACCTCCAGCATCGACGAGCGAAGCAGTCTGGTGATGACGGCGGCCATCCCCGTTCCGAGGGTGACGGCCGGCAGGACCAGGTGACCGAACGTTCCGAACCCGTGGGTCGGCAGGACGCCCAGCTGAACCGCGAAGACGAGCATGAGCAGGTAGCCCAACCAGAAGTTCGGCATCGAGAGGCCGAGGAGGGCGAGCACCTGACTCCCGTAGTCGAGGCGACCGCCCTTGTGAACGGCGCTGATGACGCCGGTCGGGATCGCCACGACGAGCGCGACGGCTAATCCCGCGACGGCGAGTTCGACCGTCGGCATGAGGTTTTGCCCGATCAACGTCGTCACGGCCGTCTCCGAGTGGTACGACGCGCCGAGATCCCCCTGCATCACGTCGGTAACCCAGTTTACGTACTGTACGGGGATCGAGTCGTTCAGTCCGTTCGCTTCTCTGAACCGCTCGATCGCCGCCTGCGATGGCGATCGGCCGCCCATCTGTTTGCGCAGGATCGTCCGCGCCGGATCGCCCGGCGTGAAGAAGGTTAGCGAAAACGTCAGGACCGAGACGCCGAGCAGGACGGCCAGTCCCGAAATAATCCGTCGAACGATGTATTTCCACATAGATTGTGTGCGGTGTCGAATCGGTCGTGGTCACTTTTCCAGCGACGTCCAGCTCGTAAACTCCGGAATCGGGGAGAACGAGACGCCTTCGAGCCCTGACTGGTACGCCGCGACGAACTCGTCGTAGTAGACCGGTAGGGTCACGGCCTGTGCTTTCATCCGTTCTTGGGCCTGGACGTACTTCTCTTCCTTTACCGCGCTTTCCGTGGCTTGCAGGCCGTCTTCGATCAGCGTGTCCACCTCGCCGCCGAGGTTCTGGACGCCGGTCTCCTCGTTCCGGTACCGGCGCTGGTTGACGTCGCCGTCGGAGTGGAACGAGTCGTAGATGACGTAGTCGGCAGCCCCGGAGTTCGACCCGCTGGTATCGAGGAACAGGTGGCCGTTGCCGTTTCGCACCAGGTCGGAGTACTGGGCCCGTTCGGCCATCTGAATCTCCGCTTCGACGCCGACGCTCGTGAAGTCGTCCAGCAAGACCTGGGCGATGTCACGACCGTTGACGAGGTCGTTGGGGACGACGATGGTGATCATTTCGCCGCCGTAGGCCGATTCTTCGACGAGCGAACTCGCCGTGTCCTCGTCGTACTCGTAGGGATCGACCTGGTCGTGAGCCGACCAGTAGATGGTTGGCGAGATCGGGACGCGAGCGGGAGACCCGACGTTTTCCAGGATCGTGTCGACGATCAGCTGCTGGTCGACGGCGTGGTTCAACGCCCGACGGAGCACCGGATCGTCGGTCGGGGCGTCGTAGAGATTGAACCCGCCGTAACAGGACCCGGCCGTCTCCTGTCGAGCGACCTCGACGCCGTCGTTACTCTCGAGCGAGTCGATCTGGCTTCGCGGCGGCGACATGCCGATGTCGATCTCGTCGTTCTCGAGCGAGAGCGATCGCGTGTTGGGGTCTTCGATGACCTCGAAGACCAGTTCGTCGACCTGCCCGGCGTCGTTCCAGTAGTCGTCGAACGACGACGTGACGACTTCCTGTTGTACGACGACTTCGTCGACCTGATACGGTCCAGTACCGATAACCCGGTTTTCGTCGGGATTTCGATCCGGATGCTGGATGCACACCATGTTGTGGGCGATGTTTCCGGGGAACACCGAGAACGGCTCGGTGGTGGTGAACTCGACCGTGTACTCGTCGAGAGCGACGATGCTCTCTGGCCCTTCTAGACGGAGCCAGCCGGGTGCGTAGGCGAGCTCCGACAGTAACGTCTCGAACGAGTACACGACGTGGTCGGCGGTCAACTTGTCGCCATTGTGGAACGAGACGCCTTCGCGGATGGCAAACTCCCACGTCGTTTCGCTCGTCTGTTCCCAGTCCGTCGCGAGCCACGGCTCGGTGTCCATCTCCTGGTTCACCCAGACCAGCGGCTCCATGACGTTCGTCCAGTAGGGCGTGATACCGCCGTGGGTGTTCCAGACTTCGGCGGTCGGATCGGTGTTGAGAGCGATCCTCACGCCCGAACTGTTCCCGCTCGTGTTTTCGGCACAGCCGGCGATCGACAGTGCGCCGACGGCTGCGGCCGACTTCAACACAGTGCGACGGTTTAGTTTGTTACCTGCCATCAGGGATCACTTTGGTGATGAAGGTCCGTATCGAGCAACCCTTCATAAACGTTACCCTGTTTTTATAATGTGCGGTTAAGATTCCCAAGTCACCGTTCGGCACGTACACGGCGAGTACCGACCGAGACGTTCTCGGATCCCGCCTGGTGTGTGGTAATCTGGCATGTTCCTCCACAGTGTCGAAACGAGACGGGTACGAATGCATTCGATAACAAGGGCTGTGTTCCCGACGTCGATTAATACGGGAATGAATTGTCGGAAACAGGCGCCTAGCGCCCGTGTGACTGAGTAACTTATCACTGATCCCGTTCGCATCGATGAATCGATGATAGATTCTGATTTTCGAGTATAAATTTTATAAATATCCAAAAACCGTTCAATACAATAGGCGATTGATGCCACGGCGTCAGTGCTGGGGCGCTCGCCGGCTCGTCGAATCAGTCCCCCATTCGAACGGAAACGAGGATCCATCGAACCGTCACCCCGTCCGAACGGGAAACACGTATACTCCGTCAGTTACTCTGTGGCGGTATGTTCGAGAAGTCGTCGTGGATCCGCCTGCCGCGTAACGTCGTGGTGGGCCACGGAGTGCTCGACGAGGTCGTCCCCGTCGTCGCTGATCTCCACCTCGACGGGACGCCGTTGCTGATTACGAGTCCGACGCCGCGCGAAGTCGCGGCCGATCCGATCGTCGCCGACTTCCGGGATTCTGGCGTCGAGCCCGCGATGGTGACCGTCGACACGGCTTCGTTCGACGCGGTCGAGCGGGTGATCGACGCCGTCGAAGCCGAGGAAGCGGACTACCTGATCGGCGTCGGCGGCGGGAAGGCCATCGACATCGCGAAGATGGCGAGTCACCACTGCCAGATCGGGTTTGTATCGGTGCCGACCGCGGCGAGTCACGACGGGATCGTCTCCAATCGTGGTTCGGTTCCCGACGGTGACACCCGCCACAGCGTCGCCGCGGAGCCGCCGCTGGCCGTCGTCGCCGACACGGCGATCTTGGCGGAGGCGCCGTGGCGACTCACGACCGCCGGCTGTGCCGACATCATCTCGAACTACACCGCGGTGATGGACTGGCGCCTGGCCCACCGATTGAAGAACGTCGAGTACTCGGGCTTCGCCGGCGCACTCTCGGAGATGACCGCCGAAATTCTCGTCGAGAACGCCGACTCCGTTCGACCCGGTCTCGAGGAGGCGTCCTGGATCGTCACGAAAGCGCTCGTCTCCTCCGGCGTCGCGATGTCCATCGCCGACTCCTCGCGTCCCGCGAGCGGTGCCGAGCACCTCTTCTCCCATCAGCTCGACCGCCTGGCGCCCGGCGCGGCGCTGCACGGGCACCAGGTCGGCGTCGGTTCGATCATGACCGCCTACCTTCACGGCGGCGAGAAGGGCTTCTGGCTCGACATCCGGAACGCTCTAGAGAGCATCGACGCGCCCACCACCGCCGACGAACTGGGCGTCGACGACGAGACGGTCATCGAGTCGCTCACGACGTGCCACGAGATTCGCGATCGCTACACCATCCTCGGCGACGGGATGGACGAGGGTGCCGCCCGAGAGGTCGCCAAAGAGACCGGCGTCATCGGGTAGCGTTTCGAATCGAGAACCGGCCAGTTTGGTTACCCCAGATCTGCCCGTTCGAAGCGCCAGACGCCCAGCGCCAGCGGGACGACCGTCCAGGCGAGCAGGATGACGAGGGCGGCTTCGGGTTCGACGTACCACGCGGTAGCCGTCGTCTGACCGCCGAGCATGGCTTCCTCGAAGCCGTCGGGGAAGGCGAGTAGGGTCGTGTTGAGGTACGTGTGGGTCGGGCTGACGAGCATGCCGACCAGCTGGATCGGATCGTCGCCCACGCCGAGTCCGAGGAGTTCGTTCAACACGTACTCAAGGGCGCCGAGGATCGAGAGCTGACCGAACAGTATCAACAGGTTCGTCACGAAGTAAAAGCCGAGTACGCCGCCCATCGCCCGCGAGCGGGTCGCCGTCGCCGCAGATATGGTGATCGCGACTGCGACGTAGGCGAGCGCGAAGGCGATCGTGAGCAGTGCGAGACCGACAAAGACGCCGGCCGGGAACTCGCTGAACCAGACCAGCGAGAGGATGGCGGCGACGACGAACGCGACGACGAGCGAAGCGGCGACGACTGTGGCGCGCGAGACATATTTCCCGAGGACGACATCGCGCCGCTGGATCGGCGTCGAGAGGAGATACTTGATACTGCCCGACTCGCGCTCGCCCGCGATGGCGAGGTAGGCGCCGACGAGAGCGATGGCGGGAACGAACATCGCCCCGACGAACACGAAGTTCCACAGCGCCATGTAGACGCCCGACCAGCCCTCGGGCGGCCGGGCTTGCGTCCCCCAGTAGACGAAGACCGCGGTAACGAGCGTGTAGAGGCCGGCGACGGCCCAGATGATCTTCGCCCGGCGGACGTCGAGGATGTCCTTGGACACGACGTCGGCGACGCTCATCGGCCCACCTCCGCCGCCGTCTCGGCAGTCTCGTCGCCAGCGAATCCGGCCGCCGACGGCTCCGGTTCCCCCTCACCGTTGCCGGTGTAGGTGTTGAACAGCTGTTCGAGTGAGGTGTCCGTCGAGCGGACGTCGAGGACGGTGGCACGCTCGTCGACGCGGCGAATCGCGTCGATCTTTCGCGTCGGATTGGCGACCGAGATCGTGAGCGTCGTCCCGTCGGTTTCGACTGCGTGGACACCCTCGTTCGATTCGATGTCGGCCGCGAGGCCGTCCGGGACCGCATCGACCTCGATCGAGACCGAGGCGTCGAGGTCGAGTTCGTCGCGCAGGGCGTCGATCGTCCCCGTCGTCACGAGACGGCCCTCGTTCATGATCCCGAGCCGGTCGCAGACGGACTCGACCTCGCCGAGGATGTGACTCGAGAAGAAGACGGTCGCACCGCGGTCGGCTTCCTCGCGGATGATCGTCCGCATCTCCTGCATGCCGGTCGGATCGAGCCCGGAGGATGGTTCGTCGAGGAGCAGCAGGTCCGGCTCGCCGAGGATCGCCATCCCGAACGCGAGTCGCTGGGCCATTCCCTTCGAGTAGCCGCCGACCGGACGGGCGGCTTCTTCGGCGGTGAGCCCGACCCGGTCGAGCGTCGCCTCGTAGTCGACCGACTCCTGGAGGTCGTTCGTTCGGGCGATCCACTCCAGGTGCTCTCGGCCGGTCAGCCGATCGTACAACTCGCCACCTTCGGGGAGGACGCCGATCCGCTCGCGAATCGCGGCGGCGTCAGCCTGCGCGTCCAGTCCGAGGACCCGAGCGCTACCCGCCGTCGGGCGCACGAAGTCCAGCAGGACGTTGATGGTCGTCGACTTCCCGGCCCCGTTCGGTCCCAGAAAGCCGAAGACTTCGCCCTCTTCGACGGTGAGGTCGAGGTCGTCGACGGCGAGGACGTCCGCACCGAATCGCTTGGTGAGTCCGTCCGTTTCGATCGCTGGCATGCTCGTGACTACGACGAGCCCAATCATTAAAACCCAAACATTTAGTCGCGGTCCGAACCGACTGTCGTCCGAATCCAGCTGTTTGCGCTCGCTACACGTGCTCGTCGAGGAACGCGGCGATCTCGGCGTAGGCTTCGATGCGGTTTTCGAGTTTGCTGAAGCCGTGGCCCTCGTCGGGGAAGATCAGTTTGCGCGTGGGCACGCCGTGGTCGCGGGCCTCGTCGACGATCTGTTCGGCCTCGCCGACGGGGACGCGCGGGTCGTTCTCGCCGTGGAGGACGAACAGCGGCGCCTCGATCTCGTCGACGTGATTGAGCGGGGAGATCGATTCGAGGAACTCGCGATCGTCTTCGAGCGAGCCGTACTCAGCCTCGCGGAGCGACCGTCGCCAGTCGCCGGTGTTCTCGAGGAAGGTGACGAAGCTGGCGATGCCGACGATGTCCACGCCGGCAGCCCACAGGTCGGGATACTCGGTGAGCGACGCGAGGACCATGAACCCGCCGTAGGAGCCGCCCATGCACGCGATTCGATCCTCGTCGATCGCAGGGTGGTCGGCGAGCCAGTCGACGCACACCGCAACGTCGTCGACCGAGTCCATGCGCTTCTCGACGTCGTCCAGACTGGCGTATTCGGTGCCGTAGCCCGACGACCCGCGGACGTTCGGCTCGAAGTAGGCGTAGCCGCGATCCAGGAAGTACTGCTTGGTCCCGGAGAACGAGGGTCGACGCTGTCCCTCGGGCCCACCGTGGATGTCGACGATGACCGGCGCGCCGTTCGCCGTCTCGGTGCCGCTCGATTCGCGGGTCCCGGTTCCGGTTTCGCTGTCAGCCGCCCCGGAATCCGGAAGCGTGAGGAAGCCAGGAACATCGAGCCCGTCGAAGCTCTCGACATGGACCAGGGCCGACTCGTCGAACGTCTCGCGGGGAATCCCGGCAGTCGGGGCGTCGGTCCAGCGCTCCGCCTCGCCGCTCTCGACGTCGACGACCCAGACGTTCGCGTTGGTGGTGTCGCCGGTCGCCGTGATGGCGAAGCGCTCGGCGTCGGGGTCGAAGGAGACGCCGCCGGAAATGCCGCCCGGCAGGTCGGGATCTGGGAACGTCTCGAACGCGGTCGGGTCCGTCTCGTCGACCGCGCCGACGGTGAGTTCCGTGTAGCCGTCGACGTTGCGGGAGGTGACGAACCGGCCGGACTCGTCGTCGAGTGCGATCCCGTCGACGTTCCAGCCGTCGCCGTCGTCGACGACGGTGAGCGGCGTCGTCCGCTCACCTCTCTCGCCGTCGTCCGCGGCGGCCTCGATCGCCGCTTCGAGATCCAGATACGCGAGCGAGAGCGTGTCGGTCTCCTGGTCGGTTACGAGGTAGATCCCCTCGCCGTTGGGGGCCCAGCTGGGCGACTGGTAGCGGACGTCGCCCTCGTGGGGCGTGAAGTGGTAGAAATCGCCCGTTTCGAGGTCGAGCACGGACAGATCCTGGTCGTAGCTAGATTGGGCTTCCGAGACGAGTAGCCGCGAGTCGTCTGGGCTCCAGCCGGCAAGCGAGAGCCACCCGTCGCCTTCGTAGACCATCGTCGCTTCGTCGCCCGTCTCCGCGCGCCCCTGCACGTAGAGGTCGAAGACGGCCTCGTCGCGGCGGTTGGAAGCGAAGGCGAATCGTTCGCCATCGTGGCTCCAGCCGCCCCAGCGGTGTTTGGCGTCCGGACGGGCCGTCAGGTTCTCGATCCGGCCACTCTCCGCGTCGAGGCGGTAGAGCTGTGCGCGTTCGTTGCCGCCCTCGTCCATGCCGAAAATGAGCTCGGGGCGCTCCGGCGACCACGAGGCGAACGTGACCCGCTCGTCGTAGAACGTCCGTTGCTCGGGCCAGCGACCCGGCCCGTCGAGCGTCCAGACCTGGCTCGTCCCCGTCGTGTCCATCAAGAAGGAGAGTCGGTCGCCGTCGGGGCCGAACGACGCCCCGCCGGCCGACCGGATGTTGAGGTAGCGTTCGATGTCGTAGCTCATGGCCGTGGGTTGCGGCGACGAGCCGTATGCCTTCGGGTTGCGGCGGTCGCGAACATCGTCGCGAACGGTGGCGCGCACTCGCGACGGTCCCCGAGTCGGGTGGATGCCGTGTCATTTATACCCCATCTCTACGTGGCCGGGCATAATGCGCGTCGGCGTCGTCTCGTTTCGGACCGTCCACCATCGCCGTAGCGAGACGACCGAACGGATCCAGACGCTGGTCGAACTCCTGCGAGACGACGGCCACGACGTCCACGTCTTCTGTGCACGCTGGTGGCCCGACGACCGCGATATCGTCGCCGAGGAGGGAATCACCTACCACGGCGTCGCCCCCGACCGCGACTCCGGGCGAGCCTTCCTCGTCCGACTGCCGGTCGCGATCCGGAAACTCGGCGCCGACGTGATCCACGTCGGGGCGAACCCGCCGAAGCAGGTCGGCGCGGCGAGTCTCGGGACGAAACTCTCACGCACGCCGGTGGTCCTGGAGTGGGACGGCTCCATCGGCGACGGCGCCGAGAAGGACTACAAACGCGCCCTCGGGGCCGCAGACGCCGTCGTCACTCCTTCACAACTGGTTCGCACCTGGGCGCGCGAACGCGGGGCCGACGGCGACGACGTCACCGTGGTTCCAAACCCCATCGATATTGATCGAATTCGTGAGGTCGACCCCGGCGAGCCCGCGGAGGTCGTCTACGCTCGCCGACTCGACGAGGGGGCCAATCTGGAGAGCGTCATGCTCGCGCTCGCGGAACTGCGCGACCGTGACTGGACGGCGACGGTGATCGGCGACGGCCCGTGGCGCGAGGAGTACGAGTCGATGGCTGGCGACCTCCGGATCGCGGATCGGATCCGCTTCGTCGGCGAGGCCGACCGCGACGAGCGCATCGCCATCTACCGCGCGGCGCACGTCTTCGCCCAGACCGCCGAGTACTGTCGCTTCCCCACCGAACTGGCCTGGGCGCTTGCCTGTGGCTGCGTCGGCGTCGTCGAGTACCACGTCGACTCGGCCGGCCACGAACTCGTCGAGGGCCGCGAACGCGGCTTTCGCACCACGAGCGAGTCGGAACTCGCCGACGCAATCGTCGACGCCGGCGAGCTGGAATCGCTCGACTTCGACGACTCGTTCGCCGAGTTCGACCGTGAGAACGTTCTCCGGCAGTACATAGAGTGCTACGAACGAGTGCAGGACCAGCGTGGGTTGTTCGGGTAACGGTGCGGTTTTCCTCGCGTTTTTGAACGGTGACACTCTATCGGGGGATTCGTCGGCTCGCTCGATCCGACGCGACACGAGCCGTCGACGGACCGGACGCTGGTGTCGGCCACCACTGAACGAATCCCCCGAGCGGACCGTCGGGTGTTCTGACGTCTCCTAACGGCTACGGTTCTGGCGATCCTGAAGGCACCCCATGAGCGTCTTTCTCGAGTTCACCATCGCCAAAACGGCGTTCACGCTCGGCAGCGTCCTGGCTGGATCACCACCGATGTCCGTCGAACTGGAACGGATCGTCCCGACGGGGGACTCGGCGATGCCCTTCCTGTGGGTGACCGGCGACGACTTCGACGCGTTCGAGCGAAAAGTGCGCGGCCACGAGTACGTCGACGACGTCATCGCGCTCGATCGGGTCGGCGACAGCACGCTCTACCGCGTGATCTGGTACGAGACCCACAACGACCTCATCCGCGGTATCACGGAAGCCGACGGCACTATCCTCGAGGGTCGCGCGCAGGGGCGCTGGCACTTTCGCGTTCGGTTCCCGGACCACGACTCGCTCTCGCAATTTAGCGACTTTTGCACGGATCGCGACTTACCCATCGAGATCGTTCGCACCTACACGGAGCTCGAAGACGCCGAGGGCCTCGTCCAGTACGGACTCTCGGATGAACAGCGAGACGCGCTCCTCCTCGGGCTGCGCCGGGGCTACTTCGACACCCCCAGTCGGACGAGCCTGGACGACCTCGCCGACGAACTGGAGATCTCCCAGCAGGCCACCTCGGATCGAATCCGTCGGGGAACGGAACAGGTTCTGACCGAAGCGCTTCTGCTAACCGAGGAACACGAGGAGTGACGATCGATGTCACGCCGGCCGACGGGGTGTCTTAAACGAATAGTAGCTACTACGGACACCCTCTCGGTCGACGACCCGGTGTGTTCGAACACGATCATGCCCACAGTCACCTGCGACGCACGATCCGGCGACCAGTACCGCACGTCGGGTGAGACACGATGACCGCTTCGGGCGAGCGATCGTCGGCCAGCTACGACGCGATCATCGAGGTGTGTTCCCACCCTGTCCGTCGCGTCGCGCTCGCGACACTGCTGGAGCAACGCGGGTCGATCACGCTCACCGAGTTGGCGGCGTCGATCGAGGCGAACGCCGCGAGTGTCACTGGCGACCAGCCGAACGGGCTATCGGACGCCGACGATCGCACTTCGTCGACGCTTCATCTCACGCTTCATCACACTCACCTCCCGAAACTGGCGGAGGCGTGCCTCGTCGAGTACGATGCAGAGCGACGTGTGGTCGAACCGACGGCCGAATTCGACCGCGTCCGGCCCCTGATGTCGACGATCGTCGCCGCGGATCCCGCCCTCGAAACGCCGACCGTCGGCTAATCGCGGCCATCTCCGGTCGCCCGTTTTTGCGCTGCGGGACGGCTCACGCCCGCCGCGCGAGCAGGTAGCGCCACTCCCCGCCGCCGAGTTCGTCGCCGATCGTCCGCGCGTCGGCGACGGTGAATCCGACCTCGTCGAGCGTCTCGCGGGTCCACTCGTCGCCGTGGAAGCTCCAGCGCATCGCGGCGCCACCGTCGAGCCAGTCGGGGTTCTCACCTTCCCAGGCGCCAGCGCCGACGGTGAGAAGTAGCCACCCGCCGGCGGCCGTCACCCGCGCGAACTCTTCGAGAACGCTCTCGTGTTCGGTCTTCGGGACGTGGATGATCGAGTGCAGTGCACAGATCCCGCCGAATGCGTCGTCTTCGAACGGCAGGCTCGTCAGGTCGCCCTGGACGAGCGGGATGTCGTTCCCCTCGACGGTCCGTCCGACCGTCTCGCTCGCGAGCTCGAGTTGCGATCGGGAGACGTCGAGCCCGACGACAGCCGCTCCCAGCTCGGACAGCGGTTGCGACGCCGCTCGCCCATCGCCGCAGCCGGCGTCGAGAACTCGTGGACTGGCGTCGTCGATGCGTGCGTACAGCTCCTCGATCAGAGCCAGTTCCTCGGAATCTTGCTCGCGCTCGGCCGCGTACGTCCGGGCGAGTTCGTCGTATCCCTCGCGAACCTGGTTGCGGTGAGCTGCTGGGTCGTCCGGATCGTCCTCTTCTGTCACTCCGAACCCACCTCTCCCGTCACTTCGCATCGCCTCGATCTCGTCGCCGATGCGCGTATCCGGTCGAATCCCGCGTCGCGAGCGCCGTCTCCACGGCGGCGACGTTCTCGGGGACGTCGTGGACGCGGACGATGTCGGCACCGCGGTCGACGGCCAGCGCCGTGGCGGCGACGGTCGACTCAAGCCGATCGCCGGCGTCCTGGCCCACCCAGTCGTACATCGACTTCTGGGAGTGCCCGATCAGAATCGGACAGCCGAGTGCGCGGAACTCGTCGGTGCGATCAAGTAACTCGAACTCCTCTCGCTTCGACTTGCCGAACCCGAGGCCGGGGTCGACGATGATCTGCTCCCGATCGAGTCCCGCCCGTTCGGCGAGCAGAACGGTCTCTGCGAGCTCCGCGAGGACGTCACCGACGACGTCGTCGTAGGTCACCTCGCGGTCGGGGTCAACCGGCGCGTCGAGGCTGTGCATGACGATCAGCGAGGCGTCGTGCTCGGCGGCGACGAAGCGCATCTCGGGATCGGCGAGGCCGGAGACGTCGTTGACGATGTCCGCGCCGGCGTCGAGGGCGGCCTCGGCGACGGCGGCCTTGCGCGTGTCGATCGAGACGGCCGCATCGAGGTCGCGGATGCGCTCGATGACGGGAACGACGCGGTCGATCTCCTCGTCGACGGGGACCGGCTCCGCGCCGGGGCGGGTGGATTCCCCGCCGACGTCGAGTATCGTCGCGCCGGCGTCGACCATCGACTCGGCCCGTGCGACTGCGGACTCGACGTCGTCGTACTCGCCGCCGTCGTGGAAACTGTCCGGCGTGACGTTCAGGATTCCCATCACGGCCGGCGCCTCGCCCCAGGGGTACTCGGTCCCCGTGACGTCGGGGCCGTGCGGACTGGGGCTGCCGGCACCGGTGTCGCCCGATTTGCCGATCCCGAGCGTCTCCCGGAGTTCTGCCCCGATCGCGGCGAGGCCGTAGGGCTGGGCGTCGAGCTTCTCGACGAGCCGTTTGAACTGCGACAGTGTGCCCATACAGACCGCCTCGACGAGTTGCTCCTCCCGTTGGAGGCCAGACAGGGCGCACTCGCCGCCAAGGCTCAGCAGCTCCTGTTTGAGATAGGTTGCCTGCCGTTCCTGCAGTCTAAGGTGGACCGTCCGATGGACAGCCTTCCCGCGCATCCGCCAGAGGCCCTTCTCGGTCACGTTCGCCCGTTCCAGGGTCCGCCGGGCGTCATTGAGGTCCCGTACGTCGGTCTCGACACCCGTGAGGGTGTAGTGCGTCCGGGCCTCGGCGATGGCGTACAGCGAGCCGGCGACGACGACCGCGTCACCCGGCTCGGCCTGGGCGAGCGCGTGTTCGAACCCATCCCGGACCGCGGAGATCGTCCGCACGTCTTCGACGCCCTCGCGCTCGAAGAGCCGGGCGAGGACGGCTGGATCGACGGATCGATCGGTCGTGGGCCGACAGGCGACCACGGAGTCCGGGGTCGGCAGCGCCGCGACCATTTCGCCGTAGTCCTTGTCGTGCATGACGCCGACGACGAGGTGGAGGTCGTCGTACTCGAACGTCGAGAGCGTGTCGGTGAATCGCTCGCAGCCGGCGGGGTTGTGCGCACCGTCAAGGACGACGAGCGGCGCGTCGTCCATCACCTCGAACCGACCCGGCCAGTGGGCGCGGCGCAGGCCCGTTTGGAGCTCGTCGACCGAGACGTCGACCAGCTGTCGAGCCAGCGCGACGGCCACGCCGGCGTTCTCTGCCTGGTGGGCGCCGATCGCGGCCATCCGGCTACAGACGGCGTCCGCGCGCGGTCGCGTCGGGTGCCCAGACAGGTCGATCGTCACCGCCGCTTCGGCGTGGGAGACGCGCCCCTCGTAGGTGACGTGGACGTCCGGGCGGTCGCTAGCCGCGGTGGATGGATCGACGCCGTCGCCGACCGTCACTACCTCGGGCGCCACCTCGCGGATCGCGGACAGTGCCTCGCTGTCCGCGGCCGTCACGAGCGGGGTCGGGCCATCCTCGGTCGGTCCGCCGCCGGTCGTCCCGTTCCCCGCCGACCCGTCGCCGGCCATCGACTCGCCGCCCCCCTGGGACGCCCCGCCACCCGACGCCGATCCGTTCACTGCGGGGGCGACGTGGGCCATGTCGCGGGCGATCTCCGCCAGCATGTCGCCGAGGACGGTGGTGTGTTCGAGCGCGACGCTCGTCACCGCGCTCGCGACGGGCTCGACGACGCTCGTCGCGTCTTCCTTCCCCCCGATGCCGACCTCCATCACGGCGTAATCGACGTCTTCGCGGGCGAAGTGCCACAGGGCCATCGCGGTCGTCGTCTCGAAGAAGGTGGGCGAAGCGCCGTCGGCTCCCCGTTCGGTGAGGTACTCGTCGCAGGCCGCGACGAACTCGCTCACCGCCGCTTTCGGAATCGGCCGCCCGTCGACCCGGATCCGCTCGCGCATGTCCTCCAGATGCGGCGACGTGTACAGTCCGACCGTGTGGCCCGCCGCTCGCAGAATCGATTCCAGCATCCGGGCCGTCGACCCCTTCCCGTTCGAGCCCGCGAGCTGGATCGCGTCGACCGACTCGTGGGGATCGTCGAGGTGGGCGAGTACGTCCGCCGTCGACGCCGTCCCCGGGCGAATGCCGAACCGGCCGAGATCGTAGAGCCGATCGGCCGCCTCGTGATACTCCATACGTGATTCTCAGCGTACGGTCGCTTTAGGGTGTTGGAGTCCGATCGAGGGAACCACCAACGTGACGCAGTGATTCGGTACTCACGCCCCCTGCAATCCGTTCGGCGGGCGCAGGAACAGGCCGTCGACGAGGGCGAGCGCGCCGACGACGCCCGCGAGGGCCAGTCCCGCTTCGAGCGGCAGTCCCAGCGCGCGCATCGCCGTCGCCGCGCCGGCGAACGCCATCGGGATGATCGCGAGCAACAGGTCCCATCTGGTGACCGTCGAGACGAGTCGTCGGAGTCGCGCGAAGCCAGGAAGGGCACGGATGATTCTCTGCATGTCGATACGCACCTCCACGTGGGCGTACGGGAGCGACGATTAAAAAAACAGTGGAAACGGCCCGAGTGGGTCCGAGAGGGTGTATTGGTCCTTTAGGGCCGGTCGTTCTCTCTCACTCGGTCTTCGGCTGGCCCCAGTACTCGTCGCGCTGCGGGCGGTCGCCGATGGCCTCGACGTCGATCGGTTCGTCTCGCAGCTCGCGTGCCTCAAGTGCGGCCGACGCCGCTTCTTCCGTCGAGAAGTACGGAATCTCCTCCTCGACGGCGACGGTGAGCAGGTCACGCTTGCCGGAGACGATCATGTCGATCTCGCCGCGTCTGGTCGCCTCGACCAGATCGACGGCGTCGGAGAGGTCGTAGTACTCGGTGAAGCCGTCGACGAGCGCCTCGCCGGCCTCGCTGTCGGGGTCGGGGAAGGCGTCGTCGGCCAGGTCGAGGACGATCGTGCCCGACTCGGGGATCTCGTTTCCGGCCGCCGATTGAGCCTTCTCGTAGGCCTTGCCGACGGTGTCGGCGGTGCCCATGACTTCGCCCGTCGACTTCATCTCGGGGCCCAGGCGCGGGTCGGAGTCGGGCAGGCGGTCGAACGGTAGGACGACCTCCTTGATCGAGGTCTGCTCGGGTACCTGCTCGGTGACGTCGAGTTCGTCGAGCGAGTTACCGGCCATGACCTGCGCGGCGATCTTCGCGATCGGAACGCCCGTGGCTTTCGAGATGAACGGCACCGTGCGCGAGGAGCGCGGATTGGCTTCCAGAACGTACACGTCCTCGTCCTTGACCGCCAGCTGGACGTTGAGCAGGCCCACGGTGTCCAGGCCGCGGGCGATCTCCTCGGCGACCTCGCGCACCCGGCGGTTGACGTCGCGTCCCAGCGAGCGCGGCGGGATCATACACGCCGAGTCGCCGGAGTGGACCCCTGCGCTCTCGACGTGTTCCATGATGCCGCCGATGAGGACGTCCTCGCCGTCTGCCACGGCGTCGACGTCCAGCTCGACGGCGTCTTCTAAGAACTCGTCGACGAGGATCGGCTTGTCCGGGCTCACGCGGACGGCCTCTTCGATGTACTCTTCCAGTTCGGCGTCGTCGTAGACGATCTCCATCGCGCGCCCGCCGAGGACGTAGGATGGACGCACCAGGACGGGGTAGCCGATCTCGTGGGCGAGTTCCAGCGCCTCCTCGCGGGAGGTCGCGGAGCCGCCTTCGGGCTGGGCGATACCCAGCTCGTCCATCAGGGCGTTGAAGCGGTCGCGGTCCTCCGCCAGGTCCATCGCCCCGACGCCGGTCCCCATAATCTCGCAGTCGAGACCCCGACGTGCGAGTTCGTCTTCGAGCGGTTCGCCGATGTTCACCGAGGTCTGGCCGCCGAACTGGACCATCACGCCGTCGGCGCCGGTCGTCTCGGCCACGTCGGCGACCTCCTCGGCCGTGATCGGCTCGAAGAACAGCCCGTCGGAGGTGTCGTAGTCTGTCGAGACCGTCTCGGGATTGTTGTTCACGACGTGGGCGTCGATGCCGAGTTCGCGAAGTGCCTGGACGGCGTGGACCGCACAGTAGTCGAACTCCACGCCCTGTCCGATCCGGATTGGGCCGCCGCCGACGACGACCACGCTCTCGACGTCCGGATCGATTTCGAGTTCGCTCGCCATCCGGGAGACGCGCTCGGCGTCATCCGGGGACTCGGTCCCAGCGCTTCCTGCACGTCCGGCCCCCGGCACGGCCGCCTCCGCGAACGCCGACTGGCGTGCGGAGTAGTAGTACGGCGTCTCGGCCTCGAATTCGCCCGCACAGGTGTCGACCTGTTTGTACGAGCGACCTGGAACCGCGGACTCGACCGATCCGACGTCGACGTCGGCGAGCGCGGCGATCTCGTCGTTCGTCCGGCCGGCGACGGCGGCGTCGGTGAACTCCCCGTCGCGGGCGAGGGCGTCTGCCTCGGCGATCCGGGCGAAGCGCTCGACGTACCACTCGTAGATACCGGTCAGCTCGCAGACTTCCTCGACCGAGAAGCCACGATCGAACGCCTCCAGCATCGCGTAGGGACGGTCGGGGGATGGTCGTTCGAGATACTCGGTCGAGAGCGTCGCGTCGTCGACCTCGTCCCAGTCGACGCTGGGGTCGTACTCCGACGAACGGAGGGCTTTCAGCAGGCTCTCCTCGAAGGTCCGGCCGATGGCCATCGCTTCACCGGTGGACTTCATCGCGGTCGTCAGCTCGAAGTCGACGTCGTCGAACTTGTCGATGGGCCAGCGCGGCACCTTCGTGACGACGTAGTCGATGGCGGGCTCGAACGCGGCGGTCGTCTCGCCGGTGATCTCGTTATCGATCTCGTGGAGACGCTTGCCCAGTGCGACCTTCGCGGTGACGCGGGCAATCGGGTAGCCGGTCGCCTTCGAGGCCAGTGCGGAGGAGCGCGAGACGCGGGGGTTGACCTCGACGACGCGGTACTCGCCGCCCGGCGTGCCGTCGTCGTGCCAGGCGAACTGGATGTTACAGCCGCCCTGGATGCCGAGATCGCGGATGACGTCGAGCGCCGCGGTGCGCATCTCCTGGTGGCCGTCGTCGGGGATGACCTGCGAGGGGGTGACGACTGTCGACTCGCCCGTGTGGATTCCCATCGGGTCGAGGTTTTCCATGTTGCAGATGATGATACAGGAGTCGTCGGCGTCGCGCATCACCTCGTACTCGAGTTCGACCCAGCCGGCGATCGATTCGGTGATGAGGACCTCGCTGTTTCGCGAGAGGCGCAGGCCCGTGCGGACGCGCTCGATCAACTCGTCCATCTCGGCGACGACGCCGGAGCCCGAGCCGCCGAGCGTGTAGGTCGTCCGCGCGATGACGGGGAGGCCGCCGACCTCGTCGACGGCGTCTTCGACGCGTTCTTCGAGGTCGGCTTCGGTGAGTTCGGCGACGGACTCGTCCTCGTCTAACGTGATCGTCGTCGAGGCGGGCACTGGCTGTCCGATCGACTCCATCCGTTGGCGGAAGAGGTCGCGGTCCTCGGTCGCGTAGATGGTGTCGAGCGGCGTGCCCATGATTTCGACGTCGTACTCCTCAAGGACGCCTTCCTCGGCCAGCTCGGCGGTGACGTTGAGGCCGGTCTGGCCGCCGAGGCCGGCGATGACGCCGTCTGGCTCTTCCTCACGGATGATCTCGGCGATCGCCTCGGTCGTGATCGGTTCGATGTAGACCCGGTCTGCCATCTCCGGGTCGGTCATGATCGTCGCTGGGTTCGAGTTCACGAGGACGACGCGTGCACCCTCTTCCTGCAGGGCCCGGCAGGCCTGTGCGCCGGAGTAGTCGAACTCCGCCGCCTGGCCGATCTGGATCGGTCCGCTGCCGATGAGCAAGATGGTGCGCTCGTCCGGCTCGTCCCCGGCTCGATGATGCGCGGAAGCCATTGGTCGTCCGATTCGAGTTCGCACATCGTAATAAGCCCCACGATACGCTACGAAACCCGTAACGGATTTTCGAAATTCGAACGTTCGATCGTCGTCCCGTCTTCCCCGTCGTCCGGTCGGCGTTACTCGGCCGGCTGCGTGTGGCTGGGCGGTGTGGGCTGGGTGTCGAGGTGGTAACTTGTCGATTACGGGTGGATGTCTGTGGACCGAAAACCGCCACACCATCCGATATGGTCGCTGATATCGGCGAATTTGGCCAATTTCCTTAAGAGCGTTGGACCGGTTTCTCATTGTATTGATGACAACGGAGGACCCCCACAGCCCACCTACGTCACGGGTGGTCGTCTACCTCCATCCCGACCCCGACGTCGGTGACGCCGTCGCCGCCGCGCTTGAGAGCGGTTTCTTCGACGTCCTTCCGGTCTCCCGTCCGGAGCGAGCGCGACAACTCGTCGAAGAGCGGGCCATCGACTGTCTGGTGACAGTCTTCGATCTCCCATCGACCGACGGGCTCTCGTTCGTCCGATCGCTCCGCTCGGCCGGGATCGTGACGCCCACGGTCATTCACGCCGTGAGCGGGAACGAATCCGTCGCTGCAGCGGCGATCGACACCGACGTCGCCGGGTACGTTCCCGTCCCGGAGACGCCGGTCGAATCGGTTTCGGCGCTAGCGGACACGGTCGATCGAGCGATCGAGGACTCGACGTCCTCGACGGCGGCGTTACGACGGCGCTGGCAGACCGTCGAATCGCTCCACGATGTTGCCCTCCAGTTCGAAACCTGCGCGACGCCCGAGGAGACGTATCAATTTGCGGTCGAAGCACTCGCACAGGTATTGGACGTGTATACGTGCGTACTCTACGTTGCCGAAGACGGCTCGCTCGTCCCGAAGGCGACCGTCGGCTCGTTACCTGGGGGGTGGCAACCGTACGGACTCGAGGAAGGCGTCGCCGGTCGGACGTTTCAGACTGGCGAATCGAGTCGGTCCGATCACATCCAGTCACACTCGGGTGCCTCACCGGCCGAAGATGTGTTACAGTCGGGAATCAGCGTTTCAGTCGGCGATTTCGGGGTGATGCAGGCGGTGTCGGAGCGGCCGGGCGCGTACACGGAGCACGACCGGAAACTGGCGGAACTACTTGCTGCACACGTCTCCGCGGCAGTGTCACGAATCCGCTCGAATCGAGAGCTCCGCGCCGAACGGGACCGGTTCGCCATGCTCTTCGAGAACGTCCCGGACGCGATTGCAATCACGTACGGGCCGGACCGTTGCGTCGCCGACGTCAATCCGGCGTTCGAACGGGCGTTCGGATTCGAGCGCGACGAGCTCGTCGACGAGCCAATCGACGACTATCTGCTCCCCGACGCCAGCGACGCGATACACGTCGTCGAGGAAGTCGGAACCGACGAAGTCTTGAGAGACGAGATCACGCGACAGGGGACCGACGAGCGGCGTGAATACAGTTTCAAGGGGTTCGCGATCGAGGGCGAAGAGACGTTCCAGGAGTACGGTATCTATACGGATATTACGGCACAAAAGCGCCGCGAGCGCGAACTCAGGCAGTACAAAACGCTCGTCGAGGCCGTCGGCGATCCGATGTACGTACTCGATGTGGATGGCCGCGTCGAGATGGTCAACGAAGCGATGGCATCCGTCCTCGGGAAACCTGCGTCGACGGTGGTCGGGAGCGATCCGAAGACGTTCATGCCGGCCGAACACGTCGATCGTGGCACCGAACTCCTCGTGAGCTTGCTTACGGACCCCGAGCGGCAGTGGGACACGTTCGAGATGGACGTCGAATCGGCCGATGGCGGACCCTTCATCGCAGAGACGAAGATCTCTCCGCTCCTCGACGATGACGGCGAGTTTGCCGGTAGCGTCGGGGTGATCCGCGACATTACCAGGCGCAAAGAACGGGAACGGCAGATTCGGGACTTACACGAGGGAACGCGCGATCTCATGGCGGCAGCCGGCACCCAGGCAGTAGCCGAGATGGCGACCGAAGTCGCGGCGGATGCCCTCGATTTCCCGATCAACGGGGTGTACCTGTACGACGAATCGCTCGCCGCACTCGTCCCCGTGGCCAACTCAGAACGCGCACAGGAACTGCTCGGTTCGCCGCCCGTCGTCGAAGCGGGCGACGGACTCATGTGGGACGCGTTCGAGACGGGTGAGCCGGTCAGTTATCAGGACGTTCGGGCTGATCCCGAGGTGATGAATCCGGACACCTTCGTCCGAAGTGAAGCCTTCGTCCCACTCGGCGAACACGGGTTACTCCTCTTTTCGTCTCCGAACGTCGACGACTTCGACGACGAAGCGCTTGCGCTGGCGAAAATTCTGGGGTCGAACATCGAAGCAGCGCTCGATCGGGCCGAGCGGGAGACGGAACTGGCCGCCCGAACCGACGAACTCGAACGACAGAACGAGCGGCTAGACGAGTTTGCGGGGATGGTCAGCCACGACCTGCGAAATCCCCTGACGCTAGCGAACGGCCGCCTCGAACTTGCACGCGACCGCCTGCACGAAGCGTCCGGACCGCACACCGACGATATCGAAGCACACCTCTCGGAGATCGAGTGGGCCGTCGACCGGATGGAGACGCTCATCGAAGACATGCTCGAACTGGCGCGAACCGGCCAGCCGATCGACGGGACGACGGCGGTCGACCTTCCGTCGGTCGCGGCGGCGGCACAGCGAACCGTCGATGCCGACCTCGCGGTCACCGTCGACGACTCGCTCGGCGAGGTCGAAGCGAGCGAGCAACGCGTCCGTGCGATCTTCGAGAACAGCTTTCGGAATGCGATCGATCACGTCGGTCCGAACGTCACGGTGACCGTCCGTCGGACGCCCGACGGCTTCGCCATCGACGACGACGGACCAGGTATCCCGCCCAAACACCGCGATTCCGTTCTCGAGACCGGCTACACCACCGCGAGCGATGGGACCGGGTTCGGCCTCGCGATCGTCGCCGACGTGGCCGAGGCCCACGGCTGGGAGCTCTCGGTCGAGGAGAGTCCGGATGGTGGTGCCAGAATTCGCGTCGTGACTGACTCATCGTAGTCACCGTCGAGGTCCTTCCGTCGTCGCAGTCGGGGTAGAATCGGCTCCTCTCCGGCCGTCGTAACGCTGCAGACAGACAGTTCGCGTCAGTGGGGTGAGTCGACGTTGCGCTCGGCGCGATAGGCGTCGACGAAGGTCTCCACGTCGAACTCGGCGAGCTGGGACTCGAACTCGGCGATGACCGTGTCGTCGTCGGCGTGGCTGACGGCGTGGTCCATGAGTTCGACGACGAGTTCGACGATGATCTCGTGCAACCGGCGGGCGTCGAACGTGCTCACCCACAGCAGGGAGTAGCCCACTGCGCCGTCCTCCTCGGCGTCGTGGACGACGATCGACTCCGGAAACTCTTCCATCGTGATGCCAAGCAGGTGCGGCGTCCCGAACGCCTCGAAGTCGTCGTCCGTCCCGATCGTCTCGCGCAGGACGTCGACGAAGGGCTCGGGGAAGAAGCGAGACGGCGGGTGGACGTCGAGGACGACTGCGTGGCGCTCGCCACAGGGGCACGTGTGCTCGCGTAGCCCGAGATCGACCGCCCGGTGATCGAGCGTCTCGCCACAGGGAAGCTCGAGCGATTCTCGCCCGTCGTCACCGGGAACGCGGGGTGTCGTCATTACTCGCCGTTCGGTCGGCGAGCCAATAAGGGCGGCGCATCAGTTGCCCACCGTCCCCGTCGCCGGCTGATCAGGGCCAGTCGTCGCGCTTCTCGCCGGCTTCGGTCTCGTCGACCTCGTCGTCTTCGACGTCGGCGGCGATGGTCCACTCGGCCGCCTCAGCGGCGTCCTCGACCGAGAGGTACTCCCAGTCCAGTTCGTCGGCCATGGCCTCGTCCTCGTCGGTCGTGCCGATGAAGACTTGCCGTTCGGTGTCGAACTGGTCTTTGACACTTTCTAGGCTCTCTGCTTTCCCGCGCGGTCCGGAGAAGAAGTCCTGCCGAATGCGGTTCTTTCGGGTGAAGTTCGTCACCACGTAGGTGGGTTTCTCGGAGACGACGCCCACGTACGTGCTCCAGGAGCGGGCGTCCTCGAAGACGCGCTCCGGGTACGCCAGTTCCTCGAGTGCGGCCAGCTCGATCGCGAGGGTCATGTCGGTGCCGCCGTTCATACTCGGACCTGGCCCGGACGACGCAAAACCGTGTCGATACGCGAAACGCCACCCACCTGGAGACGTCCCGGTCCTGGCTCAGTCCTGTGCGGGCGCCAGCTCGTCCAGGTCGATCTGCTCGTCGAGCAGCCGGTCCGTCTGACCGCGCAGATCGCGCTGGTCGCGCATGAGCTGTTTCAGCGGGCGCTGCTGGGAGAGGTCGCCGATGAGGACGCCACCGACGACGCGACCGTCCTGCAGCGCGACGCGGCGCCACTCGGTGTCGCTGTAGCGCTGCTCGACGTACTCGTCGCCGATCGTCGGGTGGCCGAACGAGAGGAACGGGAAGTCGAAGTGCGTGATCGAGTACGACGAGACCCACTCGAAGCCCTCGGCCTCGTCGTCGGCGGCCATGTTGACCGCGGCGACGCGTCCCTGCTCTTTCGCCGAGCCCCAGGAGCCGTTCTGGGCCTCCTGGCCGATGAGCGTGTCGTAAAAGCGCGTGATGTCGCCCGCCGCGTAGACGTCGTCGACGCCGGTCTGCATGTACTCGTCGACGGCGATGCCGCCGTCGCGCTCGATACCAGTTCCGCGGAGGAACTCGGTGTTGAACGTGAGGCCGATGGCGACGCCGGCGAAGTCGCAGGGGTAGCGATCGCCGTTCGGATCCACGGCGGCCGTGACGTGGCCGTCGTCGTCCACCTCGAAGTGGTCGACGCCGCTGTCGAAGACGGGTTCGACCCCCATCTCGCGCAGGCCGTCGTGGATGATCTCGGCGCCGTCGGCCGAGAGCGCGTAGCGCCACCAGCGGTCGCCGCGCATGAGGTACTTGCCTTCGACGTCCTGGGCACCCATGACTGCCGCGAAGTCGATACCGAGCAGCCCGGCTCCGACGGCGACGCCCGCCTCGGCCGCTTCGGCGGCCTCCTTGATCCCGCGGGCGTCCTGGAACGTCCAGAAGTGATAGACGCCGTCGGCGTCGCTTTGCTCGACCGGCAACTGTGTCGGGGTTCCGCCGGTCGCGACGAGCAGCTTGTCGTAGGAGATGTCCTCGCCCTCGTGCGTGTGGATCGTCTTTCCGTCGACGTCGATCGAGGTGACGTGCGTGTCGAGCGAGAGGGTAACGCCGCGCTCGTCGTACCAGGACTCGTCGTGGATCGAGATCGGCGCTTCCGGGAGTTTCCCCTTGGCGTGTTCCTTGATCAGGATCCGGTTGTACAGGGGCTCCCCTTCGTCCGTGATCACCGTGATGGAGGCGTCGGGCTCCTCCTCACGAAGGGTTTCGGCGGCGGAACTGCCCGCGATCCCGTCGCCGATGATAACGTACTCACTCATGTCAGGGGCTTCGGAAGCGGGGTTAAAGTGGGTTGCTATCTCGCTATCACCGCCCACTGCACATGTACAGGTGACCGTCCTGCTAGCCGATTTTCGATCCGGCTGTCACTGCCCCGCGACCGCGTCGAATCCCTGATGTGGCTCGCGACCGAACTGTCGCGTATGAAACTCCGGCAGAACGCGCGCCACTTCGCCTCGCGCAAGGCCCTCGAGACGCCAGTCGTCCGCGAGGTCGCCAGACGAGGCCTGATTCGCCTCCACACACGGGTGTTCCTCGGGAAGGCCGACCCCGATCACGCCGAAGCCCGACGCGATCGGCTGGATGCGCTGTTCGACGCGACGGTCGACACGTATCTCGCGGCGCTCCAGAACGGATTCAGTGAGGCCGAAGCCCGCGAAATCACTCACTTGCAGGCGAACTTCGACTTCTACAACCACGGCTGGACGGAGATGATGGAGATCCCCGTCGACGAACTCGACGTCCACTACGACCGGTACGCGGACGCATTCGAGTCCTGGGGAATCTCGATCGACGATCCGCTCGGCGAGTTCGCTACGAAGCCGCTGCCCGACGCACCCTCGACGCCGGAGCGCCTCGACGATCCGGAGCATCCGCACGCGGCGGACGGATTCGCGGACGACGTCTACGTCGAGGGTGACGACGGCGAACTGACCGTCGGTGGCCGAACGCCGTCGGAACCGGTCTCGGTCACGGACGCCGTCGGCGTCGACGAGCGCGCGACGTCGACCGATGGAACCGTCGACCAGGTGCCGTCAGGGGACGAGCCTTCAACTAATTGAGTTCGTCGCACGCGACAGAACTGACACGTCGATTGAACTGGATCTTCGACGGAGCTAAACCGGTACACGGGCACCTGCACACGCATCCCGCTGCTGGTCGGCGACGGGATTCGATGCCTGCCTTACTCGAGATCGACCTTCCAAGTCGTACTGGAGGAGTAACCCCACTTCTCGATGTCGACGTCGTAATCACCGTCCTGCAGACTCGTGATGTTCGAACCCACTTCTTTCGCCGTCATTCCGAGCTCTTGCCCGATGAGGCGCGATTTGAAGTAGGTCTTCGTCCCTGCGTGCTCGCGGAGGTAGGTGAGGATCCGGTGTTGCTTCGTCGAGAGGTCGGGGGCCATCGTGGCACTCATACACTCACCTCCGACGAGGACGCCCTTGAGGGGTTTGGTACGTGTGGTTAATCCGGTGCCGTCTTGCGATTTTCACTCTCCAGTAGCGAGTTATTACCGGCCGATTGCGGTCGGTTGGTACAGGGAGGCAACCGTGGCTGGAGCGCGGTTGCAAGCTGGCGGGTGAGCAACAGCCGACCCGACTGCCAGCCGGTCGTCTGGGAGACCGGAACTGGACAGGCGTCGGCCGATGATACCCCTTAGGACGATACGTCTCTCGCAAACGGGGTGTGCGCGATATGGTCCACAACGGAATTCCGGGGCGGAAGAACGGTTCCGTGACTCAAGACGAAGCGACGGGGTGAGCGTGTGAGGCGGCTGTCGAGGGTGGGCGGGCTTGATCCGGTACGGATACCGGGATCGGTGGTGGTAAAACCGGGTTGGCGCGCCGAATCAGTGTATATCCTAAAAAAGAAATCCCGGTTCGTTCGTGGTCCGGGCGAATCTCTTCGAATTCGGGCCGTTTTGTGTTCGATACCGAAATACTTAACCGCCGCGTATCTGAACAAGGGTAGCAACGACTCTGGCCGCGCGCACCACTGTTCACCCGGTCAGCGCACACATCTCGCATGACGAACGCCTCCCAGACCACACGAGTACGACGTAGCGAACAGGAAACGACCGAACAAGAGGACGAGTCGACTCACGACCGCGTCAGCTGCCCCGAGTGCAGCGGACAGCTTGTCGCCGACGACGAACACGGTGAGACCGTCTGTGCCGACTGTGGCCTCGTCGTCGCCGAGGACTCCGTCGACCGCGGACCGGAGTGGCGCGCCTTCGACGCCAGCGAGAAGAACGAGAAATCTCGCGTCGGCGCCCCGACGACGAACACGATGCACGACAAGGGCCTGTCGACCAACATCGACTGGCGCAACAAGGACGCCTACGGCAACTCGCTGGGGTCGCGCCAGCGAGAGAAGATGCAGCGCCTGCGCAAGTGGAACGAGCGCTTCCGCACCCGTGACTCCAAAGAGCGCAACTTAAAGCAGGCCCTCGGCGAGATCGACCGCATGGCGAGTGCGGTCGGCCTCCCGACGAACGTCCGCGAGACCGCGTCGGTCATCTACCGCCGCGCCCTGGAGGAGGACCTGCTCCCCGGCCGATCCATCGAAGGTGTCTCGACGGCCTGCGTCTACGCCGCCGCGCGCCAGGCCGGCGTCCCCCGCAGCCTGGACGAGATCGCCGATGTGTCCCGCGTCGAGAAGAACGAGATCGCCCGGACCTACCGCTACGTGGTTCGCGAACTCGGCCTCGAGGTCCAGCCGGCAGACCCCGAGAGCTACGTCCCGCGCTTCGCCTCGGGCCTCGACCTCTCCGACGAGTCCGAACACCGCGCTCGCTCGCTGCTGAAGAACGCGAAGGAGAAGGGCGTCCACTCAGGCAAGTCGCCGGTCGGGCTCGCCGCGGCCGCGGTCTACGCCGCCGCCCTGCTCACAAACGAGAAGACCACCCAGGCCGCTGTGAGCGAGGTCGCCGACATCTCCGAAGTGACGATCCGCAACCGCTACCACGAACTGCTCGAAGCCGAGGACTCGATCGGGCTGGCCTGATCGCTCCGACGAGTCAGATTGGGACCCGCACGACCGATCTTTTCCACGAACCAATGAACTTCGAGTCGTTCGTCCTCGCCGCGTCGACGGCCACGCTCGCCGACGAGCCGCGAGCCCGCGCCCACGCCGACGCGATCGAGTTCCGACTCGATCTGGCCGACGAGCCGCTCGCCCAGCTCGCACGCTACGACGGCGAGTTGCCGATTCTCGCGACGAACCGCCCCACGTGGGAGGGTGGCGCGCGGTCAGGGGACGAACGATCGCGACTCGACACCCTCGCCGAGGCGACGACGGTCGACGCCGTCGCAGCGATCGACGTCGAACTCGCCGCGATCAGGGCGGGAACGGCCGGCCGACTCCTCGACGCGGCTCGTGAGAACGACGTGGCGGTCGTCGTCTCCGTCCACGACTTCGACGGGACGTCGTCGCTCTCGACGCTGCTCGCATTATTGGAGGCCGCCGGGGCCCACGGGGCAGTGGCCAAGCTCGCCGTGACGGCCGAGTCACCGGCTGATACACTCACGCTGTTACGTGCGACCCACGAGGCGACGGCGGCCGGACAGCCGGTGGCGACGATGGCCATGGGCGAACTCGGGTCGCACACGCGTGCGGTGGCGCCGGTCTACGGCTCGCGAATCGGCTACGCACCGCTCGATCCGGCTGCGACGACGGCGCCCGGACAGCTCGACCTGGCCACGCTCGCGACGACGATCGAGTCAGTGGTCGCGCCCCATCGATCAAAACGAGAGAATTAACCGCGCGCAGACGCAATCGGTGGACACTCTCGATGTCGTGGATTCGAGCGATCGTCGCGGTGGGGCTGTCGCTGCTCGTCCCGGGTGCCGGTCACGTCGTGATCCGGGACTGGGGCCGAGCCGTGCTATTCGGCGCGCTCTTTGTCATCTCAGTCGTCCTGTTGCTCCCCGTCGAGCAGTTGTGGGCCATCGCCGGCGACGGGTCGATGACGAGTGCCGGCTCGATGGGGGAGACGATGACGGAACTGTCGGAAACCGTCGACAGTGAAACGGACACGATCGATCGATTTACCCTGCTCTTCCTCTCGCTGTTTGCAGCGATTCACGCCGGTACCCAGGCGTTCGGGCTGACCGACACGCCCGGCGCCGACGAGGACGTCGCGGCCTGTCCCACTTGTGGGAAGCCGCTCGACGAGGAACTGTCGTTCTGTCACTGGTGTACGACGAGACTCGACGACGGCGACCAGGTCTCTTCCTGAAAATAGCGGCCGACCCGCTTCCGAGTGCGACGGACACCCAACTGTCCGAATCGCTCAGGTTCCCGCTCGTCGACTTACTTCTCGATAACCTGTTCGTCGACGGCCTCGCCGAAGTGTCGCGCCGTATCCTCGTAGTAGAGGCCGACCTCGTCGCCCGCCTCGAGTTCGGTGACCGCCGTCTTCCCATCGGGCGTCGCGACGGACACCGTCTCCGCGTTCTGCAGGAGCGTCTCGACGGTGTCGCCGTCAGCCGTCTCCAGTGCCAGGCGGAACATCGGTCGCTGTTCGATCTTCACGCGGCCGACGACGGCCTCGCGCGTGTGGCCGTCGCGGTCGACCACCTGGACCTCGTCCCCGCTCTGGAGCTCGGAGAGGTACTTCGTTCCGCCGCCGGGCGTTCTGACGTAGGCGTGGACGGCGCCGGCGTTGACCCGGAAGGGGCGGGCCGCGACGTACGGCGAGTCGGCCGTCTCGGCGTGGACGAAGACGAGGCCGCGGGCCAGCGAGCCGACGAGCATGCCCTCGTCGTCGTCCAGGAGTCGGCCGGTGTCCACGCAGACGCGATCGGCCGAGCCGATCGGCTCGATAGAGGTGACCGTCCCCCACGTGAGGTCGAGGCGTTCTCGATCGCCCGCGTCGCGAATGCCGACCGTCTTGCTGATCTCGCCCGGATCGTCGGTATCGAGCAACACGGCATCGGCACCGATCTCGAGCGTTTCGAAGGCCGTCCGTGCCTCTTCGGCGCTCGCCACGCCGGCGATCAGTGTCGTCTCTTCACCGATGCGAGCGATGAGGTTCTCGAGCGGGATGATCGTCCAGTCCTCGCCGACGACAATCGTGTAGGCCGACTCGGTGGCCGCCTCCTCGGCGAACGTCTCGTACTCCTCGTCGAGGATGCGGACGTAGGACCCGCCGGGAACCTCCCCGTCGCGTCGGAGCGTCGAAAGGTCGGCGGAGCCGGAGTAGTCCGTCGGGAGGGAGACGGTGCCGTCCCCCTCTCCGTCCTTGCCCACGATTCGGGCGTCCGGCAGGGATTCGTCGTCGTCGGATTCAGCATCGTCGATCAGGGAGACGTCGCCGTCAGTTCGGAACGCGGCGACGTTGATGTCGCCGAGTTCGCGCACTCGTTCGACGTCGGCTTCGTCGACCAGGACCCAGTCCGCGCCGGCTTCGAGCGCGGCCGTGATCCGATCGCGGCGGGCCTCCCAGTCGCCGACGCTGTCGTCGGCTTTCACCCAGACTGCGTTCGTCATGATTCGACGGTCGGGCGGAACCGGCTTGAACGTGGCGGAAGGGAGGACGTTCGCCTCGCGTGATGCGGTGGTCGACGATCCTCCTCGCCTGCTGTTCACACTATCGCCGTTATTCCCCGTCACACAGTCTCACGCAACGGTTAGGAGGCGGGCGTGCGAACTCCACATCGATGTCTGCGTACGAAGCGGTCTGTTTCGATCTCGATCGAACCCTGTGCGTCTCGACGCAGGATTCGGCGGCCGTCCTCGAACGAGCGTTCGACCAAGTTGGCTGTGAACCCTTCTGTACGCACACGGAGCTCGAGGCACTGGTCCCGCGCGTTCCGTCGGCGTATACGGATCAGACGTTCCACGAGAACCTCTTCGGACTCGCCGCCGCCGAGGCGGGCCGGGACGAGTCGGTCGCGACCGACCTGACCGAGGCGTACCTGGACGCGTACGACCCGACCGCGGTCCGCTTTCGGGACGGTGCGAAGCGTATCATCGCCCACGCGCGTGAGGCGACCGACGCAGTCGGGCTGATCACGAACGGCAGTCCGTCGACGCAGCGCCCGAAGCTCGAAACGCTCGGCATCGCCGACGCGTTCGACGTCTCCGTGTTCGTCGATCCCGACGCTGGGGTTCCGCCGAAACCGGATCCCACGCCGTTCGAGCGGGCGCTCGACGGACTCGGAACGCAACCCGAGCGGACTGTCCACGTCGGCGACGCCGCCTACGCCGACGTCGCGGGTGCGAACGCCGTCGGGATGGACTCGGCCTGGCTCCCCGGTGATGCCACCGATCGCGGATCGCGAGACCCGACGCACGAACCCACCTACGAACTCTCGTCGCTCGCCTCGCTCGCGGACGTGCTCTGAGCTGCCTCGTCGCTCTCCGCGTCCGCGGCCGTGGCCTGTGCTTCATCGTCGCTCGGCGGGTTCTCGGACGCGCGCTGGGCCGCCTCGACGGTCGGCACTCGGTCGCGGTGGACGACGATCCTGTTTTCCGGCCGATCGGTCGCCTCCTTGATTCGGACGAGCAACGATGCCGCCCGATCGAACGTATTGGGGAGCGTGAACGAATCGTCGTCGTTGTCGTCGCGCTCGCGACAGGTGGCGACGAACGCGGCGAGTTCGCCGATCATCCCGACCGGCAGGTAGGCGACGTCGGGGTCGTCCGCGAGTAGTTCGTCCCAGGACGTTGTGACGGCGTCCGCGACGCGGCGCGGCCTGCGGATCCGGTCGACGATGACGTCGGTGTCGGCGTCTTCGCCGTCGAGTGCGGCCGAGAGGGCCGTCGACAGCGTTTCTTCGTGGTCCGGTGCCTCGTCGTCGGCCCGGACGAGATCGGCGAGCGCCTCGTGTTCCGCCCTCGAGACGGCGATCGCGTACGCGACCGTGTGGCTCCGCGGCGAGACCGTGTAGGTGACGTCCTCCTCGATGCGGTCGAACTTGGCCGTGTCCGGGTCGCTGCGCAACCTGTCGAGTAGTCCCATACCACGACGTTCTTCCGGCACCGAATAAAGGCTCCCGCCTCGGCGTCGTCCCGTTTTCGACTGTGACGAACGGCTCCTCCGTGCTACCAGTCGTCGCCGAGGGCTGTTCTGGCACCACCGTAGCCGCTCGCCGACTCCCAGGTGCGCCCGCTTTCGACGTGTTCGACGCGGAGCGAGGCGCCGCAGTCGCCGCAGTGATAGCGCCCGGGGGCTTTGACCGGTTTCGACGCCCGGTGCCGGTCCAGCGTCCAGTCGCAGTCACTTCGCGTACACTGGAGTCGATACCGCGGTTCAGTGAATGACTCGCAGTGGACGGGCACGTCGAACTCTCGGGCGCGTTCACGAAAGCGCGCTCCGTGATCGGAGTCGCCGAATCGCTGGTACTCCCAGGCGTGGATGAGTTCGTGGCGGACGATCGACTCGAAAGCCGCACGGTCGAAGGCGTCGTAGGCGCGTCGCGAGAGGACGATCGTCGCCTCCTCGCTCGTCGCGTCCCAGCGACACGCGCCGGCGCGTCGTTTCGCCCGCGCGGAGATCGCCCAGGAGAGCGCGTCGAGATCGACGCCGATATCGTCGGCGACCGATCGGGCGTGGACGCGAGCGTGGGCGAGGATCTCCTCGTCGGTTGGCGCGGTCCGCGACACGGATTGGTCCACGAAACCGCCCCTCGTGATGGTTTCGATCCGGGTCGCCCGCTCGCCTGCGCGGTGGCGGTCTCCGTCCGTATGCGACCGATCGGCACGCTTTCGGGGCCTGGCGGCGTCGTCGCAGTCAGCAATGGGTCCTGAGTTCCCGACACCGCAGCCGTTAGACGGCGCCGAGCCGATCGCACCGGCCGTGGTCGTCCTCCCCGCCGTCGCGTTCGAGCCGCCGTTCGACGAACGCGAGCTGTGGCTCGAGCGCCTCCCGATCGAGGCGGCCTACGAGATTCCCAGGGCCGACGGCCCGCTGTACGTGACCGCCGACGGCCGCGTCGCCGTCACCACGACCGGCCTGGGCAAGGCGCCCGCGGCGACCGTCGTCGCCGCGGTCTGGGGTGCAGCCGGACTCGATCTCTCGGAGACGTACTGGCTCTCGGCCGGGATCGCCGGCGCCGCCCCGGCCAGGGCTGCGCTTGGCTCGGTGGTCGTCGCCGACGCCATCCTCGACTGGGATCGTAAGCATCGCTGGGATCCGACGGAGCTAGGCCCGCCGACCCAGGAGGACGATGCGGGTGACCCCTCACCCGATCGCGACGCCGATCGGTCCGCCGTCGAGCAACTCGCGTACCTGCCCGAGGGCGCGCTGTTCGACGTCGATTCGGCGCTCGTCGAACTGGCTCGCGACGCCGCGCCCGACGTCGAGCTCACGACCGACCGCGCCGTCCGCGACTATCAGGAGACGTACTCCGACGCCCCGTCCAGCGGTCCGGCGGCCGATGTCGGACCGACCGTGACGAGGACGAGTTCTGGCACGGCACCGGCGTGGCTCGCGAGGTCGACTCGCTCGCGGCGGCCTACGGAATCGAGCCCTACGTCACGACGCAGATGGAAGACGCGGCCACGGCGACCGCGCTCGGCCGCTTCGACGCCGCCGATCGCTATCTGAGTCTGCGTGCTGTCGCGAACTACGATCGGCCGGCTCCGGGTGAGACGGTTCACGACAGTTTCGAGGGAACGACCGACTCGGTCGCACTCGCGAGGGAGAACATGCAGGTTCCATTTCCGCATATTGAGATCCTTTTATCGACGATTTTGTATAACAAGTTTATAGTCATTTGTCAATGTCTGGACTAAGTATGTACTGACATTGGATATATTGATAATTTAAATACTATCTACATTGATGGTCTATGTAGGAATTTTCATATGAAGAAGACGCTAATTTTCATATGATTAGAAGGTACGGTAGTTTTAAATAAAACCCTTCCTAATTATCGATTGCATGCCTGATAACAATAACAGGGGAGAAAAGAGGGGAAGTAATGATGGTTCGAATTGCCCTACGAGATCAACTGGCACTAATAACAGGCGTCATTTCCTTAAATCTAGTATTGCAGCATCTATTAGTGCTATTGGTGTTATGGGGATAACTAGTGCGGAGTCACGGGACAAAGAACCCAATGCAATTCCCTTAGGTGATGAGGATACCGCAACTTCGGCCAACGTTTCATGTCATGGCCTTTTACTAGAGGGCTTAGAAGATGATAGTGACTTTTATATTTCATTTAATCAGGAAATGGACAAATACGATAGTTTAGAAATAGGGAGGTATATGTCTTCTTCTATAGATAATAATATTGATGAAGATAATCGGCTGATATCGGGGACTGCTGACGAAGGTGAAGTACACGGGTTTCATGCAACCTCCAGTTGGGTTCTAGATTCCATTTCTATAGAAGGGGATGTTGCACTTGAAATAGTGTACAATCCAACCGATGAATCCCATTGTGAAGATCTAATTGCACCAGTTCCAGAAAGCATAAACAACCTTGATATTATAGCCCAAGGTACCGGTGAGTATACTTTCGGATTTTGGGGACTAGATGATACTATTGAAGAGATTAGTGTCCCATCGGATGGCCAATTCGAAACGTGTATTCCTGCGGGCAGTAATATTATTTGCTACTGGACAGACCATGGGGTACACACTAAAGAATTAGATCTTGGTCATCCTGATGGACCTATGGACTATGAGTATGCAGCAGCTTCTCCAGAATCATATGACAATTGGCATGAATATACGGTTAATGGGTCCGAACTTGATATACTTGCTCAACCCTATAGCTATCATTTGAAAAATTGCCAGGTGACCCTGAACTGGGACTGGTAATAATATCACTAACTCTGTAGGTCTCAATATTTAAACCATCATCAAACACATTCATAATGGATATGTTGAACTATGAGCGAATATTGTATTACGAATTCTTAATTCAGGCCGTATAAAAGCGGGTATAATTTATAGTTTGTGACCATTCGGGGAAAATTATTTTATTCGTAACTACCCTGGCTGTTTTTAGCTTTGTTTTATATGGGGTCAGTGATTATCCGCGAGTTCCTGTCTCAATATCCAAGATCATGTGCCTGAGGAGGCGGTGGAAAACTCGCTAATGATGTCTAATAGTAGTATTGTTCTGAATATGATGTGTCGATTGGGCTTCTTAGTTTATGGATCTCCAACACAGAATACGGTGCGTAGATGGTCTCTCATCTAACACCGTCCGAGAAACCACCAAAAATAAATCTATAGTTTTATCGTCTGTATGTTATATTCTCTAAACAATCCTAATGATGTCTTAAGAAATACTTCAAACAGTGATTTCTAATGCCTCTCTAATATCTAATTTGTCGTGGACGACGGCGGCAACGGCCCGCGTGATCGCTTCCGGCTCCTCGTGCTGGAAGATCGATCGCCCCATCGAGACGCCGGCGGCCCCCGCGTCCATTGCGCCACGAACCTGCTCGAGCGTCTTCCGGTCGCTGCCGGGCGTCCCACCGGCGATGAGCACCGGCAGCCGGGTCGATTCGACGACGTGTTCGAAGCTGTCGGCGTCGCCGCTGTAGCCCGTCTTGACGAGGTCGGCGCCGACCTCCTCGGCGAGGCGAACCGCGTGGCCGAGCGCGTCGGGTTCGTCGCCGTCGAGGCCGGGCCCACGGGCGTAGGCCATCGCGAGGACCGGAATCCCCAGTCGTTCCGCGTCGGCGGTAACCTCGGCGAGCTGGGCGAGCTGGTCGGGTTCGTGGTCAGAGCCGACGTTGATGTGGAAGGAGACGGCGTCGGCGCCCGCGCGGACGGCTTCCTCGACCGTGCCGGTGAGTCGCTTGTCGTTCTCGTCCGGGCCGAGCGTCGTCGAGGCGTTCAGGTGGACGACGTAGCCGGCGTCGTTCTTATTTGGGTGGACGCGGGGGGCGATCCCCTTCTGCGTGAGGACGGCGTCGGCACCGCCTCGGGTCACCGCGTCGATCGTCGATTCGATCTCTTTCAGTCCGCGGACGGCACCGAGTGTGATGCCGTGGTCCATCGGGACCATCAGGTATCGGTCCCCCGTTCGAATTCGGTCCAATCGGGCGTCGAGTCCTGCAGTCATGTGAGTTAGTAGCAATCTCGCGATTATGACCGTTCTGGTTCGGGCGAGGCTGGCAGCTCTCGATCGGCGAGTCCGTCCGCCGCGCCCCGTTTCAGTTCACGTGCTTTCGCTTCCAGATCGCGTTCCGGGTCGTCGCTCGTCGCAGCCAGGTCGACGAGCGCGCTGCCGACGATCACGCCGTCGGCGCCGCCCGCGACGATCTCCGCCGCGTGCTCGGGTTCGCTGACGCCGAAGCCGACCGCGGTCGGCACGTCGTACCCATCGAGCCTGGCGAGGCTCTCGTGGGTCGCCCCGGAGACGTTCGTCCGCGCGCCGGTCGTCCCTAGCCGGGCCTGCACGTAGGCGAAGCCGCTCGTCGTCGACATGAGCGTTTCGAGGCGCTCGTCCGCGGTCGTCGGAGCGACGATCGAGATCAGGTCCAGTCCGACCGAGTCGCAGGCCTCCCGGAGCGGGCGGGCCTCGGCCGCCGGCAGATCCGGCACGATGAGCCCGTCGAGTCCCGCCTCGGCCGCCCGCTCGACGAACGGCTCGACATCGGTTCCCGAGTCGGCGGGGCCGTACTGCATGAGCAGGTTGGTGTAGGTCATACAGACGAGCGGTGCCTCCGTGTCGAGCGCGTCGACCAGGTCGAAGAATCCCTCGGGCGTCGTGCCGGCCTCGAGGGCGCGCGTGATCGCCGCCTGGATCGTCGGCCCCTCGGCGACGGGTTCGGAAAACGGCAGGCCAAGTTCGATCACGTCGGCGCCGCCGCGATCCAGCGCCTCGACGTATCGTCTCGTCTCGTCAAGCCCGGGATCTCCGGCGGTGAGGTACGTGATCAGCGCGGGATGATTGTCCCGGATCGCTGTCTCGATCCGACTGTCGCTCGGTTCGTCGTCCCCCGACCCGCCGGTCGCCGAATCGTCGGTCGATGACCCGTCGGTGGTCGTCATCCGTCGAACACCTCCACGTCCGGGGCCGCTTCGAGGTCTCGCCGCTCGGTCTCCTCCAGAACGGTCTCCAGGTCCTTGTCGCCCCGCCCGGAGACGGTCACGATGATGACCTCACCGAGGTCGTCATCGGCGCCAGCGCTCGATGTCCCGCTGTTAGCGCCGAGACACTCTTCTATGTAGCCCAGTGCGTGACTGGATTCGAGCGCCGGGATGATCCCTTCGAGTCGGGAGAGGCGGTGAAAGGCTTCCAGTGCGGCCCTGTCGTCGACGGTCGCCGGCGTCACGCGCCCCCGCTCGACCAGGTTCGCCAGTTCGGGGCCGACCCCGGCGTAGTCGAGCCCGGCGCTGACGCTGTGGGACTCGACGACTTGGCCGTTCGCCGTCTGGAGGAGCTTCGTCAGGGCGCCGTGGAGGACACCGTCGGTGCCCGTCGAGAGTGACGCCGAATTGGGTGCGACGCCGGTCTCCTCGTCGACCCCGAGTCGCGACCCGCCGGCCTCGACGGCGTGGAGTGCGACGCCCTCGGTGCCTTCCTGCGGGCTTCGTCCGCGTGAATCGTCCGCGGCCCGTCGTTCCGCGAGATCGACGAAGGCGTCGAAGGTTCCCATCGTGTTCGAGCCACCGCCCGCGCAGGCGACGACGCTGTCGGGCAGGCGACCGATCTCGTCGCGGATCTGGGCCCGGAGCTCCTCGCCGATGACGGCCTGGAAGTCACGGACCATCGCCGGGAACGGGTGCGGGCCGACGACGGACCCCACGGCGTAGTGGGTCGTCTCCACGCTGCCAGCCCAGTCGCGCATCGTCTCGTTGATGGCCTCCTTGAGCGTCGCACTGCCGGCGTCGACCGGTGTCACCTCGGCGCCGCTCATCCGCATGCGGTAGACGTTGGGCCGCTGGCGGTTGACATCGGTTCGACCCATGTAGATCTCGCAGGGGACGTCGAGGTGGGCGGCGGCCATCGCCGTCGCGGTGCCGTGCTGGCCGGCACCGGTCTCGGCGATGACGCGCTCTTTGCCCATGTATTTCGCGAGCAGTACCTGCCCGAGCGCGTTGTTCAGTTTGTGCGCGCCGCCGTGGACGAGGTCTTCGCGCTTGAGGTAGATCTCCCGGTTGTAGCGCTCGCTGAGGCGGTCCGCCCGTTGCAGCGGTGTCGGCCGGCCGGCGAACGTCCGCAGGTGCTCGCGCAACTCGTCGCGGAAGCCGTCCTCGTTGTCGATGACGTAGCGCTGGTAAGCGTCGGCGAGTTCCGAAAGCGCCGGAACGAGCGCTTCCGGCACGTACTGGCCGCCGTACCCGCCGAACCGACCGTCACTCGTCGTCACTTCGTCGTCCGCTCCCGATGTGCCTGAGTGGACACTGTCGGTCACGATGCGTCCACCTCCGACGCGGTGTCGGCGTCGTCCGTTTCTACAGCGCGCTCCGCGTGCACGAGCGCTCGGGTGTTCGCCGCCACGTCGCCGTCCATGATGGCACTCCCGACGAGTAGGGCGTCGGCTCCGGCCTCGCGCATCCGGCGAACGTCTGCCGGCGTCGAGACGCCGCTCTCGGCGACTAGGGTCACGTCGTCGAGCGCCTGGCGGAGTGACGGATCCTCGACGGCCGCGACGCGTTCGACGGTCGTCAGATCGACCTGGAGCGACGCGAGGTCGCGATTGTTGATGCCGACGACGGCCGTCTCCGTTGCCAGTGCGCGGCGTAGTTCCGCTCGATCGTGGACTTCGACGATCGGCTGGAGGCCGCGATCGAGTGCGGCCGAAACGAGTTCGTCGAGTTCGTCGACGAACCGTGCGATGAGCAAGACGAGGTCTGCCTCGACGGCGTCGAGCTGTTCCTCGCGGACGACGAAGTCCTTCCGGAGGACGGGGACCGAGACGGCCTCGCGAACGCGCGCGAGCGCTTCGGTCGACCCGTCGAAGTGATCGGGTTCGGTCAACACCGAGATGGCGGTCGCGCCGCCGTCGACCATCTGCTGTGCGAGATCGACAGGGTCGTCCGTCCGAACCCCGTCGGTCGTCGGGCTCGTCGGTTTCACCTCCGCGACGATCGGAACCCGCCCGTCCGACTCGGCCCGCTCGATCGCCGCCTCCAGTGACCGAGCGTGTATCGACAGTCGCTCGTCGCCCCGCCCCGATCGATCCCGTGCCGCTTCGAGGATCGACCGAACGGTCGGATCGAGTCCTTTATCGTTCATTATAGTACACCAATGCACTGGTATATACATAACACTTGTGCGTCTCGATCCATCGCGTTATCGAACCGATCGCTGTCGGGCGGTACGATCGCTGTGACGGCACCTGGCGGTGACGGTGAGATACCACACCGCTGGGCGTGCATCGAACCGAGCCTTCGAACTGTGTGCACGCCTGTCGGTATCGACGACTGGACATCGAACGAGCCGGTGACGCGGCGAAGTGAGGCGACGACTCTCACGGCGAGCCGAATCTTCAAGGGACTCGCTCCCCTCCGATCCGACATGGAAGTTGCTGGCATCTACGCACGGGAGGCCGCGTATTTAGAGCGGGCCGTTCAGATCGGCGTCGCGAGCGGTCGCGTCATCTCCGTCTCGTTCCCCACCCAGCCCGACGACGATGCCACTGCGGACCACCCGCTTCTCGATCGAGTCTTCGAGTATCTCGACGGGGTTTCTGACATCGCGTTCGACGACGTCGCCGTCGCGTTGACGGTGCCGACCGATCAGCGAGCCGTCCTCGAACAGGTTCGGACGATTCCCTACGGCGAGAGCATCGACGTCGCCGGACTCGCCGCGATGACGCCCGACGTCGATCCCGAGGATGACGACGACCTCATCCTCGTCCGGACCGCCCTGGAGGCCAATCCGGCACCGCTGCTTATCCCCGACCATCGGGTTCGCGACGGGCCGAGTGCGGCCCCGCCAGCCGTCGAACAGCGACTCCGGTCCCTCGAAGGGCTCTAGGACGCCGACCAGATCGCGTAACCGTACCCCAGAATCCCGAGGAAGATGAGTAGCGATGTGACCTGACTCGCGACGGGAATCGCGTTGCCGACCAGGACGCTGGCGATCCAGCCGAGTTCGAGGCCGCCACCGAGGACCAGTACGACGCCCGAGAGCCCGAGTACGCTTCCCGTCGTCCTCGCGTTCGTCGCCAACACGACGCCGATACCGATGGCGATGAGTCCGAAAAGCGCGTTGCTCGTGAGCGCCAGTATCGGCGAGGAGAGCACTATCGACCCGAGCCACAGCACGAAGTAGGCGACGATCGCACCGACCAAGAGCCGCTGTACACGTGCCGGTGCAGCCTTGAGGTGGCGCATCGACGAGTCGCGTTGCATAGTCGAGTCTCGCTCGCTCACACTAAAGGTTCGCCGGATCCGAACGCCGGACGCCTACGTACGTGTCGAACCGAGCTCGAAGTACTCGTAGATGGCGAATTCACAGCCGTTCAGTACGTAGTGGGCGACGACGACCGCGAGGAGGTTCCCCGTGACGACGAACGTCGCCGCGAGAACGAAGCCGATCACGCCCGTGACGACCACGCCGGCTCGCCCCTGGATCCCGTGACCGACCGCGAACAGAATCGAGGAAGCGACGGCCAGGAGCCACGGCGACAGCCCGAACCCGACACTCAGCGCGCCGACGAGGACGGCTCGGAAAAGCAACTCCTCGAAGACGGCGATCACTGGTAGGACGACGGCGAACAGGACGATCCAGCCGCGTCGTCGCGACGGCGCCAGGCTCTCGCGGAGCCACTCGTCGTGCGTCATGCCGAATCGTCGCCCGACTGCACCCGCGAGTTCGCTCGCCGCGTATAGTCCGAAACCGGCACCGAGACCGACCCCGAGTCCCGTTACCAGCGCCTGCCGGGTGATCGAGATCCCGAGCACGCCCGGCGGGACGCCCGTCAGGACGATCGTTCCCGCGACGACGGCAAGAAACAGCAGTTGTGTAGCCAGGACGTTCCACCGGAGCGCGTGACTGGTGATCGACTGGTCGCCGATGCGAGCGACGATCCGCCCGGATCGCGTTCCGCTCGCTGAACCGGTCCCATCGTGGACGCGTTCGGATGTGGCTTCCGACGGATCGACGGCACCATCGCCCCACTCAGATCGAGTCGTCGCTGGATCGACCGCGTCGTTCGCCGGGTTCGGCTGCTCGGCCCGCTGGTGGTCCGCTGACGAGGATAGTACCGCACTGTCTGCCTCGGTTATTGCTGTCGCGTCTCGGTGGGTAGCTGTTTCGCTCCGTGTCGTTCGGTCACCCTCGGGCGCACTGGCAGGGGCCGGCGTTTCGAGATTTGTCGACTGGCCGGCTTCGACGGGCGTGAGCGATCGCTGTGTCTGACGTGTGAGAACGACCATTGCGGCCGTGAGAAGCGTGACGACCGTCGCGAACGCCACCCACTGGGTCATCGCTTACTGCGGGCTCGGGTTCGACGACGGTCCGGTGACGCTCTGCTGGTCGAGTGTTGCGCTGGTGATGGACTTGAGGCGGTCGAGCAGCGAGTCCTTCTCGGGCTCGCCGATCAGCGCCACGTCCAGGACCTCGCTGATGTTCGAGACGGGGACGATGTCGACCATCTCCTCGTACTCGTCTTCGATCATGACGTCCTGCTCGTTGGCCTTCGGGATGATGACCGTCTTGCAGCCCGTCTTCGCGGCGGCCTCGATTTTGTGCGTCACACCGCCGACTGGGAGGACGTCGCCGCGGACAGACAGCGAGCCGGTCATGGCGACCGATTGATCAACCGGGATGTCCTCCAGCGCGGAGATGACGGCGGTCGCGACCGTGATGGAGGCCGATGGGCCGTCGACGCCCTGCTGGCCTGCCTGGATGAACTGGATGTGGACGTCCTTACCGGCGAGTGAGGACTGGGGATACTCGCTGTCTTCGTAGCGATCTTCGTCCCAGCCGGGGACGTTCGTCGAGAGCTCCTCGCCGGAGAACTTCTTGATGATCGCCGAAACGTTCTGGACGGATTCCTGGGCCATCTCCTTTAGCTGGCCGGTCGCGATGACGCGGCCGGGGCCCTGGGCGGGCGTGACTTCGGCCATGACGGGGAGCATGATGCCCGAGTCCTCGCCCATGACGGCGAGGCCGTTGACGCGCCCCTCGACGCCGCCGTCGATGACCTGCAGTTCGTAGTCCTTGCGCCGATCGATGTAGTCGTCGGCGAGTTGCTGTTCGATCGAGCGCGAGCGCTTCTTCGCCTGCAGGACGTCCTCGCGCGTCGTGTACTCGCGGTCCTCGGCGCGGGCGATGTCGCCGGCGACGCGAACCAGTCCGCCGAGGTTCCGGAACAGCAGCGTGAGGTGGTCCTTCCGGCCGGCGCGACGGCGGGCTTCGAGCATGAGTTCCTCGATCGCCTCACGGTCGAAGTGGGGCAGACGCCCGTCGCGTTCGACCTCCTGGGCGATGAAGCGGACGTACTTCCGGCGCATCTCGGGTGTGTCCTCGATGGTGTCGTCCATGTACACCTCGTACCCGTAGCCCTTGATCCGCGAGCGCAGCGCGGGGTGCATGTTCTCCATCGCGTCTAAGTTCCCCGCCGCGATCATGATGAAGTCCGTCGGGACGGGCTCGGTCTGGACCATCGCGCCCGAGGAGCGCTCGGACTGGCCGGTGATCGAGAACTCGCCCTCCTGGATGGCCGTCATCAGCTTCTGCTGCGTGCGGATGTCGAGCGTGTTCATCTCGTCGACGAACAGCACGCCCTTGTTGGCCTTGTGGATGGAGCCGGGTTCGACGCGGTCGTGGCTCGGCGTCTCCATGCCGCCGGACTGGAACGGGTCGTGGCGGACGTCGCCCAGCAGCGCACCGGCGTGGGCACCCGTGGCGTCCTCGAACGGCGCGACGCGCTGCTCGCCGTTGTTGACGATCATGTTGGGCACCATGGCGTCCATCCCGCGGGAGGTGTAGCGGAAGAACAGCCAGATGACCACCGCGGCAATGACGCCCAGGAGGAGGGGCCCGCTGATGAACGCGTACACCACCACGATGGCGATGATGACCCACATCAGGATCGAACGCATCTGTTTGCGCTTCCTGGCTTCCTCCTTGTGGGCGTCGATGATCTGTTCGCCCTTGCCCGCCGGGACCGTCCGGACCTTCGGCTCGTTACCGTCGTCCGGGTTGTGGTAGACCAGGATGTCCTGGAGGTCTTCTTGCGGGAGGAGCTGGCTCATCGCCTTGGCGAGCATCGACTTGCCGGTCCCCGGGGAGCCGATCATCATCACGTGCCGGCGCTGTTTGGCCGCCTTGATGATGATGTCGCGTGCCTCGTCCTGGCCGATCACCTGATCGACCAGTCGGTCGGGCACCTCGATGTCCGCCGTCGAGTCGATCTGGAGGCCGCCCAGAAGATTGTCTTCCTCGTCCTCGTCGATCTCGAGTTCGGCGTCGACGCTGACCTCGCTCCCGAGGTCGTCTAGCGTCTCGACCGTCTCTGGCTCGTCGTCGGCCTCGTCGTAGACGGTGCCGTCGCCGGACTCGGCCGGCGGGCGCTCGGCCACTCCCGCCGATTCGTCGTCGATCTCCGCCCAGATGTCGTCGGGAACGGCGTCCGGATCCGTCTCTTCGGTCGACGAATCGGGTTCGTCGTCCGACGAATCCGTCTGCTCAGTGTCTGCGTCCGCCACTGTCTCGTCGTTCGCTGACTCCTCACTCGCCGACTCGTCGTCCGACGGTGCGAGGACGTCGCGTGGCGGTTGTTCCTCGACACCCTCCTCGGGCTCCGTATCGGACGCGTCGGCCCCCTCGTCAGGGGGGTCGGTGTCGTTCGTGTCGTTACTCATAAGGGGCTGGTTGCTACCTCAAACGAAGGGGCTCGCACTGATATACTTTCTCCTCCACTTCTGGCGAATATGGTCATAATGAAGCCTGTAAGTAGCCATCTCATCTCTTGCGACATCGCCACTATCCATTTTCAAAAATTATACATTTCTAATATATTTAATATAGATATATTTAAGTGTGTTCTCTACAAACAACATTTTGCATGGTATCACGACGGAAGTTTGTGGGAGTAATCGCTGCTGCAAGTGGTCTCGGAACCGTAGGTACAGTTAACGCACGTGGATCAGGAAAAGTATCACTCGCTGAGGCCGGTCTATTGGATGTCGTGAAGGGACTGGCTCAAAAAGGGGAAACCGAAGAAATGCATAAAATAATGGATGAGAATAATGTGGAATATTATTCTGGATACGATAGTTTAGGTCCTTCAATTAATGCAACTCAATGGTCGAAAGGGGATTCTGATATGCATGCTACACTAACTCGGGCAAAAGGTGATGATGTTTATTTTGCATCAAACGAAACAACCTTATCCGGGAGTTCTGGTTTGAAAGTCCGTGACGCTAGACGTGTAGATGATGCAATCGGGATTGATTGGGACCACGACAATTGGACTCCAACTGGTCGCACTGACTCTAACGTATATTTAAGTGCTTATGGGGAAATGGCAGATAAAGATTATCTTGAAGTTGAATACGATAATTATTCCTACTATGGAGTAGCAGCAAAGGTGAAATATGACTTTAGTTCCCCAGTAAGGACTATGGATACTGAATTTACTGTGAATCTTATGACAGAGTTGATAAAAGAAACAGATGATCCTAGACATGGGGTCAAAAGTCATTATGAACATACATATAGTGCGACCCCAGGAGCTATAGATATATCCATAGGTGCTGGTGGGTTTTCAGTGTCAACTCCATTCGCAGCAGGAAGTTGGGAGTTAGAAAAAGATTCATTCATAGATAATATGCGGGATTAAAATATCCATTCTACTATTTATTAAGGAGGATATATTCGTCCGACACACTTTAGCAGAAGTGCCGTAACCTCTTTAGTATGACGCGGGGCATCTACATCGGCCGGTTCCAGCCGTTTCACGACGGTCACTACAGCGTCGTGGAACGCATCGCCGACGACGTCGACGAACTCGTCCTGGGTATCGGGAGTGCCGATGCTTCGCACGCGACACGAAACCCCTTCACTGCCGGCGAACGCATCATGATGATCACGAAGAGCCTCGCCGGCCTCGACCTGGTCACCTACGCCGTCCCCATCGAGGACCTGGACCGAAACGCCGTCTGGGTGAGCCACGTCGAGAGTATGAGCCCCGACTTCGACGTCGCCTACGCCAACAACCCCCTCGTCATCCAGCTTTTCCGCGAGGCCGGCGTCGAGGTTCGCCAGTCACCCATGTATGATCGTCACGTCCTCGAGGGGAGCGAGGTGCGCGAGCGCATGATCGACGACGGCGACTGGGAGTCACTCGTCCCCGACGCCGTCGTCGAGGTCGTCGACGAGATCGACGGGCTCGAACGCATCCAGATGGTCAGCGACACGGACGCGAACGGCGCCTGACTCTTCGTTCGACTCCTTCTGCCCGACTGCTAGCTCGCCCCATATTCGTCGATCGCCGTGAGAACCTGCTCCGGCCCCGACGCTCGCAACCGCGGCTCCTCGCTTTCGATCGCCTCGCGTGTGAAAAATCGAGCGTCCGCTGCGTCTCCGCCTGCCGATACCTGGCCCTCGGTTGCGGCCCGCGGAACTGCGTAATTGATCGACACCAGGGAGTGGCCGTCGTCGAACTCCAGATACCCCGTCCCCAGTAGTCTGAGATCCGTCGGATCGACTGTCACTCCCGTCTCCTCTGCGAGTTCCCGTGCCGCTGCACTCGGCAGTGACTCGTTCGCGTACGTGCACGCCCGGGAGTGCCCACGCGCCGATGTCGGCGCCAGCACCTCGTTCGATCAGGAGCACGGACTCATCCGCTATTACGGCGACGCGCGCCAGCGGCACCGGATTGCGAAAAATCGGTCGTTCGAACCTCTCACAGTACGATCGTGGTTCGCCGTCGAACACGGCGTCACCGAGTTCGCCGCCACAGGTTGGACAGTACCGCGGGTGCGGGCCAGTAGTCGTCCATACCATCGTCTCCCTATTGCTGTCACGTCAGGAAACAGTATCGGCGCGATTGCTATCGTGACGAACCGGTGCTGTCGCTCAGTCACTTGCGTCGGTAGGAATTGTGCGTGGGTGCAGTCCCAAGGGACTCCACCTGCATCGTGCAGCGTTCGGCGGTTTGTCTCACGGGCGCAAAGCGCCCGTTCGACCGACCGCGGAACCGGAACGGTTCCGCGCGCACCGCCTCACGTTCCGTCGCATTCGGCGACGCGTGCGATGCGTGGGACCGGATTTGAACTTCCGTCACTCCGCGTTCGCTTCGTGACGACGTTCGCAGTCGCACAGCGACTGCTCACCGGCGGACCCCGCTGGGGCAGCGCCTGCAACAGTATCGATTCCTCTCCGAGACGTAATTTGCTGTAGGAATTGTGCGTGGGTGCAGTCCCAAGGGACTCCACCTGCATCGACGTTCAGCGGCTTCGCCGCTTCACGTTTCGCGGTCGTTTCACGACCGCGCTTGCGATGCGTGGGACCGGATTTGAACCGGCGGACCCCTACGGGACAGCGCCCTCAACGCTGCGCCGTTGGCCTAGCTTGGCTACCCACGCTCGCGTGCTCTGTCTGCATCAAATTCTACCCGCGGGTCGATATAAAAGCGTGTTCTTTTGCGGCCACCGTGGGACGGGGACGCAGTGAGGCGGTCAATTGAAATGCTGCAGGGGCGAAGTCCGCCTATGGCTAAGTACTCGACCGGTTCCTCGTCCGGAGGCGGCGGAACCAACTGCGAACTCTGCGGTGCGGAGAGCGATTCGCTCACGCAGCAGACGGTTGCCGGTGCGAAACTGGAGGTCTGCTCGAGCTGTGCGTCCCACGGGGACGAGGCGAAATCGTCGGCTTCGTCGTCCGGTTCCGGGCGGGGCCAGGACGAGCCGAATCGCAAGAAGAAGGCCGCCCAGAACGTCGCGAAGGCGAACCCGGTCTGGGACGGCGACTCGGAACACTGGGAGAAAGAGGGGACGAACTACGACGACGACCCGCTTCCGTACCTCGTCTCGGACTACGGCGCGGTGCTCGAATCGAGCCGACAGGATGCCGGCCAGACGCGCGAAGAACTCGCCGAGGAACTCGGTGTTCCCGAATCGGACCTCCTCGCGATCGAGCAGGGGCGGGCGACCCAGGCCGGTATCGGCGGCGGCCTGATCGACGCACTCGAAGAACGGCTCGACGTGGAACTCGCCGAATAAGACGGACCGATCCCGTCGCCTCGCGAAGCGGTGTTTCTATCGTGCCATTCGGGGCCGAAGCTGGTGGAATTCGATGTAATCGGCGAGCAGATTTTTACGTAATCCGAACTGAGTACCGGGTAATGAGCGGGCAACGGGCAGCCGCCGAACCGTACGCGACGCGATTCGAGACCGAAGTGTCGGCCGTCGACGGCCGGCGCGTCTGGCTTGAATCGACGCACTTCTTCGCCGAGAGCGGCGGTCAACCCGCAGATTATGGCACGATCGGCGACGTGCCGGTCGTCGACGTCACGGTTGAGGCCAACGAACACGTCCACGTTCTCGAGTCGGAACCGCGATTCCGCGCCGGAAAACGAGTCCTGTGTTCGATCGACTGGGAGGCGCGCATGTACTGTATGCGCGCACACACGGCCAGTCACGTTCTCTTCGGCGCCGCGCGCCGGGTGTTCGACGACGTCACCTACACCGGTCTGGAGATTGGTGACGAACGCGTTCGGCTCGACCTCGCCACAGACGAGCGCGTCGACGACGATGCACTGGTCGAACTCGACGAACTGGTCAACCGGGCCGTCTGGGAGTCACGCCCCGTCTCCTGGGATTCGATGCCGGTTTCGGAAGCGCGTGAGACAGACGAGATTCACATCTCGGAGGCGACCGAGGACACGGCCTTCGAGAAGGGCCGCGTGCGGGTGGTCACGATCGGCGATGCGGATAGTGGCGGGGCGAACACTATCAGGTCCTCGCGAGATACCTGGGACGTCGCCGCGTGTGGCGGGACGCACGTCCGGAACACGCGCGAAATCGGACCCGTCACCGTTCTCGGGTCCGTAACGCCGAAACCCGGCCACGTCGGAATCGAGCTCGCCGTCGGTCCGCGCGCGATCGAACGACGGGAGGTCGAAAAGCGGGTTACGTTCGCTGCGAGCCGTCAGCTTGGCGTCCCGCTGGGTGAGGCGACCGGCGAACTCTCGCGCCTCGAATCGGAACGCGAGAAGCTCGCGGACTCCGTCGGCACGCTTCAGCGCGAACTCGTCAAGACGCGCGTCGAGAGCGCCGAGCCGTTCGAACGAAACGGGCGGACGTGGGTCGCCACGACGGCCGGCGTCGTGGACGCCGACGAAGCTGGCGATGTCGCCGAATCGGTCGCCGGCGAGCTCGCGGACGTCGTAGTTATCGCCGGGGAATCCGACTCGCCGTTCGCGGTCGTCGCCGCCGGCGAGGAGGCAGACGCCGAGTCGATCCTCGGCGAACTCACCGACGAGTTCGGTGGCGGCGGTGGCGGCTCGGATCGCCTCGCCTGGGGAGGCGACTTCGACGTGGAGCCGGACGACGTGGTGTCTGGCCTCGAGGGGTAGTCAGCCGCAGCCGATTGTGTCGGTCGGACACTGTCTTGTACTGTCGTCTCGTCCCGCCGAGGCACCTCTTCTCCTTCGACCAGTTCTATTGTCACGTGCGGCCCTGCTGCTGTGGGTTCCCGACCGATCCCATCGATCCCCGATCGGCGGCGACGGAAAGACAGATAAAAGGGCACGCACGTTGTTTGGCCACCCATGAACGTACCCTACGATCTCACGTCGTACGTCCGCGTCCTGAAGATGGCGACGACGCCGAGCCGGGAGGAGTTCTTCCAGGTGTCGAAGATCGCCGGCGCTGGGATCTTCCTCATCGGCTTTCTCGGCTTCATCATCGGCGTCACGATGGGTCTGCTGACCGGTGGCCTCTGATGGGGATCTACGCCGTCAAGACGACCGCCCGACAGGAACAGACCGTCGCGGACATGATCATCAACCGCGAGGAGCCTGACGTTCACGCGGCGATCGCCCCCGACTCACTGACCTCTTACGTCATGGTCGAGGCCGACAACAACGCCGTACTGGAGCGCGCGCTCGAGGACATTCCTCACGCGCGCACGATCGTCCCCGGCGAGTCAGACATCTCCGAGGTCGAACACTTCCTCTCGCCGAAACCGGACGTCGAAGGGATCGCCGAAGGGGACATCGTCGAACTCATCGCCGGCCCGTTCAAGGGCGAGAAGGCGCAGGTCCAGCGTATCGACGAAGGGAAGGACCAGGTGACGGTCGAACTCTACGAGGCGACGGTGCCGATCCCCGTGACGGTTCGAGGGGACCAGATTCGTGTGCTTGACAGCGACGAACGGTAGTTCGTCGGACCGTGCGACCAGTGGGAGGCCCAATCTTGCTTACCATGCGAACGGGCGACCCGCTGCGAGCCCGTGAGTAGATGCTCGGCACGCCTTGGGTAACCGGAATTTCTGCGCAGCTCATCACGTCGCGGAGTGAAGCGTTCGGCTCTCCGTACAGGTGACTAGTGTCTGGGTAGCAATCCCATTACGCGGGCCGATCCCAGTCGACGTCGCTCACGACGAAGCGAGCATCTCTGCGAGGAGTTGCTGGTCGATGTCGGCGGTGATGTCCTCGAGGAGTTCTTCGCGGGTGCGAATCGCGGCCGAGTCCGCGTCGTACGCACGGACGTACTCCGCGCGACTGTGGTTCGTAAACGTGTGGTAGATCGCCAGAAAACCGTCGGGAACGACCGTCCCACAGATTTCACATTCTCGTCGTTCGTGCGCGTCGGCTTGGTGGACGACCGCCGACTCGACGTCTTCGAAGACCGACCCGCAGTCGTCGATCCCACACTCCCAGGCCATTACGGCAGTGATTCACAGGCCGCCTTAATGGCCTTTTCGCCCGCGACGTGTACCGGGGTCGGCCCCGGGAGTTCCTGCCGGTGGTCGCAACTGATTTGCTCTCGATAAATGATAACAGCTAATTCCCGCCCATCGATACCTGACGGTGTGTCAGCGCAGGACCGCGTCGATCTCCACGTGAAGGTACTCTCAGACGACGTCGTGTCCCGGGCGAAGCAGTGCGGACTCGACGTCCTCGTCTACGCCCCACACTTCACCCCACTTCCGGAGATCGAGGCAGCTGCCCGACGGTACTCAGACGACGAACTCCAGATTGTGCCGGCCAGAGAGGTCTTTACCGGCCACTGGCGGGACCGGAAACACGTGCTGGCGCTCGGCCTCTCGGATCCGATCCCTGATTTCATCACGCTCGAAGGGGCGATGGCCGAGTTCGACCGGCAGGATGCGGTCGTCCTCGTGCCACATCCAACGTTTGCGACCGTCAGTCTCGGCCGGGAGGACCTTCGGCGGTATCGATCACAGATCGATGCGATCGAGGTATTCAACCCGAAGCACTTGCCGATGCACAACCGGCGGGCGCAGGCGGCGGCAGCCGAACTGGAGCTGCCAGCCTATACGTCGTCGTACGCACACCTTACTCGCTCTGTTGGTCTCGCACGGACCGCGTTCGAGACCGAAATCGACTCCGAACGGACCCTCCTGTCGGCGCTCGAATCGGGCGCCGACCGACGGATCGAACACGTTACAGGTGTACGCCGCTGGATCGGTACCGCTGGTGAACTCGGTCACCTCGTCTGGGAGAACACCTGGAAGAAAGCGCGACGGATACCCGGTCCCGGAATCGAACCGACGCATCCCGACGACCCACGGTATGCGGGCCGATTCGACGATGTAAGCGTCTACTGAACCTGTTTTGGATGCCTTCGACCGGATGGCGGGGCGCTCTCCCTCTCTGGTAGTGTTACCCTCCGCCCTGTACTGTTTGCCTGCCGTACTGTAGGGTCACCCGGAGGATTCCGTCGCCCAATGACAGGGACTGATTAGTAAACCACCATGATGGTCAGGGCTCGAGTATGGATCGACGCTCGGTCCTCGTTGGAAGTGGTACCGCACTCACACTCGCGCTCGCCGGTTGCATGGAAGGCGACGACGGCGACGATGGTAGCGAGGAGCCCGAAAACGACGTCAGAACGGGCGGTGATACTGGAGAGAACGGGGATTCAAACGGTGACGATACCCCCGACGACACCCTCCCCGGCATCGACCCAGACGAACTGGACGACCTGACCGACGCGGTCACTGTGAGGGATGTCGTGATCGAAGACCGAATCCTCAAAATCACCGCCGATCTTACGGTCGACTCCAAAAAGAAGGGGATGACCGATATCGGAGCGGGAATGCAGAAGGGAATTAGCGATGTCCACGCCCTGAAGAAGAAAATCGACTGGGTGAAGATCGTCCTCTACGACAGCGGCGAGAAAGTCTTCACCGCGAAAATCAGCGTTGCCTGGCTCGTCAAATTGGTCGACGAGGAGATCGACATGGACGAATTCAGGGCCTATCTCGAAGACGCTACCGACGCCGGGGACGACTGAGGCGGCGGCAACCAGGCCGACTCTGGCGAACGGTGGGCCCCGGCGGAACCTGCGTCCAGCCCGTCACGTCCCCGGTTCGATCGCCGCCAGTGTCTCGTTTACGCGGTCCCAGTGGCTGCCGCGCCAGAAGTGCTGTTCGCAGTCGCGGCACCGCCAGCATCGCTCTTCGTCGGCGGCGGGCGCGTAGTCTGGGGTCGAAGCCGCCGGTTCGACCGCTTCGAGCCGACCGTTGCACCGGCCGCACCGGGTCGGTTCGTCTGGAAGCGTCAGGTCGATTCCTGTGGTTGCGACCGCAGCGAGTTGTCCGTGCACGTCCCGCGATTCGAGGAGAACCGATTCGGCAGCTCGATCGGCGAGTTCCCGATCCCGCGTCAGTACCGTTCGATCCTCCGCGGCGGCGACTGCGAGGACTTCGTCGTCGGCTTCGAGTCCCCGACGCCGGCGTATATCGTGTCGTAGCCACACATCCGCAGGTAGGGAACGAGCCGGCCACACATCACGTCGACGAGGAGGCGCACGGAGTTCATACACGTTCCAGCGACAAAACGTGGCCCCGGCGTTCCTCGCTGTGGAGATCCGACCCAGCCGCGTTCAGTGGAGGAACGATTCGAGGGTGGAGCGGTCCCACGTGTTGACGACATCGTCCGGCTCCGCCCAGCCGCGGCGGGCGGTGTGGACGCCCCAGCGCATGAATTCGAGCGTCGCGGGTCGATGGGCGTCGGTGTCGATGGCGATCTTCGCACCCTCGTCGATGGCCGCCTGCACGGCGCTCCCCCAGAGATCGAGCCGGCGGGGATTCGCGTTCACTTCGAGCGCCGTGTCGTTCGCCGCGGCGGCGTCGCCGAGGGCGCCCGCGTCGATGGCGAGTCCCTCGCGCTCGTTGAGCAGGCGGCCGCTGGGGTGGCCGAGCACGTCGACCGCCGGGTTCTCGATCGCGCGTCGCAGGCGCTCGCCGGCCGTCTCGGCGTCCTGACCGAGCGCGCTGTGGGGCGAGGCGACGATCAGGTCGAGCGCGTCGATCACCTCGTCCGAGAGGCCGATCCCTCCATCGGCATCGACGTTCGCCTCGATGCCGGCGAACACGTGGACGTCGTACTCGTCGTCGATGGCCCGGATCTCGTCGACCTGATCCAGTATCTCGGCCTCCGAGAGCCCCATGCCGCCGACGACGCCGGGTCCCTCGGCATGATCGGCGACGCAGTAGTAGTCGTAGCCCCGTTCCTCGGCTGCCGCGACCATCTCCTCGATGGTGTTGTTCCCGTCGGACCACTCGGTGTGCGTGTGGAGATCCCCGCGAATATCGGCCTCCACCACGAGGTCGGGCAACTCCCCCGCCTCCGCGGCGTCGATCTCCCCGCGATCCTCGCGAAGCTCCGGCGGGATCCACGGCAGACCGAGCGCGTCGTACATGCTCTCTTCGGTCTCGCCGGCGACGCGCTCGCCGACGCGCTGCCCGCCGCCGACGTGCTGGGGATCCGCGTCGGGGTCGGCGTCGAGTTTGGAGACGTCGAACGCACCGTACTCGTTCAGCTTCATCCCGCGGTCGATCGCGTAGTTGCGCAACCGGACGTTGTGCGCCTTGCTCCCGGTGAAGTACTGCAGCGCCGAGCCGAACTCGTCGGGGACGACGAGTCGGAGGTCGACGCGCACCTCGCCGACGCGAACGCTCGCCTTCGCCGGCCCGGACTCGATCTCATCGTCGATCGAGTCCCAGGCGAGGAAGTCGTCCACGACGGCGTCCGGCTCGTCCGTCGCGGCCAGCACGTCGACGTCGCCGATCGTCTCGCGCCAGCGCCGGATCGAGCCGGCCACCTCGCAACGCTCCACGCCGGCGATTCCCTCCAGGTATCCGAGGACGTCGTCCGCGAGCGGGCGGGCCTCCCCTACCAGGTGGCGCTGCCCGACGGTGCGGGCGAAGTCGATGTTCTCGAGAATGTTTTGCTCCGTCTTCGCGCCGAACCCTTTCACGTCCTGAATCTCGCCGGCTTCCGCGGCCGTCTCCAGATCGTCGAGCGTCTCGATCCCGAGTTCGCGGTAGAGCGTGCCGACCGTCTTCGGGCCGACGCCCTCGACGCGGGTGAGGTCGGAGATATCGACGGGTAACTCCGCGCGGAGGTCCTCGAGTTCTTCGATCTCGCCGGTCTCGACGTACTCGACGATCTTCGACGAGATGGCGTCGCCGACGCCCTCGATGTCGTCGACGGCGTCCTCGTCGCCCGACTCGACCGCCTCGGCGATGGGAACGGGGTGAGCGAGGATGTTCTCCGCGGCGCGGCGGTACGCCCGCGGCTTGTACTCGACGTCGTCGGCCTCGAGCAGGTCGGCGAACTCCTCGAAGCGTGCGGCGAGTTCCGCGTTCGTCGTCATGCCCGGACGTTGCACTTCGGGTGCCTTAGTGTCTGGTACCCGTAGGATGGGTCCGCCCTCGCACCCTCACCTGTGAGTAAGGGGGCCTATCGGCCGCCTCGACTCGACGCATCGTCTTCGTTCCCGAGCGCCTTCTTGAGGAAGGACAACCAGCGCTTACGGTCGGCCAGCTCCTGGGCCTGCTGTTCGCGTTCGAGATCCGTGGGGCCGAGGTTCTCGAGGGCGTTCAACGCCCGATCGATGCCGATGATCGCGTTAGCGAGTTCTTCGCCTTCCTCGAACGTGATATCGCCCTCCTCGATCCGCTCGACGCGTTCGACGCGCTCTCGACGGAGATTCCGCTTGGCCTGATCGACGCGGTCACGTTCGCCAGACGGGATTGTCTCGCGGCGCTTGATCTCGAAGACGAACGACTGCAGGTCGAGCTCTTCGCCCTGCACGTCGATCCGGTCGGGGATGTCGACGCCGACCGTCGCCCCGTCGCGCTCGACCCGCTCTAGCAACTGAGAGCGCTCGTAGGGTTGCACACCCAGTGGTCGGATGCCCGGAGTCAAAAACTCCTCGTCCAGCGACGGGGGCCTCGCAGTCGTGACTGGGGCCCGATCGCACCGTCGAAAACCCCAAACCCCATAGCGATCCATCTCATACCCCAGCGCAATGGCGACGTGTGACGTGTGTGGGAAGTCGGTCAGTATGCCCTACGACTGCCGGCACTGCGGCGGGACCCACTGCTCCGAACACCGGCTGCCCGAGAACCACGACTGTTCCGGCCTCCAGAGCTGGAACGACCCGAGCGGCGTCTTCGACAGCGGGTTCGACGAGTCGGTGAACGGGTCGTCCGCATCCACGACGGAGCGGATCATGGCGAAGCTCCCGATCGACACGGGTCCGGGCGGCCCGCTCGCGTACTTCCGCGGCAACGTGACCTACACGATCTTGCTGTTCATGTGGGTGACGTTTCTGGTGCAGTTGATCGTCAGGTCCATCGACCCACAACTCCACCAGACGCTGTTCGTCCTGACGCCACAACACCCCGAGTATGTATGGACGTGGGTGACGTCGATCTTCGCTCACAGCCCAATTAAGATCACCCATATCGCGTTCAACAGCATAGCCATATTCTTCTTTGGGCCACTCCTCTCCCGGTACCTCTCGGACAGACAGTACTGGGGGCTCTTCCTCGGTGCTGGGGCACTTGCTGGCCTTTCACAGATCGCCGTTCAGGCCTTCAGTCCTGGACCTGCAGCCGGCGTCCTGGGGGCGTCGGGTGCGGCACTTGCAATTCTCGGCGTAATCACGATCTTGCATCCAAACCTCAAGGTCTACTTCATGTTCTTTATCCCGATGCCGTTGTGGATCCTGACGCTTGGATTCGCTGTGTTGAGCCTGCTTATGGTCGGATTTAGCCTCTCGAGCCTCGGCGGTATCGCCCACGCGGCCCACCTCGTCGGCCTCCTCGTCGGCCTCGCCGTCGGTGAGTACGTCAAACGCACGCAGACAATCCGCGGCCCGAACCAGTTCCAGCTCGGGCCTGGTGGTCCCGGTGGGCCAGGCGGTCCTGGCGGCCCCGGTGGTCCCGGTCGCGGCCGGTTTTGATACCGTTCCGCTGTTCGCACTTATTCTGGGACCATGACCGTCCATCACCCTGACTTCGCACCCGACCCGTCCCTCTCGCGCGCCGAGATGGAGTCGCTCCAGCGTGAAATCGCCCGGAGCGCCGTCTTCACCGACGATCTCGGGTTCGATCCGGCGCTGCTCGACGATCCGATCGCACGAGCGACCGCGGAGGCAGCATCCGATACGGACGAGACTGCAGATCCGGAAGATCGAGCCGACGGGACCGTCCCGCTCGTGGCCGGCGTCGACCAGTCGTTCCTCCTCGATCAGGACCGCGCGCTTTCTGCGATCGTCGTCCTCCGGCCAGCGGGTTCGGAGTGGGAGGTCGTCGAACGCGTCCACGCGGTCACGCCGCTCGAGATCCCGTACATTCCTGGGCTACTCTCCTTCCGTGAGGGTGGGGCGATCCTGGCGGCGGTCGAGGAACTCACCGCTGACCCCGATCTGTACCTCTTCGACGGCAGCGGTCGCATCCACTTCCGGCAGGCGGGTATCGCGACACACATCGGGGTCATGCTCGACGCGCCGAGCATCGGCGTCGCGAAGAAACTCCTCTGTGGCGACCCCGTCGCCTCGACGGAGGGACTCGCGGCCGGCGAGCGGGTGGCCATCCGGGCGAACGCGGACGTGGAGGGGCCGAACGACATCGCTGGGGAGGGCTCGAGTAGCGAGGGCCACGACGCGGCCGATCCGGACTGGCCCACGATCGGCTCCGCCGTCCAGTCGAAGCAGTACGACTCGCCGAATCGCCACGTCAACCCGTTGTACGTGAGTCCGGGTCACCGCATGTCCGCGGCCACGGCGGCTGACGTCGTCCTCGCGTTCGCGGCGGGGTACAAGCTCCCCGAACCGACGCGGCTCGCTGATGCGTACGCGGATGAAGTGAAGGCGGAGTACCGATAGTCTCGACCGAGTCACACAACTGTGAACGCGACCGATCCCGTCGCCGGACGAGAAAATCGGCGGGACTTACGTATCGGGACGTGAACGGGTTCCGTATGACCAGTGCGACGGCGGCCGACGCGGACGAGTCGGCGGACGCGACGCGGACGGACCGATCGGACGAGCGCGCGCGAACGGGCAGCGACCTCGACGAGGACCGCTACACGCGAAAGCGAAGCGTCCTGATCACCGGCTGTTCGTCGGGAATCGGCCGCGCGACGGCGCTCGCGTTCCTCGACGAGGGGTGGACCGTCGTCGCGTCGTCGCGCGATCCGGCCGACATCGCCGACCTGGCCGAGGCGGGCTGTGAGACCATCACGCTCGACGTCACCGACCCCGACCAGGTGACGTCCGTCATCGAGCGCACGGTCGAGGAGACCGGCGCGATCGACTGTCTGGTGAACAACGCGGGCTACGCCCAGATGGGGCCGCTCGAGGACGTTCAGGCCGACGATCTCCAGTCGCAGTTCGACGTCAACGTCTTCGGTCCACACCGTCTCACTCGCGCGGCGCTGCCGCACATGCGCGCCCAGGGGGAAGGCCGGATCGTCAACGTCTCGAGCATCAACGGACGGATTTCCGTCGCGGGGTCCGGGGCCTACGCCGCTTCGAAACACGCGATGGAGGCGATGAGCGACGCGCTGCGCGTCGAGGTCGAGCCGTTCGACGTCGACGTGGTCCTGATCGAACCCGGCCCGGTGGAGACCGCCTTCGCCGACCGGGTCGACGAGGAACTCCCCGAGTCGCGGACGCCGGACTACGACGCCATTTACGACCTCTTCGAGGACACCCAACTGATCGGCGGCAGCGGACCGCTGGCGAGCGCGCCCGAGGACGTTGCCGACGCCATCGTCCACGCCGCGACCTGCTCAGAGCCGCCGGCGCGCTATCCGGTCGGCCCCGTCGCCCACTACGGCTCGTACGCGCGATTCCTTCCCGACCGGCTCCGTGACGGCATCTACGGTCTCGTCCGGAAACTGGTCTAAGGGACCCACGCCCAGTTACTGTTCATCGACGAAATCACACCGACGCTGGGCGTTCGGCGGTCGCAGGTTCCTGTCTGGAAGCCGGGATCACTATCGCACACTGCAACCTCGAGAACCACCTGAAACCACGCAACCGGCGGTCTACGGCGTCTGCTGGTTCTCTATTGGCACAACCGCCTACTGGGCGGGTCCGATCGAGCCAACTACGCACCAGCCCAGTCGGCGTTCCGATCGATACCGTCTTCACGAACATCATCGGCTCCGGCGCCCCGATTTTCGAGATAGATGCGTGCGTAGGCCAGTTGAATAACTGGTGCGACAAACGCGGTCATCGCGGTGACGAGTCCGACCAGCAAGACCATACTCAGCGTTCCCGAGCTATCGACGAATACGGCCAGTGGCACCAAGCCGATTATCGCAGCAAACATCACGACCAGGAAGAGGATCGTGATACCGAGGAGTTTGAGCAGGTTTCCCTGTGCGACATCCCAGCTCTTTCCGAGGCTGTCGAACGCGTCTTTTCCGTCGATAACACATGCGGCTGGCGCGAGCGAGAGTCGAAGTGTGATGTAGATGCCCGGGATGATGAACAGGAGGAATCCGATCCCACCGAGTATCACCGTAATCAGGGCGATCCCGATCAACGAGAACATACGACCCAGGACCACCGACGAGGCGGCACCGATGTCGGTTGTCTTCCCTGCCAGTTCGTCACGAGCGACCAAGTGAGCAATGCCGCTGACGTACAACTGGATGAGAAACCCGACGATCGAGAACAGGGCGACCACTTCTCCGAGGCCGGAGAAGATGCCGACGACGAGGAAGAGGACGATCAGAATCGGGTTCGATTGCAACCAGCCGATCGATTCGCTGATCGTTCCCATTGCACTTTTCCTTCGAATGGTCGAACTCATACGACCCACTTTCAGCACACTAGTAAAATAGTGCCTATTTTGGTACTGTACTAATTTGAGGTTGATTCGAACCTGACGCGGTCTATGGGAGATCTACCGCCGGAGACACGCCGCTACGACTGAGAGCATCTTCTCGCCGCGGACCTCGTCGGCGAATAGCGGAACGCGCTTGACGTCCGTGCCGCGGAAGAGGTCCTGTGCGGACGCCAGGGCCTGTTGCTGGACGTCCCAGCGGCGCTGACAGAAGGCGCAGTCGTCGAGGTCGGGACTGAGGAAGTCACCATCGACCTCGTCGGTCACGTCGGCGAGGGGCTCCATGACGCGATTGACGACGACGGTACCGACCGGGATGCCCACCTCGTCGAGTTGTTCGCGCAGTCGTGTCGACTCGCGAACGCTCATCTCCTCGGGGACCATGACGATCCGGAAGTCGGTGCGCTCCGGATCCTGAAGTGCGGTCCGGAGTCGTTCGATTCGCTCGCTCAAGGCCTCCAGATCCTCGACGTCGAACCCGGCCGACTCCGCACCGCCGCCGAACATGCCCTTGATGCCGTCGATCATGCTCCCGATACGCTGCCGGATCGTCAACACTTTCCCGACCATCGAGTCGAGCAGTTCGGGGAGTTCGAGGAGGCGGAGGGTGTGGCCCGTCGGTGCCGTGTCGACGACCACGCGGTCGAAGCGGTCGTCGTCGAGGTACTCGAGCAGGAGTTGGACGGCCGCGGCTTCGTCCGCACCGGGCATCGTGCCACCGAGGAGCCCCTCCATCGGGTTCTCGCCGCCCATCATGTCGGCGAGGCCACCGGGTCCGGGTCCATCTTCGCCGCCAAAGGGGCCGCCTGCGGTAGCTGTTCCCTCTCCCTCGTCGGAAAATGGGTTCGTGCCGGGGTCGGTCGCGTCGTCCGCTCCAGCGGTGGCGTCCGTCGCGCCACCGAAGGGTCCGCCGGGATCGCCGAACGCGGTTTCGCCGGCCTCCATCGCCGCTTCGGGATCGATCTCGACGCCCCACAGCGGGACGTCGTCTCGCAGTCGCGCTGGCGAACTGGGAACGTCGGTCTCGAAGGTGTCCGACAGCGAGTGGGCCGGATCCGTCGAGACGACGAGCGTTCGAACGCCGTCCCGGGCGCTGTCGAGGGCGGTGGCGGCGGCCATCGTCGTCTTGCCGACGCCGCCTTTCCCACCGTAGAGAACGTAGCTCGGCCCGTCGATCGAATCGCCATCGTCGGACTCGACGTCGATCCGGGTCGCCTCGTTGGCGTCCTCGACGTCGAGTCCGTCATCGTCCCCGACCGAGTCCGTCGGCGTCACCTCGATCTCGTTGTCGCCAGTGTCCTCGTTCTCGACCGGCTCGACGTCGAGTCCGCTCATTGGCGGTTGGTAGCTGTCGCGGACACGAGTATTCGTCGGTCTCGGCTCGGTTCGCCGGTCTTGGCTCGATCCGTCGTTGCTCGGTCAGGTCGTCTCGGTTCGTCCGGCCGGCTCACTCCCGTCAGGCGACGTACTCGGCGAGCCGGTCGGCCGCCTCCTCCACGCGAGGCGTGACGAGCGCGAACCGGAGCCAGGAACTGGCGCTCTCGCCGAACGCGCTGCCGGGCATCCCGGCGACGCCCGCCTCGTCGATCAGTTGTTCGACGGTCTCCAGGGTCCCGGGATAGTCATCGAAGCGAGCCAGGACGTAGAACGCGCCGTCCGGTTCGACGTAGTCCGCCCCGGCCGATTCGAGCGCTCTGGTGAACAGGTCGACGCGTTCGCGGAGCAGGTCCCGATTCGCTTCGTAGTACGCGGGGTCCGTCTCCTGCAGCGCGCGGAGCACGGCGTACTGTGCGGGTCGACTTCCGGCGACGTTGACGAGCATGTGCCGGCTCTTCGCGTCGTCGACGAGGTGTGGCGGGAAGACCGCGTACCCTACCCGGAAGCCCGTGATCGCGAGTGATTTCGAGAACGCGTTGGTGACGATCCGGTGCTCGGAGTCGACCGAGAGTGCGCTCGTGAACGTCCCCGAGAGGTCGTAGTGGTCGTAGACCTCGTCCGAGACGAGGATCGCGTCGTTCGTCTCGGCGATCTCGACCAGTTCGTGGACGGTGGCTTCGGGGTAGACCGCTCCCGTCGGATTGTTCGGTGTGTTCACCACGATCGCAGCGGTGTCTTCGCTCGCCGCGGCGCGGACCACGCTCGGATCCAGCTGGCCGTCGGCCCCGGCGGAGACGTAGTGGGCGCGCCCGCCGAGCATCGTCGTCTTGCCCGGGTAGTACGAGTAGACGGGATCGGTGAGGATAACCTCCGAGCCGGCACCGCGTTCTAACGCGCGAGCCATCGCGAGGTAGTTCGCCTCCCCGGCGCCGTTGGTGAGCACGACCTGTGAGACGTCGACACCCCGCCGAGCGGCGATCTCCTCGCGAAGGGGTCGAATGCCCTCGCTCGGCGGGTACTGAAACCGGTCCGCGTCGAAGTCGGCGTACTCCCGGAGCCCCTCGCGGAGGGACGCCGGCGGTTCCCAGTCCGGGTTCCCACTCACCATGTCGATCACGTCACCCTCGGCGTCGGCCGCGTACCCCATCACGTGGAAGAACAGCGGTGTCTCGTAGTCCATACGGGGACGTTGGCCGGAAGGGCCGTGGCTCTTTCGTCACTGCAGCATGCTGAAGGAGATCGAACGCGTGGTGAGGCATATGACAGACTCGGGACCGCGTCACGACCCGGTGAGCGTCCCTGCCGGGGAATCGGCTAGGGACCGCCGCGAGCTACTGACGAGCTACTACGCGCTCGTGGATGCGGGCGACATCGACGGGCTCGTCACACTGTTCGCCGACGATATTCGGTACGAGCGTCCCGGTCAGGAGACCATCGAGGGGATCGACGAACTTCGGCGGTTCTACGAGCGAGGCCGACCACTCGAGGACGGCTCCCACGAACTCTCGCGGATACTCGTCGAGGACACGAGTGCGGCTGTGCGGGGCACATTCTCCGGCCGTCTCGACGGTGACCCGGTTTCGTTCGGGTTTGCCGATCACCACGAGTTCGACGCGGATGGGTTGATTACGGAGCGATACACCTTCACCGACCGCGATTCTGTATAACACTCTCTGCCGGCGTACCCGTCCGGGCGAGTGGTGGCCAATCCACCGGTTTGACAACGACTGCACGCGTGCCCGAACGTGTGAACGACGATATCGATCGCGACCTCCCGATGCGGGTGGCCGACACGCTCAGGGACGCCGGCGAGACGCTCGCGGTCGCCGAGTCCTGCACCGGTGGCCTCGTCGGTGCGACGCTGACGGCGATTCCGGGGGCGAGCGACTATTTCGAGAGCGGGTTGACGACCTACGCCTACGACGCCAAACGCCGGCACCTCGCCGTCAGTCGAGAGTCGCTCGACGAACACGGGGCGGTCTCCGAACCCGTCGCCCGGGAGATGGCCCGGGGCGTTCGGGACGTCTGCGACGTGACCTGGGGCCTGTCGATCACGGGGCTTGCCGGCCCCACCGGCGGGACGGCGTCCAAACCCGTCGGTACGGTCTACATCGGCGTCGCGTACGCCGGTCCCTGGGAGAGCGAATCGTCGTTCGCGGCGGTCGAACGCCACCAGTTCGACGGGGATCGGGCGACGATCCGGGCGGCGACAGTCGAGCGGGCGCTCGCCGTCCTCCTCGAATCCTGTGACGAGGTCGAGCGCTGACCTGAGGCGGTACTGGTCCCACACCGGACCGACCGCTCGATTGCCCGATCGCGAAGTAGACGAGCGGGATCGCTACGGGCCGGACGATTCGACCGGCGGCTGACGTGGCCGTCGGGAACGATTCGGAACCGTTTCGGAAATATGGGGCCGAACCATTTGGACGCCTCTATCGACGAATTCCTGCTTAGTACCCTGGCCACACTAACGCGTCCAACTCGGCAGGGCCAATTCACCTTCGGTTGTGAAACAACCGGCGTTTCGGTTTCCGAAAAAAGCCAGAGGGAAAGGTATTCACCTACGGCGTCGCTCCCCTCGCGTACATGAACAAACGGGATCACGTCATGAACGCGGTCCTCGTCGGGATCGGGCTCGGGGCGCTCGTCGAACCGACCGGCGGTGAGACGATGGTCGAGGCCATCCTCATGATCGGTGTGCCGGTCTTGCTCGGGGCGCTCGTCCCCGACATCGACACCGTGATGGGCGACCATCGCAAGACGTTCCACAACCTCCCGCTACTCGTCGGCTTCGCCGCTTTTCCCTACACGTTCGGCAACCTCCAGTACGTCTGGATCGGGATCGTGACGCACTACGTCCTCGACGTTGCGGGGAATACGCGCGGGATCGCCCTCTTCTACCCGTTACTGGATCGCGAGTACGGGCTGCCGATCGGGGTTCCCGCGAACAGTCACGTTGCCGACGTCGTCACGCTGTTGATCACTGGTGCAGAACTTGCACTCGCCGCAGTCATCCTCCGCGGCATGGACGCTGGCTGGTTCCAGTCGGTTCCGTCGGCCGTCGACGCCGTCCGGCCGGCACTCGGGGTATAGGGCCGTTTTTGGCGTCGGCTACTGATTCGGTTCCCACTCCTCACAGGGATCCATGTCGTCCATGTGTGTTCCCTGGTACGTACAGTGGGGGACCATTCCCGAGGATTCACGCCGATACTCGAAGTGGTTACAGTTGCCGCAGTAGTGATCGGCCGGCTCGGCCGGCGTCGTCCGATCCGTGGCTGTGCCCGAATCGAGCGGTGACGAGATATCGGACGTCTCGACGCCGCCGTCGCTCGTGGCCGTCGGACGATTTGGTGAGCGTCGGGACGACCCCGATCCGCTCATCGCCGACGCCGCGTCGGAGACGGCTTGCGTGACGCGGCTGGTTCGACTCGTCTCCCCGCCGTTCGTCTGCGTTTCGACGTCGCCGTCGGGGGTCGAGCCAAGGAAGCCGACACTGCTGACTCCCTCGGGTGGATCGTCACCCTCGACGATCGTCGTTCGCGTCTGGTGGGTGACGTTCATCTCCAGGGCGCCGCCAGGGTCGTTGCGCATCTTGAAGTTCGCCACGACGACGAAGAGACACCAGATCGCACTGAAGAGGCCGAGCAGGTAGACGATGGCGACGAAGAAAGTGAGGTCCTGGTTGTGTCCGTCCCAGTGACGGGGGTAGGCGTACCTGAAGAGCGCGACGCCGAGCAGACAGATACTGGCGCTGATGGCTGCAGCGGCCTGTGCGCGTCGACCGGCCGGCAGCACGGTGAAGACACCGACGAGGACGAGCGGGACGGCGAGGCCACCGAGCGTCCCGGCTGCCTCCCGCGAGGGCAAGGTCCCACTCGCGACGAACGAGAGCACGTCGGTCGTCGCGACGAGGATGGCCAGGACGGCGAGCAGCCCACCCGCGAGGACGAGCGCCGTCCCGGTGTACAGCCGGCGAGTGCTCGTCACCTCCCGCTTGTTCCCTTCGTAGGCCTCCGAGAGACTGGTCATGTCCGCCCAATCGGGTTCGGTCCTCAAAACAGTACGTCAGACGCTCGTCGCACGCGGTCTCCGGCCACTTCGGCGACTTCGAAATGGATCCAATGAGCCGTCGATTCACCGACCGGACGCACCGGGTGAAGCGAAACCTTGAATCGCTCGCTGTGTGAACGGACGGCTATGAGCGAAGAGGACGAGGCCGAGCATCCGATCGAACTCGGCGACCAGACGCCGGTCGAGGGAGCACCGCTGGCGCGGGTGAGCTCCCGCTTGCACTGGCCGATCGAAGCGAGCGAGATCGATCGGCGCGAGGGGGAGTCGCCGATCAGAACGCCTGACGGGCCGGTCAAACTGGAGGACCTGCTCTCGACGATCGACGTGACCTACTTCTCGTCGCGCCAGGAGTTCGAACGCCACGTCCGGGAGGCGATGGGAGCGGGCCCCGTTCGGACGGCGGAGTAATCGACCGTGCCACGGGACGGAGTGCGCACGTGGACTCGCCGGCTCTCGACCCGATTGTCGGCGCTCACGTGGGTGCAGACCTCGCTGCTGGCCGGCGCGGTGCTGACGCTGTGCTGGATGTACACCGTCCCGCAGGAGCTCGACGAGCGTGTACTCGTCGACGGCGTCCTGTTGCTCGGTGGTCCACTCGTCCTCGGACTGACCCACGGCGAGCGGATCGGCTGGCGCGTCAATCGTCGCGCGCTGCGGAACACGGTCTTGCTCGCGCTCTTCGTCCTCCCGTTTTACCTCGTCGGCTCGACGTTACCGACGATCAGGGCGTTCTATCCGATGTGGGAGACCACTGCCGCGCCGTCGGTGTTCGTCCCACACGCGCTGAAACTGTTCTTCCTCGCTCTCGCGGCGGAGACGTACTATCGCGGCCTGCTCTGTGTTGGTGTCCGGTCGATCGGGATGAAAGCAGTCTTCATCAGTCCGTTGCTCTACATGGTTCACCACTTCGGGAAGCCACCGATCGAGTTCGTCCTGTCCGGCCCGACGGACGTCCTCTTCGGGGCGGTCGATTACAAGTCGAACTCGATTCTCCCGTCGGTCGTCGCCCACGGGGCGGGACTCGTCCTGCTCGACTGGCTCGTCCTCCACGAGCCGTTGTTCGACCCGACGCTGCTCATCTCGATCCTCGAACACAGCCCCGTGCCGGTGTGACCCTGGCTGACCTGGGAGGCAAGCGAATCCAGGCTGCTCGGGAAACCTGATCGCTCTAGGCAACTTGGAAGCTCGGGGCAGCTTGGCCGCTCAGCCGATCGTGTTGTGATCGTCCCAGATTCGGCGAGAATGGCTCGTTCGTCGGCACGTGGACTACCGATCTGACGCCGACGAGTCGCTTCTAGCCGCGGTCTCACTCGACGGCGACTCTTCGTCGTCAGTCGGCTCTCCCTCGTCAACCGACGACTCGTCGGCCATCGCGGCGAGCTCTTTCTCGGCGCCGGCGCGGACGTAGGCGGCGCTGCCGGTCACGACGGCGATCGCGACGAGCGGCACCCCGACGAGCAGGACGAGGATGAGGACGAGTTCGAACACAGTCGACAGCTAGGGACCGGACCCTATAGCCCGTTCGCTCTCTGGACTCGCTACCGGCCCGTGAACGCGGCGAGGTTCGATTGGAGACCGGCGGCGAGTTCTGATTTCCGTTTGAGTCGGGCGAGCGAGACGGGCAGTTGCTGCGTGACGGTCGCGACCGCGTCGTGGAATGTTTCGGCCGTGCCGTACTCGCCCTCGAAGGCGTTGCGAACGCTCTCTCTGACCTGCCAGACGCCGACGGGCGCCCAGTACTCGTCGGAGACCTCCCGGAGGACGAGACACTTCGCCTGTCGGCCGATGGATTCCAGATGTTCGAGGGCGCCGAGCCGGGAGGCGTAGTAGGCGCCCGCGGTCTCCTCGACGTATCCCGTTCGGCCCTCGTAGCCCTCGCTCGCGCTGCCCATCCAGATATTTCCGCCAGGGTCGGGGTTCCAGACGCTGCCGGGCGCTTTCATCTCGACGAGTTCGAACTCCCAGGTGCCCGGCGCCAGGATCACCCAGTAACGGTTGCCGACGTACTCGTTCATCCAGACCTGGACTTCGTCGACGCTCGGGCGATTGCGGATCCGTCCGCGGAGGTACTCACCGACGGCGTCGTCGACGGCCGTGATCGACCAGCGCGTCGGGACGAGCCGGCGCTGGTCGGCCTCACCGAGTGCGCCGGCGGAAAGGATCGAGTTGATCTCGTAGACGTCGAACCCGCGGCGGTAGAGGTAGTTCATCGCCCCCTGTGCCTGCCAGTCGTCGTCCTCTAAGGTCTTCTCGACCTGACGGGGGACGTGTGGGTTCTCGCGGAGTTCGGCGTCGCGGGCGTTCGCGCGTGGGCCACGAGGCGTCGCGACGTCGGTTCCGACGTCCAGGTTCAGGTCGGGTTTACTGTCGAGGCCGATCTCCAGGTCCACGGGCCGATCGGCGATGGCGACCTCGCGCTGGACCCCGACGAACCCGTCCCAGACGTCGTGGACCGAGGGTGCGAGCTGCGAGGCGATACTCGGCGCGTCGACGTTGGCTCGCTTGCTCGAGTTCAACAGGCCGGTGCGCCGTTGCAGGACGTCGTCGATGCCGTAGTCCTGCTGGTACCACTTCCCGTCGGTGACGTAGTCTTCGGCGCGGTCTTCGTCGCCCACGGGGGAGAGCAGCCCGACCGGAATGTCGGGGTAGTTGGATCGCCCGACGAAGATGGAGGGTGCGCTCGACCCGACGAGGGAATCGCCGCTGATGACGTCGTCGAAGCGCCGCTCGACGGTCTCTAAGTGATCGGTGATCGCGTAGGACTTCTCCTTCGCGAGGCGCCGACGTTCGGCCTCCTCGTCGGGTTCTAGGTCCTCGATGTACTCGTCGAGGCGCATTCGACCGTCGCTACGTACCGAGCCGTGTTGAATGTTGAGTTCGGCTGCGGCGGTGTGAAGTCGTCGGTGACGCGCGTTTCGGGTCTGAAATCGGCGGATGACGGCGTCGTCGACAGGACGGACGCTGCCGGTCCACCCAGTACGCGGTATCGCCGTGAGAAGAAGCGGGAGACGCGTCGGTCCTAGCCGTGAATGCCCATCGCTTCGATCTGTTCCTGGTAACGGTTCCGGATCGTCACTTCGGTCACCTGTGCGACGTCGGCGACCTCGCGCTGGGTCTTCTTCTCGTTACAGAGCAACGAGGCGGCGTAGATGGCCGCGGCGGCGTAGCCGGTGGGCGATTTGCCCGAGAGGAGCCCCTCCTCGGCGGTCTTCTCGATGATCTCGTTGGCCTTGGTCTGGACCTCTTCGGAGAGTTCGAGTTCGGAGCAAAAGCGGGGGACGTACTTCTTCGGGTCGACGGGTCGCATCTCGAGGCCGAGTTCCTGAGAGATGTAGCGATAGGTTCGCCCGATCTCCTTGCGTTCGACACGGGATACTTCAGAAATCTCCTCGAGGCTTCGTGGAATGCCCTCCTTTCGGCAGGCCGCGTAGAGTGCCGACGTCGCGACGCCCTCGATGGATCGCCCGCGGATGAGGTCTTCTTTCAGCGCGCGCCGATAGATGACCGAGGCGACCTCCCGGACCGATCGCGGGACGCCGAGCGCGGAGGCCATCCGGTCGATCTCGGAGAGGGCGAACTGCAGGTTCCGTTCGCCGGCGTCTTTCGTCCGAATGCGCTCTTGCCACTTTCGCAGCCGATGCATCTGACTGCGCTTCTTCGAGGAAATCGAGCGCCCGTAGGCGTCCTTGTCCTTCCAGTCGATGGTCGTCGTCAGTCCCTTGTCGTGCATCGTCTGGGTCGTCGGCGCGCCGACGCGGGACTTCTCCTGGCGTTCCTGGTGGTTGAACGCGCGCCACTCCGGGCCCGGATCGATCTTCTCCTCCTCGACGACGAGCCCGCAATCCTGACAGACGAGCTCACCCCGATCCGAATCTTTCACGAGATTGTCGGACTCGCACTCCGGGCAGGTCCGAATCCCCTCTTGTTCGTCGTCCTCGACCGTCTCGCGCGTACGCTCCCGCTGGCGGGTGGACCGTGTCATCGCACTTTTATAGTAGTATCTTCCAGGTATATAAGACTTCGGTGGGTGGCTCGATCGTGATCCGTGCGTCCCCGGGAATCGGCAGCGAGAGGGCGGGTTCGAGTAGATTTTTGGGACAAAACCAGAAAAGTTTTACCGGCAATCGCGCTCCTCCCGACAGATGCCGACCATCGAATGCGACGTCGACGTGGCGCGCGAGCGACTCGAATCCGCCGGTGTCTCGATCGAGGCTGGCAACACCGATCACGAACGCTGGCGGGCGAGTCGCGGCGAGGCGACGGCCGTCGCCTACGACGGCAAGGTCGTGATTCAGGGAGCGAACCCGCGCGACATCGAGACGATCCTCCGCGAGTCCGGCGGTCGGGTCCACCTCTACTGGGACGGTGGGTCACGCGGCAATCCCGGACCGGCGGGGATCGGCTGGGTCCTCGTCACGAGCGACGGGATCGTCGCAGAGGGGAGCGACACGATCGGCGAGGCGACCAACAACCAGGCCGAGTACGAGGCGCTGATCGCGGCGCTCGAGGCCGCCCGCGAGTACGGCTTCGACGAGGTGCACTGTCGCGGCGATTCCGAACTGATCGTCAAACAGGTCACCGGCGCGTACGATACGAACGATCCAGTGCTCAGGGAAAAACGCGTGACTGCCGTCGAGCACCTCTCGTCGTTCGACGAGTGGACCATCGAGCACGTCCCGCGCGAAGCCAACGAACACGCAGACGACCTCGCGAACGAGGCGCTCGACCGCGCCTGAGGTGCGCGTCGCTGTCGTCCGTCCGATCGCAGACGTCGAGCGTGGACCGACAGGGAAAACTTCGCGCCGACCTAACGATGGCTATGGACGACCCGACATCGGATCGATTCGACCAGCCACGGGACCGATCCGACCCGGCTCTGGACCGATCAGACTCGGCTTCGGACCAATCCGACGTATCGACGTCTGGATCGGCCCACACCGACGTCTCCGGACACGAGGCTGCTGGCGGCTCCGACGAGGACGGACTCCCGTCGTCGGTCGTCGAGGAGGCAGAGCGCCTCACGCGGCTCGCGCGCAACGCGACCGACCCGGACGAACGGGCGGCTTCCCTGGATCGGCGCGATTCGATCGTGGCTGCACACGACTACACGGCTCGCGTGCGCGAGGAGGACGAGACGCTCGTCTGCCATCCGGACGAGTGGGTCGTCGACGGAACCGTCCGGTTCGATCGGATCGACGACCGTTCGGCGGCCGTCGAAGTCTCGCTGTCGGGCCCGGGCGACCCCGACGACTGGGCGGCGGTCGACGACGCTAACCGCGAGCTCGTCGAGCGCGTCCGCGAGCGAGCGGGCGACGTCCATGCCGCGAACGTCGACCGCTTCGCGGACTTCATGGGCAACCACTGTGCGAAGCGGATGACGGCGGCCTCGTCGGCGGAGATCGAACAGTTCTTCGGCGAGTACTACCCCCGAAACACCTGGCCGGAACCCGACGAACGCGCGGTCGTTGCGGAGTCGATCGAGCGACTGTTCGACGTGGCAGGCGAGTCGCCACCGCCGTTCTCACGACCGGAGTGACCGCTCCGTGTTATGGAGCCGTGTGGCTCCTGCAGTGTCTTATCGGTCCGTCACCGCAGCCGTCGACTCACGCCCACGACTCGGAGCCGCCGCTCGGTGGTTCGGCCGACTGAAAAACCGGTAGTGGGCGGTTTTAGTAGTTGTTGTCGACGATCGCGTCGATCTCGTTGGCTCGATCGGCGTCGGTGACGATCTTCGAGAGCGTCCATTCGAGCTGGTCGATGACCGCCTCGTAGCCCTCGTCGGTGAGCGCGTACTGGTTCGTCCGCTTGTCGAGTTCGCTCTTCTCGATCAGTCCCAGGTCGACGAGTTCGTCGAGGTTGGGGTACAGGCGACCGTGGTTGACCTCGGTGCCGTAGTAATCCTCGAGCTCACGCTTGATCGCGAGCCCGTACATGGGCTCGGTCGAGAGGATGGTCAGGATGTTGTTCTGGAACGCGGTCAGGTCGCGCGCCGTTCGGCCGTCGGTAACTGATTGTGCCTCTGACATAGGTAGGGTAATGTCACCGATCTATTTAACACTTGCTTACGGGTTTGTGCGTACGATCGGTGTTGGTGGTGACAACCGGACGGGACGGGCCCCGAGGCGGTGAATTTCTCGCCTGAGACTCGATCCGTCGCCGATTGCCGTCTCACTAACCTGAGATCCGATTACGAAAGTACTTTTTGATCCACACGAGACGCTCTCTATGTATGCCTAATCTCTGGGAAGAACTCGAGACCGGACCGAACCCGCCAGAAACCATCTACGCCGTCGTCGAGTGCCTCAAGGGCGAGCGCAACAAGTACGAGTACGATAAGGACGTTCCCGGCGTCGTCCTCGATCGCGTGCTCCACTCGAACGTCCACTACCCCTCCGACTACGGCTTCATCCCGCAGACCTACTACGACGACGAGGATCCGTTCGACGTCCTCGTCCTCGTCGAGGACCAGACGTTCCCCGGCTGTGTCATCGAGGCGCGCCCAGTCGCGTTGATGAAGATGGACGACGACGGCGAGCAGGACGACAAGGTGATCGCCGTTCCCACCGAGGATCCCCGATTCGACCACATCGAGGATCTGGCGGACATTCCCCAACAGCAACTCGACGAGATCGACGAGTTCTTCGCGACCTACAAGAACCTGGAGGCAGGCAAAGAAGTCGAGACGCTGGGCTGGGAGGACAAGCAGGCCGCGATTGACGCCATCGAACACGCGCAGGACCTCTACGAAGAACACTTCGGCTGAGACCCCTCAGTTGAGAACGTTCCGGCTGCACATCGACTCCCGCGTCACGTTTCAGCTCTGATTCCTCCCGATCCGACCGCTACCGGTTCGATCCCCGGTCGGTTTCGGTGATCGTCGGTTGTCGTTCCTCGACGCTCGCTTTCGGGACGCTGAGTTCGACGACCGTGCCACGGGGCTCGTTCTCCTCGAATCGGAGTTCGCCGCCGGATTGCGTGACGACCCAGTCGACGAGCCAGAGACCGAGCCCGCTCGCGTGACGCAACTGCGTGATCTCTCGATCCTCTTCGAGCAACTGCCGTTCTTCGTCGGGGATGCCGGGGCCGTCGTCGGCGACGGCGATCGACACTGTCTCCGGATCCTCGCCGACCTCTCGCATGGTCACACCGATCGTTGGATCGTCCCGGTCCGTGTGCTGGACGGCATTCTCGAGGACGTTGTACACGGCGTCGACGAGGAGGTCGTCAGCTCGGACGAGCGCCGTGGATTCGAGTTCCCGATCGACCTCGGCGTCCGGATACTGCTCGGTAAGCCGCCCGATCGCATGCTCGACCACTTCGGTGGCGTCGATCGGGCCGGCCGCGGTGATATCTCGGTCGATCGTCCGCTCGACCGCTCGCGTCTTCTCGGCGAGACTGATGAGTTCGGCCGTGCGGTCCTGTATCGCTTGCCAGTAGCGTGCCGCCTCCGGCGAGTTGGTCATCGAGGCGAGCCGTTCGGCGCTCCCCTCGATGATGTTCATCCCGTTACGGAGGTCGTGCCTGAGAACCCGATTGAGCACCTCGACTCGCTTCTGGCGCTGTTTCTGGTCCGTCACGTCGGTGTAGAGGCCGAACGCGAACTCCTTGCCGTCGACCTCGTACGGGACGACCCTGAGCATGAAGTCTCTGAGTCCGTCCGTCGTTTGGCGTTTGACTTCCGCCTCGACGATCTCACCGGATTCGCTTCGGTCGTTGATCGTTCTCGCCTCGTCCCGCCGATCCGGCGGTGCGAGGTGCTCGTCGATCGGTTCCCCGTGGATGTCTTCGAGCGATAGGCCGAACGTTGCTTCGAACGCCGAGTTCGTCTCCTCGACGAGGAAATCAGACCCGACGATCGGACCCGTCACGACGGCGTCGGGGACGTTCTCGAAGAGGACGGCGAATCGATCTCGCTCCGTGACCAGTTGCTCTTCGTAGGCGAGTCGATCCAGCGCATCTATAACGTGACTGATGAGTAACTCGGCCAGTTCTTCGTCCCGTTCGTCGAATGCTGCGAGATCGGTCGAGATTGCCTGAAACATGCCGTACTCGCCGATCGGAACGGTAAGTCCCGATTGGTACGAATCGTTCTGTGGACTCGCCTCGTCCGACGCATGGATGTCGTCGACTCGACGGGTTTCGCCCGTGACGAACGCTTGTCCGCCCACACCCGCATCTATGGGTCGGCGCGTCGTGTACTGAGACTCGTCGAGCCCCTCCGATATCGCACGCATCTCCAGATGGTCACCGACAGCTTCGGCTACCATGCAGATGTCGAGGTGAAGGACCCCTTCGGCTGCGTTGACGGTCTCTTCGAATATTTCCGTTCTCGTGTCACAGGCTTCCAGTCGGCCGACGACATCGTGAAGTGTCGCCACCTTCTGCTGATGGTCGAGCACCGCCCGTTTCATCGCCTTTCGATCACTAACGTCCCGAACGATGCCGACCGTCCCGATCGCCTGGTCGACCGTTTCGAGCGTCGTCGACGTCACTTCGCAGGGGACCACGTCGCCGGACGCCGTCTCGAGTTTTACCTCCGCCGTCTCGACTGTTTCTGATCGGTGACCTGCCGCCGTCTCTGCTGACAACTGCCCGCAATTGCCGGCGGGTGCACCTTCGCTGTCGATATCTGCCTGGACGTGGTCGAGCGCCCCGTCCGGAAAGAGCAGCGAGGCGTGTGATCCGAGCAAGCGCCCCCGGTCGTACCCGCTCATCGACTCCAGTCGGTCGTTCACCGTCGTGAACGTGCCGTCGGGTTCGAGGGCGTAAACCCCGTCACCGACGGTTTCGACGATCGTCTTCGCTCGTCTGCGCTCTCGATCGCGATCGACGCGCTCGACGGCGACGGCTGCGGTCGCGGCGAGCACGTCCACGAGGTGGTACTCTGTCTCGCCGAGCGTCCGTTCTTCCCGGGAGGCAACGGTCAACAGCCCGTCGTCACCGACGGGCATGACGATGGCGTCGCGAACCTCGACCTCGAGATCGTAGGGGACGACGTCGCTGTTGACGTTCTCGAGCATCCGGGGCTCGCTCCTCGTGAACGTGTCCCAGAGAACGCCATCACCGGCACCGATACGCGTCCCCTCGATCGTCGTTTCGATCGCACCCGTCGAGGCGGACAGGGCCAACTCTTCCGTCTCCGGATCCAGATATCGAAAGCCAGCACGCGGATCGTCGATCACGTCGTTCAGCGCGTCGATCGTGATGGTCGCAATCTCCGACCGCGATCTCGATCGCATCAACCGATGCGTCGTCGACTGGAGTGCTTCCAGTGCGTCCGCACGTCTGACTTCTTCGGTTACGTCCTCCGCGAACGAGAGGACGCCGACGACCGTTCCATCGTCGATCAGTGGCGTCACGTGCCACTCGCAGAGACAGATACTCCCGTCCGCACGGACGTTCCGACGTGCCGTCCGCGCTTCCTCACCTGTCTCGACGACCCGTTCCCACTCGTCTGCGACGGCAGCGTGATCGGCGGACGGAAAGAGGGTTTCGAGCGCCGACTCGCCGTGGATCTCGTCGGCGTCGTACCCGAACAGCGCTGTCGCAGCGTCGTTCCAGCGGACGGCCTCGAACGACCGGTTCCACTCGACGATCGCGAGTGGCGATTGCTCGACGACGAGTTCGTTCCAGTCGAGCGACGACGTGGCTCTCGATCGATTCGAATCGGTCGTTCGTTCCCCCGAATCGGCTACGAGTAACTCGCGGAGTCTCGTTCGCAGTGTCGACGATCCGGCCGAAGCCGGCACGTACCCGTCAGCGCCCGCGGCGACCACCTCGCCGGCGAGGTGCTCGGTCCCGTCGTCAGTGTAGACGAGAACCGGCACGTCAGGTGCACGGTCGACGACGAATTCACAGTTCGATACGAGGGCGTCTTCTCCCAGTCCCGGCCCGAGCACGACCGCACCGAACCCAGCGTACTCGGCTTCGGTTTCCGGCGGTGCGTCGACCCGGACGATGTTGCAGCCTGTCTCGCCGAGCGGGAGCGCTCGTGCATCTGCGGCTGCGACGTTGATAACCTGTTTTTCAGCTCTCATACCTGCCCCATCCCGTCGGTTTCGTTGTGAGATGGAGACCGGCCCACATTAATCTTTTAGCTGATTTATCACACGTACCGGACGGTAGTGCCGGTACTGCTCGATCGTTCGTCTCGAAACGCGGCCACGTCCGGATCGATGCTCGTCGGCTATCCCGTTCACCCAACTTGTGGTCGCTGTCCAAGTCCAGGCGCACTCACCGTTCGGACCCGACTGTGAACGCAGGTTACTGCCCGGTCACTCGAACGCCCGGAGAACGCCCTTGCCGTCGGTCATCCCGACGTGGGGAATCGTCGCCCGCTCCGGGTGGGGCATCATCACGGCGACCGTCTCGCGGTCGCCGAGGACGCCGGCGACGTTGTGGCGGGAGCCGTTCGGGTTGGCAGCGTCGGTCACGTCGCCGTTTTCGTCGCAGTAGCGAAAGAGGACGCGATTCTCGGCTTCGAGTGTGTCGAGGCGATCGGCGTCGATCTCGTAGCGGCCTTCGCCGTGGGCGATGGGAATCTCGATCACGTCTCCCTCGTCGTAGGCGTCGGTCCAGGGCGTGTCGTCGCGTTCGACACGAAGGAACACGTGTTCACACTGGAACCGGGCGCTCTCGTTCGTCGTGAACGCGCCCTCGGTCAGTCCCGACTCACAGCCGATCTGGGCGCCGTTGCAGACGCCGAGTACGGGGACGCCCTCGGCAGCTAGCGATTCGACCTCGTCGATGATCGGCGACTGGGCGGCCATCGCGCCGGCGCGGAGGTAGTCACCGTACGAGAACCCACCGGGCAGGACGACGCCGGTCGTGTCGGTCGGGAGACCGTCCTCGTGCCAGACGATCTGGGAATCGACGCCGAGATGGGTGAGTGCTCGCTCGGCGTCGCGGTCGCAGTTCGAGCCGCCGAATCTGACGATCGAGACCGTCATCGCTGGGCGACGTCGACCTCGTAGTCGTGGATGGTCGGGTTCGCGAGCAGCCGCTCGGCCATCTCTCCGGCGCGATCGGCGGCCGCGTCGGCGTCTGCCGCGTCGAGGTCGATCTCGAACTGGTCGGCCGAGCGCAGCGCGTCGAGTTCGAAGTCCAGGCGCTCTAAGGCCTGCTTCGTCGTCTCGGCCTCGGGGTCGAGCACCCCGTGCTTGAGTCGCACGGTCACCGTCGCGGTGTAGGCTGTCATTACCTGAACGCGCGCGAGCAGGCTCAAAAACGCTTTCGTATTGTGCGAGGCGGCGAACGAACGCGCGTCGCCGCTGATCGACCGACGGAACACTTGCGCCCATCTGAAGACTTTTGCCGTTCGGTCGTCTCGAGGTCGGGTAGCGATGGTCGCGACATCCCGCGAGCGGCGAGGATCGAGTAGTGCGAGAGCCTCGAAACGGCGAGCGGGGAACGGAGTGACCCGCGAGCGGCGAGGACCGAGTAGTGCGAGAGCCTCGAAACGGCGAGCGGGGAACGAAGTGACCCGCGAGCGGCGGTGGTTCCGATGACGAGCGAACTGACCGAAATCACGGTCATCGGCGAGGACGACACGGGGCTGGTCGCCCGGGTGACGAGCCTGCTCTTCGAGCGCGGGATCAACATCGAGGACATCGATCAGGCCGTCCGCGAGGGCGTTTTCCGGATGTACTTGGCGGTCGATACCGCCGGGATGGACGGACACCCGGAGACGCTGCGGTCGGACCTCCGGGACCTCGGCGACGACCTCGACCTCGACGTCCAGGTTCGATTCCCCGCGGACCGCGAGACCCAGCGGATCGCGGTGCTGGTCACGAGGGAGAGCCACTGCCTCGAGGCGCTGTTCGAAGCGTGGGCGAACGGCGACCTCGGAGCCGATATCGGGGTGGTCATCGGCAACCACGACGAACTCGAGCCGCTGGCCGACCACTACGACGTCCCCTTCCACGACGTCGGCGCGCCGTCCGGCGAGGTCGACGAGGACGAACTGCTCGCGGCGCTGGCTTCCTACGACGTCGATCTGATCGTGCTCGCACGCTTCATGCGAATCTTGAGCCCGAACGTCGTCTTTCGGTACGAAGATCGCATCATCAACGTCCATCCCTCCCTGTTGCCTGCGTTTCCGGGTGCCGAGGCCTACCGGCAGGCGCTGGAGGCGGGCGTGCGCGTCGCCGGCGTCACCGCCCACTACGTAACCACGGACCTCGACCAGGGACCGATCGTCACCCAGCGGGCGTTCGACGTCCCGGACGGTGCGGACCTCGCGAAACTGAAGGCAACGGGACAACCGCTCGAAGCCGACGCCCTCCTCGAGGCCGTCCAGTTGCACCTCAATGGGGACGTCTCAGTCCACCGCGGCCGGACGACGGTCCGCGAGAACGGCGACGGCTACCAGCTCGGACTGCCTGCGGCGGTGACGGACGCGAACCCCGACCGGCCCATCGACGGTATCGTGGGAGGCGAGGATTGAGCGTGTCTACCGAGCGAAATCTTCGGGATTCGAGCGGTGAGCGTAGTGAATCGTGAGCGAGGCGACGCACACCGGACGACTCTCGAAGACGACATGGGACCGATCCAGGTGATCGGGTCGGGTGCGACGATCAACGACGCGACCCAGACCGCCTTGGATCGCGTCGGCGACCTCCTCGATGACAGGGGCATCGTCCACCTCGTGCGTGAACAGTACGACCTCTAGGCGCATCGAGTCGACAGCCAGGATCGAGTCGGTATCGAGGACCATACACGGTGGCCGACCAGTCAACGGTCGACGGACGATCGCCGGTGAGAAGAGTGAATTCGGTCGCTATCACGCGTCCCGGTCACCACCACGCGGGGACTACAGTCGACTGACGGCGCCGATGGCCGTCGACAGCGCCGGTGCGTCGAAGTGGTCGGTTCCCGTGTAGGCGTTGGTTCCGGCACAGTACATGTCGCGAGCGGTCTGCAGCACGCTCTCGTCGAGGGATTCCGGCTCCCGCTCACACAGCGCCTTCCAGTCGGCCCGATCGGTTCGTTTGGCCTCGGCTTTCGCCGCGTCGATGGCGTCGACCCACTCGGGCTGGGTGCGCTTGTGGTGCTGGCGGAGCACCTCTTTCGAGAGCTGCGTGCCCTCGTAGCCGAAGCGATTCTCGTCAAAGGTGCCGACGACGTCGGCGACGCGGATCTCGCCCTGGTAGTAGAGACACTCGATCTTGCCATCCTGGTGGTCGAGACCGGCTCCGCTCGCCTGTCTCGTGACGATGCGGTTGACCTCGCGGGCTAGCGATTCGAGCTCGTCGATCGCCGCCGCGCCGGCGATCGCGTCGGCTTCGGCACGGTCCAGGTAGCGATCGGACTCCTCGTACTTCGTGGAGAACTCCACGATCGGGGTCTCCAGGTCGACGGCTTCCTCGGGCCAGGTGTCGAGATCGAGCCCGTGGTCGGCCGGGTCGGTTCGGCGTCGCAGACTCGAGCCGACGGGGACGCGGTTGCGAAAGACGATCTCGAGGGGGATCAGGAAGTTCTCGCCCGCGCCGGCGTGGTAGGCGTCGTAGTCGTAGTCGCGGCCTTCGTGTGGCAGGTCGGGAACCTGGGTGAGATCGATCGCCATCTCGCGCGGTGGCGAGGTCGTGTCGGTCAGCGGGACCGCCCGTCCGTCGTCGACCACGCCACGGTAGTGTGTCGCCACCCCGGCAGCCTCCAACCGTTCGAAGTTGTACGCCCCCATCGTACAGAGGCTCTCGCCTTTTTGGGGGATCTCGTCGGGCATCTTCCCCCAGTCGAAGACCGAGTAGTCGTCGGTGAAGACGAACGAGCCCCGACCCAGTTCGGTCGCCGTCGCCGGTTCGTCGATCTGAAACTCCTTGACTGACGTCATGCGATCACCGCGTTCCGGGCATTCGATCGTGACGCGACATCGTCTCGGTCGCCCATCACGCTTCCCGACGCAACCTGCACACCGGTGTTCATACCCGAGCAACTGCGGCCCTCCCCCATCAACCTTTCAGTGTGGCCCGACAGTTCGCCCGATCCGACTCGTTCCAGCGGCGTGGTACACCGACTCGTTCCAGCAACATTCGTCGGGGACCACCACGTTTTTGCGGGTACACTGGATTCCCTCCCCTGATGGACGGAACTGCGGGCGCGGGTGACGCCGCTCGACCCGGAGCGGGTGACGATGGCCGAGCCGAAGGGAGAGCGCAGCTGGCTGGTGCCGACGAACTCGACGTCTCGTTCGACATCGTCCCCGAGACCGACCAGTCGTTCGAGAACGCGATCGAGAAGGCCCGCGACGGCGTCCGCCTCACGGTCGACGACGCGATCGAACTCCTGACGACCGGCACCGACGTTGACGGAATCGACACGCGCCGGAAAGAGCAGGTGCTCCAGGCCGCCGATCACCGCCGGCAGGATGTCGTCGGCGACGAGGTCACGTTCGTGGCGAACCTGAACAACAACGTCACGACCGCGTGCAACGTCGGGTGCCTGTTCTGCAATTTCAAGGATGCGGCCCACACGTTCGAGACCGACTACGACTCGCCGGCCGAGGCCGAAGTCCCGGGATTCACCAAGACGCCCGCGGAGAGCCGCGAGATCGTCGCCGACGCCGTCGATCGGGGTATCTACGAGGTCACCTCGGTCTCCGGATTACACCCCGCGTTCGCCCTCGACGACGAACACCGCGCGACCCTCGAGGGATACGTGGACGAGCACGGACCCGAGGCCGCCTACCGCGATCTGAATTACAAGCGACCGGAGACGTACGAGACCGATCCGGGGACGTACGTCGCCCAGATAGAGGCGATGAGCGTCGACGGCGTCCACGTCCACTCGATGACGCCGGAGGAGGCCGCCCACGCCCGTCGCGGCACCGACTGGTCCTACGCGGAGATCTACCGGTGCCTCCGCGAGGCCGGCCTCGATACCGTTCCCGGAACCGCAGCGGAGATCCTCGTCGACGAGGTCCGCGACGTGATCTGCCCGGGCAAGATCGACACGCAGGGGTGGCTCGACGCGATGGAAGCCGCGGCCTCCGTCGGGATGGGGCTGACCGCGACGATCATGTACGGCCACGTCGAGAACGAGGCCCACCGAGCGGTGCACCTGAAGCGGGTTAGGGACCTGCAAGCCCGCGTCGACGGCGCGATCACGGAGTTCGTCCCGCTCTCTTTTATCCACCAGAACACGCCGCTGTACGAGCACGGCGTCGTCTCCGGCGGCGCCTCGCGTGCGGAGGACGAACTCATGATCGCGGTCTCGCGCCTCTTCCTCGACAACATCGAACACATTCAGTCCTCGTGGGTGAAGTACGGCGACGAGGGCGGCCTCTCGATGCTCGCCTGTGGCGCCGACGACTTCATGGGGACGATCCTCTCGGAGGAGATCACGAAGCGCGCTGGCGGCGAGTACGGCGAGTTCCGGTCGGTCGCCGACTACGCCGACCTTATCTCATCGATCGGTCGAATCCCCGTCGAACGGTCGACGGACTACGAACAGCGCCGCGTCGTCGATCCGAACGAGTCCCCGCTGGGCCCGCGGCTCGGACCGAAGGCCGACGGCACGCCACTGATTCGGGAGTGACACCGCCAGCGAATGTGATTCTCGGATGCACCAGATGCAGTCGTCGGTTCCCGCACCCGACGGGTTCATATCGCCGGAGCCGATTGAGTTGGGACAGAAACGGCTCGTTCGCGACGGCTACCTCGGATTCCATTTCTGGAATGCTCCCCACATCCGGTATGCTTTTACCGCCCGAGGCGGAAGCGTGAGGTATGTCAGTCACAGCGACGTCGGTCGTGGGCCACGACGAACGGGCCACGCTGAAGCTGCTCGCTCTCACGGGCGGGCTCGAAGGCGACGTCAAGATCTCGTGTGCCGATCTCGCCGAGCAACTCGACGCCTCGAACCAGACGGCCTCGCGACGCCTCCAGCGGCTCGAGAGCGCCGGGCTGATCGAGCGCGACACGGTCAGCGACGGCCAGTGGGTCGTCGTCACGGACGAAGGTGAACACGAACTGCGGGCCGCCTACGAGGAGTACCGGCGCCTCTTCGAGACGGCGCCCCAGGTCGATCTCGAGGGGACTATCACTAGCGGCATGGGCGAGGGCCGCCACTACATCTCGCTCCCAGGCTATCAGCGTCAGTTCGACGACCGCCTCGGCTACGATCCGTTCCCCGGGACGCTGAACGTCGAACTTCGCGACGAGAGCGTCCGTCGCCGCCGCGCGATGGACGCCGTCGAACCTGTCCCCATCGACGGCTGGGAGGACGACGAGCGAACCTACGGCCCCGCGGTCTGTCACCCGGCCACGATCGAAACGGCCGACGGCGAGACCTACACGGACGCCCACACGATCGCGCCGGAACGAACCCACCACGACGAGGACCAGCTCGAACTCATCGCCCCGGAGAAGCTCCGCGACAGCCTCGACCTGACCGACGGCGACCAGGTGATCGTCCATGTCGGAGACGACTGAGATGTCGGGCCACCAGACCGGCGCGAACGCACTGGAACGCGCCATCGACGCCTTCAGCCGCGGTGAGCCCGTCTGCGTCCACGACGCCGCCGACCGCGAGGGCGAGACCGACCTGATCTACCCCGCCGAGGCGGTCACCGCCGACGCCGTCGCCCGTCTTCGCAACGACGCGGGTGGCCTCGTTTGCGTCGCCCTCTCTCACGAGGTCGCCGAGGCGTTCGAGTTGCCGTTTTACACGGAGGCGGTGGATCACCCCGCCGCTGGTGACCACGAACTCGGCTACGACGACCGCTCGTCGTTTTCACTCACCGTCAACCACCGCGACACCTACACCGGCATCACCGACGACGACCGGTCGCTGACGATACGCGAACTTGCGGATGCCGCACGTAACCCCGACGCCGCCGATTTCGCCGATCGGTTCCGGGTTCCCGGCCACGTCCACCTGCTGAAGGCCGCCCCGGAGGGCCTCGCCCAGCGCGAGGGTCACACCGAACTCGGCCTCGCCCTGGCTGACGCGGCCGACACCGACCCCGCCGTCGTCGTCTGCGAGATGTTAGACGACGAGACCGGCGGCGCCGTGACGCCTCGCGACGCCCGTGCCTACGCCGCCCGGCACGACCTCGTCTATCTCGAGGGCAGCGAGATTCTGGACGTCCTCGGCGAGTAACTCGCTCGACGCGCTCTTCTACGGCATCCTTGGGACGACGGTCCGCCGTCTCTGGAACGCCCCACGACTGTCATCATTGCTTGCCAGTGCGCTCGTCGCGCTGGCCGAACTGCTGCGGGTAGCGATTCCCGAATCGAAGCCCGAGGGTGTCAGTCGTCGGCGACGACGGCAGCGTCGGCGAGATCGCGATTCTGGTCGTAGCCGTGGCCGGAGAACGCCATCGCGAACAACACGAGCGGCGAGAGGAACCCGAAGAAGTAGAACGGCAGCCACAGCCACGAGGTGGCGCCGGCGGTGTTCGGGAACAGCACGCCGGTCATGTAGACGGCACCGGCGTGCCACGGGAACAGCGGCCCCGTGGGAGTGCCGGCAGCTTCGACGGCCCGGGAGAGGTCGGTCTCGTCGAGGCCGTACTCCTCGTAGAGGCTGCGGAGGCTCATGCCGGGAACGACGATACTCATGTACTGCTGGGCCGAGAACGCGTTCGTCACCATCGCGGCGGCGCCGGTGCCGGCCACGAGGGAACCGGGCGAGTAGACAGCACTGGTGAGGTGGTAGGCGAGTGTCGCGAGCACGCCCGTGCGTTCGAGCAGGCCGCCAAGCGAGAGCGCGGCGACGACGACGGCGATGGTCCACGCGGAGCCATCGATCCCGCCGGTCGTCAGGAGGCCATTGACGAGTTTGCTGCCCGTCTCGGGGCTGGTGCCGTTCAGGAAGACGTCCCACGCGGCGGCGAAGCCGACATCCTGTACGAGTACCGTGGTGAACACGCCGGCGAAGATGCCGGCGATCAACGACGGCAGCGGCGGGTAGCCACGAATGGCGAGCCCGAACGTGACGACCAGCGGCAAGAAGACCAGGGGGCCGAGCGCGTACGAATCGGCGAGCGGCTCGCTGATGCTAGCGACGTCCGCGCCGCCGCCAGAAACCGCGTAGACGCCGAGTGCGGCGTACGCGACTAGCGACAGGCCGAACGCGAGAGCGGTGCCGGTTCGCATCGCCCTGATGTGATCGTAGAGCCCGCTGTTGGTGACGGCGGCGGCGAGATTCGTGGTGTCCGAGAGCGGGCTTTGCTTGTCGCCGGCGTAGGCCCCGGAGACGATGGCGCCGGCGGTCATCGGTGCCGAGACCCCGAGGCCGCTGCCGATGCCGATAAAGGCGACGCCGAGGGTGCCGACGGTGGTCCACGAGGAACCGATGGCAAAGGCGACGATCGCCGAGAGGATGGCTGTCGCCGGCAGGAAGACGGTCGGCGACAGTGCGCCGAGGCCGTAGTACATCAGGCCGGGGATCGTGCCGGCGCTGGTCCAGGTGGCGATGAGGCCGTAGATGACGAACAGGATGAGGATCGCCTGCAGCCCCATGCGGATGCCGGCGGCCGCGGCGTCGTAGACGCCGTCCCAGTCGTAGCCGAGTCGGTACCGGGCGAACAGTCCCGTGAACGCGATACTCCAGAGGAGCGGAGCGTGCGGTGCGAGGCCGAGAAAGCCGGAGCCGATGCCGAGTGCGGCGACGACGGCGACGATCGGCACGAGCGCCTCGCCGAGGCTGGGTCGTTTCGCCTCGTCAATGGTCTCGTAGGTGAGGGGTGTGTACTCGCTCATCTCCTCGTCGTAATTCCCTGCGCTAATTAAATAACCCGGTTCGATTATTATAGGGAATATGTGCCACTTCTCGCATCTCCCGGCACTACCTGCCCCAACCATCACTCGAGGTTTTAAGAGACGGCCGCGCCATCCCCCTCGTATGGCAAGCTTCGACGAGATGGACGTCGACACGATCTGGATGGACGGCGAGTTCGTCGACTGGGAGGACGCCCAGATCCACGTCCTCACGCACGCGATGCACTACGGGACCGGCATCTTCGAGGGCGCTCGCTGCTACGAAACCGAAGACGGCCCCGCCATCTTCCGCTGGCCGGAACATCTCGATCGCCTCTACAACTCCGCGAAACCCTACGAGATGGAGATCGATCACACGCGCGAGGAACTCACCGAGGCGACGATGGAACTCATCCGGCGGCAGGACTTGACTTCGTGTTACATCCGACCCCTCGCGTTCTACGGCTACGAGTCCCTGGGCGTCAGCCCCGGCGACTGTCCGACCCGCACCGCCATCGCCGTCTGGCCGTGGGGGACCTACCTCGGCGAAGACGCCCTCGAAAACGGCATCGACGTGATGGTCTCCTCGTGGCGCAAACACGCCTCCAGTCAGATCCCGACCAACGCCAAAACGACCGGCCTCTACGTCAACAGCATGCTCGCCGGCGAGGAGGCCCGCCGCAACGGCTACGCCGAAGCCATCGTCCTCAACAAGGAGGGTAACGTCGCCGAAGGTCCCGGCGAGAACATCTTCCTCGTCCGCGACGGCGAACTCTACACGCCCGGCCTCGCGGAATCCATCCTCGACGGCATCACCCGCGACACCGTCATCACGCTCGCCCGCGAGCTCGGCTACACCGTCCACGACGGCGCTACCATCTCTCGGGGCGAACTCCACACTGCCGACGAACTCTTCTTCACCGGCTCCGCCGCCGAGGTCACCCCGATCAAACGCGTCGACAACGTCGAAATCGGCGACGGCTCCCGCGGCCCCATCACCGAGGAGATCCAGACCCGCTTCTTCGACGTTGTCGAACGCCGCACCGACGACCACGAGGAGTGGTTTACGTACCCCTAACGAACTTTTTCGCTGCGCTCTGGCGGACCGACGCCAGCGCTGCTGGCGCACGGTCCGCCGACGCTCGGAAAAACTTCGATGAAAAGCACTCCTCCTTCCGTTCCGGGCGCGTAGCGCCCTCCACATCAGTCGTCGGCCCGCTCGCTCGGTCAGAGCCTCGCTCGCGGTGAACACATGTGAGTCCGCCAGCCTTTCCCCGGGTCGTGACGACGGCGCTTCGCGCCGGGTCACTCCCGGCCAACGGCTTCCTCCAATACTTCTTCAAACAACCAGCTGGCCGTGAGTCCGGTCGCCGCAATACGGCGGCCGGGCGAACCGGGGAAGGGCAGGCATTCCTATCGACTTGTACCGCGAGCAAGGCCGTCGGCCGAGCGAGCGGGCCGAAGACTGACCCAGAGTGAGCGTAGCGAACGGCGGGGAAGGAGGAGTGCTTTTCATCAACGTTTTGCCGAGGGCCAGCTCCGCTGGTCCGCAGCGCAAAAGGTTGTTAGTCGTCTGTTTTCGTCTCCGTCGTGGTCGTGCCCTCGTCGATGACGTCGATGGGGATGCCGCCGCCCATGGGGCCGTCGCGGTTGCTATCGCCGAAGCCGGCGCTCAGGACGCGGGTGAGGGCCTCTTCGACGTTTTCGTCGAGTTCCTCGACCTTGTCCGCTTCCACCTCGACGACGTAGCCGCTGGTGATGTTTGGAGAGGTGGGAATGAAGATGATCTCGCGGCCGTCTTTCGCGGTTTTGCCGGTCCGGAAGCCGGTCATCCGGAGGTCGTCCCAGACTTCGAGTTTGACCGGTTCCTGGAGCGTTTCCTGATCGCCGACGGCGGTCTGGGCGGCCATCTTCGAGGCGTTGTAGACGACGCGGAGGCCGGGGAGGCGGTTGGCGAGGTTGTCGATGAGGCGTTCGAAGAGGTCGCCGACGGTGGTTCGCATCAGGTAGCCGATGGCGAAGACGAGGATGACGAGGACCGTCATCGTGATCAGGACGCGGATGAGTCCGGCCAGTTGCTGGGCGGCTTCGCCGTTGCCGAGGAAGTCGACGATGAAGGCGTCCGGCAGGATGAACCCTGGCGCCAGTGCGGCGACGTAGCCGTAGAGCCAGTAGAGGACGAAGAGGGTGACGAGGATCGGGCCGAGGACCACGAGGCCGCTGGCGAAGTCCCGTTTCCACGAGGTCATGCTCGAAATCACTCACCCGGCCCCTATGAGCGTGTTCATTTGTTCCGGGTGAGGCCTGTACTGAACGGAGGTGTGGGCTGGTGGTACGCCGGCACCCAAACGTGCGCTCGGCGGTTATCGCCCGACGACGGCCCTGAGGGCGAACAGCAGATTCTCCTTGCGTTCGCGGACGCGCCGCCAGAAGTACGAGAGCCACTTGCCGCCGTAGGGGGCGTACTGCCAGACGTCGTACCCTTCGGCGGCGAGGTCGAACTGGGCGTCGGTTCGAACGCCCATGAGCATCTGGATCTCGAAGTCGGTGCCGTATTCGTCGTGGAGCCGTTTCGCCAGGTCGATCATTTCGGGATCGTGGCTGCCGACGGCGATGCCGCCGTCGAAGTGCTCGAAGGCGTATTCGAGGAGTTCCCGGTAGGCTTCGTCGACGCGGGCTTTGTCTTTGTACGCGATCGAGGCGGGTTCGTCGTAGGCGCCTTTTACGAAGCGGACCTTGCCGGGGACGTCGGCGAGTCGTTCGATGTCTTCGCGCGTGCGCTTGAGGTTTGCCTGGACGCAGAGGCCGACGCCGCCGTCGTGTTTCCGGGCCAGATCGCAGAAGACGTCGAGCGTGACGTCGGTCGTCGGGTGGTCTTCCATGTCGATCCAGACGAAGACGTCGCGGTCGGCGGCGTGGTCGACGAGGTCGGTCACGAGCTCGCGGAAGGTGTCGTCGCCGACGTCGAGCCCGAGTTGGGACGGTTTGATCGAGATGCAGGCGTCGACGTCGGTGTTCGCGAGTTCTTCGACGAGATCGCGGTAGGCTGCGGCGTCGTCCTCGGCAGGCCCACGCTCGTCGTAGTGTTCGCCGAGCCGGTTCAGAATGACTGAGACGTCACGCTCGTTTACTTCACGAGCGTGCTCGAGTGCGTCGGCCGGTGACTCACCGGCGACGAAACGACTCGCGATCGGGGGAAGCATACGCGACCATTTCGAGGCGGGATATATGTGCGTTGATGATTCGGGCTGGCCGTCCACGCCGTCATAGTGACTGGTGGGCGGAGTACGCTGCGCTGGCAGAAGCGGTAAGCGTGGTGCTGTATTGGTCGGGTTTCTCGCGTAATCGGTCGATCGGACTCGTGTCGGGGTGACGACCGAAAGTGAGTGCGATTAAGAGGGGTGAGTTCGTTCGACCGATCGAGAATGGGAGTACTCTCGACGATCGTCGTCGCGTTCTGGCTGATGTTGCCCGCGTACGTCCCGAACAACGCGGCGGTGCTGGCCGGCGGCGGACGGCCGATCGACGGCGGCCGGATGCTGGGCGGGTCACGACTGCTCGGTGACGGCAAGAGCTGGCGCGGAACCGCTGTCGGGACGGCCGTGGGGGCCGGGCTCGCGTTCGCCTTGAACGCGGTTTCGGGCGAGGTTGGTTCGGCGATCGGGATCGCGTTGCCGACGTTCCCTGTCGCGGTGGCGATCGCCCTGCCGCTTGGGGCGATGTGTGGTGACATCGCTGCCTCCTTCCTCAAACGGCGGACCGGTCGACGCCGCGGCGCGCCGTTTCCGGTGGTCGACCAGCTCGACTTCGTCGTTCTGGCGCTCGCGTTCGCGTACGTCGTCGCGCCGGGATGGTTCCGCGACGAATACACCCTCGGCGTCCTCGCGGTGATTCTCGTGTTGACGCCGATCCTGCACGTCGGGACGAACGTCCTGGCCTACTGGTTCGGGTTCAAGGACGAACCGTGGTAGGCGTGGGGCCGAGGGGGTTGTCGAACCCGAAGCATCTGCTTTCAAACCGCTTATCTCGGTCGCCTCGCACACGTCGAGTATGACCAACCAGACACTCATCGACGCGTTGCGGGCCGCGGATGCGGTCAAATTCGGCGAGTTCGAACTCGCCCACGGCGGGACGAGCGAGTACTACGTCGACAAGTACCTCTTCGAGACGGATCCGACCTGTCTCTCGGCGATCGCCGACGCGTTCGCCGAGCACCTGGGCGCGGACGACAAACTCGGCGGCGTGGCGCTGGGGGGCGTCCCGCTCGCGGCGGCGACGAGTGTGGTGGCGGATGTCCCGTACGTCATCGCGCGCAAGCAGCGCAAGGACTACGGCACGGCGAATCTCGTCGAAGGCCGCCTCGACGAGGGCGAGTCGGTCGTCGTGATCGAGGACATCGTGACGACCGGGACGAGTCTGGTCGAGGCCGTCGAGGCGCTCAGGGACGCGGGTGCGACGGTCGAGCGCGCGCTGGTCGTCGTCGATCGCGAGGAGGGCGGCCGCGAGACGGTCGCGGACGCGGGCGTCGAGATGGACGCGTTGGTGACCGCGAGCGAACTGCTCGCCGACGCCGATCGGGAGTGAGTTCGCGGGCGGGTGAGTCACGGTCCGGCGACTTCCCGGGTCAAAGCTGGACCGATCGTCGTCGGTCCTCGCCGGGCGGACCCGGCACGTGCCGGTTCTCGCCGACGGCCGGGGGCTCGACCATCAAAACGTTTTTATTGCGGTCCGGGCTACGCGTAGTCACGATGGTAGGTGTCCGCTTTACAGGGCGTTCCGCCCGCTTCTAACCCACACCTACCGGTCGCTGTGTCGGAATCGGTCGACCAGCGGGCGGCGTTCGCGGACGCCGGATCGGGCTTCTCCGAGAAGTACCACGCGCTATCACAGTCATGTCAGAACCAGATTCACAGCACGGAATAGCGGTCGTATTGCCGGACGGGTCCGAACTCGACGTCGACGCGGACGCGACCGTCGAGGACTGCGCCTACGAGATCGGCCCCGGCCTCGGGAGTGACACGGTCGCGGGCAAACTCGATGGCGAGCTCGTCGCCAAAGAAGCATCCGTCTACGACGGGGTGAACTTAGAGATCGTCACCGACCAGTCCGACGAGTATCTGGACGTGATGCGTCACTCGGCGGCGCACACGCTTGCCCAGGCCGTCGAGCGTCAGTTCGGTGACGACGTTCAGTTGGCGATCGGGCCACCCACCGACGAGGGCTTCTACTACGACTTCGATCAACTCGACGTCGACGAGGACGACCTTCCGGATCTCGAGGCGGAGATGGCGTCGATCGTCGACGAAGACCTCGATATCGAACGCGAGGAGGTCTCGATCGCCGAGGCCGAGGACCGTCTCGCCGACGAGCCGTACAAACTCGAACTCTTAGAAGAACTGGCCGCGGAGGGTGAGACGGTCACCTTCTACAGTCAGGGCGAGTGGGAGGACCTCTGTGCCGGCCCGCACGTCGACTCGACCGGCGAGATCGGTGCGGTAAAACTGCTCGAGATCGCTGGCGCCTACTGGCGCGGCGACGAGGACAACCCGATGCAGACCCGGATCTACGGGACGGCCTTCGAGAGCGAGACCGATCTCGAGGAGTTCCTCGAACGGCGGGAGGAAGCCAGAGAACGCGATCACCGCAAGATCGGTAACGAGATGAACCTCTTCTCGATTCAGGACGTCACGGGTCCCGGCCTCCCGCTGTATCACCCGCCGGGAAAGACGGTCCTGCAGGAACTCTCGTCGTTCGTCGGTGAATTGAATCGTGATGCGGGATACGACTACGTCGAGACGCCCCACGTCTTCAAGACCGATCTCTGGCACCGTTCGGGCCACTACGAGAACTACAAGGACGACATGTTCGTCTTCGACGTCGGCGACGACGAGTTCGGCCTGAAGCCGATGAACTGTCCCGGCCACGCCGCCATCTTCCAGGACCAGTCCTGGAGTTACCGCGACCTGCCGATCCGCTATGCCGAGGACGGGAAGGTATACCGCAAGGAACAGCGCGGCGAACTCTCCGGGCTCTCACGTGTGTGGTCGTTCACCATCGACGACGGCCACCTGTTCGTCCGGCCCGACCAGATCGAGGCGGAGGTCGAGCAGATCATCGAGATGATATTCACCGTCCTCGAGACGTTCGACTTGGAGTACGAGGTCGCCCTCGCGACGCGTCCCGAGAAGAGCGTCGGCAGCGACGAGATCTGGGAGCGCGCCGAGTCGATCCTCGAATCCGTCCTGGAGGAGTCGAAGATGGACTACGAGGTCGAGCACGGCGACGGCGCCTTCTACGGGCCGAAGATCGACTTCGGGTTCGAGGACGCCATCGGCCGCAGCTGGGACGGCCCCACCGTCCAACTGGACTTCAACATGCCCGAGCGCTTCGACCTCTCCTACGTCGGCGAGGACAACGAGGCCCACCGCCCGGTGATGATCCACCGCGGCATCTACGGCAGCTACGAGCGCTTCTTCATGGTGCTCATCGAGCACTACGAGGGTAACTTCCCGCTCTGGCTCGCGCCCGAACAGCTTCGCGTCCTGCCGATCTCGGACGACAACCTCGCGTACGCTCACGAGGTCGCCGACGAATTCGGCGACTTCCGCGTCGAGGTCGACGAGAGTGACGCCACGCTCGGCCGGAAGATCCGCGCCGCCCACGACGACCGCGTCCCCTACCAGCTCATCGTCGGCGACGACGAGGAGGCCGACGGCACGATCTCGGTGCGCGACCGCTACGAGGACCAGCGAGAAGGGGTCGACCTCGAGACGTTCCACGACCACGTCGCGGCCGAACGCGCCGAAAAACGGACGGATCCCGACTTCCTGCAGTAGTCGGCCATTCTCGCGGTGATATCGCCAAAAGCGGTGAGGGACTTGGCGTTTTCCTGCACTCGATTTCAGGAAACGCTGAAGGTGATACCGAGTTTGGGTCGGATATGGAACTCGTCGAGAACACGCTGCCCGCCGACCTCGATACCGTCCTCGACCGACCGCTGTTTTGCTTTTTCGCCACGGCGTCGCCCGACGGGTACCCGCGCATCTCGCCGCTGTGGTACCTCTGGGAGGACGAGTGCATCTGGATCATCGCCGACACGATCGAGAAGTCCTACACTACCCGCGTCGAACGCACGCCGGAAACGGCCGCGGCGATCGTCGACTTCGACCCGACGTCCGGACGGGTGTACCACGTCGGGATGCGCGGTCGGTCGACGATCGAACCGCTCGATGACGCTCGCGCCACGCGGCTGCTTCGGCGGTACCTCGGCCCGAACCGCGAGGAGTGGGACGACCGGTTCGCGTCACTCGATCCGGAGCGCTGGGGGCTGATCCGGTTCGAGCCGGAGTCGGTCGTCGCCCGGGACCAGTCGTTTTCCCCGTCGCTGTGATCGGTGGTGTCGAACGGAGACACCGGTCGGTATCGAGGGTCGGTCCCGCCGACCCTCATCGGACGATGGTCACTGGGACGGGGGAGCGACGGGTGATCGTCTCGGCGACGCTGCCGAGCAGGATGCGTCGGGCACCGGTGCGGCCGTGACTACCGATGACGACGTGGTCGATGTCGTGGTCCTCGACGTACTCGAGGATCGAGCGCGAGACGCTTCCGACGACGTGGTCGGTCTCGATCTCGGAACCGGCGTCGGCAGCGGTCTCGCGGGCCTCTTCGAGGAGGTTCTCCGCCCGTTCGTTCTGGTGTTCCATGATGGCGTCGTAGTTGGCCATGGCGCCACCCTCCATGCCAGTGGCCGCGTAGAAGTCGCTGGGATCGATCACGTGGACGGCGGTGATCGTCGCCTCGGGGTGTTCGTCGATCGCGAATTCGAGCGCGTCGGTCGATCGCTCTGAGTCGTCGTACGGGACGAGGACGTGGTGTGCCATGAGCGATGATTCGCGCTCATCCGAAATAAACGCCCGGTCGGGTGCGAGGACGTGGGAACCGTCGTTGGGAGCTGATTCGTCCGTCCGGCCGTGTCGACTCAGGCGCCCTCGACGAGGCGTTCGAGCTGGGTCGGCGGGACGGCACCGCGGGCCGCGTGTTCGTCGGTGGTGAACGTCGGGACGCCCGTGACGCCCTGGCGACGGGCGTCGGCGAACAGGTCTTCGAGCTCGTCTCGTCGAGTCTCGTCGGCCGCCACCTCGCGGATTTCGTCGCCGTCGAGTCCGACAGACGCGGCGACGTCTGCGAGCACGTCGGGGGAACCGATGTCGCGGCCGTCGATCCACAGGGCCTCGAGAATCGCGTCGTCGAATGCTCGCCACGTGTCCGGGTGGATGTCGTCGACGTAGTAAGAGGCAATCTGCGCGGGGAGCGAGTCGGTCTCGGGTACCTCGTCCAGGTTCAGCATGTCGTCGACGCCGTACTCGTCCTGGAGGCGTTCGACGTTCTGGCGTGCCTGTTCGTAGTAGGCCTCGTCCTTGCCGTCGTCGACGTCGTGATTGATCTCGCCGTCCGGTCCTCGCTTCCCGCTGCGCAGATCGAACGGGTGCCACTCGATCTCGAGCGGGGCGTCGCGGGACGCTTCGTACGTTTCGAGCGAGCGCCGTCCGAGGTAGCAGAACGGACAGACGTGGTCGGAGTAGACGGTGAGCTGGTCGACAGTGTCGCTCATGGGATGAACGTGGGCGTTCACGTGGAAAAGGCGCCGGGTCGCGGCAGAATCGGTGTCAGATCGGGTGTCGGCGCGGACTGTCTGTCTCGTCAGTCGTCGTCGGCGGCGATCGGCTCGGCGTCGTCCGTCGACGCGGCCTCCTCGACCGATTCGTCCTCGTCGGGATCGTGCGGGAAGTTTCCGATCGTGGCGTCCTCGAAGGCGTCGACGTCGAAGTCATACTCGCCGTCGAGGAACTCGAGGACCTGTTTCGTGTCGCGTCGGGCGTTTTTCAGACAGGTCGAGGCGCCGGGCGAGGGCGTCACGTTGAAGACGATATCGTCGCCGGTGATCGTCGCCTCACCCATGTCGAGGGACTTCGTGCGCGTGTTGACGATCTGTGGGCGGACGCCGCCGTAGCCCTTCGCCCGCTCGATGTCGTCGAGTTCGACCGTCGGGACGACCTTCTTGACGTGCGGCAGGAAGGCACGTGGGCCAACAGCCGGCAGGTCGTACAGCAGGTTCTTGACGACGTAGGGAAAGAGGATGCGGTCTGCGAGGATGTTGGTGTAGCTGAGGAAGGAACTGGGGCTGAGCCCGAAAACGTCGAAGAAGTCGGGGACGGTCGAGAGCCGCCCGCGTTCGAGGGCGGGGACGACCTTCGCCGTCGGGCCGAAACGGGTGAGGTCGCCGTCGTGGACCTCGGCGTCGCCGTGGACCGCGGCGAAGGGGAGCTTCTTCATCTGCAGCGTGTAGACCTTGCCGTTGAGGAGGCCCTCGTCGGCGACGAAGAAGCTGCCGGCGACCGGGAGCAAGGAGAGGTGTTCGCCGTAGCCCATCTCCTGGGCGATCTGCAGGCTGTGTGACCCGGCCGCGACGACCGTGGCGTCGGCTTCGAAGTGCCCGGCGTCGGTATCGATGACGAAGCCGTCGTCCTCGTCCGATATCTCCGTGACTTCCGTGCCGGTGAAGACGTCGACGCCGTCGTCGTCGCGGACCTCGTCGACGAACGACTTCGCGAGTTTGCCGTAGTCGACCGTGTAGCCGTCCGGCGTCTGGAGTGCGAGCATCTCCTTGCCTGGGTCGCGGCCCTCGACGACCTTCGGCTCGATCTCGGCGATCTCGTCGCGGTCGATCGCCTCTAGCTTCGGGAAGAGGTCGCCGAATCCCTCTTCGTGATAGCGCTGTTCGAGCGAGTCGACCTCCTCGTCGCCGACCGCGAGCACCATCTTCGAGCGCTTCGAGTGCATCTCACGGTCGGAATCGTTCGATTCGAGGTAGCCGGCGACCATCTCGGCCCCTTCCTTGACCGACTCGGCCTTCTCCAGGGTGTAGTTGGTCTCGATGTCCCCGAAGTGAAGCGTCTGGGAGTTGTTCGTGTGATGGGAGTTGATGGCCGCGATCTCGTCTTCCTTCTCGACGAGCGCGACGCGTTCGACGTCAGTAAACTCCGCGACAGTGTACAACAGCGATGCCCCGCTAATCCCGCCGCCGACGATGACTAAGTCGTATTCCTTCATGGTTGACTCGAACCGACTCGGTGTGTTGTCCTCATCGACAAACTGGACTCGATACACAAAATAACTCCTACATCGGCTGAAATGTGGTGTGGTGCCATACCACTCGAAGGGAGTTTACTTCGATCGAGTCGGGGTACCGTCCGGCGCGTGCGGTCCACCGACGCAGCGTTTGGGCGACCGGTCATCCAGCGCCCGGTCAGCACCGGTCACCGAGCGTCCAATCAGGGGGATCGTTTACGGGCGTGGTCGGTGTTCTCGACTGCCGATGGTCGACCGACGCGAGCCCGACCGCCTGTCCGACCCCCGGAACCGGCCCTGGGTCAGTCCCACCGACCGATCGGTGAGTGCGGTGATCCCCGCGCGTAACGAAGCGGCGTACATCGACGCGACGCTGTCCTCCTGTCGGGAACTTATCGGTGCGTCGTTCGACGAGATCATCGTCGTCGACGGCGAGTCGACGGACGAGACGGTCCCGATCGCTCGCGACCACGGGGTGACCGTCGTGACCGAACCGGAGCGGAGTATCGCGAGAGCGCGGAACGTTGGCGCCCGACGGGCGACCGGCGAGTGGCTCGCGTTCGTCGACGCGGATACGGTTCTCGACCCATCGTATCTCTCGGCGATGCTCACGTACGTCGATCTGACTGGCCGCGCCGCGGCGAGTTCGTACTGCCGGATCACTGGCCCGGTGCGAGCGAAACTGATGCAGGGGACGATCAATCGACTCTTCCCGCGACTCACCCACCCCATCCTCCCGGGATTCAATACGTTCGTCCACCGGGCGGCGTTCGACGCACTCGGAGGCTTTCCCGACGTCCCTAACGAGGATACGGCGTTCAGTCGGCGACTCGCCGCCGAGTATCCGACCGGCTACTGCCCGAGAATCCTCGTCGAGACGTCCGGTCGCCGCGTCGCTGCCGACGGACTCACGGGGACGCTCTGGCACTACGCACGACTGGATGTCGGCCGGGTACGGGCGACCGGAGTGGGATGAGGTGGACTGCTGCGGACGACTCGCTTTGGACGGGGTAGCCTGCCGTCCAACCGGCCTGGGACGGGGTAGCGATCGGCGGTACTGGATCCCATCGGCGCTCGCTCATGCGCCCCGTCTTCGGCCGTTTTTCTTCCTATCGGCAATCTGGGGGCCTATAACTGCCGAAATGGGGGTATCTGGTAGCTTCATCGTCCACCACTTTATTTAATACCTCTCGGAAACGCCATCTGGACAGCTACATGTCGAACGTGTTTCTCGCGCGGTGTGAGTCGCCGGCCTTCGACGACACTGTCGTATCGCCTGTCGATCTGACGTCCGTTCCCGATGCCCCCGACGGCCTGGCCGACGGCGAGTCGGTTCGGTTCTGGGGAGTGAGCGACGGTTCGCGAAACGAGTCGAATTTCGCCAAACTGGAACCCGACGATCTCGTCCTGTTCTTCCGGGACGACGCCTACGTCGCCACGGGGCGGGTCGAGACGACGGTCGAAGACGAAGACGGCTGGGCCAGCGACGCGTTCGAGACGGGTGAGACGTTCAGTATGCTCTACTCGCTCTCGGCCGTCGAGGAGATTCAAGTACCGCGAGCGAAGGTGAATCGACTCTTCGACTACTCGGATTCGTACGAACCCCACGGACTGTTACGCGTCAACCCGTCCAACGTGGACGGCTCCCTCGCGGCGATCGAACTCGCCTTACAACGCGTTAGTGAGTAGGCGTCGCGTCGATCACCCTCCACTCCGTCAGTGGCCGCCGGCGAGGTGAAGGCCGACGATCCCGACGACGATGAGCCCGACGAAGCCGGCTCGTGCGAGCGTCGCGGGTTCGTCGAAGAGGACCACGCCGAGCGTCGCGGTTCCGACGGCGCCGATGCCCGTCCACACTGCGTAGGCCGTCCCGATCGGGAGTTCCGTGACAGCCCGCGCGAGCAGAACCATACTGATCGCGAGCGCGATCAGGGTCGCGACCGTCGGGCCCGGTTTCGTGAACCCGTCGGAGTACTGGAGCCCGATCGCCCAGGCGATCTCGAACAGGCCCGCCAGCAGGAGGACGTACCACATCGTGTATCCCGGGTTCGGGCCCGTTCGATCTTAGGCTCCCCGGTTCACGGCTGAACGAGCCGTGCGGTCACGATTGACCAGTCCCGGTCCTGGCTATGACGAAGGGTCGTGATCCAGCGACGTTCGTGTGGTTCTCGGCTCAGATCGGTTCGGTCTCGTGTAAAAACGCCTGGAATTCGACCGTTCGTCCCTCGGGATCCTCAGCGAAGAACTGGTAGATTCGATAGCGCTCGTTCTCGACGGGCTCGTCGTGGGCGACGTCGGAGAGTCGGTCGTACGCGTCGTCGACGGCGGCGGGCGAATCGAAGACGACCGTGATCGTGCCGTCGGTCTCGGCGTGGTCGCGATCACAGAACCCGAGCAGCTGATTGTCGTAGCGCAGGATCGTGCAGTCGGGTTGTTCGAGCCAGCGGTCGGCACCGACCCGCTCGACGTAAAATTCGACGACCGATTCGCGTGATCGGGTTCCGAAGAAGACGATTCCGGACATACGAGTTCTATTCGTCGCGTCCGAGTTTGCAGTTTCGGTCGGGCCGGCAGTGAGCGACGGCCGGTGCCGGTGGGCGCTCTCTGGTCGTTCAGTCCGCGTGGTGTTCGGGCGAGTCAGCGGCCGATGGAAGCGTCCCGTCGGAAAGCGACCGTGCACTTCGTACGCGGCGGATACCGGTCCGGATGGCCGTCTCGAGGACGACGATGCCGATAGAGGCCGCAGCGAGCACGCCGATCGCGAGAACGTGCATCCCGCTTTCGGGGACGGTGAACACCTCCGTGTACATAGCCGTCGGGACGACCACTGCGTAGAGGGCGGCGGGTGCGAGCAGGCCGCGACCGAGTACGGCGCCGAGCGCAATCACCGTGGCCACCGCCGCGAACCCACCGCCGAGAATCGAGCCGGCGAGGTCCCAGTTGTGGCTCGCTTCGAGCTGGGTCAGGACCGCTATCCCGACGAGGATGCTGACGGTGCCGACGACCGTGATGCCGGTCGAACGGGACCGTGTTAGGGTCGGCAGCGTTCGGATACCGTCACTGCCGAGCTCGTACCGGCTCCTGAGCGCGTACTCTGCGATCGCGCCGACGAGCAAGAGCGAGAGCCAGACGGCCCACGACTCGGCGTACCACAGGACGTAGAACGCGCCGTCGACGACGATGGCGCCGCCAAGTTCGCCGATCCGTTCCGGACCGGGCGTCGCGAGCTCGACGACGCTCACGACAGTGACGAGCGCCCCGAAGCCGATCCCGGGCGTGAGCAGCCGCGTGTAAAGGCTGCACCCGACGGCGATGAAGCCGAGGCAGAAACTTCCCAGCAGGAGCGCCGTCATCGGGGCGTTCGGAACGACGGCCTGGTACTCGAAGAGACTGAACAGTCCGTAGACGAGGAAGGCGTGGGCAAATCCGGCGAAAGAGCCACCGAGGATGGTGGCCTGGAGGGTGCGCGAAAGCTGCATGTTCGTCCATATCCATCCGTTCGGCACACTTGTAAGTATTCATTGCAATCGAGTGTGTACGTTTGTGTCGTGCCCGCGAGTGACACGCCCGTTCGGTCGTCACTTTCTGTAGTCAGTTGGGTCGAGCAGGAATGGTGGCAGTGTCCCACAGTGGTGGGTCGGATGGTATCGACGCCCGTCTCGTCCCCGTCGGAGGTGTGCCGGAGACGAGGGTTCCGCGGGATGATACTCGCGGCACCGATGCAAGTGAGTTCAACGGGATCTCTCCTCGGTCTTCGAAGCGCGTCTGAAACCGAGTCGTGGGTCGAGCCTGGCGTCTTTCCCAACGCCGATTGGACGCGATTCTGTCCCTCCTGCTCACTGACCGGTGAACACTTCGATGGTGCCGTCGGCAATTCCGGAGCGGGAATGGACCGTAACGAAATCTCCTTCTTCGATCGTTGTCTCGCCGGTCGGAGTGATGGCTTCCTCATTCCGATTGATTCGTACAACGAGGACATCCGACGGGACGAGTCCCTCGCCGTTGGCTTCTTCGAGCGTTTTCCCGGCTATCGGTGCGTGGTCCCGGACGATCACTTCGACGACGTCGGCATCTCCGGCCAGGCCGGCGACGCCGGTCACCGGTGAAATCGGTTCTTCGTCCCGGGGCCCGAACGGCGCGTACGGGCGGACGTACTCACGGTGAACCAGATCTTCGTCGTCGATCTCGATTCCGAGCGAAGTCAGTCCCTGTGCGATTCTCGTGAGATCGTCCGTATCCGTCCCGATCACCGTGATACGCAGGTCCCCCCGTCCCGACATAATCTCACGGACGGTGATCACGCCGGGAACGTCGAGTGCCCGCTGGGCGAGTTCCTGCCGATCGCGGTCACCGGTACTGCAAACGTAGTGATTTCGTAACCGCCCGTCTACCTTTTCGTAGTCGATGTTGGCTGTGTACCCGCGAATGACGCCCGCCTCTTCGAGGCGACGGATTCGATTTCGGACCGTCGGTGCCGAGACATCGACCTTCTCGGCGATGTCGGGAGCCGAGGTGTGACGGGCCTCTTGAGCCAGGTAATACAGTATTTGCTCGTCAACTGAATCGATTTCAAGGCCCATGCGTATAGAGAACTATCGATTCTCCATTTTCTTTTAGGTTACGTTTGGTTTTCCGGTTTTCAACAGGTCGTTTGCTCGGTAGGCTCCGTCACTCAGTCTCGGTGGTCCAACTATTCTGTCAGTACAGGCCGTGAGTTGGGTGACGAACGATTAGAAAATAACGGTGCATTTCGCTACTCGATCGTTCCCTCGTTCGGCAGGTATTTACTAGCCCGAACCCATTGGCCGGATATGGCCGCGGATTGTCGTGGGAAAGCGCCGCTTCGACACGGTAGGCTTCCGACCGGTGACAGCGTGCCCCATCGCCGAGTGACGGTTTCAGGCACCCCTCCACACGAACCATTTCAGGGCCCGTCCCCGATCCGATCGATCGAGAAATCGGCGACCGATCCACGTGTCGGAGTGGACGGTGGTCTCGTATGAACGACCCAGCGGAGAACGCGGCGGATTCTGATCAGGTTCCCGAGACGGTCCGCGATCAACTGGACGAACTTGAATTGCCCGAACTGCGGGGCGTTCTCTCGTACGTCCAGCGGCGTATCGAGTCACTCCGTCGTCCGATCGCGGAAGAGATCGTCGAAACCGCCACCGGCGAAGTCGTGGACATCGAGAACCACGGTACGCACGCGATCGTTCGGACGCATCCACCGGACCCGGACGGCCCCGGTGTCGATACCGAACTCGTCTCCCTCTATCACGTCCGTCGGGAGCGACATGTAAACGGTGAAGAGCTGTTACACTGGTCGTTTCTGGGCGACATTCGAGACACTGTCGAGTGGCGGTGTAACTCCTGCGGGAGGCCGCTCGATGCGAGCGGGGGCAGTTGCCCCCACTGCGGCAGCGAGCAAACCGAACCCAGGGACACGGAGCGGTGAGAAATGTCATTGCTTCTCGCTAGGGGCCGTTTCGTTTCGGTCGCGAGTGAGAACGCAGCCAGCGAATCGGCGTGCGTGCGCGACCCACATTCGTCGGGCCGTGAAACGGCCCTTCACGATGCAGCGACCGAACTCGCAAGAAGCAACTGATCACACGTTCGAACGAAGGGACACTCATGTACATAATCGTTATCGGCGCTGGAGATATCGGGACGGTGTTGATCGAACGAGCCGTCGCCGACGGCAACGATGTCGTCGTTATCGAACAGGACGAGGAACGCGCGGACAGGGCGTCGATGGAGTACGATTGCCTCGTCTTGCACGACGACGCGACGAACCACGACACGCTGAAGGACGCGGATATCGATCGCGCGGACGCGATCGTCTCGACGACGGACGTCGACGCGACGAACATCATGGTGTTGTTGCTCGCGCAGGAACACGACGTCCCGAACCTGGTGAGCGTGGTCCACNCACCTCTATCACTCCGTTCGCTATCCGAACGTCAGCGACTTCATCGAACTCGACCACCGGACCGAACTCGTGGAGTTGACCGTCACGGAGGGGGCGCCGATGAGCGGCGAACTGCTCAACACCGCGATGGAGCGTGGCAACCTCCCGGAAGGGTGCCTCGTCGTCGCGCTCATGCGGGACGGGGAGATCCGTGCACCACGGGGCGACACGAGAATCTGTGCGGGCGATGAGGTGACCGTCTTCACCGACGACGCCTCGTTGTCCGATGCGGTTCAGGCGTTCACTGGCAATCACAGATGAGGATCCAGTACCGAGCGGTCGGACGGGACGTGGGTCGGATTCTGCAGATCGTCGCTTCGATGCTCCTCGTCTCGATCCTGATCGCGGTCGTCTATGGGGAATTCTACGCCGTTCCGGCGTTCGCGGCGTCCGCACTGATCGTCGCCGGACTCGGGATCGGTCTCGCGCGAGCGTTCCGGTCGGCGCCCGAAATCGGCAAACTCGAGGCGATGGTCACGGCGGCGACCGCGTGGGGTGCGGTCGGTCTGTTTGGCGGCCTTCCGTTCGTCCTCGTCGCGTGGACGATTGCGGCGGATCCGTATCCTGCGTGGGCCAACACGCCACAACTGACCGAGACAGTTGCTACATTCCGGCATCCGGTCAACGCCGTCTTCGAGAGTGTCAGCGGGTTCACCAGTACGGGCCTGACGATGGCGACGGTGGAGGAGGACCTGCCGAGTTCGTTGCAGTGGTGGCGGTCGTTCACGGAGTGGATTGGTGGGGTCGGCGTCATCGTGTTGACCGTGGCGATCCTGGCTCGCCCGGGGAGCGGATCGCTCACGCTCTACCAGAGCGAAGCCCGCTCGGAGAAGATCCATCCGAGTATCGTTTCTACCGTTACCGAAATCTGGAAGATCTATCTCGGCATTACGATCGCGGGTATCGCCCTGTTCTTCGCGGTCGGGATGCCCCTGTGGGACGCGATCAACCACGCGATGACGGGGATTTCAACCGGCGGGTTCTCCGTGCACGCGGATTCGATCGGCCACTACGGAAGCCCGCTGATCGAGTACGCGGTTATCCCACTCATGGTCGCCGGCAGCATCGCGTTCCCGATCCACTACCTGCTCCTCAAAGGGGAGATTCGCAACTTCTACGCCGATATCCAGACCCGCTGGATATTCATCTGGTTCTCCGCCGGATCGATCGGCTTGACGGCGCTGCTCTGGGTTTCCGATCAGTACGCAACCGTCGAAGAGACGTTCCGGATCGCGCTGTTCCAGTTCGTCTCCGCGACGTCGAACGCCGGGTTCGGGACGACGACCCTCGGCAGCGGGACCGAACAGGTCTGGACAGCCGGACCGATCCTTCTGCTCTGTGTCGGGATGCTCACCGGCGCCGCGGCGGGGTCGACGGTCGGTGGACTCAAACTCATTCGCGTGCTGATCCTGCTCAAGGGAACCGTCTGGCAGATCCGAAGCGTCTTCGTGCCCGACAGCGCGGTTCGACACCTCCACCTCGGCGATCGAACGCTGGGGCAGACGCAAGTCGAACGGGAGTTCACCGAGGCAGCGGTCGTCTTCGTCCTCTGGATCCTGTTCCTCATGCTCGGGATCGCCGTCTTCCTGTGGACGCTCTCATCGGCATATCCGCTCGAGTACGTGATCTTCGAGGTGATGAGCGCACAGAGTACTGTCGGCCTCGACACCGGTATCACGGGCCCCGATATGCCGATGGCCGCGAAGATAATATTACTCTTCAACATGTGGGTTGGCCGCCTCGAGATCATCCCGGTCGCCGTGTTGCTCGGGGCGATCTTGCAACGCATCGACCTCTACACCTGATTGGTCATCTGAACCATCTATCGATACTATGGTTGGTATATATGTGGGGCTATCGAATCGGTCCTACCCAAGGATATTGTTTTTGATTCGTTTTTGATGCCGGTGGTTCGCTATCGGTAGGTCCCAGTCCATTTTCGCGATGCCATCCAAAACGGCAGATAGCGGTTATCAGACGGGTTCCGAACGAACCGAAAATCTATGGAGAATAAACGAACGAATCAGTATCCAACCGGAAGATATTTTTCCTATTCGTACTGATTCGGGTCTATGAACCAGGGTCGAAGGGAACCGGCGGAGCGGCTTCCAGATTCGCTACTCGAACAACTCGATGCGCTCGAGACAGCCGGCCTTCGTGCTGTTCGCCGGTACGTGGCCCACCGGATCGAGACCGACCGTCAACCGATTGCGGATCGGATCGTCGAGGAAGCCACGGGGGAGATTATCGACATCGACGACCACGGACCCTACGCGATCGTGCGGATGCGGTCGCCGGTCCAGCCGGAGGAAAACACGGATTCTCCGCTCGTTTCGCTCTATCACGTTCGCCGAGAGAAACGATTCGACGACAGTGATGCGTTGAATTGGAGCTTTTTGATCGACACCCGTGAGGGGGGTAAACTCGAGTGCCACCACTGCGGGGCGTCGATCGATCGGACCGCCTCGACGTGCGCTCACTGTGGCGCATCGACCCCAGATCGGGACCACTGGAGGAACCAATGATCGGGCTGCTGGGACCGACGATGTTGGCGTGGCCAGCGAGTGGTGTGACCCGACCCGCTACGGGCCGCTCTGTGGAGGTGCGCTAGATGTACCTCATCATCGTCGGGGCGGGTAATATCGGCTCGAACCTCATCGAGAAGGCGATCGCCGATGGAAACGACGTTGTCGTCATCGAGACGGACGAGGAGCGAGCCCAGGAGGCGTCGGCAACGTACGATTGTCTGGTCTGCAACGACGACGCAACCACGAACGGTGCCCTGCTGGAGGCGGGCGTCGACCGCGCGGACGCGATCATCTCGACGACGGACGTCGACGCGACGAACATCATGGTGTTGTTGCTCGCGCAGGAACACGACGTCCCGAACCTGGTGAGCGTGGTCCACNTCTCGACGACGGACGTCGACGCGACGAACATCATGGTGTTGTTGCTCGCGCAGGAACACGACGTCCCGAACCTGGTGAGCGTGGTCCACGATCCGGACAACCTGCCCGTCTTCGAGAAGATCGGTGCGACGCTCATCGAGAATCCCCAGCAGTTGATCGCGGACCACCTCTATCACTCCGTTCGCTATCCGAACGTCAGCGACTTCATCGAACTCGACCACCGGACCGAACTCGTGGAGTTGACCGTCACGGANCACCTCTATCACTCCGTTCGCTATCCGAACGTCAGCGACTTCATCGAACTCGACCACCGGACCGAACTCGTGGAGTTGACCGTCACGGACGGGGCGCCGATGAGCGGCGAACTGCTCAACACCGCGATGGAGCGTGGGGTCCTTCCGGACGGCAGCCTCGTCGTCGCACTCGAACGGGATGGGGAGGTCCGCGCGCCCACGGGTGAGACGCGAATCCGGCCAGGCGACGAGGTGACCGTCTTCACCGACGACGCCTCGCTGGCCGAGGCGGTTCAGGCGTTTACCGGTGAATAACTATGCGCGTTCAGTACGCGACGATCGGACGGGACGTCGGCCGTATCGTCCAGGTCATCTCGCTTATGCTGGTCGTGTCGATACTGATAGCGATCGCGACGGGCGAGTTCTACGCCGTGGGGTCGTTCGCGGCCACTGCCGTCCTCATGGCCGGCATCGGTACTGGATTAGCAAACCGGTACGCGGACGCACCAGCGGCTGGAACGGCGGAGGCGATGATTACTGCGGCCAGCGCGTGGGCACTGGTCGGTGTCCTCGGCGGCCTCCCATTTTTCTTCGTCGCGTGGACGATCGAGTTCGATCTGTTCCCGGTCTGGGCGAACACCCCGCCGATGGATTCGACGACAGCGATCTTCTTGCATCCTATCGACGCGGTCTTCGAGAGCATGAGTGGCTTTACCGGGACCGGGTTGACGATGGCTGCCGTCGAGGAAGAGTTGCCTCGGTCGTTGCAGTGGTGGCGGTCGTTCACGGAGTGGATCGGTGGGGTCGGCGTCATCGTGTTGACCGTGGCGATCCTGGCCCGCCCGGGGAGCGGATCGCTCACGCTCTACCAGAGCGAGGCCCGCTCGGAGAAGATCCATCCGAGTATCGTCAACACGGTGACGGAGATCTGGAAGATCTATCTCGGGCTGACGCTCGCGTCGATCGCCCTCCTGCTCGCTGTCGACATGCCGTTGTGGGACGCCATCAATCACGGAATGACGGGGATAGCCACCGGCGGGTTCTCCGTGCACGCGGACTCGATCGGCCACTACGGAAGCCCGCTGATCGAGTACGCAGTCGTTCCAATCATGACGGCGGGGAGCATCGCGTTCCCGATCCACTACCTGCTATTCAAGGGAGAGCTGTCGAACTTCTACCGCGACCTCCAGACCCGCTGGGTGTTCCTCTGGTTTGGTATCGGCTCGGTCGCCCTGACAGGGCTGCTGGTGCTCAACGGACAGTACGCGACCATAGAGGAGACCTTTCGAACGGCGCTGTTCCAGTTCGTCTCCGCGACGTCGAACACTGGGCTCGGGACGACGACGATCGGGAACGGGACCGAGCAGGTGTGGTCGCCGGGAACGACGCTCCTGCTCTGTCTTGGCATGTTGACCGGCGCGGCGGCCGGTTCGACGGTGAGCGGGCTCAAACTCGTCCGGGTTATCACGCTCGTGAAGGGGACGGCGTGGCAGATCGGCAACGTCCTTCAGCCCGACAGCGCGGTTCGACGCCTCCAGATCGGTGATCGGAACCTCGGAGAAGCACAATTCCAGCGTGAATACACCGAGGCAACGGTCGTCTTCATCCTCTGGATCGCTTTTCTCGTCGTCGGCGTGGCCGTTCTCCTCCGCGTTCTCTCCCCTGGCCATCCGCTCGAGTACGTGATCTTCGACGTGATGAGCGCCCAGAGTAACGTCGGACTCGACTCGGGTATCACCGGTCCCGGCATGCCGGACCCCGCGAAGGTGATGCTGGTCCTCAACATGTGGGTCGGCCGGCTCGAGATCATTCCGGTGGCCGTGCTGCTGGGGACGGTATTGCAGCGTCTGGGCCTGTACCGGTAACTGGCTTTTTACCCCTGATCGACTCCGGAGACGTACAGCACAATTTCGGTACCACCGATCGTGCATGCTCATCGTCCGTCCATCCTCTCCTGCCCCTGAAACTCCCTCACACGGCCACACCGAGGTAGAAACCCGTTTAGGCGCCGACTTCCTCGATCAGCCAATGAGCTATCGGATCGGCCTGGTCGGCAAGCCCTCGGTGGGCAAGTCGACGCTGTTCAACGCGGCGACGATGAACGACGTGCCAGAAGGGGCCTACCCGTTCACGACGATCGACCCGAGCGTGGGCGAGGCGTACGTGCGCACGCCGTGTGCGGCGCCGGAGTTCGACGAGACGTGTCAGCCGTCGGTTGGTGTCTGTGAGGACGGCACCCGGTTCGTCCCCGTAAAGCTCGTCGACGTGGCGGGTCTGGTTCCCGGCGCGCACGAGGGGCGCGGCCTCGGCAACCAGTTCCTGACCGATCTGAACGAGACCGACGTCCTGATCCACGTGGTCGACTTCTCCGGGACGACCGACAGCGAGGGCGAGGCGACGGAGGGCCACGACCCGCGCGAGGACATCGACTTCCTCGAAGACGAACTCGACGCGTGGTATCTGGACATCCTGGAAAAGGGCGTGCGACGGTACGCGGACAAGCAGGTCGAGGACATCGATCCGGAGGACATCCTCGGCGAGCAACTCTCGGCATTCGGCATCTCGCCGGCCGCGATCAAACAGACGATCCTCGCGATCGACTTGCCAGTCGCGCCGCTCGAGTGGGACGGTGCGGAAAAAGCGGCCCTCGCCCGCGAGATCCGAAAGCGCACGAAGCCGATGACCATCGCGGCGAACAAGATGGACACCCAGGCTGCACAGGACAACTGGGACGAGATCACGACCGATCCCGCCTACGAGCACCTGGCGTTCGTCCCCGTCTCCGCTCACGCCGAAAAAGCGCTGAAGAACGCAAAAGAACAGGGTGTAGTCGAGTACACGCCCGGAGAGAGTGACTTCGCGATCACGACCGAGAACCTCCCCGCCGAGCAGGAGGCCGGGCTCGAACAGATCCGCGAGTTCGTCGATGCGTTCGACGGGACGGGCGTCCAGCAGGTGCTCGAAACGGCGACCTTCGACGTGCTCGATCTGAAGGCCGTCTTCCCCGGGACGGCCTCGGGCAACTGGACCAAGGGCCCCTTCCGCGACTGCTTCCTCCTGCCCGCGGACGCGACCGCGGAGGACTTCGCCTACCACCTCCACTCCGACATCGGCGACGGCTTCCTCCACGGCATCGACTGTCGCGACGATCGCCAGGTCGGCGCGGATACCGTCCTGGATCACCGGGACGTCCTTGAAGTCGTCTCGACGAATCAGTAGGTGGCCGCGACTGCGGGCGAACGTATCACGCCAAAACTGCTCTCGGTTCTCAATACCGCTCCACGTCGACTCCCAGGGTCTCGAAATCTCGAGTGTTCGCCGTACAGACCGGTTCACCGTATCGATCGGCTACCCCCCGCGACCATCGGGTCGACTTTGTCGATTCCACTTTCACCACCAGCCTCGATGTCGGCCGTTGCCAGGAGGTGCCCTGCCCGTCGAGCGATCTGTTCGTCCTGTTCGACGATCGGACACATCCGGAGCGCGTTCTGTACGTTGGGGCGTTCCCTCTCGTCACCGAACCCAGCGCCGTACGATAGCTCCATCACCACGGGTGCCGGAACGCGTTGGATCGTTCCCGATTCCGCGAATTCGAGTCCCTTCTCGAAGGCGTCTTGGCGCCCGTCGAACAGATCGATCAGAAACGAGGTGCGAGAATCACTCGAATCGCTCTCGAAGTGTGCGCTTTTCGTCGGCGTCGGCCTCGTGTTTCGCGTCCAGTCGCGACCGCATCGTCGCTGCCGTGTCACTCGAAAGAATCCCCGCGACATCTTCCGGGTGTGGACCGCCGATAAGCCGGCGCAGCGTGTCCTCCATCGTTTCGTCGTCGCGCTTGTGCGATGCGATGTACTCGTGAAACTCCTCGGAGATCCGCATCGACTTACGCATTACTGTATACTGGGGTATACACGCTATTGAATCCTCGGGACCGACGAGTCGTGGTCTCGGTGGGCGAAAATCTGCCGAACGATCCAGTCGGGTGAGAACGCCTCTGATGGGCCTGTTCTCGTATTTGCAGCGGCTCAGTTGACCACACTCCGCATGTCCAACCACCATATTCACCGTTAATTCGGAGATATATGGTGGGGCGCGAGAAACGAACTGAAGACAGCAATGAGTTCAGATTCAGACGAGAGGTCCCGGGACGGTTCCCGCGACCTCGCGACGGTGGGGATCCTCGGCGGAATGAGTAGCGAGTCGACACGCGAGTATTACCGGGGCATCGACGAGGCCATCGGTGACGAACTGGGCGGGCACAACGCGGGAGACCTCGTCATTCGGAGCGTCAACTTCGCCGAGATCGAGCGCTGCATCCGCACCGACCAGTGGGATCGGGCGGGAGACCTTCTCGTCGACGCCGCGCTGGACATCGAGGCCGCGGGCGCGGACTTCGTCGTCATGGCGACGAACACGATGCACCGCGTCGCGCCCCGGCTGGTCGAGGCGCTCTCGATCCCGTTCGTCCACATCGTCGACGTCGCCGCCGAAGCGATCCGGACCGACGGAATCGAGACGATCGGTGTGTTGGGTACCGCGGCGGTGATGGAGGGCGAGTTCTACCACGACCGATTCGCCGACCACGGCATCGAGACGCTCGTTCCCGGCGCCGCCGACCGGGAAGCGGTCGACCGGATCATCTTCGACGAGTTGACCCACGGCGAGGTACTGGCCGATTCCCGGGAGCGCTATCTCGCGATCATCGACGATCTCGTCGACCGTGGTGCCGAGGGTGTCGTCCTGGGTTGCACCGAGATCGAACTGCTCGTCTCGCAGGCCGACCGTCCCGAGGTTCCGCTGTACGACACCACGGCCTTGCACGTCGAGCGCGCGGTCGAACGCAGCCTGGGCGGGGCATCGTCGACCTCCTCGTAGGGACCGACAGCATCGACGCGTCGGGAACGCCGACAGCGGTGCCGTTCTGCTAGCGTCCCTCGCACTATACGCCCGTGGGCGTCGTACGGCTGGAATCGAGATGTCCTCGTCCACACGCTCACCGGCTGCGCCGGCGGACGCTTCGCCGGAATCGGAGTCGACGCCGCTTCGATCCGCGCCCGAGTACCGGCGACTCCGTCGCTGGAACGCCGTGATGGCCGTCCTCCACTTCGTCCAGGGGGCGCTCATGGTCGTCTTCGCCGAATCGATCCAGTGGCCGATCACCCGGACGCGCTACGAGTTCGACGTCGCGACGGAGGCCCTCGCGCCGACGACGGTGCAGTGGGTCGAGGTCCCGCTCCCGTTGCTGGTCGCTGGCTTCCTGTTCATCTCGGCGATCGCGCACACGATCGTCGCCACCGTCCGCTACGGGGCGTACGTCCGCTATCTGGAGCGGGGGATGAACCCCTATCGCTGGTACGAGTACGCACTCAGCGCCTCGCTGATGATCGTCGTCATCGCCATGCTCGCCGGCATCTGGGACCTGGGGACGCTCGTCGCCCTGTTCGGCCTCGTCGCGGTGATGAACCTCTGTGGCCTCGTGATGGAACGGCACAACGAACTGACCGACCGGACCGACTGGACGGCCTACAACGTGGGCGTCGTCGCCGGCGCGATCCCGTGGGTCGTCATCGCGATCGTCCTCGTCGGCTCCGTCGTCGCGGGCGACGTCGAGGTCCCGGACTTCGTCATCTACATCTACGTCTCGATCTTCGTGTTCTTCAATCTCTTTGCCATCAACATGATCCTGCAGTACCGGGAGACCTGGCGCTGGCGGCAATACCTCTTCGGCGAGCGGGTCTACATCCTCTTGAGTCTCGTCGCGAAGTCGGCGCTGGCCTGGCAGGTCTACTTCGGGACGCTGACGTCGCCGATCTGAGCCGCCGTGGCTGGCGGTGTCACGCCGCGGCCGGGACACTCGGGTGCGTTTTTCTCCCTGCACGGTGTCGGGAGTCCGTATGACCGAGTTCCGCGGCACCTGGAACGAGGACGACGTCGAGACATTCTTGCAGGAGACGACAGTACCGATTCGGCTCGCCACAACCCGGCCGGATGGCTCGCTGTGGCTCGTCACGCTGTGGTATCGCTATCGCGACGGCGTGTTCGAGTGTGCGACGCAGGCGGACGCGGACGTCGTGGCCTTTCTGCAAAACGATCCATCCGTCGCGTTCGACGTCTCGACGAACCGGGTTCCCTACAGCGGGATCAGAGGGAACGGGACCGCGACGATCTCGACGGACGGCGCGAGAGACACGCTCCGGGACCTCGTCGAGCGCTACCTCGACGGGACGGACTCGTCGCTTGCCCAGTGGTTGCTCGACGACGATCGGGAGGAGGTTCGTATCCGGATCGAGCCGTCGACCATCTACAGCTGGGACTACGGTGAGCGAATGCGTGACGTTCAGCCGACCGACGCGGACTGACATGGGGTCGGGTCCGGTAGTCGGCCCTATCCGGAGAGGTCGTCGGTGGCTGTGGTCGGCACACTTGTATTTTGTCGTCGGGCTTGGCCGAGACGACCGGCAACCTCGAGCGTTCCGACCGACGTCACCACCGCCAACGTATCCACGAGGCCGTAGGTCAAAGTTATTGAAAAGGAAACACTATTTCGCTCCGTCCCCTAGAATAGCACACAAATGATGGATAGACGACAATTTCTAACAGCGACAGGGGTCGCGACAGTGGGGTCCATTATCGCTGGGTGCGCCCAGGACCATTCAGTCCCGGAGCCGCAGGATATCGAGAGCACCGTCACCGACGACCGGTTCCAGACGAGGCGGGACGGTGGAGAGTGGACCGACCTGTTAGTTCGTGGCGTGAATCTAGGAATGGCAAAACCCGGACGCTTTCCGGGAGAGGCGGCGATTACGAAAGCCGAGTACAGTCGGTGGCTGGGACAGATTTCGGAGATGAACGCGAACGTGATCCGAACGTACACCCTTCATCCCCCGGCGTTCTACGAGGCGCTCGCCGAACACAACGTCGACCGCGACGACCCGTTGCTCCTCTTGCAGGGCAACTGGATCGACGAGGCCGTGATGATCGAAACGGGTGACGTCTTCGACGAGGCGGTGGTGGAAATCCACGAAGAAGGGGTCGAAAACGCCATCGATGCGGTACACGGAAACCTCGACGCACCCGCCAGACCGGGCCACGCGAGCGGCCGGTATCGGGCGGACGTCTCGCCGTACGTCCTCGGCTACGTACTCGGCATCGAGTGGGACCCGGAAGTCGTCGAGGCGACCGACGAAAAGCACGGCGGCCTCGGTGAGTACGAGGGAACGTATTTCACGACCGCGGACGCGACGCCGTTCGAACACTGGCTCGCAGCGCGGCTGGACGACGCGACAGCGTACGAGTCCGACCAGTACGACGCGCTTCGACCGGTGAGCATGACGAACTGGCCGACGACCGATCACCTTGAGCACCCGGCAGAGCCGATCGAGACCGAAGACCTCGCGAGCGTCACGCTCAATCACGTCTCGTCGACCGACGAGTTCACGAGCGGGCTCTTCGCGACGTACCACGTCTACCCGTACTATCCGGATTTCCTCAACTACGAACCCGAGTACGTCGAGTACGAAACCGAGACCGGAGAACCCAGTAGCTACCGGGGCTATCTCGAGGACCTTCTCGATGCGAACGAGCATCCGGTCTTCATCGGGGAGTTTGGCGTGCCGGATTCGCGGGGCATGACTCACAGGCACGTCCACGGGTTCGATCAGGGCCACCACACCGAACGCGAGCAGGGAGAGATAAACGCCGCCCTCTACGAGCAGATACTCGAGGCGGGTTCGCTCGGCGGCGCGGTGTTCGCCTGGCAGGACGAGTGGTTCAAGCGAACCTGGAACACGATGGACTACATGAATCCGGATCGCCGGCCGTTCTGGTCCGACACTCAGACCTGCGAACAGTCCTTCGGGCTCCTCAGTTTCGATCCCAGGGGACCGGCCGACGTCACCCTCTCCGGGAATCCGGCGGAGTGGCAGGGGGCAACGACGTTGTACGCCGATTCGAGCACGGAACCCCTGGTGCCTCTCGACGACGGACACGACGGGGAACGAACGCTCATCGGACTCGACGCGACGGTCGACCCTCGCTACCTCCATCTCAGGCTCTCGTACGACGACCTCGGATCGGCGGTCGACTGGGACCGGACGAACACGCTCGTCGCCCTCGATACCAAGCCGGATCAGGGAAATACGTCGATCCCGTTCGGTACGGCGCTGGGAACGGATCGCGGCGTCGACTTCCTCGTCCACCTCGCGGGGCCCGACGATTCTCGCGTCCTCGTCGATAGCTATTACGATACGTTCTACTACCAGTACGGGGAGGACCTCGAGATGATACCCGAGGTCGAGTACGCTGGGAAACGGGATAGCGGTGAGTTTCACGACATCGAACTCGCGTTGAGCCGGGAACTGTACATCCCGAGTCTGGACGAGACGATCGAGTTCGATAGCTACGAGACCGGAAGATTACGGTTCGGGATCGGTGACCCGGAACACGAGCAGTACGATTCGTTGGCCGACGTCTGCGTCACGCCGGACGAAAACATGATCGAGATTCGGCTCCCGTGGCTCCTCCTCAATTTCGCCGATCCGAGTCAGCGCGAAGTTATCGGCGACCTCTGGGCAGAGGACTTTTCGTTCGATCCGTTCGTCGGGGAGCTCGTCGACGGCATTTCCATCTCGGCCGTGACCTTCGAACCCGATGGCGGGGGTGGAGCGACCGACCTCGAGACGCCCGCGAACGTCACGGATTCGCTCTCGGAACTGGTCGACGACGATCTCGTCTTCGATTCTGCCGCCCGGTTCGAGTGGGACACGTGGGAGCGACCGGCGTCCGACGAACGGCTCAAGCAGTCCTACTACGTGATGCAGGAGGCCTACGATAATCAGTCGTAATCATCAGTTTCGACGGACCGAACGCGACCGGCGTCTCGTCTCGGGCGAGATACAGCCGTTGGAGCGGTCCAAACCGACATCGCTCACATCACGTGCCGCGGAATATCCGGACCCCGATACCGAAAACATCGCAACAGAGAATAGCAATTACTGTAGATAGTGCCACGAGTTTGTACTGTGGGAATACGTTATTAGTGATTTTCGCCCAATTTCCTTATCCCAGTGTGGCGACAATATATTCTACTATGCCCTCGTTCGATCGACAACAGTTGACGGATCGTGCCGATTTCCGTGAGTTTATCGATCAGCTCGAGAGCGTCGCCGTCTGGTCGGGAAGCAGAACCGGACTCGAATACATGAGTCCCGCGTTCGAGGAGATCTATGGCCGACCCATCGAAGACGTCATGGAGGACATGGCCGTCATCGTCGAGTCCACTCACCCCGACGATCGTGAGGCGATCGTGAATTTGTTGGCGGGTGCCGACGAGCGCATCCGAAACGAGGACTCCGTCCGGGAAGAACATCGTATCGTCCGGCCCGGTGGCGAGATTCGGTGGGTTGAAGCTCGCATTTTCCCGCTCGAGAGTGCCCCCGGCGAGGACCCCGACGCGGTCGGCGTCACGATCGACATCACGGATCGGAAACGCGCCGAACTCGAACTCGAGCGACAGAACGAGCGCCTCGAACGATTCGCCAACGTCCTCTCTCACGATCTTCGCGGCCCCCTGACCAGCGCAAGGGGATATCTCGAACTCGTCACGGACGAGTTCAGTCACCGGTACCTCGACGCGGTCGGACAGGCGCTCACCCGAATCGAAGAAATCATCTCGGACGTGTTGACCCTCTCTCGGATCGGAAAAATGGCTGAAACGAGTGAATCCGTCGATCTCGCGGAAACAGCCAGAGGGGCCTGGCAGATAACGGACGAGGATCACGGTCACCTCGCGGGGATGGACGATCTCGGAACGATCGAGGCCAGTAGGAGTCTCGTCGGTCAGCTCTTCGAGAACGCGTTTCGGAACGCTGTGGAACACGGTTCCACGAGCCATGCAGAACCTGACGGTTCCGAAGACGCCCTGGAACATGGTTCCCAGGACGTCACGGTCCAGGTCGGGCTGCTCGAGGAGAAAAACGGGTTTTATATCGCCGACGACGGGGAGGGCATTCCCGAAGCCGAACATGAGGAGGCGTTCGAGGCCGGCTACTCCACGTCCGATACGGGAAGCGGCTTCGGTCTCCTGATCATACGGGAGATCGTCGACGTCCACGGCTGGGACGTCCGTATTACGGTTTCAGAAACCGGCGGTGTCCGTCTCGAGGTCTCGAACGTCAACGTGGGCCCCGTCGACTAGTTGGACGCAGTCTGAATCTCGAACCGTGCACCACCGGTTGCTCCCTCCATCGTTCGAATGTCCCACCCGTGGGCCTGCACGATCTCCGTCACGATCGCCAATCCAAAACCCGTCCCGACTTCGTTGGTCGTAAACCCGGGGTCGAAAATCTCGTCTCGAATGGCTGCCGGAATGCCCGTCCCGGTGTCCTCGACGTAAAAGCCGGTTCCCGCGGGTAACGGACCGACCGTAACCGAGATATCGCGTCCACCGCGTTCGAGTTGATCCTCGGTCAGCGATCGACTGCTCGTCGAACCGTGCTCCACACCGTCTTCTGAACCCACTGGTTCCGAACGGCTCGTCAAGCTGTGCTCGACGGTGTTCTGCCGAGCGGACGAGGCAGGGCTCGTCGAACCGTGTTCGACACAGTTCCGAAACAGATTCTCGAACAGTTGCTGTAGCCGCGCCGGGTCCGCGTCGACGGTTCGATCGAGCGGTTCGTCGAGCTGCAGTGTTGCGCCGGTCGTCTCGACCATCTCCCAGCTCTTCTCCGCGACTGACGCGACGTCGACCGGCACGGGTTCGTCGATTTGCTGGCCCTCTCGAGCGAGCAACAGTACGTCCTCGATCAGTTCGTCCATCCGATCGAGCGCTTCGTCGGCCGACTGCAGGTGAGAGATGTCGCCTTCCTCCACCGCGAATTCGATTCTCGCTTTCGCCACCATCATCGGGTTTCGCAAATCGTGCGAGATAATGCTCGCGAACTGGTCCAGTCGATCGTTTTGCTGCTCTAATCGCTGTCTGTACTGCTCGCGTCGTGTGATGTCGGTCAGCGTGAGCATCCGGCCGAGCTGTTCTCCACTGGCCGAGAACGGATTCGTCGTGAGGCGGTAGTACGACGTCGTTCCATCTCGTTCGATTTCGAGTATCGCGTCCGTGGCATCCAGCGTCTCGAAAATCGAGGGCAAAACCGATTCGAGCGGGACGCCGTTCGTCCCGCGTAACTCGGGGTAGAGCGTTCGAGCCGCTCGGTTGTAATCACGGATGCGATCAGTTTCGTCGAGGAGAATCATCGGCTCGTCGGTTTCGCCGGTCAGATTGATCGTCTGGAATCGATCGATATAGACGTAGAAGACGCCGATGGCGAACGCGGCGACCCCGAGGGGCTGATACGTGAATTCGACGAACCGATTGGTCGTCACGCTACCCACGTCGATCAGGATTGGCAACCCGGAGAGCAAGACGACACCGAAGAGCGCCGCGGTGTCGTAGCTCACTTCCAGAAACAGTTCGTAAAGCATGAAAAATCCGATGAAGGCGAGCGCGTACGCCAACCCCATCGTGATCCAGTACAACGGCTCGTGCTGAACCAGCAGATGTGGAAAGGGGCTGGCAGACGGACTGGCGGTAAAGTACAGGCCGTGGATCGGATTCGTGACTTTGATCGAAACGACGACGAGATAGACTCCGACTGCCACCTGTCGGATGCGCGTGTTCCGGTGAAGCGACCGACCAGTATACGCAGAACAGAAGTAGAGCCACGCGCCGACGGTAGCGGGGCCGACTACGAGCCCACCAACGTAGAACCAGTACTGAAGGGTAGGTGTGGGGGCGGCGATATAGCCAACGTGCGCGGCTGCCCACAACCCGGATATTACCAACATCGCACGGAGACCGCGTCGTGAGTCGGGGTCCTCGATACGATCCACTCGGCGTACACTGACGAAGCACACGATCGCCGCGACGCTGAAAAGAACGACGTACCCGAACCACAGAACGCGAGACGTGTACTGAAAGCCGGTCACTGTGGAGTATTAGATCCGGTTGCAGAAATAGCTGCGTTCACTCGCACGCGACTGTCGCCTGCTCGTTCGAAATCGGGTCGATCGCACGCTGAAACGACTGGTGCGCTCACTCAGGCGGTTTCAGGTCGGTGACGTCTCGGTAGAACCAGACGTATTCGAGCGCCCCGTGTTCGTTGCGAATGGTACTCGAGTACTGATCCAGGACCGTCCCGTCGTTGAGATGAATTTCGTTTCGTTGCGGTTCGTCCGGCCGCTCGTACTGTTTCTCGACGTTCCGAACGAACGTTTCCGGGTCTTCGACGCGAGTTACCGCGTACTCGAGGGGGGATTCGTCGCTTACTCCCTGAATGACGCTATCGGGGACCCCCCACAGGTCGGCGAATTTCTCGTTGGTGAGGAGGATCCCTTTCTCTTCGTCGGTAACGAGAATGCCATCCGGGCTGGTCTCGAAGAAAGACTCGATGAGCGACTCTCGGTAGTCGAGTTCACGTTCGCGCTCGACGTGTCTGGAGATATCACGAACGATGGTAACCACGCCGTCCGCTCCGTCCCAGGTGAACTGGCGGCTGGTGACCTCGGCGGGAACTGAGTCCCCCTCGGACGTTGTTACGGACCGTCGTTCCCGTTCGAGGATCGGAGCAGTCGCGCCTCGAGTCGATCGTCCGCTCTCTGCCGTTTCGCCCCCGTGCTGGAGAAATTCCGAGATTTCACGGCCGCGAATCGCCGCTTCGTCCTCGAGTGCTAACAGTTTGACGGCGGCTGGATTGGCGTAGACACACTCCCCCCGGACGCTACCGATGATCGCATCGGGGGACACCGCGAGTATCGTTCCGGCACGCGACTCCGATTCGATGGCTTCGTGGTGACTTCGATCCTGTTCGACGGCGTTCCGTATCCGCTGAGCGAGGACCCGATATTGGTCCGGCTCAGCTCCTTTTTGCATGTAATCCGTCACGCCAGCCCCGATCGCCTCGCTCGCGATCCGTTCGGATCCGTGCCCCGTGAACAGGATGAAGGGAAACCGGGGCCGCTCCGATCGAATGCGCTGAAGGAACTCGAGACCGTCTATCTCCGGCATATCGTAGTCGCTGACGATACAATCGAACGTCGTCTCCTCGATGAGCCGGAGTCCCGCTCGCGCACTCGTCGCGGTCGTCACTGACAGCTCCTCGACCGCTCGCTCGAGAGCCACGGCGGTGAGATCGACCATCGCCGTATCGTCGTCGACACAGAGGACGGAGATCGACGACCCGTCAGGGGTCATGCGAACATGAAGGCCTCCCGTAGTCAAGTCGCTGTTGACCGATCGCACGGAAAGTCAGGCTTTGGGAACGTTACGCTCGAAATAACCGACAGCGTTCGATTTGGCCGGCCCAGTCCGACGTGGCGTCCAAGACAGGGGTCCTCTCCCCACCGTCTGGAGACCGAGGCGGGGACGAACGGGGAGCCGGGAGCGACGATTCGCGTGGCCCTCAGATCCCCGACGTGAACCGGGCGATCACTCGAATCCGGTCCGAACCATTTCGCCCCACTCCGCGTTTCCGCTGACGTATCGGACGAGTGCGAGCCACGCGATCGCGGCCTTCCACTGTCTGTAGGGGAAGTGTTCGAGCAGCGCGTACCCGAGCAACGAGGCGATATCGCTGGGCGTTCGGTACCGCTGGAAGCTGAGCACCTCGTTGAGAACGCTCAGCCACGAGAGGAGGGTTCCGACCCCGATTGCGATCGCCAGAAAGAGAAGGAAAAACGATACGTTCAACACGCCGAGAAGGAACGCGGCCGGAACGAATACGTACCCGAGTCCCTCGACGAGCGGGCCGAGGGCTTCGACTAACAGGAAAAACGGGAGCGCAAACAGGCCGATCGCGCCGTACTCCCGGCGACCGATCATCGACCGGTGGATCCACAGCGTCTCGAGCAGGCCCTGGAACCAGCGCATCCGCTGGCGACCGAGCACGGTCCGCTTCGACGGCACTTCGGTCCAGACGACGGGGTAGGGGACGAACTCCACCCGGTAGTCGGTGCCGGCGAAGTGCCGGTGAAGTCGCACGACGAGTTCCATGTCTTCGGTGATCGTCTCCGTCGAGTAGCCACCCACTTCGCGGACGGCGCTCGTTCGAAACAGGCCAAACGCACCGGAGATGATGAGCAGGCTGTCGAGGCCGCTCAGTCCGACGCGACCCGAGAGAAACGCCCGGAGGTACTCGACGACCTGAATATTGACCAGCCGATTGTCCGAGAGTCCGACGGTGGTGACGATACCCCGGGACGTCGAACAACCGTTGACGACGCGGACGGCCCCGCCCGTCGCGATCGTCTGTGTCGGCTGCCTGAGAAACGGCTCCGCGACCTCGAGCAGCGCGGCTCGCTCGACCATACTGTCGGCGTCGATGGCACAGAACAGCGGCTGATCGGTGAAGAACACGCCCGCGTTGAGCGCGTCAGCCTTTCCGCCGTTGTCCTTGTCGATCACGACGAGATTTCGCTCGGCCGACTGATAGACGTCGTGAACCGGCTCACAGGGCAACTCGTACGGGATCGGCGCGTCGATTCGATCGAGGTCGAAGCCGTCGGTGACGGCCTCGAGCGTCCCGTCGGTGGAACCGTCGTTGACGACGATCACCTCGACCTGCGGGTACTCGAGGTTGAGCAGCGAGCGGACGGAGTCGGCGATGACCGCCTCCTCGTTGTACGCCGGGACCACGACGGCGATCCCGGGCAGGAACGGCGATCGATACGGGTCGTACGTCGGCTTGAGTAGCCAGTCGCGGACGCTCTGTCGGAGAACGACGAACGAGACGAGGTGGATGACGAGGTAGCTCCCGTTGACCAGTAGGAAGTAGGCCACGAAAAAGACGCTGATAGGCCACAGCAGGCTATTCAGGACCATCCGGCGGCACCCCTCCGTGGCGGGTTCAGTTCGGCGTTCGCCCACGCGATAGCGGCCGCGAAATGCGCGGGCGCCTCGCTTTCGCCCGCGTCAGCGTCGATCGTCGGCAACGAGGCACCGATCCTGTCAAGCGTGCGCGCCGCCGTCACCCGACACCGATCGTTCGGATCCGTGACGACGGCGTACTGCAGCCACTCGATCGACGTCGAATCACCCCACCGCCCGAGCAGCGCGTAACACGTGAGACGGACCCCAGGATCGGGATCGGAGAGGATGCGTTCGACGTCGACGTACTGACGAACTGACGGCTGCCACCCCTGCCGCTCGAAGGTAGATAGCGTCGCGGCGCGAACGGCCGGCGAGTCGTGTTCGAGCAACGCTCCCAGCCATTCGAACAGCGCGGGCCGACGTTCGAGCCGACAGTGACCAAGGACGAGCAGACACTGCAACAGCAACGCCTCGTCCCACTGCTCGCCCTCCGCAGTCAGCTTCGACGTCAGTGCCGACGCATCGGTCTGATTGAGCCGGTAGAGCGTGTCCAGGGCGAACACCGAGAGGCGTTCGTCGTTGCGCCAGAGCAACAGCGAGGTCGCCTCCTCGGTCGCGTTCGGGCCGCCGCAGACGAGGAGCAGTCGTGCAGCTGCCGCCCGCGTCGTGGAGTGGCCGACCGACGCCGCCCGCAAGCGGTCGACCGACACCGGCTGTTCGAGCAGCGTCAGCCAGATGAGGCCGCGAAGTCGCGTCGTCGTTCGCCACGACTCGAGCGAGCGAACCGCTCGATCGTCGATACCGGCCGCTGTCGCGAGCTCCAACAGCTGCTCCCGTTCGCTTCCACGAAGCTTTCGGAGATACTGGGCGATCATCTGGCGGATGACGTACCGTTCGAGCCGGGAGTGGGTCTCGTACCAGCGCTCCCAGTCGGGGGTGGATCGCTCGAGCTGGGCGAACAGATCGGGGACGAGCTCGTGCCGTATGGTTTCGCGTCGGCCGTCGATACTGTACCGAATAACCGCGACGAGAAACGTGATACTCGCGACGAGGAGACAGCCACCGACGATGGCAATGCCGACGTCACCGAGCCACGTCGTCATTGGAGGAGCCGGTCTAACCTGACGGCAACTTCCGATGGACTGAACGGTTTCACGACGTAATCGTCTGCGCCGAGGGTGAATCCTTCCACGACATCGTCTTCGAGACCCCGACCGGTGATGAGAATTATCGGGAGGTCGTCGTAGCGCTCGTCCGTCTCGAACCGGCGGAGCAATCCGAACCCGTCGATCCCGGGCAGCATGATGTCGAGCAACATCGCGTCCGGAAGCTCGTCGGTCGACTCGAGGTACTCCCAGCAGTCCTCGCCGTCTTCGATAACGACGACCTCGTAGTCGTCCAGCTCGAGCCGGTAGGTGAGCACCTCCGAGATCTGTTCGTCGTCCTCGACGACGAGCACCGCCGTACTCATGGTCCCACCGGATCGATCGCGAGGCGTATCTCGCCGGCAACCTCGAATCGACCGCCGACCTCGGACTCGACCGGTGCGGGTGTGGTTGTCCGTGGCACGAATGGTGCTCGTACACCGCCACCGCGGATAAATGCCGACCCAACACTGCAATTTGCAATCACGGAGTGAGTACGGCCTCACTATACCCACCTACTGAATACGCGAGCCCGAACCGTTCACAAAAACTGGGTTGGGCCTACGTCGCTGCGATTCGTGGTGCTACCTGCAGCGCAACGGCTGTATCACAGGTGTTCTCGATAGTCCGAATGCGGGCTACAGAGAGTGTGTCGGTCTCGAACACTGCGAGCACCTCCCGGGACACCTCTCCGAGCCACTCCGTCTCGTCTCTGTCGAGTGTCGAACCGCCATCGGTCAGGGTGCATGCCGCTCTGAGCTCGGTCTCGGTTGCTGGCCACGAGTCGAGTTCGTACCCGAGAACGCGACACACGCTGAGCGGATCGAACCCGACTGACGCCGCAGCATACGCGATTCGCCTGACCGTCGGTTCGTACAGTTCGACGAAGTGGTCGACGTCGATCCCTGCGCGCTTTGCAGCACGTCGCCGTTTGTAATCGGCGGGCCCAAAATCGGCAGTCGCGAGGGAAATGATCACTCCCATCCGCCTGGTCGTCGGTACCGTTCCGTCTTGAGTCTCGCGGCGTTCGTTGTCCCGTGACGAGCGCATCAGGGACGTATTCCGGCCCGCGGGCGTAGCGGAATCCTGTTACTGATGGGCCGGGAAACGGTCGCGCGAGGCGTGGACGACGTTGAAACACCGGTCGTGATCGCAGAATTTCGTGTCGCGTCCCTCGCACACCGCCACGATGTTGGGTCGCTCCGTGTCGGCGCAATCGTGGCAGTACCGAGCCGTGAACCAGGCGCGCTCCGAATCGAACTCGGCCGTGTGCGTCGCCGCTGCGTCACAGTCGTACACGGTACAGGTTCTCCTAGCGGGTGAGTGATCTTCGAGAACCGCGTTGAGCCCCAGTCGGAGGCTCTCGTACCCCTCGGCGATCGTCTCGCGGTCCCCCGTTTCGACTATCGATCTAACCACGTTCGAGTTCGCGGCGCACGGGTTGCGGAACGAGTACCGATCCGGTACATTCGAGAAGCGATAGCACATCCGCCTACGCGAGGTGGATCAACGGGCCGGCGTCACCGACGACTATCCTGCTCATCGGACGGCACTCAGGCCTACAGTCCCCACTTCACGTCCGCCTTGACTGCCTCCTGCGCCGTCTCGACCTCGTCGACGAGTTCGGCCCCGAATTGTTCGACGGCTTTCTCCCGGTCGTGTTCGTAAACGAGCACCTGCTCAATCACGTCGGACTCCTGTAAGTCGCGAGCTTCGGCGATCTCTCGGACGCGTTCTGATATTTGGGCAGCAACGGCGTACGATCGCGTGGTACCGTTTGTAAATCTGCGTCCGCCGGTGTGCCCGATTGTGTATAAGTGTACGCGTGTATGCTCGTATGTTCTGGGAGTCACTGATTGCAGCCGGCGTGCTGAACGGCCACCGTCTCGAAGAAATCTTTCTCGGATCTGCAGTTGATTCCACAACTTAACCAGTAACTATATTACACGTCACGTCAATTATCCGCACGGAAGCCACGGACTCGCGAGGGGTAGAAATGCCCCGGGTGCTTGGGACACCCGAGACGTGGCTTCCAATTCCCTGACGTGGGATCTTGGTAGCCATGTTCCGAAAGACACCTTCGAGACAAAAAGGTCTCGCACGCCCGTTGCCTAGAGAGTCGTATCGCTATCCGTCGCTTAATTTCGTTTTCGGGGATTGGGGGCCGAGTCACGTCGATCAGTTCGATCGACAGCACTGCGAGGTGCTCGGATGACATCCGTCGAGCGAGCGCGCGACGGAGCTGGCGATATGTCTCCCGATCGGGAGTGTTATCGGTGTGATCGGGACGTGGCACCAACGCGGCTCTTTCGGCTCGTCGCCGAGCCGCCGGCCGCGCTTTCGTCCGACTACCAGACCGCGGAGCGGTTTTGCTGCCCGGATTGCGCCGCCGCGATGAACCTCTCCGAGTTTTCCGAGCAACTGAAAGCGCGTGCTCGTCGAGGTGTGAAGTCGCTGGAGCGGTGAGTGTGGAGCGAACAACTGTCGACTAACAGCGACTGGCCACCCACGATGGACGGCGCCATCACCGCCTTCGTTTCACTGCTCGAGTGACAGTACGGCCATCATTCAGGAAAACCCTATCCCCATCGAGGGCGACCAGTGTGCTATGAGCGGATACGATCAGACGCTCGAACCGTTTCTGTGGCGTGCGGAAGCCATCCACTCCGACCGGGAGATCGTCGCCCGGACACACGAGGGGATCAACCGGTACACGTACGGCGAGTACGCGGACCGGGCGCGTCAACTGGCGAACGCGCTCGACGCGCTCGGGATCGAGGAGGGCGACCGGGTCGGGACGTTCTGCTGGAACCACGAGCGCCACTTCGAGACGTACTTCGGCGTCCCGAACATGGGCGCGCAGTTGCACACGATCAATCCGCTGCTTCCCGACAGCCACATTCAGTACATCGTCGAGGACGCGGCCGATCGCGTCATCTTCGTGGATCCGTCGCTGGCGGAGAAGCTCGCTGGGGCGTACGACCCGGACGCCTTCGAGAGCGTCGAGCAGTTCGTCGTGATCGGTGACGAGGTCCCGGACGTGTCGCTGGAACCGCTGACGGACTACGAGTCGTTCATCGCGGATCAGTCCACGGAGTACGACTGGCCTGACCTCGACCAGGAGGACATGGCCGGAATGTGCTACACGTCGGGGACGACCGGCAAGCCGAAAGGGGTCGAGTACACCCAGCAGATGATGTGGAGTCACACGATGGCGATGTTGACTCCGCAGGGGCTGGGGATCGAGGATTCGGACGTCGTCATGCCGATCGTGCCGATGTTCCACGTCAACGCGTGGGGGATGCCGTTCGCTGCGACCGCCGCGGGGGCGAAGCAGGTGTTCCCGGGACCCGCTCCCGATCCGGCGGACATCGCCCACCTCATCGAGGAGGAGGGTGTCACCATCACCGCGGGCGTGCCGACCGTCTGGCTCGGCCTGCTCGAATACGCGAACGAGAACGAGGTCGACCTCTCGTCGCTAGAGCGCGTCGTCATCGGCGGGGCCGCCGCGCCGAAGGCCGTCATCGAACAGTTCGACGACCTCGGCGTCGAGGTGGTCCACGCGTGGGGCATGACCGAGACCTCGCCGGTCGGCGCCGTCGCCCACCTCACCGACGAGATGGAGCGCGCTCCCTACGGGACCCAGGTCGACAAGCGGAGTAAGCAGGGCCTCATCGTCCCCGGTCTGGAGTTCAAGGTCGTCGGCGACGATGGCGAGGAGATCGCGTGGGACGGTGAAGCCTTTGGCGAGTTGCTGATTCGGGGTCCCTGGGTGACGACGGAGTACCACGAGCGCCCGGAGGCCAACGAGACGGACTTCGAGGGGTCGTGGCTTCGAACGGGCGACATCGTCACGGTCGACGAGGAGGGCTACATCGAGATCGTCGATCGCGCCGACGACGTCATCAAGTCCGGCGGCGAGTGGATCTCCTCGCAGGAACTCGAAAACGCCATCATGTCCCACGAATCCGTCTCCGAGGCCGCGGTGATCGGCGTCCCCCACGAGCGCTGGCAGGAGCGCCCGGTCGCGATGGTCGTCGTCCCCGAGGCCACCGACCGCGACCAGTTGACCGAGGAGCTGAAAGCGATGCTCCGCGAGGAGTACCCGAAGTGGTGGCTCCCCGATGGCTTCGAGTTCATCGACGAGATCCCCAAGACCGCCACCGGGAAGTTCTCGAAGATGGATCTCCGCGAGCAGTACGCCGGCGAGGAGTTGCTGGAGGAAGATGCGCCGGCGGACGCCGCTCCTGACGAGGATTGAGAGCTAGTCGGTATCCGTCTTCACTGATTCAGAATGCTGGCCTCGGCACTCACGACTCACAATCTATCCATAGTGAATGTGCTTAGCGCGGCTATAGACGCCGCTCAATCCGTAATCCGTTCACTCTATCGTACTACTCTTCGAATGGGTGCCAGTCCCAACAATATCCGGGGTCCTCTTCGGGTCTGACTCCTGTGAACGTAACAAATACCCCATGCTCATATCGTAGCTCCTTTTTGTAGGCGGTGATTTTCTCGCGGTCATACTCTCCTGAGCGCCCCGATTTCTTTGCTTCCACCACCAGCAGGTTATCGTAATGGTCCCCTCTGTTGTGGACGATAATATCTGGATAGACTGTCTTTGCATCAAGGTCCTCTGGGTCAACGTTATCCGGGATTTTACTCGTGAGGTGCTCCATCGAAACGGCTTTGCTCACCTCATTCTCTCCCACGCGATTATATTCTACATCGACGTCCCAGTCTCCGCCGACCTCTTCTTCAAGGTAAACTGCCAATCTATGAGTGATGCTTCTCTCGTTAACATCATACCTCAGTAAGTCAGTATCATCTTCGATGACTCTCTCAAGAGCCTTCGACAATTTCTGACGTGCTTCTTTTTCGTCCATGACCTGATCATAGGTAGTCCTGTTTGTTCAAGAGGTGGGTATTGAAGTGGTGGAGACGTTCTCCAGCGGGACGTGGTCTGATTCACAGTGTCGATGTACTCCAGTGGTGAATCCAAAACTGACCGAGGCCTCTGGATACCAAGGCCCCAGACAAACCCTCCCATTTCGTGCTCTGACCGCCAAAATCGGGGCCACTGCACTCACGACTCACAATCTATCCATAGTGAATGTGATTAGCGCCTCTGTCGAGCCTGCTGATGCTCTCGTTCCCGAATTAATCTAGCTTATCGAATAGCAACAGGATGATGATTTCAATGGGGACGATTATCGCAACTGCGATGAGGAACGTTGAGACAGGCCCTTCGGCCGACGTTAAGACATTCACTCCCTGAACTACACCAACCACTGTCAGTACCAATGTTAGGACAACGACCGATATCTGCAATCTCCGATTGGATTTTTGATTTTCTGTGTTCAGTACCGTCGAACCAGCTTGTACCCTGTCGCTGAAATAGTTAGCAACGTTCTGATATCGGCTGTTGAGTTGGTCAACCCTCTCGGAGATGGTTTCGTACTCTTGGTGCATTTCGTCTGACAAGCGATGAAACAGCGACCTGTTATCGACACTTGCACCTATCTTACTCGGAGTGCTTACTTGGCGTTCGTATGCTTGTCCTGGCTTATCAGAGCGTTCAATCCTGTTAAAGAGGTTCTCGATTTCGTCGCGGTCATCTACTATTTCAGAATGAAGTTCAAACCACCTATCATGAAGGTCACGTAATTCCGATTGCTCGGTGGCTATTTTATCAACATCAAAGTCATCAGTCAGTGACCAATCTGTCTCAGACGCACTATCAACATCGTCGGCAATGTCCAGTAGTTTCTCTTTCTGGTTTTGCTGCCAGTGATGAGCCTTCGTGTATACTGAAAGCGGTATCAAATACTCATTCAACCATTCTACATCCAGATTCCCCTCTGGAATCTGCTCTCGGCATTCAATCGCTACAAACTCATCCCATACGTCGCTAACACTGGTGGGCGAAAGAAGAAACGAATCCTGTACCATCGACACGTAGGACTCTGGGTCGTACCCAAATTGGTCCAGCAGGTCCGAATTGAAATCCCCCCATCTTCGCAGGTCAAGGTGGTCGGTGTTCACTCTGATTGGTTCATCATCCTCTGGAATTACTCGAATTATATTTGACGTACCCAACACCTCTACTCCTCTGAACACTTCTTGCTGAAACTCGTCTAAGTCAGAACGAGCGTCTCTCAGTGTTAGTGGAATGTGTCGCTGACGGTGAGGCAGCATATCTGTTGCATAAGAGGGGAATTCCGCCGATAGGACTACGTCAGTTATTGACTCTGTTTGATTGAGTAAGCAGATATCTCCTTCCTCGAAGTCTAGTTCATAGAAATCCGTAATTTCGAACCTATCGAATCCACGCTCTACACTCCATCTTTGCCTACCTCCAATAGCGCCAATGCTTCCTCCGCCCCCAATAGCACCAATATCACCGTCGATATCTTGTACGATAGTATCTTTGACCGTTTCTCTATCCTCGAACTTGATATGGCATATTCGGATTAGCTGTACTGAGTCGAGTTCTACTGTTGGAGATTGCCCAAACATAGTGAGAAAACTATTAGACACTCAGTGTTCCGTCGGTGTTAGAATATCCCTCACACTTTTCGAATCTTATTGTGGTTGCCTGTCTTTCTGACCCCAGAAATCGAGCCGCTTCTGCCTCGATGCTCAGCCCACACTCGGTCTCGATATTTTCACCTTTGGCCTCAATATCATGGTAACGGTCTCCAGAAGGGGGAACGAATACACGCATTCTTACTCCTCCAGAGGCGGGTCTTGTGATGGGATATAGACCTGCTTCAACGGGACTGTTGCCTGATACTCGGGATCGAGGGCGTCGTAGTGTTGAATCAGGAGGTCAATGAACTCATCCCGGTCAATGAGCGTGACTCGTTGTTCGGCATTCCGTGCTGCTTCCTGTGCCTCACTGGTATAGCCACCAGTCGACACGAACAGGCCCCGTTCGCCGTTCCCGAGGGTTCCGGTGAACGCTCGCATGTCCGGCGACCCAACCTTCGACTGCTGGCGCTTGACCTGAGCTTTGATATACGGCTCTTCGAATCCCAATGAATCGGGGTGAGCGACCACGTCGATACCGCGGTCCTGACTGTCTCGCGTCTTCTTCGCGTGGTATCCCATCGCTCGTAGGACTGCGGCGACCAATTCCTCGAAGACGAATGGGTCCATGTTCGCCAGAATGTCGGAGATGAGTTCGTCTGCCTGGTTTTCAACTTCGTCGACGAATGGGACAGTGTCCTCCTCGTCCTCGCCCTCATCGGGTGTCTCCCCGCTTAGAACGCCTGTGATTTCAATAGCGCAGCTGTCAAGCGAGAACACCGTGAGCGTGCTTCCGAGCGTGTTTTTCGTCGAGGTCGTGAACTCGTCACGGGAAACCGTGTCTTCCCATTCGACACGCCTGACGTGTGGATATCCCGGTGGGTGGTCGCCTGGTTTCCACTCGTACCCACTAGTGACCTCCCCGATGAGATACTCGCGCTCCGTCTTGTCGTAACTCAGAACCAGATGCCCCTTCTCCATCTCGAGCGCGAATCGGTTCACCTGTCCTGCATTCTGGGCGATACGTCGGCTGTTATGTTCGGAATACTCGTCGGTCGAATTGAATCGGGCCTTCATCTCTTCGTAGGATCGGACATCGGATACGTCCCCGAGTTCTTCCCATCCGATAGCGACCAGCGAACGAGACTCGAATTCGTCTACTAACTCGTTGTCGTTCCCGGCCCGAACCATGAACGCATGCTCTGCCATATTACCCAAACTATTGCGAACATCGAATTATCAATGTTCGCATGCTCTACTATCTCCGACAAGTCCGAGATGGCTATGCGTGGAAGCTATCGCCGCAGTTTCGACAAGTTGCCCATCCACCTTGCTTCACTTTCTGCTTCTCGCCGCACTCGGGGCACTCACGCCAGACGGAGCGGTTGTGATAACTCATTAATTGCTGATAGCCGCTTCTGCGACCTCGCCTAGCAGGCCTGTCAGTGCATCCTCGAACGGTTTCGAGAGGTCAGGTGCTCCTCCACTTCTCGGGTGTGCGACTTCGTGGAGCAACGTGCTGGCGAAATCTCGAACGCTGTTTAGTTGCTGACGTCGAATGACAATACGCTGTTCATTTCCATCCCAGACTCCATTTGCCATCTCGCCTCGCTCGGTCATTCGAATCGTCTCTGACACCCGTATCTTCTCTACAGGTGGGTTATTGAGGAGGTCGAGAATATCGTCCCTGCAATTCCACACCTCGCGCTCGTCCTCTGTCATTTCGTCCTCGGGGACCCAGTCGTACTCGAAACTCTCGTTGTACTCTTCGAGATACGTGCCAACGTCACGAAGGCGATTCCCCTCGGAATCTCGCTCGTCCTGGATCTCGTTACGGATGTTCTCGGGGACAGTGACGACTCGATACCCGTCTCTACGGGCATGGTTGAGCAGGTCCGCGTTCGAGTGTAGCTCATCCACGGTCGCAAATACAACGTCGTCCCGTTCGTTCAGGAGCTTTACCGCGTGCAGACGAATCGGTTTCCAATTCACTTCATCGTGGGTTGTTCCATCCGTGAAGTTCTCGAAATCGTCGACAAGCCGCTGAGCGACTTCTGTGGTTTCACACTCCCGTAGAATATCTTTCACCCGCGAACTATAGGCTGTGCGCCCAACGTTTGAACGCTCCCGATTCAGGGCGTCTCGGACCTGCTTCGTCGTCTTCGTGATGTTGTAGCTGAAAAGGAAGTTCTCCTCGGTAGCGACCTTGAGCCCAGTAACGTAGATACGGGAATCCTCGCCTGCGGGGGAAGCGTAGACCTCTCCGAACTTGGTTTCCTCCAAGAGCTCGTCGTCGGTAAAGCGAAGAAAGTTGCTTTTGGCCTGATCGATTTGAGACTCCGTGATGCCATCGAGAACCACGTCCGTTCCATCGATATCACGCTCAGGCGGATAGATGAGCCCGTGCAGTGTCTCAATGTCTTCGAAATCCGCCTTAGGCGCTTTCTCGACGGTTATTGTCTCGTGCTTCGAGTGAATGGTTACGTCGACCCCGTTACGGTAGAACGTCGCCAGCGCGTCCTTCAACCCAACGCCGAATTTGCCGATTACCTTGTCCGGGTTGTTCAGCTTCTCCTCGTCCTCGTTCTGCGTGAGGTGCTCGTGGCGTAGCCCTCGACCGTTATCCCGGATGTGCCATCTCCCCTGGTCGTCTTCATAGATTTCTACTTCACTCGTTTCTGTGAGGGCCTGTTCGTCGAGGGCGTTAGCGATTACCTCTCGGGCTGCATCTGCGACACCCCACGCCTCTAGCACCTCCTCCATGTTGAGGTCGAATTTTCGTGCCTGTTCGGACATATACTCCCCCTTGGATCGGAATAGTCTTGAAAATTAGACAACCACTGTGAAAGTGAAATCGACCTAATCGCCGATAATGACGGCTCGTATTCTCAAAATCACCTACTTTATCCGAAATACCGACTTGCTCCTGGAAGACCCCTCTCCTGAGCAGTATCGGCGTAGATTCCCTTTCTGGTGTAGATATCTGGTTTATAGTACAGCGTTTCCTCTATCCCGCACTTATTTCTCAGCAATTCGCGGACTCGAAAGACATCCTCTTTGTCGAAGTAGTTGGGTGTATAGACGACGATGACATGGTTACCTCGATTCTCTTCTTCGCGACCATATTTGGCTGTCACCTTTGCTGAGTAGATTTCGTTCTCTTTGACCAACTCGGTCACGTAGCCCCAGACGTCGTCGATCTCGGCGGGTTTGAGGAACACGTTCCACTTCCCAGAAAGTGATGTCGGGGAATCGTGTTGAAGCGCTTCTTCGTCTAATTCCCGAACAGTGTCGTTATCAGACTCTGGTATGTCGTTCGCTGTCATGTCTTTTTGCTTCAGAACATCGTGAGCCTCATAGTAGTCTTGCCTGTCGCCTTGAGCGTAAATCCAATATTGCTCTACCTCTTCGGATGGGGGGTGTGTGCCGGCCATGCTACTGCAATTGTAACTCACCGGTTTCAATCCCGCTACCACCGACCTTGGAGTTATTAGAAACCCGGAACAATCAGGAAACTGCTTTGCTCGTTTACGGCTACGATTTGGAAACGACAAGGTTCTCACCCTTCGAAGATCAAATCATCAGCGCACAGTATTCGTACGACGATGGAAACGTCTCGTTCTATCCTAGCTGGGAATACGAATCGGAACGAGAACTCCTTGTTGACTTTCTGGACGATTGGGCTGGGATCAAGCGGAAGCGTATCGGGGCTGACGGTGCGCTCTTTGTTGGGTTCAATATCCTCGGGTTTGATGCCCCGTTCCTTTTCCTGAAGTGCATCACTACCGACGGTGTGCTCAACGACTTGGGATGGTCATACGAGGATTGTTGGAACCAAATCTACCGATGGCCTTCATATCTCGACCTCGCACACCTTCTTGGAGCCGACTTCATCGGGATGGAGGCAGTACGCGGCGAGATTGTCGGTACACAGGGCGACTTCGCTGGTGAGGACGTGCCAGAGTACTACGAAAACGGTAAACACGAAATCATCGAAGAGTACGTCCGTGACGAACTGGCTGCAATGGCAGCAATCTACGAGGAGCTTCGTGATTCCGCGTTCTTTGAAGAGCTAATGGGAATCCGTCGGCAAGTGGGCCTCGAACGAGAATTGGTATAGTTGTCCCCTCAGGAACTCAGGATTTCTGCACGCTCAGGGTGTTTTAATAGCTGCTCTAGATCCCGTATTTCTGCTGAAGACGCAACCTCGCGGAACAGTTTACCTCGCAATGCCATCCACGTCGTTTCCAGGGCTTCCCGTTCCGTTTCTGTAGCAGGAATCCAAATACAATCACCAACGGACTGTTTACTCCCCTTCGAAGCAAACGCAAATGCTGTCGTTTGTTTAGGAATCTCGGTTAGTGCATCGGCCACTGACAAGAGGTATGGCTCACTCAACACGGCGAACAGCAAGTCGTATTCTCGAGTCAGTATATTATTGAACGTCTGAGGAATGCTCTTCTCGCGGCCGACTGCCTCGATCGCCTCGTCATTCGTCAGGCCGTCAATATTGTATCCTGCTCGCTTGGCCCGCTTTCGAACGGATTCGATATCGCTGAAACCACACTCATAGGACGGTATCTCCGTATCGTCTCGTAGCAACCCGAATCCTGCGGAAATGATATACCAGTCGACATCTGCAACCTCACGGAGATGAGTGACTGCCGTCTTGACGTGCTGGTGTTCACGACCAGTATACATGCCTGCCGCAGTCGTGGTGTACTCGGCATGTTCCTGTACTAGTTCCCCACGCGAGTGCCCGTCTACGTCCTCACAGTCAAGAACGGGGGCGTATCGTTTGTCTTTGGAACAGGGCGAGAGTACGCAGACATCCATCCGTCGTTCTATTCAAAGACGTCACACCGAGTGGTGAAACTCTTTGTGCGTCATTGAGAGGAACCCATTGAAATGGTTCGTCAGGACAACATCAACCGCTTCTATGGCTTACTCGACGAGAATTTAAACGGTTTCCCAAAATGTACCACAGTTGAACTCTACTGCTCGGATTTCAGCGGAACTACGGAGTTTCTTAGTAGCGGTTTCTCGCGAGAGGTCGAATACTTCCATCACTTCTTCTGTAGCAACTGGTCCATGTTCCTCTACGAACTTGGTGAGTGGCTGGAGAACAGGCTCTGGTTCCATGGTGTGACCGAGGAATGCGGCTAGCGCTCGTTCGTACTCAACGCGGCCTTTCCAAGTCCGAGGAATATTATCGATCTCAACCTTCATCACCGGCATCTCTGTGGCTTCAGGAGTTCGTTCGAGTGTAACGGCGTCCCAGTCCTCTGCCAGTCGGCGTTTATTTAGACCGACGTCGGCGGCGAGGTCCAGAAGTAATTCTCTGTTTTCGATATTTCGTCCTTTAACCTGAGCTGCTAACCGTAACCGGCGAAGATAGTTTCGAGCTAGTTGTTCGTCTTGCTTTTTGGCTGCGTTGAATGCTCGGGAGGAAAGTTTTGTAGAGGTTGGTGGCTCTTCTTTCCACACGTCTTCGTTTGTGGGTATTCTGTGGGTTTCTGCGTTTTCTCGCCATTTCTCTGCTTGGTGTAGAGGATCATCGAACGTGCGGACAGGTGCTAGCTCGTAGGAGATTTCGAGTCTATCTCCGAATGTGTATTGCAGGTGTTTTAACACCGGTTCCATTCCCCAGCCGGTGTTGTCCCAGGGATCGGTGTGGACAACGATCGAGGCTTCTTTCTCCTTTTCGTCTTCTTCTTCATCTTCTTCGGTGTCCTCTTCATCCTCGTCATACTCTTCATCGTTCTCTTGGTCATTTTCTTGGTCTTCAAAGCTGTCAGAGTCTGAATCTCCTTCCGTCTCCTCCGACTCACCGTCTTCAGGCTCTTCACACTCCGTATCATCGGATTCAGAATCATCTCCCTCTTTTTCGTCTTCTGCTTCCTCGTCTTCACCGTTTTCGCTGCCCGAACTACCGCTACCGCTGCCTCCACTGCCTCCAGCTGCTCCCGCTCCTCCAACCCCAGCAGCGCCAGCGGCACCTCCGCCAGCACTGGATGCCGCAGCTCCGGTAGCACCAGCCACAGCAGCCGCTCCGCCTCCGCTATCATCTTCATCTTCCTTGGAGCCTCCTGAGTCGCCGTATTCGGTGATGTCTCCGTCTGTTCTACCGTCGTCATCGTCGTTTGAATCGCTACTTCCGCTACTGCTGCCTCCGCCGGAGGGTCCTAATCCCATTAGCATGATTTGTAGTCGTTGAGTTTCGGTTGCTTGTGGCCGTGGTTAGCAAACAGTGCTTCTTCCCTGCGGGGACGCCATTCTGCGAACATGTCTTGTGAGAAACTTCCATTTCCGTCGGAGCAGCTCTTGATGAACTGGGTGAGTCCGCTCGCCCCTGTAACCCGTGGAGGAAGTTTTCTGAGGTGGGTTTCGCCGTGTCGGGCGATGGCGAGAACGTTATCGGGATCAATGACCGTGATGAGATTATTGATGTGGTCAATCAGATCATTGATCTGATTCCCGGTCGATCCTCCACAGTATTGCCGTGTATAGAACGCGAAATTCGTGAATCCGAGGCGGTGAAAGAGATCGACGTACTCCTCGAAATGCCACTGCTTCATACCCTTTGCAAGCGGGAGAAGTTCGATTTCCCAGCCTTGTTCAGCAATTTCCTGGTTCAACCATTTGAGCCGGATTTTGTATTCTCTGATCCCGCCCAGCTGCTTTGCACCATCATCTTCCCTGTAGACGGTGCCGGTATCAGGAATGTAAATCGCGGGCTGGATCTGTTTCAGTATGCGTCGGATTTGTGCTCTGGTGCGGTTTCGCAGGATTTCGTCCTTTTCTGTTGCTGTTACGATGGGGACTTGCCAGGGTTCAAGGACAGCGTCAAGAGTACCGTATTCATCGAGAACTTCGACGACGTCACAGAAGTTGACCATCACGTATGTGATGAGCATGTTTCCTTTCAGGAAATCCTCAAATCCGTCGTGAGGAATCTCGATTCGGAGTATGATGCCTCTTGGGAATTGTTTGATCCGTTGGGAAACAACTGCCTCTCCTAGAGTCTGCTGGTCTCTGCTGGGACCTCGGGCTTTTGACGACGAACTCATGTATTTTCCGTCTCCGATTGGTTTCCTTGGGAGACATTCTCTAAGTGGTTGCCATCAACTATAAAAGTACCGAGTAGGGGAAGCCTAATTCGGCGCTCTAGGCCTACCAAAACCCTCGAATTCGAATCCTCGATTGCCGCTATAGAAAAGGTGGCTACGGAATAGTTCCCCTTCTAACATTCCCCAAACTCAATTGTCGATCGAGAGTCTTACGAGATGTATAGAACTCCTTCAAGGGAACTGTTTCTTCAGTGATGATCGTAATTCGAGTACAGCTTTATCAGGCGTATATCCTGTGAAAGCAGTTTTCTTTCCGGCTTACCAAAAAGGGAAGAGGTCTAATTCCTGTTTGGAGATAGACCTGTATTCAATCTACAAGTGTGCACTTGGAAACGTCACTTGCAATTCTAGTAAAAATTCTCTCGCTCTCCTGTTTCGAACAACTTAATGATTTTCTGGGGATCTTCCTGATTTTCCCCATGCAAGTCTTCACAATCAGCACAAGCGTTGTGTTCCATGTCGTCACGTTCGATACATTCTGGACAAGAAGAGAAAACTATTCGAATAGGATCATTTCTGTGTTTTCTCTTTCCCTCATATTCCCCTTTGAGACGAGTAGAGTTCCCCTTTGGATCCTCTACGATACCCTGGACACCTTCTATGACCGAGTCTCCTTTTCCCTGCTTATTGAGTTTCTTGTAGTCTCGTTCAAACTTTGGCTGTTGTCTAGCTTCAAAATTCTCGCCTTCAGACATCGATGGAAAAAGAAGAACTAGGTTCTTTGCGAGCCTCTTCAACAGCAGTATTCACTGACTTTCTCGATCTCTCATGAAGCAATATGTCTAAGGTTTCAGCCCATTCGTCAGAGAGTTCGAATCTCTGGTTGTATTCGTCATTAGATAACGACCAGATGATATCTGTACCCTTCGGGATGTCTTCGACTTTTTGCTCAGTTCCAGACGCCATCAGTTCTACATTCATATCGTAGACTATGTTTTTGAGTTTGTAACCAGGAATATCTCCATACTTTTCGATAGTCAAATTAATTTCCCGGACTATGTCGCTATTATCAGACAGGACAGGCGTTGCTTGGTCTAGTACTTCTTTTCCTTGAGAGAGTATCTCCCCCGACTCCTCAGATACAAACCTGTTTTCACAAAGATATTCGTGATCCTCATACACTTCCTTACTCATTGGACCGTGTTCCCATCTAAAAAAGGAATATTTGAGTCCATCGATCCCTTCTTGGACTAAAGAGTTTTCACTAAGAAAGACTAGTTTTTGGAGCTTCACGTCACCTGTGATCCGGCTTGTTTCTGAAACTCTGTCAAACAGATGCAACAATAATAACCGGTCGACAAGTCTGTCCTTATAGTCCCGCGGGTCCCCGTACTCTTGGCTCATTACTAGACCATAGTTTGGACAAAGCGCAAAAATCTTGTGTCGTAATTCACCATTTAAATCTTTCTTTAGAGCCATTGTAGATGGGGTATCATGTCTACTATCACTATCCACAACGCCTAGGAGTGTCCGGGCATAAGTTTCTGATGTAGAAAATGAGCAAAAATTGAGGGTCTCAACAATGTGACTGGGAGAATGAGGTAGGCCTAGCCGAAGAAACGACTTACGTTGCCCTCTATCCCAATCGAAAGCACGTCGAAGAGTGGATGGAAGAAGCAGAAGAGCAGGGCTACGGGAGCCAATCGAAGTACCTGTACGAGCTGATACAGGAGGCCCGTGCTGCTCGGAAAGAGGGGTTTCTCGCGTACAGCCAAAACGAGTCACAGGCCGAAGAGCTACAACTAAAAATCGAGCAATTAGAGGACAAACTCGAAAATGCTCGCAACTCCGAACCCGGTGAAATTGATATCGCCCACGAAGAGTTTGTGACTGCGTTCCTCACCGAGCGGTAGTGACTTTCTCCAAATCAAACTCAGCATCCAGTGACCACGATTCGACGACGTTGACGATCTCTGGCATCACATAAAGTCGCTTAACTCGGCTTCCTCAGAACCCTCGGAACCGACAGTAAACGTGCTCGTTCCCAGTTCTTCGAGCGTATCCACTTTCTCCACCATCACTTCGGAAGTCGTACCGCGATTGTTCCGCCGCTCCGTCACGGCCTCCCGCAACTCCTGCAACTTCTCCACGCTGATGTCCACACCCGACGCCTCTATAACCGCCTCGTCAAGCCGATCCTGTGCATCCGACTCGCCTGCCTCCAACGCCCTGTACGCGTCCTTGATGGACTCCAACTCTTCCTCGTCCAATTTCCGGACGTCCAGTACCGGAACACCAATCAACTCGTACTTGGCCAGCTCCAGCATCCCCCGGCCCTCGCTCCTCCCCCATGCCTCGACGAGTCCCTGATACACGTTGGAGTTGAGGACTCCAAGAAGAGCCATCGTGTCCACGCCCCTGTCCGGGTACAGACAGTGCAGTCGGTTGTTCGGTACGATGCCTTCGTTGCGACTGGCGAAGATACGATACTTGAACCCCTTCGGGTGCAGAATTGATGCATCTCGCTTCCGGTTGATGTCGTAGCTCTGCCCTACGTCGAACCACACATCGCGGCTGGCGGTCGTCTTCCGTTCGTTGAACTCCCGTGCCTCTCCCTCGCGGACGTAGTCCACCAACTCGGTGTGACCATCATCACGAAACGCCTGCTTGACTCGCTCCTCCAAGTCGGACTGTTCAAAGCCCCCGTTCGACTTCACGTCCTTGACGTACTCGTGCAGGTCAAGGATCCGCAAGTCCGTCATCTCTGCGTTCAACACCTGACCGCGCTCGATGTCCTTGATCCATCTCACCGCCGGCGATAGGAATTGCTCGTCAATCCCGCGCTCGGCAGCCTCGTCCTTGTCGATGTAGAAGAACTCGTTCGCACCGGTCTTGACGCCGCCACCCGAGTCCTCGAGTAGGTCTTTGAGGGGAACCATCATCGGGTTCTCCAGCATCTCAATGAAGGTCTGAGGCGCATCGAGGAAGTAACCGAGTTTGCTGGTGTCCCGATCCATCAGGTAGTCTTGGCTCACGGCCACCGTCCGGTACGCCCCCCGATTCACAACCGCCATCTCTCGGTTGTCGTCGATCGGGTAGTCGAAGTTGAGTGTGTCGATGATGTCCTCAACCTCCATCGTGTCCTTGATTCTGATGAAGTTCACCGTATTATCGCGCCGTTCAGACTCGTCACTGCACTTCTCCAACATCACCATTGCACCGTCAACGAACGCATCTTCGAACGCCCGAGCGCCGAAGCCGACGACCGCACGCACCTTGAACTGGTCAAACAGGAACTGCTGGAACCCTTCGCCGTACCGGGTCATCATCCACTTCGTCGGGATGATGTACCCCATTCGACCGCCATCGCGCATGAACTGTCTCCCGTGTGTGACGAAGTAGACGTAGGCGTCGCTGTATCCGCTCAGTTTCTTGTCTCCGTCGTAGTACTCACCGTTCCCGATTTTCTTCAGGTGGCTTTTGAAGTGCTCAGAGTCGGGGTACAGACTCCGGTGATCCATATACGGCGGATTGGCGATGGCGGCGTCGAACTTGCCGAGAACACCGTCTACATCCTCCTGCTCGCCGAGCCGCGTACTCGCCAAGTACTGCGTCTCCGGATCGATGTTAAAGAAGCTGTCGTGGTACAAATGCAGACGGTCAGTGCGCTCGGAGATGTTCTGGCTCGCCAGATTGATCGCCGTTAAGTGGAGCGGAAATCGGTTCACGTCAACGCCGACAATGCTGTCGATGATCTCCTGATGAGTGGCGGTCGGAGCCACCGAATCAAGTCGGTGGTACGCCTCCACGCAGAACGTCCCACTCCCCGAGGCCGGATCTAGCACCTTCGGAATCTGACCGTCCTCGATCGGCTGAATGGCCCAGTGAGTCAACGTCTCGGCGATCTTCGGCGGCGGGTAGAATTGTCCGAGCGCCTTCCGTTCCTCTGCCGGGATCAACTCCTCGTATATCTCGCCGAGCAAGTCCTCGTCAAGCGTGACGATCTCCTCTGCCTCGATGTTGCTGAGGAAGTCCTCGAGCGTCTGGAGTGTCTTCTTGTTCTGCGGGAAGTCAGCGAACAGGCTCGCCCCACTATTGAAGATCGGTTCGTAGTCGATTTCTTCGATGATGGTTTCGAACTGATTCTGCAGGTGTGTCTCCAGTCCACTCAACGTCGTGTGTTCGTGGAGTGAGTCCAACTCGAACCCGCTCTCCGTCTCGATCTCCGGTACCGTGTCGTCGATCTCGGGATCGTACTTGGGCTTCGTCTTCTCGCGCACCACTTCGTAGAACAGAACCTTGTTCGTGAGCAGGTACGCGTACTGCTTCCCGGCCACCTCGAACTGCTTCTCCTCGTCAAGGTCACTGTAGTCGTTCTCCGCAATCCACTCGTCGAACTGCTGCGTGAACCGCTCGTTCCGACCGTACTTATTCTCGGCAAGCGCCGCGTACGTCGGCCAAATCGAAGAGTGGAACGACCGCAAGACGCCGACGATACGCTCCCGCTCCGTCTGATCCGGCAGCGCCGCCTCCTCGTGGACGTGTTCTACGACACCGAGGAGTTGTGGAATCGCCTCCTCAAGCGTCGCTTCACGGAGATTGAAGTAATAGAAGTCCACGTCCGACATCTCGATCTCGCCCTGATAGTGGAACAGAAACAAGTCGTTACTGTTGCACGTGGCGAAGAACTCGGCTTCCAGCGAGTCCGCGTACTGGCGCGCCTGCTTTACCACCTCGTGGTCACGCGGGTAGATGTCGTCCCGCTTGACCTCAATCACCAGCTCGCCGTTGAGGGCAGACGGCACGTAGATGTCCGCAAACCCCTCGTCGGTCGTCTTCTCAGACACCGGCTCGTCAAACAATGTGTCGTTGTCGTCAATGTAGTCGAGAAGACGGGTGTAGAGAATCCCGTGGAATTTCGCCTCCTTTGCGCTCATTATATAGCTGCTTCTTATCCACACCTCAAAGTTGTAACGACGTGAGAATTCGCTCTCATGATGGAAATAATCGAGCATAGAAATCTAACAGTACATCGAATGTCTTCTCTCCATTTTGTATGGATGTTTCTATCGTATTATGCTCGTTTCTCCTAATTGTGGAATACGAGACTGATCAATCACGGTTGACGCACCACTCCCGGTATGACTGGGGCCTATGTGACGCCTCAGAGTGTACTCTATTCGCATTTTGATTACGACTGTCCTCTCTCAGAGGGTAGTAGACGCAATTCTCTGACGTTCGTTCACTTCTTTCCCGAAATGTATGGATAGAAAGCTGGCCTCGGCACTCATAGGGCTCGTCGTCACCGGTTGCCGAGACCGGTTCGGCCCGGGTGCATCGTCATCGGCCACGCGGGGATAGTCGGTGCCGGCACAAACCCGTTGCCCATCGGGTGTGCTTTGGGCCCGACATCCATCGGGTGCGTTCTAATTCCGTCACTCCTCGAGCGACCGCTCTGACCCCGTCAAACTGTCCACGATGACGTCGCCGTCGTCGCGCTCGGCGAGCCAGAACAGCTTGTAGCCCGTGACGACGCGCTCGAACTCGATCTCGGGCGCGCGGTTCAGCGAGTATCGCCGGAGGGTCCACTGAAAGACGGACTTGCGGGCGCGTTCGTCGGCGTCTTCGGGCGTGAGTTCGGCGGGGAGGACGAGGGTGTCGTCGACGTGTCGGGATTCGAGGTCCGGGAACGTGTCCGCGCGGACGGCGAGCCGCCGCGACCGATCGACACTGACGACGAACGCGTCCTCGCGGTCGTCGAGTAGCGGCCGCGACATACTGACCGACGCGTCGTAGATCCGGTAGGGGTAGGCCACACAGCCGACGCGACCGGTCGCCTCGACGTCGTCGCGCTCGATCGAAGGGGGGACGACCGAAAGCTCGACGGACTCGCAAGCGCGTGGGTCGTCGTCGCGAACGCGCGGATCATCGGCCGCTGGGGACCGCATCGACGCCGCGTGGCTGGCCGCCGTTCCCGTCTCGTCGCTGGTTCCCTCGTCTGCCCGCTCGTCGGCGCTCATTCGTCCACCTCGCCGTCGTCCGGGGTCCCGTCACGCGTTCCGTCCGTCCAGTAGTCGCTGTCGCGAACGTGGTCGCGGATGGCGTCGGCCTCGGTGATCGCCTTCGGCTGAGGGAGCCCGCCGTCGGTCGCGACTGGCGACGAGTCGCCGGCCGAGTCCCGATCGCCGAGCACCGCCGAGAGGGGCTTGTGCATCACCGAGAAGTGCTCGTCGAGGTGCTCCTTGCCGGGCGGTGTCGTGAGTTTCGAGACGACGATCATCGTCAGCGCCGAGAGGATGAACGCCGGGAATAGGCCGTAGACGGTGAGCAACCCGTGGAGGAACGGCGAGGACGCCTCGAGTGAGGCCAGCGTCGCCTCACCGAGGATGAGTTCCCACTGCGGCCAGACGAGCATCGTCGTCGCGCCGACGATCATGCTCGACACGGCGCCCTCGCGGGTCAACCCGCGCCACCACAGCGTCGCGATGAGCGTGGGGCCGATCGCCGCGCCCAGTCCGCCCCACGCGTAGTTGAGCACCAGATCGTAGATGGGTGTGTTTCGAGCGACGTACGCGAAGGCGATGCTGGCCCCGCCGAGGCCAAGCGTGACATACCTGGAGTAGCGCACGAGTTGCGTCTCAGTGGCCTCTCGGTCGAAGTAGCCGTGGTAGACGTCCTCGACGACGGCGCTTGTCGCGACGAGGAGTTGCGAGTCGGCGCTCGACATCATCGCCGCGAGCGCGGCCGCGAGGATGATCCCGGCGATGGCGTTCGGGAAGAGTTCGAGGGTCAGCCGTGGCATCGCGTTCTCCGCGTCGGCGAGCGCGCCGTCCCCGAACGCCACCAGCGCGTACAGCCCGACGAGTGCGGCACCGATGTACGCGACGAACATGAACAGCTGGGCGACGAGCGCGGCGAGTCGGATGTTCCGCACGCGATCGATGCCCATGAATCGGACCATGATGTGCGGATTGCCCGGCACGCCGAGCCCGATCGCCGCGTAGCTGATGATCCCGAAGACCGCCGCCCAGCCGGTCATCCCCGCCGTGATACTCGTCAGCGAGCCGTCGATCGAGGCCCCGCCCGAAAACGGCGAGCCGAACTCCCCGAACGCGATGATCGGCAGGATTGCGAACGCCGCGAGGATGATCGCCCCCTGGAAGTAGTCGGACCACGCGACCGCGAAGTAGCCGCCGAGGAAGGTGTAGCCGACGACGATGATGCCGCCGACGACGATGCCGATCCAGAGTTCGGTACCGGTGAGGATCTGCAGGAGCGTCCCCGCGGCGACGATCTGTGCGCCCACGTAACCACCCTCGAAGATGATCAGTACGACCGCCGAGACGCCCTTCACCGTCCCGGTATCGTCGCGCAGGCGCGTCTCGAAGAACGTCGGCAGGGTGACCGCTCGGACGATCTCGCTGTACTTGCGCAACCGCTTGGCGATGCCCGACCACGCCGCCAGGTCCGCCGGGATCATCCCCAGTCCGTTGAAGAAGGCCATGATTCCCGTGCCGTAGGCGTCTCCGGGGACGCCTAACGTCAGCCAGCCACTCATCTCGGAGGCCCGCTCCGAGAAGCCGGTCACGACCGGGCCGACGCGCCGACCGCCGATGACGTAGTCGCCGACCGTGTCGAGCAGCCGCGAGGACCAGAGCCCGATGCCCACGAGCACGAGCAGGTAGAGCCCGAAGGTGACGAGCACCGCGTCGCTCGCCCCGCCTGCGATCCCCGTCACGGTCGGTCACCTGAGGTTGCCCCCGTTTCGTCTGCGGATCCCATCTCGTCGGCATACTCCTCGCGAAGTCGTTCCTCCCGTCGTCCTTCCCAGACGTAGTAGACGACGAGGAGCACCAGGTACACTGCGAACGGCCCAACGAGACCGATCCAGTCGAGCGTGCTCATCGCTGCCATACGGCGCGTGACATCACCTCATAAAATAACAGTACCGGTAATTTCTCACTACCTGTCCGTTCTCCGGTGACTTGCACTCGCCGCCTTTGGCACTACAATCCGGTCGGCACGTCGAGGAACGTCGTCCCGACGCCCCAGCCGCCGACGAGGTCCTGCAGCGCCTGGACGCCGAATGTCTCGGTGGCGTAGTGGCCCGCCAGCGCGACGTGGATCCCGGCCTCCTTCGCCTCGTGGTAGACCTTTCCCTTCCCCTCACCGGTGACGAGCGCGTCGACGCCCGCCTCGACGGCTTCGTCGAGCCAGTCGGTGCCGCTGCCGGTGAGCACCGCCACGTTCTCGATCCGGTCGGGACCGAAGTCGAGCAGCCGAACGTTGCCGGGACCGGTGTCGAGTTCGGTGGCAAGCCGATCGCGGAGTTCGTCGGGCGCGTACGGATCCGGTGCCACGCCACGCTGGCCCACGCACTCCGGCCCCAGTTCGCCGAACGGTTTGCGGTCGGTCAGTTCGAGTACGTCCGCCACGCCTGCTGCATTGCCCAGTTCCTGGTGGCCGTCCAGCGGGAGGTGCGAGACGTACAGTGCCAGGTCGTTCTCGATCAGCGGGGCGATCCGGCCGTACTGCTGGTCGGTCACCCGCTCGATGCCGGCCCAGGAGAGACCGTGGTGGGTGACGAGCAGGTCCGCGCCCGCATCGGCCGCCGCGTCGATCGTCTCTTGGACGCCGTCGACGGCGAACGCGACGTGTTCGATCTCGGCGTCGGGCGGGCCGACTTGCAGGCCGTTCGCACTCGCGTCGAGATCCGCGTAGTCGTCCGTTCGCAGCTCCTCGTCCAGCCGGTCGACGAGTTCGGTGAGTTTCATACCGGCTCGTTGGGCGGCGACCGTGTAAGCGATTTGGGTCTGTTTCGATACCTGTCTTCTATCCGTTCGAACGAGCCCCCTATTCGATCTCGTCCGCCCGATCGTCTTCCAGCAGCGTTCGTGCTCGGCGGTAGATCGGTCTTCCGAGCCAATCGCGGTCTTCTGGATCTGGTCCAGCCGTCGGTCTGCCTCGTCGGCTCGGAGCCGCCCTCGTTTGACCAGTGCGGAGAGGACGATCGGAGAGATCGCGACCTGTGCCTCGGTTAGTCGTTCGAGTTCGGGTAACGCACGGATATCGTCGGTGACGAGGAAGGAGGCATCAAGTGCGTTACAGAGAGCGATGCAGGTGCCTTCTCCTCGGTCGATTCGGGACGTCTCGGCGACGGTACCCGTCGTTTCGTGGACCGTAATGCGCTCGACATTTTCGGTTACAGCTGCCGCCGCCCGTCCGTGGGTATCCTCGTACGCCGCTGTGGATTCCAGTTCTTCCAGCACGTGACGGCTCGTGTGGACGTCGAGTTCGTCGAGCCAGATTGTGAGAACATCACCACAAGATAACGAGACGAGTGCGCTGGTGTCGGCGACGATCATTCTACAGCGAGGCCATCTCGTCAGCCAGCTCGTCGCCCTGGTCGAGAATGGCCTTCGAAGAGCGGACGGATTCGGCGTCCTGGCGGCCGATAAACGCGCTCAAGGTGTCGAATTCGATCTCGTCGTCGAGGTAGAGTTCGACGACCGCTTCGTTGAACGATTCGTCGTCTTCGATGTCCGAAAGATACTCGCAAAGCGCCTCCGTGACGATTTCTGTTCGGTTCCGGTGGGTTACCTCTGCGGCGATGTCGGCTTTTTCGAGGAGTTCTTCCGGAAGGCGGAAGTTGGCTCGTGTCGTCCCCATGGTTAGTTGTGGGTACGCTGTACATACGGAAGCAAAAAGCTAGGGTCGTCGAGTACGTCCACACCGGAAAATCATTCGCCCGATCGTCGCCCAACCAGAGTCTTACCAGCTGGTGCTAGCACGGTCCAGAACTGGTCTTTCGACCACCGGGAAACCACCACTTTTGTCCAATCCCGACGAACGATCGTCCATGTCACGTACAACCGTCTCACACGAGGAGGGTGCGATCTACGAGTTCACTCCGACGCTCGACCCCATCGCGACCGTCGAACCCGGCGCCGAACTCACGATCGAGACGCGAGACAGCTTAGACGGGGCGGTCCAGACCGACGACGACCTGATCGAATCGGTCCCGGAGGAGGTCAACGCCGCGACGGGGCCGATCGAGGTTGCGGGCGCCGAACCGGGCGACGTGCTCGCCGTCGAAATCGAGGACGTCCGCCTCGCGGAGGACCGCGGCCGGGTGGTCACGATCGACGGCTTCGGCCTGCTGGACGGTCACGAGGACATCGAGGCGCCTCGGACGAAGGTTACACCGGTCGCCGAAGACTCGACCCCGGACGCGGACGTGGTCACGGACGCCGTGATCGAGTTCGGTGATCACGAGATTGCCGTCGATCCCTGCATCGGGACGATCGGTGTCGCGCCCGCGAGCGACTCCTACACCACGCTCGTCCCGCACGACCACGGCGGCAACCTCGATACGACCGACGTCTCGGCGGGCAACACGATCTACTTCCCCGTCTTCCAGAACGGCGCCATGCTCGCGATGGGTGACAGCAAGGCCGCCATGGCCGACGGCGAGATGTGCGGTACGGGCGCCGAGATCGCGACCGACATCGACGTCACTGTCCGGGTGATCGACGGCGACGACGTCGCGGTCGAGCTCGACCGCCCGCTGATCGAGACGCCCGACGCGTGGAAGACCGTCGCCAGCGCCGAATCGATGGAGGAAGCGTGCGAACTGGCGAACCTCGACGCGATCGACCTCTTCGCCACCGAGCATGGCTTCGGCCCAACCGAGGCCTACATGTTCTCGAGTTTGGTTGGTGGTCTCGAGATCAGCCAGGTTGTCGATCCGCTGGTGACCGTGCGGAACGCGATTCCGAAGACTCACTGCGACGGGCCGTTCTGAGATCTGTCCGGCGATCACGGCGTCCCGTCGCTGCACGGTGGCTACGGTCCCGCCGATGTCTCGCTGATCCGCACCGAGTCGACCACCATCGCTTTTAGTGCGCTCTGCAAAGGCCTGCCCATGAACGCGAGCCGGTTTCGTCGGCCGCCGGAGTTCAAGCTGACCGACGTCGCCCAGCAACTCGTCGGCGGCTTCCTCCTCGCCGGGCCGTTCGTCGTCACCGAGGAGGTCTGGAGCCTCGCTGGTAGTATGAACGCGATCCAGGCGCTCCTGACCGTTGCCGTCGTCTTCGCGATCGGGTACGCCAGTCTGTACAAAGCCAACGACGACAGGGACGTCGACGCCGAACAGGAGGTCGGCGGAATCCCGCTGCGATTCATCTCACTCATGCTGGTCTCGTTCGGCTCGGTGACAATTCTGGCACTGCTGTTCGATGCGCCGGACGTGTTCGTGAGCGGGTCGCTCATGACGCTCCCGACCATCGAAACGACGCTCAAGGCCGTCAGCGTTGGCTCGATCTTTAGCGTCGTCGGTGCGTCGACGGCGGACACGCTGTTCTGAGACGACGGGGTTCTCGCCGAAAATCACCGAGCGTCCGCATCCGGTCGACGTGATTGGATCGTTATCGCGTGGACGCGACCGGCCCGCCGCTCGCCGCGTGGGTGTACACGAACTCCTTCAGCAACTTGCCGGCGAGCGACGCCGCTTGCCCGTCGTCGCGGTCGTTGACCTCGACGACGTCGAAGCCCGTCGCGAACGGCGCCACGGTGCGAACCGCATCGCGCATCTCGCGCGGTTCGAGCCCGAACGGCTCCATCGTTCCCGTCCCCGGCGCGTACGCCGGGTCGGCGCCGTCGATGTCGACGCTGAGGTAGGTCTCCCGTCCGTCGAGTACCGCGTCGACGTCGGTCTCGGCGATCCACTCGCCGACGGACGCCGGCGGGACGACGGTGACGTCGTCGGCCGCCGCACGCTCCCACTCGTCCTCGCTCCCGGTTCGTGCGCCCAGGATGATCGCCTCCTCGACTTCGAGGTCGTCGGCTTCGAGGATCCGACGAGTTACACAGGCGTGATTGAGCCGGTTGCCGTCGTACTCGTCGCGGAGATCGAGGTGGGCGTCGAGGCAGACGAAGACGTCGGGTTCGGTCGCTCTCGCACCAGCCAGCGAGATCGTGTGCTCGCCGCCGATCGCGAGCGGGACCGCCTCGTCCCAGGTGACGTCGCGAAGCGTTCCTTCCAGGTACTCGAGGTACGCCGCGACGTCGTCCCAGGCGTGGACGTCGCCGTCGTCCACCACGTCGAGGTCGGAGAAGTGCTGGTCCGTCCGGTGATCGTAATCGTCGAACGGTGCCGCAAAATGTCGCACGTGCCGGGGGCCGAATCGGGTCCCCGGTTCGAAGGTCGTCGACGCGTCCAGGGGCGCGCCGACGATCACGAAGTTCGCGTCCTCGCTCGCGGCCGGGTCGTCGTCGGTCGACGAGTTCGCGTGGCCGTTCGCGTCGGATGCGTCGCGTCGGTCGGTCGCCCCGGGAAACATCAGACGATCTTGCGCTGTCCTTCCATCTCGAGGAATTCGATCTCGTCGTCGGGTGTGGCGTCGACGTCCTCGGGGATGCGCATGGTGAACGTCTCGTAGCTCTCTAAGTCCATGACCTGCATGTCGTCGCCGTCGACGGAGACGATCTGGCCCTGCTTGCGGTGGATGATCGGGACGCGGATCTTCGCGTCGACCGGCTGGGAGAGCGAGCGCTTCTTCTCGTCGAAGACGCCCTTGGCCTCGATACGGGCCTTGGCGCTGCCGTGTTTGCCGGGTTTCGCGGTCGAGTAGGCGTTGATCTTGCACGCTGTTTCGTCGATCATGACGTAGCCACCTTCCTGGAGGTCGCGAACTTCTTGCTGCTGTGTCGCCATACCCGCTCGTACCCAACCGAGTGCCATAAACGGTTTGAAAGCGACCGGCGGGGCCTGTCCACCACACCGACCCCTCGCTGCGTGGCCCCGTTCGATCGTCCGGGTCGCGACGGCCATCTCAGCTCGTGACCTCGATCGGGATACATTTACTAGTCAGGGCATCGTACCGATCGGCAATGTCGAGCGACGAGTCCGGCGCGGTCAGGATGGCCGACGGTATCTCCGAGGTCCTGTACACCATTGCGGGCGTGACGCTACTGGGGCTCGGCGGCTTCTTTGCCGTCTCCAGTCTGGCATCGCTCGCCGACGGTCCGTTCGCCAGCGTGCTTGGACTCGGACTCGCGTTCGTACTCCTGGCGTTCGGCGTCTTCCTCACGCCGGCCGTTCGCCGGCGCCTTGCCCGCCGCCACGGCCTCGGGCAGTTCGGAACAGTCCGATCGGTCGATCATCGCGCGTTCGACCGATCGGACGGTTCACCCGAACGCTGTGTACACTGTGACGAACCGACCGATCGCGGACTGATTCGGCGGTACCGTGACGAGTATGCAGTTGCCGGGATCCCCGTCTACACCCGTGATATCGGATACAACCACTATTGTCCGGACTGTGCCCGGAGCGGTCCGCTCAGTACTGGGTTCACGGGAGGTCGAACCGATCAGCTCGCATCACAACCTCCGGTATCTGATACCCAGACCGCGTCAGATCCCGACGCACCGAGAACCGATGACGAGCTGGAACACGCCGATCGTAACGACCCAGAGCGGTCGACGGAGGAGATCGGGCAGCGCTGAAGACGGGGCTACTCTCCGATCACGCACTCGACTCGCTTCAGTCCCTCCCGTAACTCTTCTGTCGGCAGCCCGAACCCGATCCGGAAGTACTCGGGGTGGCCGAAGTACTCTCCGGGAGCGAGGACGACGCCCTCGTCCTCGACGACGGTGCGACAGAAGTCTGTCCCGTCAGCGAAGCCATCGGGGACGGTCACGAAGCCGTTGACGCCGACGGGGTCGTACCAGTCGAGGCCGTGGTCGTCGATGAACTCGCGCACGATTGCTCGGTTCTCGGTCGCGAGCGCGCGGTTCTCGGCCAGGATCTCGTCTTCGTGTTCCCCCAGCGCCTGCTTCGCGACGTGTTGGCCGAAGATGCTGGGGGAGATGGTCGTGTAGTCCTTCCAGCGAACCGCCGCCTCGACGACGGGTTCCGGCCCGACGAGCCAGCCGAAGCGCGTCCCCGCGAGCCCGTAGGCCTTCGTCAGGCTCGTCGTCGAGATGCCGTGGTCGTATCGCGCCGCGACGGGCTCCAGGGGGTCGTCGGCGAGGCGGCGATAGACCTCGTCACAGAGCAAGTACGCGTCGTGATCGGCCGCAATCGCTGCAATGTCGTCGACGACCGACTGGGGGTGGTAGCGCCCGGTCGGGTTGTTCGGATTGTTGCACACGACGACGGCCGTCTCGTCGGTCACCGCCTCCGCGACGGCGTCGACCGAAAGTTCCCAGTTCGGCGGCTCCAACTCGACGTGGCTGACCGATCCGACCGCTTCCGGGACGGCGTGAAGGGCCTGGTAGGTCGGCGTAACGACGACGGCGTGCTCGCCAGAGCCGGTCACGGCTCCGTCGTCCGATCCTCCTGTGTCACCGGGACCGTCTGTGTCCAGCAGCGCCAGAAACGCGAGGAAGTTCGCCTCTTGCGTGCCGCAGGTGAAACAGCATTCGTCCGCAGTGCGATCGTACCGGGCGGCAACGTCGGCCCGAAACTCGGGGTCGCCGTCGGTCGGGATGACGTAGCCCAGTTCGCCGGGATCGGTGTCGAATCGATCCGCCGCAAGGCTCCGGATGCCGCTCTCGGCGAGCATGATGTCCGCGTCGTGTTCGTACCGATCGAACCAGCGTTCGAGTCCGAAGGGGGCGATCTGCATACCGGTTCTACGAGTCCCGGGAAGCAAGTAGGTACGGTCGGCGGCAGCGAACGCGGCGGATGAGACGCCAGCGAACGTGGCGGCTGGTGCGGCGGGCGAGCTTCGATCCGCTCACTCCCACCGAAACCCGACCGGCGATGTGGGGGCCGAAAGGGGCGGCGCTGGGAGGTCCGTCGGGACGGTCGGGCGGTTGTACGGCTGGGGAGCGATATCGTTCGGGCCGTCGGGGTAGCAAAGCGACGCGAGCAGTTGTAGCTGGCCGCGACCGACGTCGAGTTCGAACTGGCCGCCGCCGTACATCGTGACGTCACGGTCCCTGCAGTACTCGATCGTCTCGAACAGCGACTCGAGCGAGCCGAACCGCGAGGGCTTGATGTTGAGCCAGTCGGGTTCCCACGGTAATGCCCGGACGTCGTCCAGGCCGTGGATCGGCGCGTCCCAGGAGACGCGACTGCGGATTTCCGGATCGTCGAACAGTGCACGCGTCTCGTCGGTCAGCGCGGGATCCTCGATGACGGCGTCGGAGAACGCTTCCAGAAGGCGTCGGTACAGGTCTGGATCGGCCGGCGCGTCGACGTCGGTTCCCTCGTATTGCCCCTTGAGGTCCAGGATCCGTACGGCGCCCGTGTCGACGAGCGCGTCGATCACCGCGTCGGTCCACTCGGTCGTCGGGTCGAGTTTCAGTTGCAGGTCGGGGACTCGATCGAGCAGCGACTCGACACGATCGACGGTGGGCGGGTCACCCAGCCGCGTGCTGGCGACGAAGCGCACGGGATTCGACTCGCGATCGAGCGCGCTCGCCAGCCCGGTCTCGGCCTGTCGAAGTGCCAGATCGAGTGCCGCGCTCTCGATCCCCCAGCGCCGGTAGTTGCGAAACACTTCCCGGTCGGGCGCACCAGCCGGGAAGCAATCGACCTCGCCGACGTGGGCTGAGAATGAGTCCATCGTGTACTCGCCGATGAGATCCGGCAGGCCCGTTCGCGCCAGTGCGTCGTGTTCGTCGGCGTCGTAGGTGACGTCCTCGCCGCGACCGACGACCTGCGCACCGTCGGGACCGGGCCCTGACAGCGAGACGATCGTCGTCACGCGCGTAAAGTCACTCGACGTCTCACGCTCGCGTCGCTCGAGGGCGACGTCGTCGATCCGCACCGGGAGATCCGCGATCCGGTCGTAGTCCATGGGGTAACTGGGACGGCCGTCGTGAAAGGCGTTCCCGGTCCGTTGGTTCGTGACGGCTCGAATCTTCACTCTTCGTCCTGCTCGTGCTCGCGCTGGCGCAGGCGCTGACGGGTGAACTGTGGCCGCGCGCTGATCCCCTCACGCGTTCGGAAGGATCGGCGGAGGGCGATTGTCGCCACGACGATCAAGGCACCGGCTGTGAGGGCGACGGCGGTGGCGTCGAGGGCGATGCCGAGGCCGGCCGTGACGATCCCCGCCGCGAGCACCAGCCCGTACGTGATCCGTCTGGCGAGTTGGTCGAGGACGTCGTCGGGATCTTCGATCCCCGCCCGGACGAAGAGGTCGTCGCGTTCGACCCGATCGAGCGCTTGCTCGGCTTTCGGTGGAATTCGGGCGGCCGAGATCACCGACTGTCGAAGCTGGTTGCCCGCATCTTCGACGTATGCGCGGGCGGTCTCTTCACGGTAGCCGCGCTCGGTCAGGAAGTGCGTCGCCGTCTCGATGAAATCGAACTCGGGATCGAGCGTGACGCAGACGCCCTCGACGACGGTCGCGACGCGTAGCACGAGCGCGAGATTGCGCGGCAGCCGGAACGGGAACTCGTAGATCGAGTCCTCGATCTGTTCGACGATCCGCTGTACCCGCCGCTGTTCGATCTCCGCGCCGGTCGCGTCCTCGATCGCGAGTTCGAGTACCTCGGCCATCACCGCGCGGTCGGCGTCGGGCCGTAGCGTGCCGACCTCGATCAGCGTGTCGAGGACGGCGTCGGTGTCGCGGCGAGCGATCGCCACGTAGAAGTCGACGATCTTTTCCTGGATGTAGGGATCGACGCGACCGGACATCCCGAAGTCGTAGAAGACGATGCGCCCCTCGCCGTCGACCGCCAGGTTACCCGGATGCGGGTCGGCGTGGAAGACCCCGTCCTCGATAACCATCTGCATGTAGGCCTCCTGGAGGCGTTCGGCGAGGGCGGCCCGGTCGACACCCGTGGCGTCGAGCGTCTCGACGTCGGTGATCTTCGTCCCCTCGACGTACTCCATCGTGAGGACGCTCTTGCCGGAGTGGCTCTCGATCACGTCCGGGTGGACGACGCCCGCGTCGTCCGCGAAGTTTGCGGCGACGGACTCGAGCATCCGTGCCTCTCGTTCGTAATCCATCTCCTGGCGAATCGTCCGATCGAACTCCTCGGCCAGCGTGTCGAGCGAGTAGGCCCGCGCGTCGTCGACGAACCGTCGCAGGAGCGGCACCGTCCAGTGGATCACGCGGAGGTCGGCGGCGACGAGCGACTCGACGCCGGGTCGGCGAACCTTGACGGCGACGTCCTGGCCGTCGAGGCTGGCCCGGTAGACCTGTCCCAGGCTCGCCCCGCTGATCGCCTCACGGTCGAAGTCGTCGAACCGCTCGTCGACCGGCCCCAGTTCGTCTTCGAGCACCGTTCGCGCATCGTCCCAGTCGGCCGGCGGCACGTCGTCCTGTAACGCCGAGAGGACCTCGAGGTACGTCGGCGGCAAGACGTCGGGCCGACTCGAGAGCAACTGTCCGAGTTTGACGAACGTCGGCCCGAGGGCGAACAGGATCGAGAGCAACCGTTCGGCGCGCTCGCGGTGGATATCACGGGATACGGTCCGGGACCGACCGAACAGGACGAACCGATGCCGATCTCGCGCGTAGGCCACCAATAGCGGAAGAAACCGCCACATAACACGGACGAACCGACCGTACGCGCGAAGGCGGCCCACACGTCTCACCCGATCAGGTGGCTCCGTCTTCGTCGACGACGTCGATCGCCGTCGCGTCCAGCTTCGGAATCGTCACCTCGAGGACGCCGCGGTCGATGTCGGTTTCGACGGCATCGCCGTCCGCGTCTTCGGGCAACGAGACGGTCAGTTCGCGACGATCCGGCCGATTCTCCTCGACGTACTCGAAGTCGTCGGGGTGGGTGAGCTCTCGCGTCGCGTCGATATGCAGCGTCCCGGAATCGACGGTGACGTCGAGCGTCGTCGCGGAGACGCCGGGGAGGTCGACGACGAGCAGGTAGGCGTCCTCGTCCGCGAGCAGATCGTAGAAGACGTCGCTCGGGAGCTCCCGGAGTGCATCGCGAATACCAGCCATTATCCGTCCTTCGCACCCCGGAACGAAAAACCCCGCGGTGGCTTTCGGATGGCTGCCCGTGGCAGGGTGATCTGATCGTCGCCCGCCCTGCTTCGCTGCGGTAACTCGTGAACGGATCGCTGGTCGGTGTCGATGACACTTCGTGAATACTGACTTTCAGTGGATAACGACCGTCATAGTCGCTTAGTATGGCGTTTTTAGGGCCTAGCGATGTACGTGCTTGCAATGTCTACGATCGCAGAGTTTCGAATCCCCGCTGCCGATCTGGTCCTCGCGGACTCGTTCGATCGCCTCTCCGACCTGTCGGTCCAGCTCGAGTCCTCGATCTCCCGGACGGTCCCCTCGCTGTGGATCGCCGGCGCGGGGGCCGAGGCGGTGACCGACGCACTCACCGCCGACGCGTCGGTGGCAGCGGCGGAACTCTTGATCGAGACGCCCGACCGACTGCTCTACGACGTCGAACCGTCCACGGCGACCCGTACTCGATTCGATCGGCTGCTCGAGGCCGACGCGACCGTTCTCGACGCGACGGGGCGATCGGGCTGGTGGCAACTCGAGATGCGGTTTCCGGACCGGAACGCGCTCGCCGACACGCACGACCGACTCGACGAGGCCGGGACGGCGGTCGAGATCGTCCGCGTCTCACAGCTCGGCGGCGGGCCGACGGCACACCCGCGGCTCACCCCCGAACAGCGCGAAGCGCTCGTCGCGGCATTCGAACACGGCTACTTCGAGATCCCCAGACGGACGTCGATGGAAGAACTGGCCGCCGAACTGGGAATTTCCCATCAGGCACTCTCCGAACGATTGCGCCGCGCCTACGAGACCCTCGTCGATGCGGAACTACAACCCGCCGGCGAGCACGCCCCCTGAAGCCGTCGCTCCTCCAGTCGACTCCACGCGGTCACCGAATGTCGAGTTCGTCGAACGAGCTAATGCGGTGGTCACCACGAACGCAGTGCCCGCGCTGTTCCGGCCCGTGCCGGTCGACGTGTATCGCATCTAGCCCGGCGTTCCAGGCTGCGCCGACGTCACAGGCGCCGTCACCGGCCAGGACGCCGCTGCCGCTCGTGACACTGGTGTGGTTCGAGGCACCGGTCCCCGTCCCGCCGGCGTCGGCCAGTTCGGCCACGACCCCTTCGACGGGTGTCGGATCGGGTTTCCAGCCCGTCTCGTCCGTACAACAGCAGACCGCGTCGAACCAGTCGGCGATATCAAGCTGGTCGAGAATCGGCTCGGTCAGAAACGACTGGCAGTGGGTCACGAGCCCGACCGGTTCCTCGAGGTCGGCGACGAACGCCGCGTCGTCGTAGAGGTACGTCGCCTCGGCCCTGACTGCCGGATCCTCGACGTCGTGGAAGACGTTCCAGAACGGGTCCGGGTCGACGCCCCACTGGCGAAGTTGTCGACTTCTCGACCCGGTCAGGCCGTGCCACAGCGTTTCGGCCTCCGCGTCGCTAAAGGGTCGATCCAGGCGGGTGCCAACCTGATCGAACACCTCGCGGACGTACGACCACTCGACGTCGACCAGCGTTCCGTCCAGATCGAGCAGCCAGTAGTCGTACCCCTCGCCCATCGATCAGATCGTTCGTGTGGAGCGACCATGGGCGTTGTGGTCGCCGAAGCCCGTACTCAGGTCCGAAACGAGTTCGGCGATACGGATCGCGGGCCTCGAAACGGGTTCGTCGACACGAACCGCGGGCCCATCCAGAAACCTCAGGAATCGTCGTCCGTCAGGACGATCTCGAGTCGTCCGGCGTCGAGCAGCCGTTCGATCTGTCGGTGGGTAAATCGTGCGTCGCAGTTCTCGCCGACGAACGTGACGAACGTCCCGTCGGTCTCCGTGATCGTCGCCAGATCGCGTCCCTGCCGGTGATGGTAGCAGACGGTCGTACCGGGAACGAGTGCGTCCGCCGTCAGTCGGCGAACGTCCTGCGTGGTCTCGGGCATACGTTCACCGCACGAGTCCGGCCCCGTAGCCACTCCCCTGTCTCACTGCAGGAGTTATTTCGGCGACGGCTGACTGTGGTGAGGCGGCGCATTGGAAACCGGTGATCGAATCGCCTGAGAAACTCGCTACGCGCGTCAGTTCACTCCGCCACTCAGAGTTCGACGTCGTCGATGCCGCCGGTCTGGGCGGTCTGTTCGGATTCGATGAACTCGGCCATCTCGATGTCGGCGTCGGTGATTCCGCCCTCGTCGTGGGTCGTCAGCCGGATCTCGACTTCCTTGAACCGGATGATGATTTCGGGGTGGTGAAACTGGGCTTCGGCGATTTCGCCGACCATCTGGGCGAAGTTGACGCCGTGTAGATAGTCGGTGAACTCGTAGACGCGAACGATCTCGTCACCCTCCCGTTGCCAGCTACTCGGCAGTCCTTCGGCGATCTCGTCGTCGGAGAGTCGGTCGGCCATAGGGCCACCGATGAAGGCCAGCGAAATAATAATTCGGGTAGTCGCTCGCCGGTGGGTCAACCGGACTGCCGTCGGTTATTTCCTGTCGAAAAAGCAGACGGTGTGGCGTCGCCACAGCGGTGGGCCCCTCTCAGTCGTCTTCGGCCGCTCCGAGAGCGTGTTCGGCCGGTATGTTTCGAGACGTGGGCCCTGGCTCCCCACCGTTTTCGGCTGGATCGAACAGCCGCAGGGCGGTGTCGATCGTCTCCCAGTCGTCGTCGACGGCGGCGTCACGCAGACTCTCGGTGGGCGCCGAGAGCAACTGGTTGACGACGGCGTCGGCCATCGACTCGACGATCTCTCGTTCCTCGTCGGAGACACTGCCGCGATCTTCGAGCCGGTGTAGTGCCGTCTGCACTTCCCGATTCTTGATCCGGGTTGCACTCTCGTACATCGCCGCGATGACCTCGTCTGCACGCGCACGCTTTAACTGCGTGAGGAGGTTGTCGAACTCCCGCTCGATCATCGATTCGACCTCGTCGGCGGCCGTCTGGCGTTGCTCCCGGGTCTTTCGCGTGAGCGACTCGAGATCGTCGAGGTCGTAGACGGTCGTCTCCGGCACCGATCCCGTCACGGGGTCGACGTCCCGCGGCTGCCCGAGGTCGACGATCACCTGTTCGTGGTGGCCGACGTCGTCGGGGCCGAGGACCGGCTCGTCGCTCCCCGTCGCGGTCACGATGAGCGTCGCCTCGCACGCGTGTTCCGAAAGTGCCGAGAGCGGGACGGCCGTCCCCGGCGTCTCGATCGTTTCGCGCACTGACTCCGCGCGTTCGACCGTCCGGTTGGCGATCGTGAGACGGCCGACGGTACTCGATTCGAGCGCCCGGGCGGCGAGCTGTCCCATCTCGCCGGCGCCGACCACGAGCGCGTCGACGCCGTCGACGTCGATCGTCTCGCCGGCGAGTTCGACGGCAGCGGAGCCGAGCGAGACGATCCCCTCGTTGATCGTCGTTTCGGTCCGGGCCCGTTCGCCGACGTGGATCGCCTTCGTCACGGCCGGTTCGAGCAGGTCGCCAACGCCACCGACGGCAGCCGCGTCCTCGTAGGCCGTGCGTACCTGGCCGATGATCTGGTCCTCGCCGAGGACCACCGACTCCAGCCCGCTCGCGACGCGGAGCAGGTGGGTGAGGCTATCCTCGTGGGCGGCCGTTTCGACAACTCGTTCGGGGACGTCGTCGAAGAAGGTCGCGAGAATATCCCAGCCGTCGCGTGCCGTCTCGGTGACGACGTAGGCCTCGACGCGATTGCAGGTCGCGAGAACGTACGCTTCCCGACATTCCGGCGCCGACAGCAGCTGTGAGACGGCAGCGGGTTGGCTCTCGGGGGTCGCCGCTGCCAGCTCGTCGACGGCTGCCGTGTCGTGGGTCACGCGAGCACTGGAGACGACGCCGCTGATCGTCACGGCGACACCCCTCCATCGAGCACGGTTCCGTCGGGTCCGTCCGCGTTCACGTCGACTGATTTGGGCTCGCCGCTACGTAAAGGTGTCCAAACCGGCGCACCGTCGACAGCCGTTCTGCGCCGACTGCCGGCAGTTTCGGCCGAACCCGTTCGGATCGTTTCCAACCCAGCAGTCGGTTGAGCTATCGATGACCCGGCGCCCGCCCGAGCCACCCCTGGTCGTCGACGCCGAACGGTCGAGTGCCCACAGGCCAGGGCCACTCGACTCATTCCTCGGTGGTGGTGCCGTCGACACTCGTCACGCCGAATCCGAGGTCGCGAACGCCGTCTTCGATCGCCTGCTGGTCTGCGCTCGCCTCGTAGTAGAAGACGAGATCGAAACTGCCCTTTCGAAGGAGCTGTTGGCACTCCCAGACGAACTCGTCGCCGTCGATGGTCTTGCCCTGGTGTTGGTTCGAGGAGAAGTCCGTGTCGTCGTTCCCCGAGTAGACGTAACAGTCCGCGGGGTCGTAGCCGGCCGCCTCGGCGATGACGTCGCCGCTATCGATCGTCGCCTGCATCATCTGGACGTCTTCCTGGCCGTCGTACTCGGTGTGGACGATTGCGCCGTTCAACTCGATCTCGCCGGGTTCGAGCAGGGCCTTCGTCCGCCGGTAGAGATCCTCGTCGATAACGCCATCCATTTGCTCGCCTTTCGGGGTCACCACGGATAGCGGTCACGATTTCGTTGGCGAGACGCGCCCGTGAGTGCGCTCGATCGCCCCACTGCGGTGGCTCGCTTCGTTTTTCACAAATCCAATCACCTCGAAAGACACATGGACGTGGGTCTCGTTGGTTCGACCGATGCGTGGCTGGTTGCGCCGACAACTGGGTGAGAGTTACGAACGGCTCCTCCGTCGTGAACTTGGTGACGACGAGCGAGCGCCGGCCCACGTCGCGGTTATTCAGGACGGGAACCGTCGGTACGCACGTGAGGCCGGGGCGGACACCGCGACGGGCTACGAAGCCGGTGCCGACACCACCGAACGCGTCCTCGAGTGGTGCCAGGAAGTCGGCGTCGAGGAACTCACCCTGTACACGTTCTCGACGGAGAACTTCGATCGCCCGACCGACCAGCAGGAGGTGATCTTCGACCTCCTCTGTGAGAAGTTACGAGAGTTCGCCGACGCGGAGCGCGTCCACGAGGAAGGCGTCTGTATCCGGGCCATCGGCGACGTCGAACGACTGCCCGACCGCGTTCAGACGGCCATCGCGTACGCGGAGGACCGAACCGGTGACTACGACGATTTCGTCCTCAATATCGCACTCGCGTACGGTGGTCGGAACGAACTCCTCTCCGCAGCCCGTAGCGTCGCCAGGGAGGTCGAAGACGGTGACCTGACGCCCGACGACATCGACGTGGAGACGATCGAGGCGCGCCTGTACGGCCGCACCGTTCGTGACGTCGACCTCATCATCCGGACCGGCGGTGACGAACGCACCTCGAACTTCCTCCCCTGGCACGCGAACGGCAACGAAGCCGCCGTCTACTTCTGTACGCCGTACTGGCCAGCGTTCTCCCGCGCGGACTTCCTCCGGGCGGTCAGAACCTACGAACACCGCGAGCGCTCGTGGCGACGGACGCGCGCCAGGCGAGCCCTCGCCCTCTTGCGCGCGATGGGTGAGACCGAACTCGCGGATGCCCGTTCGATCCTCGGCCGATTTCGTGACTCACTCCCCTCGACCGAACGCGAATCGCTCGAGGAACTCGAGGTGGACTCACAGGAGACCGCCCCGGAATGAGCGGTCGCAGTCGCTCCCCGGTCGCGCCCGTTCCCGATCGATCTCGCAGGAATACGGAACGAGGATCGCCACACGGTGATCGGTTCCGATGAGTCACGATCCCCTCGCGAGTCACCGATCCGTCGGTGTCGGGCTGGTTGTGGCCGGTTGTACGGCGTTTCTGGCCCTCGTCGCGGTCGGCTCGATACGACACCCTCTCGCGGCAGCGGCACGGACGACGCCCGCCGAGTTCGTCGCGATCGGGGCGTCGTTCACTCTCGTCGTGCTGGGTCTGATCGTCTGGCTGGCAGCGTCGCTACCGGAGTAAGTACGTTGGAGAGCGTCGCTGCCAGCCTGACGCAGGTTACCGCCCGTAGCGCCTGGAGCGATTGCAGTACTCGAGGACGGCCCGGAGGAAGTCCCGTTTGCGGAAATCGCGCCAGTTGACGTCGGTGAAGTAGAGTTCGGAGTACACCGACTGCCAGATCATGAAATCGGAGAGCCGCTCGGCGCCGGTCTTGATGACCAGATCCGGTTCGCTCGGGAACACGAGATGTGATTCGACGTGTCGATCTTCGATCTCGTCGGCGGCGAGCTCCCCGGCGTCGACGGCCGTGGCGAGCGTCGTGACGGCGTTCGTGAACTCGTGTTTGCCGCCGAGGCCGATCCCGATCTGGACGGGTGCGTCGGCCGGCTGTCGGTCGTCGGGCCCGCGGACGGCGACGTCGACTGGCACCTCGAGAGCTGCGAGTTCCCGTCTGAGCGTCGGGATCGCCTCCTCGTCCAGGACGCTGACGTAGATGGTCACTCGCTCGGCCGGTCGCAGTGCCCATTCGACGAACGCGGAGAGCGTCTCGTAGGCACCCTGTTCCAGCAGATCGCGTTCGGTGATGACGAGCGCGACGTGATCGGGGACGTCGCACTCGTGACGGCCGATCCGAGCGGCGAGGTATCGTTCGTAAAGCCCCACACTCCACCGAACGGGTCGGTGGGGCCTTACAATTTCGGTCCCGTCGCACGCGAAGCAAACGACTCGATAGTAACCGAATCGTCTCAGTACGTGAGGGAGTTGGCAAATCGGTCAAGAACCGTTAAGTAACCCCCACAGAAAGGATCGGCCATCGTGTCATCGACCGTTCGGCGAGCGAGCGTCGTCGCGGCACTCGGCACGCTCTCGCTCGCGGTTCCGCTGTTCGGGCCACTCGTCGCGAGCGGATTCGCAACGCTCGTGGCTGTCGCCGGGTTCACCGTTCGTCGCGGACGCGTGTTCGACGTCCTGGCGCTCCCGGCCGATCGGGAGGACGGTCGACTCAATTCGCTGTTGGCCTTCGTCCTGGCGGTCGTCGTTCTCGGCTCGCTGGTCGGGGCCACGTCACTCCCCTGGTCCATCGTGATCGGCGTCGTCGTCCTCGTTGGGTACGGCGACCTTTCGGAAGCCGTCGCCGGGATCTACACGGCCGATCGGGCGGTCACGGCGGCGGCGTTTTGCGTTGGCGGGGGTGTCGCAGCGAGCGTCGGGCAACTCCTCACGCACGCTCTGAACGGCGGTCCGATCTCGACTGTCGCCCCGACCGCCGTGTTTCTGGGGGCCAGCGGTGCCCTCGCGGCAGCGATCCTCCGGGCCAGACTCCCGCGATACGACGATCCGCTGGTCGTCGTCGTGACCGGCGGGCTCTGCTGGCTCCTCTGGCGGCTCGACCCGTCGATTTCCGCGCCCGAACTCGCCCTCGCCCTCGGCGTGATGATCGCCCTCGGCTACCTGTCCTACGCGCTCGATACCGCGTCTGTCGCTGGCATGCTCGCCGGCATCCTCCTCGGCCTGTTGACGATCGTCCTCGGCGGCTGGAGCTGGTTCGCCGTGTTGATCTCGTTTTTCGGCATCGGCGGCCTCTCGACGAAGTTTCGCTATCAGGAGAAACGGGCACGCGGTGTCGCCGAGGGGAACGACGGCGCCCGGGGCAGCGCGAACGTCTTCAGCAACTCCGCGATCGCGCTCGTCGCGGTGCTTGGCTACGCAGCGAGCGACGCCGGACTCCTCGCCGTCGACTCACTACTCTTTCAGTACGCGTTCGCGGGGGCGGTCGCCACCGCACTTGGGGACACGCTGTCGAGTGAAATTGGTGGCGTCTTTCCGTCGCCACGCCTGATCACGACGCTCGAACCCGTGGCGCCGGGGACCGACGGCGCCGTCACCTGGCAGGGCCAGGTCGCCGGTATCGCCGGCATCACCGTCGTCGGTGCGATCTCGCTCTGGCTCGCCGCCCCGATCGGCCCGCTAGGCTTCGGCGTCATCGTCGTTGCCGGCACCGTCGGCATCCTCGCCGACAGCCTCTTCGGGGCGACGCTCGAAGGTAATACGCTCGATAACGGGAGCGTAAATTTCTGTGCGACGCTTACCGGGGCCGTCGTCGCGGCACTCCTGCTGGCGCCGCTGGGCATCGTCTAATTCGGTGTCAAAAGTGGCTCTCGTGGTCCACTCACTCCGCTGGCGGCTCGCTCGCGACCGAATCGGCCGCGAAGATCCGTACCGACGTCGGTCGTTTGACGAACTGGCCCAGTGACGTGGCGATAATCGTCGAGACGCCGCTTTTGGCCGCCCGATCGACCAGTTCCTGACTCAGAACGCCGTCGAGGAGTATCACCGATGGCGCCGCGTCGGTCTCGAGCCTGTCGGGGATCTCGTTCACGGGGTAGTCGTCGATGACCGTTCGGTCCTCGTCGAGGAACCGGGCCGTTCCGCTCTCTCCAGTGCCAAGTTCGGCGACGTGTTCGTACAGTGAGTGTGACGACTCGTCCGGGTCGACAGCGGGTTCGTCGACAGTCGTCTCGTCGGTGGGATCGACCGACTCGATGCCCGTATTCGTCGAGGTGTCCTGCGTCTCCGTGGTGTCGGCGCCGGCTGTCGCTGGCTCGACCGACGATGTGGCGGTGTCCGCAGTCGTCGGTTCGGCGGACGACGTGGCAGTGTCGGCTGTTGTCGATCTGGTGGACGAACTGTCGGTGTCGTCGTCCGCGTCTGGGGACCGCTCGTCTGTCTCGATAGCACTCGGAGGGCTCGAACGTGCCGTCCGTGCCGCCGTCTCGCCTGTCGTACTCGCCCGTCCCGGTGACGTCGTCTCGTCGGTACTGTCGTCGTGATCGATCGCGGTCTGGTCGGCGGGTGGTGGGTCGCGAGTCGACGCCCCGCCGTCGGTACTGGAAGGGACCTTAGACGAGTCATCTCGTTGCCTGTCCGTCTCCGGACCGAACTGCTCGCCCGCTTGCACTGTGGGTGCGGCGTCGGCCGAAACGGTCGGCTCGATCGGTTCTTTCTTTCTGAGTGCGGTGAACACTTCGTGGTGGTCCAGGTCCTCGACGGAGGCTCCGTCTGGGGGCCGAGCGACGTAGTCGACGTCGCCGACCTGGCGGAGCTCTTCGAGGATCAACTCGCCGCCACGATCGGCGTCGAGAAACGCCGTGGTCGTCCGGTCGCGTGTCAGCGACGCGATCTCGTCGGGAACGTCCGTCCCCTCGACGCCGACGGCGTTCTTGATGCCGTAGCGCAGTAACGTGAGGACATCCGCCCGTCCTTCGACGACGATGATCGCGTCACTCTCGCTGACGCGCGGTCCGGCCGGCAGTCCTTCGTACGTGTCGATATCTGCCACGCGGACGTGCTCTCTGACGGACGAGAGGATCTCCGCCGAGGACATCACGCTGTCGTCGAAGCCGGTCTGGAGCAACTCGGCGGCGCGATCGACCACCTCGCGGCGCTTGGCTGCCCGTACGTCTTCGATCTCGTCGACCTCGAACGCGGCGCGACAGGGGCCGACCCGATCGATCGTTTCGAGCGAGGCGGCAAGCGTCGCGGTCTCGACCTTGTCGAGGCTCGTCGAAATCGTCACCGTGCCGCGCGATTCGCCCCCCGAACTCGACACCGAGACGTCGATGTGTCCGAGCTTTCCCGTTCGTCGGAGCTCCGGGAGGTCGAGTTCGTCCCCCAGTAGCCCTTCGGTTTGGCCGAAAATTGCACCGACGACGTCGCTTCGCTCGACGACGCCAGCTGCCGTGACGGCCGCGTGAATCAGGTACTTCTCGGTTTCGTCCATAGGTGGGCTCTGTCGGGGACTGTCTGTGTCGTCCCTCCCTAGGGCTAGCACGACCTAATACCTGTTGACTGATGGGTTTTCAGCCACTGGATTGCCCCTGCGTCTGACAGCAGTGGATCGAGCGGTCCCCGTTCGATGCTGGTATCGGATTACTGGCGACCGATCCGCTGCGGTCGCTGGTAATTCTCGACGTACCACCAGGCGACGAGGGCGGTGAGAACGACGAGTCCACCGAGGAAGAACAGGAGTCCCGGCGAGTCGAGCGACGCGAACGCCTCGATCGTCGAGATAAAGCCGTCGATGGTACCGTCGAGGATACCATCTGACTCGCCTCCGCCACCATTTGCCCCGTCGCCGGCAGTTGTCGTGTTGTTTTGATCCGATGCGATCGAGATTGTGTCGTCTCCCCCGTCACTCCCGCCATCCGTATACTGTGTATCGAATTCGGGGCTGTCTCCGTCAGCTCCGGATTCCGTCGCGTCACCTCCTGCCGTGGACCCGGCGGCGCCGGTCGAACTGCCAAAGCGCATCGCGACGGCCTGGAGGGCGAAACTCCCGATCGCGAGGGCGCCGATCCCGCCGATGTAGCGGGAGACAGCCTGTTTCAGCTGCGTGGCACGCGATTCGTCGCTGGCGACGATGAGGGGTCCGTTGGCCGTCGCGTACACGCTCATCTCGTTCCCGCGTGAGGAGTACCAGGTGTCGACGACTTCGACCAGCCCGGCGTCTTCCAGCTTCTCCAGGTGGTATCTGACGTTCTGGATGGAGGAGTCGATCGCGTCGGCGACGTCGCTCGGCGTTCCGGGCTCCGCATCGAGCGTCGCGTAGATCTGTCGGGCGGTCGTCGAGGAGAGTGCACCGAAGACGTCGTCCGCATCCTCTCCGTCGAGGTCGACGACCCGGGGGGTACCGTCGGTCGTCGGCGTTTCTGAGCGCAGGGGGAACAACCGAGCCATTGGTCACTCGGCAGTACGGACTCGTCTGCCTATACACTTTCTATACCTGAAGCACGCATTTTACCTTTCGATTTATCCGGTATAGGAGGCTATATCGGCTATCTTCCTTGAAATGAAATACTGCTTAGTGGATAGGGGCCGTCGTATTTCGCCGGATAATCTCACCGGTTCTGGGGGTGCTTTCTTACCAATTACTCAACTAAAACGGTCGTTGTTCCATCCTTGCTGTCACTGGGAGTTGCTGATGGACATCGATTTCACCGTTCGGTCCGATGCACTGAGTATGAACAGGCTCGTTCGAGCGGGTGAGCAGCGCTGGCACTTGCCAAGACACGCCCACATCGTCGTCTACGACCGTGACGACGACGGACTGTTGACGATCTACGACTGTGGCGCCGCCCAGAAGCCGCCGTCGGCGCAGTTGCTGGGAACGCTGGGGCGGATCGAAGCGCGTCACGAGGTGATCGACAATCCGACCGGCCGCGTCGTCACGCTCCGTGAGGAGTCGACGCTCGTCGCCACCGGCGAGCGACGCTACCGGATCACGACCGGCGACACTCGCCGGGTTTGAGTAGCCCGACTTCGAAGGCCTCGTCATGCAAACGCACATCGTTCCGGTCGGGTTCGATTACGACCGGCTCATCGCGCCGCTCGTCCGCGACCAGCGCGACGTGGATCGCGTCGTCATGCTCGAAGGCGCGGTCGGGAGCCAGGCGAACGTCGAGTACTCTCGCAACCTAGCGCGAAAGCTCGAGACCGACTTCGAGAACCTCCTCGGGGCGACGACCGAGCGGGTCGTGCTGGCGGACGTCTACGACTACGACGGTGCGTTCGAACAGGGGTACGAACTCATCACGGACGAACTCGACCGCGGCAACGAGGTCTGGGTGAACGTCGCCGCGATGCCGCGAACCGTGAGCTTCGCCTTTGCCAACGCGGCGCACTCGTTGATGGTCGAACGCGAGGCCGACCGGGACGTGATCCACACCTACTACACCGCCCCCGAGAAGTACCTCGAGACGGAACTGGCCGAGGAACTCCGGGCCCAGCGCGATCTGCTGGACGACCTGACCACGACACTCGCAGACGATGACTCAGAGACGGCCGTGCGCGAGGATGAGAGGATGGATGCCGACGCGAGTGCGGATGCTGATTCTCAATCCGCCGAACCCGGAGTCACCGACGACCGCCACCGGACTTCGGGGACCGCCGCCACACCCGGCACCCGGATCGAGGTCGACCCAGCCCGGTTGCGAGAGCGACTGAACAACGCGACGGACCTCTTGGCGGAGTTCGACGAACGGGGCACGACCATCGGCGCGAAGGAAATCGGCGACAGCCACGTCGTCGAACTGCCCGTCGGCTCGTTCTCGCCCGTCAAACCCTTCGAGGAACTCATCCTCTTCAAACTCGGAGAAGACGGCGAATTCGACTCCGTCTCCGAGCTCGCGGAAGCGCTCGCACGCGAGCTAAACGAGGAGTACACCGACAGCTTCCGTTCGAAAGTCATCTACACCGTCGACCGGCTCGGCCCCGGCGGCAAGGGCTACGTCGAACGTGACGAACAGGGCAAGTCCTACCGAACCCGCCTCTCGCCGATCGGCGAACTCTGGGTCCGCACTCACGCGAACCAGGACCTCACGTGACCCTGTCTGCTCGCGTGGGCGCGTGACGTATTCGAGGTCGATGGGGACGATATCAGCCCGTTTTTGCAATCCCGACCGAGCGCCTTTAGGCAATCCGCCGAAGCATTCGCTCGCGGACGACAAGCAGGCTCGGCAACACCAGGATGCACGCCAGGAAGGCGAAGACGATCGCCAGCCCGGTCACGATCCCGAACCGTTGGAGGGGCGGTGCGAGTGCGAGCGCCAGGACCCCGAACCCTGCGGCCGTGGTCAGCGCACTGCCGAGTAACGCGCCGCCGGTGCCCGTCACGGTCGCCGACAGCACGTCCTCGATGTTCGTCAGATCCGGATTCGCTTCGCTCCCCGCTCGATTATTCGAGGCTCCTTCGGAGTCCCGCTTCTCACGGCTCACTTCGTTCGCCGTTCGACTTTCCGAGATTCCTCCGGAATCTCGCTTCTCACTCACAAACCGTTCTCCTAAATGGATGCTGTAGTCGACACCGAGCCCGATCGCGAGGCTCGTGATGACGGCCGTTTCGCTGTTGAACGGCAGGTCGAGCAGGGCCATCGCGCCGAGCAAACAGGCCAGGGCGGCGACGACGGGGGCCATCGTAATCGGGCCGAGGGAGGGGGCGCCGTGGCGGATCCAGTACAGCGCGGTGAGGAAGACGAGGATGACGACCAGGGTGATCGCGAGCGCCTGTACGAGCGTCTCCAGGAGGGCGTCCTGGACGACCGCGGTCTGGACCGGGCCGCCGGTCGGCGTCGCCGAGACGGGCGCGCTGGCTTCGATTGCCGCGGCAAACGCCTCGACGTCGGTCGCGACGTCCTGGGCGCTGGCGTCGCCGCGAACGCTCAGGACGAGTCGGATCGAGTCGTACTCGCCGTCGGTGCGTTCTACGACCGTCGCGGTCTGCTCCGCGTCGGTCTCGTAGAGTACGTCGTACAGCCCGGCAAGGTCTTCGTCGGGGACGTCGTCACCGTTGGTATCCCGCTCGTCGATCGCCTGGGCGACGGATTCGTTCGTCGCGGCGAGATCGCGGGCGAGCGTGAGCGGTCCGTCGACGGCGGCGCTCCCGTCCGGTCCGGCGTCGATCGTTCCCCACTCGCCACCACTCGTCCTCGTCTCCTCGATCGCGGCCAGGATGGCCGGATCCGTGAGGGCTCCCTCCGAATCGGACGGTCGTATCAGTATCTCTGCCTGCGATCCCTCACCACCCGCGCGGAAGTTCTCGCCCAGATACGTGGCGTCGTCGGCGATCGTATACGTCCCCGCGGCCAGCGGACCCGGGAGGGATTTCGCCCAGTCGGGCGCGTCACGCGGGAGGAAATCCGTCTGGTTGAACTCGGTGTCGATCGTCGTCGCCCCGTACGCGCCCGTCGAGGCGAGTACCACCGTGACGAGCACGACGGCGATGGGGGCGCGTCGGGCTAGCGTGACACCTGCCGACAGGAGTCGGTTCACCGGGCCGGGGGTCGACCCGAACGCCGGCTTCGCTCGATCCCGGCCGAATCGGTTCTCGAGCAGTCCGTCGACGACAATCTTCAGCGCGGGGACGAAGACGCCGAACGCGATCAGCGTCGCGAAGATGCCGCCGCCGGAGAGAATCGCGAAGTCCCTGACCGCGGCAAGCGGACTGACGACGTTCGAGAGGAACCCGACGCCGGTCGAGAACGTGGCCGCCGCGAGCGCGAGGATCACGCCCCCGAGGCCGATCGCCATGCCGGTTCGAACGTCGACGTCCGAATCGACGCCGGTGAGTTCACCCGTTCTGGCCTCCCGATAGCGCATGATGACGTGCAACGAGTAGTCGATCGCCAGCCCGATCAATAAGAACGGGACCGCGATCAGGAGCTGACTCGACGGGATCTGCAGCCAGCCCATGAGACCCGCGAGCCACGCCATCACGACTGCGATTCCGGCGATCGAGAGGAGGACGTCGACGACGTCCCGGTAGGTAACTCCGAGCGCGAATAACACGAGGACGAGCGCGACCGGCGTGATGATCGCGAAGCTGTCTCCGACGGCGTTCGTCGAGGCTTCGTCGGTGATCCCCTGGCCGAAGACGAAGCCGTCGTCGAAGCGCTCGTCGAACAGCGTCTCGAGTTCGACCTGCGCGTCGTAGGCCGCCTGGGGCTCCTCGTCGTCGGCCGTGCCGTCGCTCTGGAACGTGAGGATCAGTCGCGACTCGGCGTCCGTACTTCCGGGTTCGTAGTCGTTCGGCAGAAACGCGGTGGCGTCGGCGCCGGTGGCGCCTCCCGGGTGGCCTGTCTCCCCGGAGAGGACGTCGCCCACAAGCGACTCGACTTCTTCTGGTGAGCGCGCTTCGAGGGCCGCGATCTGCTCGTCGAGAGTTGGCTGGCTGGTGTCGGGTTGTCCGTTCGCCGTGGCGGCGCGATCCTCGAAGACGGCCGCGGTGGCGACGATGTTCTCGATGCCCCGGAAGCCGGGTTCGGCGAGCGTCGACTCGACCGACGCCCGCTCCCGTGCGTCAGCCTGCAATCGGAGTCCGTCGAGGAGCGATTCCTTCGTGAGCACGTCACCGCCCTCGTCGCGTACGACAAGTTGGGTGACGATGCGGTCGTCGGTCTCGTAGTTCGTGGCGACGTAGTCGCCGGCGCGAGTCTCTGGGGTGTCCACGTCGAATTCGCCGATACCAGCACTTCCGGCGTCACCCACTGCGGCGCCCGCTGCGACGACGGCCGTGAGCACGACGACCGCGATCAGCACGGCTCGGCTGTGTTCGGCGATCCACGCGGCGTAGCGGTCGGCCAGATCGGCCATCTTATCGCCGCCTCCGTTCGTACCAGTGCGTCCAATTCGGTCGTTCTCGCCCGGTCATTGCTCGCCTTTCGCTGCCGATCGGTCATATAGGTTGGTTCGTGTCCAACGGCGTGGGATTGGCCCCTGACGCGAAACACCTAACAGGAATGAAGGTGAGGTGCCCGTATGGACGAATCCGTCACCGAGCGCCGGTTCGGCGGGTCCTGCGGAACCGTCTTCGTAGGGGCCGTCTAGGCCCACCTTTCCTCCCCGTTTCGACGGATGTATTGTCGCCGACTGAAATACGACGAACAACGACCAGTACTACCGATGTTTGACGCTCAGACTGACACTTGGCTGCAACCGATGTATCGACGGCGCCCGATCCGGGCGGTGAGACTATGACCCGCGAGGGCGACCGAAGTGAGCGCTCGGACGAAGCGAGCGGTGAAACCGCGAGCCGCGAGGCCGAAGCGCACACGCCCGAACTCGCCGGGGAGTACGACGCCGAGGCCATCGAATCCCACTGGCAGCGCCGGTGGGTCGAGACCGACACTTACGCCTACGAGGGCGATCCCGAACAGGATCCCAACACCGTCTACTCGATCGACACGCCGCCGCCGACGGTCTCGGGAAGTCTGCACATGGGCCACCTCTACGGGCAGACACTGCAGGACTTCGCGGCCCGTTTCCAGCGGATGGTCGACGGCGACGTCCTCTTCCCGTTCGGCTACGACGACAACGGCATCGCGAGCGAGCGCCTCACGGAGGACGAACTCGATATCCGCCACCAGGACTACGAGCGCCAGGAATTCCAGGATCTCTGTCGTGACGTCTGTCAGACGTACGAGGCCGAGTTCACCGAGAAGATGCAGGGGCTCGGCACCTCGATCGACTGGAATCGTACCTACAAGACGATCGAGCCGCGCGTCCAGCGCATCTCCCAGCTCTCCTTTCTCGACCTCTACGAGAAGGGACGCGAGTACCGCAAGAAGGCGCCCGCGATCTGGTGTCCCGAGTGCGAGACGGCGATCTCTCAGGTCGAAGTCGAGGACGACGAGCGTGGCTCGCACTTCAACGACATCGCGTTCGGTATCGCCTCGGAGGGAACCAACCGCGAGGAGTTCGTCATCTCCACGACGCGTCCGGAACTCATCCCGGCCTGCGTCGCGGTCTTCGTCCATCCCGAAGACGACGACAACCAGGACCTGATCGGCGAGACAGCTCGCGTCCCCATCTTCGGCCACGAGGTGCCGATCATCGAAGACGAGCGCGTCGACATGGAGAAGGGCAGCGGGGTCGTCATGTGCTGTACCTTCGGCGACCAGAACGACATCGAGTGGTACCAGGCCCACGACCTCCCGCTGCGCGTCGCCATCGACGAGACCGCGACGATGACCGACCTCGCCGGGGAGTACGAGGGCCTCTCGACCGAGGAAGCGCGCAAGGCCATCGTCGAGGATCTGGACGAGGAGGGCGCACTCCGCGACCGGTGGGAGATCACGCACGCCGTCGGCGTCCACGAACGCTGTGAGACGCCCGTCGAGTACCGCGTCTCCAAGCAGTGGTACGTCGAGATCCTGGACCACAAGGAGGAGTACCTGGATGCCGGCCGGGAGATGGACTGGTACCCCGAGAAGATGTTCACCCGGTACAAGCACTGGATCGAGGGGCTGGAATGGGACTGGCTCATCTCCCGCCAGCGCGATTCGGGGATCCCGTTCCCGGTCTGGTACTGTGAAGAGTGCGACCACCCAATTATGGCCGACAAGGCGGACCTGCCGGTCGACCCGCTGAGCGACGAGCCACCGGTCGAGGCCTGTCCGGAGTGCGGCCACGCGGAATTCGAGGCCGAGGAGGACGTCTTCGATACGTGGGCAACGTCCTCGCTGACGCCGCTGATCAACGCCGGCTGGGACTGGGACGGCGAGGGCGCAAGCGAAGCGAGCGACCTCGGAGCGGAGAGCGGGGAGCGTCAGCGACCCGCGAACGGCGGAGACGGCGGGTTCACCATGGAGCACCCGGAACTCTATCCGTTCGATCTCCGCCCGCAGGGCCACGACATCATCTCCTTCTGGCTGTTCCACACGGTCATCAAGTGCTACGAGCACACCGGCGAGGTGCCGTTCGACGCGACGTTGATCAACGGTCACGTTCTGGACGAGAACCGCGAGAAGATGTCCAAGTCGCGGGGCAACGTCGTCGCCCCCGACGAAGTGATCGCGGAGTACCCCGTCGACGCGATCCGCTTCTGGGCGGCCAGCGCCGCGGTCGGCGACGACTTCCCGTATCAGGAGCAAGATCTTCGGGCCGGTGAGAAGCTGTTGCGAAAGCTCTGGAACGCCTCCAAGCTGGTCGACAGCCTCGCCCCGGCCGATCCGGCCGAACCCGACGAGCTCGCGCCGATCGACCGCTGGCTGCTGGCCGAGCTCGACGACGCCATCGCGGATCTGACGGCCCACTTCGAAGCTCACGAGTACGCGAAGGCACGCGACCGGCTTCGGACGTTCTTCTGGAACACCTTCTGCGACGACTACCTTGAGATCGCGAAGGAACGCGAGGGTGATCCGTCGACTGCCTACGCGCTGCGGACGGCCCATCGCACCTTCCTCGAACTGTGGGCCCCGTTCCTCCCGCACGTCACGGAGGAACTCTGGCAGGCGGTGTACGCTGAGAGCGAGACACAGGACGCGGGCGATGACGCTCTCGAGTCTGCGAGCATCCACGTTCGCGATTGGCCCGCTCCGGAGGGCTACGAGGCCGATCTCGATGCCGGTGAGACCACGATGGACGTCATCTCGGCGCTCCGGCGGTACAAGAGCGAGAACCAGCTCCCGCTGAACAGCGAACTCGACGCCGTCACCGTCTACGGTGCGATCGACGGATTCGAGGACGTCGTCCGAACCGTGATGCACGTCGAGGACCTCACGGTGAGCGACGACGACCCCGACGTGACGACCGAACTCTCCGATATCAGTCTCGACTACTCGACACTCGGACCCCGATACGGTGAAAAAGTGGGCGAGATCGACGACGCCATCGACGACGAGGCGTTCGAACTCGACGGGGACACACTGGTCGTCGCCGGCGAAGCACTCGAACCGGACCTGTTCGAGGTCTCCCACGAACGGACTTACTCGGGAGCCGGCGAGATGATCGAGACCGAGTCGGCGATCGTCGTCGTCGAGTGAGGCGATTCGGCCGTCGTCCTCGTCGGCTGTTTTCATGGTCTTCGTCGAGTGAATGTCCGCGTTGGTCGTTGTTGGCGTCGTTCGCTGCTGTCGGCCAACTACCGGACACGGCCGAAGAGAACATCCAATAGTAATAGTTATGTGCGTTCCGTGTATCTGCCCACCCGTGGCCGTGTGAGTGCAGGACACGGACGGCCAACGAGAGACCGACTCGATATGAACCCCCACATCACACACTCGCCCCGGAGATGCACCGACCCCAACCTTCCAGTGAGCGTCGTGCTCGAGACGCTCTCGAACGAGTGGCGACGTCGAACACTCTCCTTGCTGTCGGGGCACGAGACGATGACGGTCGACGACTTGGCCGAGACGCTCGCCGTCGAGGCAGGCGACCGTCCGGCCGACACGCTCCGCCTCGAACTACACCACTGTCACCTTCCGAAATTGGCCGACGCCGGACTGGTACGCTACGACGCGGAACGCGACCGCGTCCGCGTCCGGACAGACCTCGGCGAACTCGATCCGCTGCTCGAGGCCGTTCGAGCGAGTGATCGCGTCGCCTAACCGGCCGGACTTGCGTCACTTGTCTCTCGTTACGTAGACGTGTGTCGAGAACGCGAGAAAGAGCGCGAGCAGTGTGAGGACGGTCGCCCCCGCCCCGGCAACGCCCAGCGCGTCGGCACCGAGGGCGATCGGTTCGTCGGGGGCGACGGGAAGCGTCGTGTGGTGGGGCTCCCCGACCACCGGCACGAAGTAATCGACGACGAGATCGACCGTGTACCAGCCGAGCGCGACGGCGATCGCCCAGGGCGGAAAGTCACTGATCCGATAGAGGACCAGCGCCTGGAGCGCCATCGCCAGGTGGCTGCCGAAGAGGAAGGCGTACATGGCCGGCGCGATTCCCTGCGCGGCGAACTGGTCGGCGAAGACGACGAGCGTAAACGGCGTCCACAGCCCCAGTATCAGGTTTCCGAAGAAGGCCAGCGCGGTGAGCCAGGGTTGTTCGTACCCGAGCTTCCAGGCCGCGATCGCGAGTGCGATCAACAGCGTGGCGAGCGGGCTGTCGGGGACGAACGGCCACATGACGGTCGCCGTCTCGACGAACTGGTAGCGATAGTACCAGAAGCCGAAGGCGGTCCCCGCGAGGTTCACGGCGACGACGAGCCAGGCCAGCCGCAGACCCAGCTCCTCGAGTCGGTTCGGCACGGGTGCGAGCCATCGGGGAAGGGTGGGTCGGCGAGTCTCTTCGACGGCTACTGCCATCGGTCCGATACACTCAGTGAACCCGCAAAGAGGTAGCGGTTCGATTCACACAACCTCGATTACGGGAGTTCGTACCGACTCACCCCCGACCAATGGGCGACCAGAACGTGTTCGCCCACGATGGCGTGTGAACGCGGCGTGTTCGTGCCGGTCGAGCGCGCGAGTCGTGTTCTATCCCGGTCAAAGACGACGATCGCGTGCCCAGTCGACCCGGCGATGATTCGGTCGTCGACGAGTTGGGGGGACGTGTAGGTTGGCCCCCCGAACCCCGGCTCGTCGAACCGCCAGAGCCGATCGCCAGTCGTCCGATCGAACGCGTACAGGTTTCGTTCCCCTGCCACGTAAATTCGGTCGCCGTCTACGAGCGGTCGTGTCCAGCACGGAAACGCTTCCGTCTTCCACTCGATTCGACCCGAGGAGCGGTCGATCGCCCGGACACCGCGATCCGCGACGGGTGCATACACCAGTTCGTCACCGACTGCCGGTGTCGCGGTGATCGGGTCGTCGAGCGTGTGCCACTGTTCGGTCCCATCCTCGCGGTCGAAACAGCGAAGCCCGTCCTTGCACGGGACGAAGACTCGATCGTCCGTCATCGCCGGAGATCGGTCCGTCGCGTCTTCCGTCCGGGTGTCCGGTGCGAGGACCGACTTCGACCATCGGATGCGCCCATCGTTTCGACCGAGCACACTGATGGCATCTGTCGTCTGGATGGCGAGCCCGGCTCCGTCGATAGTGGGGGTGAACGCCAGGCCTCCGGACAGGGACTGCGTCCACTCGATGTCGTCGTCCGGGGTAACGGCGCAGAGGATGGCGGTCCCGTCGATCGCCAGTGGGACGACGAGTCGGGCCGCCCGTTCGTCGACAGCCGGTGTCGCGGCGATGGATGGCACTCGGCCAAATTGGGCCCGATCGTCCAACGGTCGCGTGCGGCCGTCTGATCCGTCGAGTGCAAGTCCCACCACGAACGTGTCCGTGCCGACGTACACCATGTCGTCGAGTACGCGCGGCGCCGTCGTCGGAACGGGCATCCCGAGATCGACGGTCCAGTCGGGACTGATTTCGGTGGGAGTGCTGTCAACCGTCGATTTGTTTGCGAACATAGAACATCCAGGTAGCAGACTCGCCCCGGCTACTGCAATCACGTTCCGACGCGTCTTGGGTATATTTTTCATCATCACTCCAAAAATCTGGGTAGTATTAGTGTGTACGATCGTTTTGCTCGTCAACTACGGGAGGTCGTACCGACTCACCGCCGTTCGCTCGGCGGCGACGATGCCATCGTCCGTCACAGCGTGGGCGAACTTCGTGTTCGTCCCTGTCGAGCGGGCGCGGAGCGTCCCTTCACGATCGAGAATCAGGACGGCGTATCCCGACGAGCCCACGACGATCCGGTCGTCGACGAGCGTCGGGTCCGTGTAGACGGCCCCGCCGAAGTCGCCACCGTCGGTGTGCCAGACGAGATCGCCGCTCGTCCGCTCGAACGCGTACATATCACGTACCGCCGCGACGTAGACCCGATCGTCGCCGACGACTGGCGTCGTCCAGGATTCGAACGGGTCGGTCTCCCAGTCGACTCGACCCGTTTCGAGGTCGAGAGCTTTGACACCGTGGCGAGAGACGGGAACGTACGCCCGGTCGCCGTCGACCGCGGGGCGCTCGGTGACGGCTCTGTCGAGGGAATTCCACAGTTCAGACCCATCTTCGCGGCTGAAACACTGGAGTCCGTCTTTGGTGGGGACGAGTACCCGGTCTTCGATCAGGGCTGGTGAGAGGTCCGCGTGCCGCTCGTGCCCGCTCAATCCGGCGGTCCGGATCGATTTCGACCACAGTATCTCCCCGATTTCGCGGTCGAGGAGGCTGACGGCTTCGTCCGTCTGAATCGCGATTTCGTCGCCGTCGACGATCGGCGCGAACCCGGAGCCGCCGGGGAGCTTCGTCTCCCATTCGATGCCCGTCTCGGGGTCGATGCTGTAGAGCGTTCCCGTGTTCGCGAGTTCTGTCGGCACGAGGAGGCGGCCGGCCGTTTCGTCGACGGCCGGATTCGCGGTGACGTCTCTCACGGCTGGTGAACCGAGGAAGGTGTCCAGTAGCTTCCGCCGATTTCCCGGACGCTCGAGGGGAATTTCGATGAAATCGAACCCGTTATCGACGTACACTGAACCATCGAGGACGCGGGGTGCCGCTTTTGGTGACTGCGCGTCTAAATCGGCGGTCCAACCGGGTTGGAGTTCGGTGACGTCGATCGATTCGCGGTCGCTCATCGAGCAGCCAGCGATCATCGACGATCCGATCGCGGTCAGCACGGCCCGCCGCGAGCGTTCGATCATCGTCGGCGAGGCGGTTGCTGTGTGCTGTACCGCACGATCGAAACCGGTATGGACGGTCGCTTGGTTCCGTCGACGGAGGGCATATACTCTGCCTATAATTTAAAAATTAAATATACTTTTCGATAGCTGGTTACCGACGCGAATCACCGTTCTCGCCGCCTGTTCGCCTGTGGTAGCACTGAACGTTCCTCCTGGCTGGGCAGCTACAGATCGAATTGACGGAAAGGATACGCGTAAGTAAGGCGGGGGCAAAGCCGGCAGTATGACCGAGACTGCGACCGATCTGGAGGATCTCCGACGGGGGACCGACCTCGTCAAGCGAGGCTTCGCACAGATGCAGAAGGGTGGCGTCATCATGGACGTCGTGAATCGCGAACAGGCGCGCATCGCCGAGGACGCGGGTGCCGTGGCCGTCATGTCTCTGGAGGCCGTCCCCGCGGACATTCGCAAGCGCGGCGGCGTCGCGCGGATGGCCGATCCTGCGGACGTTGCCGAGATCATCGACGAGGTCTCGATCCCGGTGATGGGGAAAGCCCGGATCGGCCACACGAAAGAGGCCCAGATCCTGGAGGCCACGGGCGTCGACATGATCGACGAGTCGGAGGTACTCACACCGGCCGACGACGCCTACCACATCGACAAGCGTGGCTTCACCGCGCCGTTCGTCTGCGGAGCGCGCGACCTCGGCGAGGCACTCCGTCGGATCGAGGAAGGTGCAGCGATGATCCGTACGAAGGGTGAGGCGGGGACCGGTGACGTCAACCAGGCCGTCCACCACCAACGCACGATCAAGGGCGCGATCCGCGAACTCGCGGGGATGACTCACGAGGAACGCGAAGCATACGCCCGCGAGATCGAGGCACCCGCCGAGCTCGTCCACGAGACCGCCGAGATGGGTCGCTTGCCGGTCGTCAACTTCGCCGCCGGCGGCATCGCGACGCCCGCCGACGCGGCGCTCATGATGCACCACGAGTGCGACGGGATCTTCGTCGGCAGCGGCATCTTCGGCGCGGAGAATCCGCGAGCCATGGGCGAAGCCATCGTCGAAGCCGTCAACAACTGGGACGACCCCGAGCGCCTCGCCGAGATCGCGACGAACGTTGGCAAGGGAATGAAAGGCGACGCGAACGTCGACCTGTCGGACGAAGAGAAACTGCAAGGTCGCGGCGTCTGAGACGAGGACGAGGGACGCGACCGGGACGAACGCACCTACACGAACACTTCTGCGCCCCGCCCGACGCTCGTCTGGTAGGCGCGGCTGTCGACACCGTGCTCGGCGAATGCGTCGATCATTGCCGACGCGACGGCCTCGCGCGTCCCGTCCTGACAGACGGCGAGGACGGTCGGGCCGGCGCCGCTCACTGTGACGCCCGTCGCCCCCGCCGCGGTCGCAGCCTTGCTGACCGCGTCGTAGCCGTCGATCAGGGCCGCTCGTGTCGGGGTGACGACGCCGTCGGCCATCCCGCGTCCGACGAGTTCGGGATCGTTCCGTGCGACTCCGGCGGTGAGCGTCGCCGCCGCACCGACAGTACCGACGAGATCATCGAGCGAGAGTTCCGACGGGACCACCGCCCGTGCGTCCCTGGTCGAGACGACGATGTCGGGCAGGCAGGCGACCAGCGACAGCGAGGTCTCCATCGACGTGATTCCCTCCGGTGTGGCGATGGTAAAGCCACCGAGGATCGCGGGCGCGACGTTGTCGGCGTGTGCCTCGCCGGAGACGACAGCTTCGCCTTTCGCCGCGATGCGAACGAGCTCCTCCGGATCTGTCTCGCGGCCGTAGAGCGCGTCCAGTGCGACGGCGGCGCCGGCTGCACTCGCCGCCGACGAGCCGAGCCCCGAGGACGGTCTGACACCTTTGTCGATCGTGATCGACGCCGGTGCGTCGAGCGCCTCGGCGACGGCTCCAACGGTGTTCTTTCGCGGATCCTCCGGGACGTACTGGCTGCCGATTCCCTCGACCGTGATCGTCGTCTCGGCGGCTTTCTCTACGTGAATGACGTCGGCCGGGCGAGCCAGCGCGAGGCCGAACACGTCGAACCCGCTCCCCAGATTCGCGCTCGTCGCCGGCGCCCGGACCGTGACCATGGTGACTCTCGTGCCAGCCTGCTCAAAAATGTAGCGGGCCGTTCGGTCGGGGTCGACGGGCCGACTGGGACGGCTCTCCGGACTGCTTGGTCCCAAGTAGCCAGTTACCCGAGCTGCGTTCGATACTGATTGAGCCCGGCGACGATGGCAACGGCGACGATCGCGTAGACGAGCACCACCGTAATCATCGCCAGTGCAGTTCCGACACGCCGCTCGATTCGGCCCGCCGACCCGCGTTGGTAGGTTCCAAATGCCGTTTGCCGAAACCGGAGACAGAGTGTGGTGTATCGCCGTCTGAGCGACTGATAGAATCCCGCGTGGGTGGCCGCGATGACACCGTAACAGTAGACGATCAACTGTGCGATCTCCCAGAGGGGATCGTACTCGTCGGGTTCGTCCAATGGCGCCTGCCGGCGTCGAGACACCGACCCACCGTCGGTCGTGCCACTCGCCTGTACCGAGGCGTCGGGTTGGGGCTCGCCGGCTTGCCCGTGGCTCGCCGGGGGTGTCCCCGCACCAGAATGCCCCTGGTCGGCTTGCGCCGGCGGTTTCGGTGTGGCAGTGCTCGGTTCGGCGGTCGCCGGTTCCGTCCTCGGGCCGCTACCTGCCTGTCGTCCGTCGACACTACCGGCCGGCGACGGTTGTTCGGCTGACGCTTCCTGGAGCGACGGCTGTGTGGGTTCGATGTCCACGTCGCTCAGGTCCCAGTTGCTCGTCCGATCCTGGGCCGAGCCGCCGTCGTCTTCGGGCCGTGGCTCCTCCGTGGCCGGCTCCGGGTCCTCGGTCGAACCGGTCGTGTCGCCGCTATCACCGTCGCCGTCGTCGGCCGTGTTCTCGGTCGCCTCGTCGTCCGCTTCCGCCGTTCCAGTGACGTGGTCTTCGCGGGCCGATGGCGGCCCGTAGGCGTCCTCGAGCGTCGGCGTCGATCCTCGATCGATCGTCTTCTTCCGGCGAAACTGGACGCGGGAGAGTTTCTCGTCCCAGTCGGTCATGACGAGCGCCTCCCCGTCGTCGAGCGACTGGACGCTCTCGGCCGCGTCCCCGCCGAGAATTCGACCCGCGACCTTCGTGTCATTCTCCCAGGTGAGGCGGTGCCAGACGAGCCAGTCACACTGCGTGATGTAGTCCTTCGCGACTGCGGCCGGTCGCTGGGACATCGCGACGACGCCGAGTCCGCGCTTTCGGCCACGTTTTGCCACGCGGACCAGCATCTTGTGGACGTCGTCGCCACCACCGCGTTCGGGAATGAATTCGTGGGCCTCCTCGACGAACAGCAAGAACGGTTTCTGGTGTTGTTTCTCCGCGACGAAGAGTTCGCGGACGACCGCGTGTATGACGTCGTCGGCCACCTCCTCGTCCATGTAGCCGGAGACGTCCAGGATGATCGGCACGTTCTCCTCCAGCGCGAGGTCGGCGATCAGCGGCGCGTCTTCGGCCGTAATCTCCCGATCACAAGCGTCGTCGCCGCCGACCTGGAGTAGTTCGTAGCGATCTTTCAGGGCGCTGTACTCGCCGTCCGTGTCGATGATCAACAGCCCCAGGCCTCGATCGAGCAGTTCCTCCGCGACGACGCTCGCCGTGTTGGACTTGCCACTGCCGGACTTGCCGGTGATGAACCCGCGTCCCGTAAGGACGTCGTTGATTGGCAGCGAGTAGCCCTTCTCCGAGACGGGGAAGCGCTCGATCGATTCGGCCATACCTTTCGGGTCTCGCTATGTAGTCCCCCCATATATGCTTCCCGTCCGATCCCCGACTGGTCACCTCGCCCGATGGTCACCAGTTCCTCAACGTTTTTGAGGGAGCACCCACGTGAGTAGGGCATGAATACGGATCGCATCGTCGATTTCCTGACTAGTCGGGTCGTCCTCACCGTCGTCCCGTCGACGATTCTCCTCACGCTGGCGTTCGTCGGCATCGCCGTCGTCGTCGAGGGCCTGGTCGTCACCAACCTCGTGACCCGACTTCCCGTCTACGTCCTCGTCTTCGCACTCGCCTTCATCGTCTCCCTGCTCAAACTCGACAACCGCAACCGCGACGGCATGCAGATCCTGATCGCCACCGCCGGCATCGGGTTGGCCGCCGCCCTACTCTTCGGCCTGGCTACCGAAGGCGCGTTCTACCTCGCCTACAATCCGACGGCGCTCCTCAGGCGCGGCCTGATCGTCGTGTTCCTCGCCGCCGGCATCATCTGCACCGGCCTCGGCATCTGGGGCATCCGCCACTGGCGCGAGTTCGTCACGGCGACTACTGCCTCCCCCTCGACGACCGCCAGCGACGGCGGCATGAACGACGCGTACAAGTGACGCTGTACCGGTTGCAACGGCCGGTCCTCGCTTTTCTTGCTCTGGCCCCGCTACTCGCGGGTCGCTGCGCTCACCGTTCGTCGGTCCGAGGATTCCGCTCACTACGTTCGCTCAATCCTCGCTACTCGCGGGTCACTCCGTTCCCCGCTCGTAAAACCGCGGTTTTCGGGCTGCCGCCCTCAAACCGCGCTACTCCTCCACGGCTCACTTCGTTCGCCGTTCCGGTACGAGGCCTTCGCTCCCGTTGGTCGCTCAGCCCTCGCTACTCTTGCGCATCGACGACCGCAACCCCGGCCAGGTTGACGATATCCTTGACCTCGTCACCCCGCTGCAACACGTGAACAGGCTCGTCCATCCCGACGAGCATCGGGCCGATCGCGTCGGCGCCGCCGAGACGCTGGAGGAGCTTGTAGCCGATGTTGCTCGCCTCCAGGTTGGGGAAGACGAGGACGTTCGCGGGCTCGTCCAGGTCCGAGAAGCCGTAGGTCCCTTCGAGGATGTCCTCGACGACGGCCGTGTCGGCCTGCATCTCGCCGTCGACGGGGAAGTCGACGTCGGGGTCGTTTCGGAGCATGTTGGCTGCGCGGCGGGGCTTTCGCGTTCCCTCGTTGTCCACGCTCCCGAAGTTGGAGTACGACAGCAGGGCGGCTCGCGGTTCGACGTTGAACCGGCGAGCGAGGTTCGCGGTCTGCTGGGTGACCTCGGCGAGCACTTCCTCGTCGGGGTCCATGTTCACCGTCGCGTCCGCGATGAAGATGACGCGGTTCTTGAACGCGAGGAGGTAGACGCCCGCGACGTGGTCGACGTCGTCGGCGGTCCCGATCACCTGCAGTGGCGGACGGAGTGCGGAGGGATAGTTGTGCATCAGCCCGGTGAGGAGCGCGTCGGCGTCACCCTCTTCGACCATCACGCTGCCGAAGTAGTTGGTGTCGCGGCGGATTCGATCTTTGGCTTCCGACTGTGAGAGTCCCTTGCGTTTTCTCAGTTCATAGAGCCGGTCGGCGTACGCGTCGTAATCGCCCGCCATCGGATCGGCGACGGTCGGCTCGAAGTCGAGACCGAGGTCGGCTGCCGTCTCGGTGATTCCCGCCTCTTCGCCGATCAGTATCGGCTCGGCGATCCCCTGTTCGGCGAGTTGGTAGGCCGCCCGGATCATCTTCTCGTCGTCGCCCTCCGCGAGCGCGACGCGTTTTGGATCGCTCTTGGCCTTGTTGAGGACGACCCGCATCATCTCGCGGGATTTGCCGAGGCGGGCCTCGAGTTCGGCTTCGTACTCGTCGAGATCGAGTTCGACGCGAGCGGCACCGGAGTCGATCGCGGCCTTCGCGACCGCCGGCGCGACGCGGAAGAGGACCCGCGGGTCGACGGGTTTCGGGATGATGTACTCGGGGCCGAACTGGAGGGGCTCGTCGCCGTAGGCCTTGACCACCGCGTCGGGGACGTCCTCGCGCGCCAGGTCGGCCAGCGCGCGGGCGGCGGCGACCTTCATCTTCTCGTTGATGTCCGTCGCGCGCACGTCGAGCGCGCCGCGGAAGATAAAGGGGAACCCGAGGACGTTGTTGACCTGATTGGGGTAATCGGAGCGCCCGGTCGCCATGATGACCGAGTCGTCGCGCGCCGCTTTCGCGTCGGGGTAGGTGATCTCCGGGTCTGGATTGGCCATCGCGAAGATGATCGGGTTCGTTCCCATCGAGCGGACCATCTCCTGGCTGACGATACCGCCGACCGAGAGGCCGACGAAGACGTCAGCGCCCTCCATGGCATCCGCGAGGTCGCCCTCCGGGATGTCGCGAGCGAACTGACGCTTGTACCCGTTGGCATCGCCGCTCTCTGCCCGTGCGGCGGTGATGATCCCCGAGGAATCACACATCGTGATGTTCTCTTTCTGACAGCCGAGCGAGACGTAGAAGCGGGCCGTCGCGATCGCACTCGCGCCGGCGCCGGAGAAGACGATCTCGAGATCTTCGAGATCCTTCCCGGCGACCTCGGCCGCGTTGAGCAACGCCGCGCCGGAGATGATCGCCGTCCCGTGCTGGTCGTCGTGGAAGACGGGGACGTCCATCTCCTCGCGGAGGCGTTCCTCGATCGTGAAACACTCGGGAGCGGCGATGTCTTCTAAGTTGATTCCGCCGAAGGTCGGTCCCATCATCGAGACGGCCTCGACGAACCGCTCGGGATCGTCGGTGTCGAGTTCGATGTCGAAGACGTCGATGTCGGCGAAGCGCTTGAAGAGCACGCCTTTCCCTTCCATCACGGGTTTGGATGCTCGAGCGCCGATATCGCCGAGTCCGAGCACTGCGGAGCCGTTCGAGACGACGCCGACGAGATTCCCCTTCGCGGTGTACGTGTAGGCGTCGGTTTCGTCGTCGTGGATCTCCATACACGGTGCCGCGACACCCGGTGAGTACGCGAGTGAGAGATCGCGCTGGGTGTTCGTCGGCTTCGTCGTCGAAATCTCGAGTTTTCCCGGGGGGTCCAGTCGGTGATAGTCGAGTGCGTCCTCGTCGAGTCCCATACCCCGACACTGACGTGCCCAGATACAAATGTTGTGAGGATCACGCGGGCCGAGCGGTCGCCGCCACACAGAGAGGGGGCGGCGATTGCCGGTACCGCCGCCCGTGGAACGGCAGTTTCGACTCTTTTATACTCGCGGGGTCGAAGAAGCGGGTATGCAGGTCGCGCTCGGTGGCACGTTCGACCCGGTTCACGACGGCCACCGTCGACTCTTCGAACGCGCGTTCGAACTCGGCGACGTCACCGTGGGGCTGACGAGTGACGAACTCGCGCCCGCGACACGCCACGTCGACCGCTACGTCCGCCCCTACAGCGAACGCGAACGCGATCTCCGTGCGGAACTCGAACGCCTCGCCGATCCGCGCGGACGAGACTTTGATATCCGCGAACTCGAGGAGTCGACCGGTATCGCGACCGAACCGCAGTTCGACGCCCTCGTCGTCTCGCCGGAGACGGTCGCCGGCGGCAAGCAGATCAACGAACTCCGTCGCGAGCGCGGTCACGACGCGCTCGAACTGATCGTCGTTCCCCACGCCCGCGCCGAAGACGGCGACATCATCTCGAGTACGCGCATCGTCAACGGCGAAATCGACGAGCACGGCGCGCTGACGCCGGATCGGGACGGACGCGACCGGAATTCCGATTCGCAATCGACCGAATAGGGCCAAGCGATCGCAGTCGTGCGTGTTGTCGTCGCGATCGTGCGTCTGCGTTTTTGCCCGTCTGTTTGAGCGTGTATGTGTCTGTGTCCGTTACCAGCCCGGTGCGTCCAGCCCGGCCGCTTCGAGCTGGTCCTTCCATCGTGACTGAATCGAGAGTCGCGAGACGTCCACGGCGTCGGCGACCGCACCCTGGGTTCGCCCATCACTGCCGATCAGCGCGGCGGCGTACAGACTCGAGGCCACGACGGCCCGTTTCGACCGATCGGTCTCCGGAACGTCCGAGAGAAAGAGGTCGACGGCCGTCGACCGGATGTCGTCCGACAGTTCGAGTTCGTCAGCTGCTCGCTCTAGCTCTTCGATCCACTTCTTCTGGGCGAGTCGTTCGCGCGCGCTGTACACACCGTTGGATTGCGCCCGGTGGGGCATAAATCCGCCCCCGGTGTCCGTCTCGCTCGATGAGTATCATGGAACCCTCGGTGTCCAAGAACTCGCTACTGATACCCGCTCGACCCGGTGAGTCACGAGTTCGTTGGCTACGAGGCTCTTACTTAGGAGGGTGGACCACGCACTCTTGCTGACGCGTCGCGGCCCCGGTGTCTCATGACCGAACCCACGTGTAAACTCGTCTGTACCGGCTGCGGCCTCGAGATGGGCTATCGAGAACGATCGCTGGCCGAACAGGCCGCCGAGCACCACCAGCGCCGCGACGACGAACACGTGACCTTCATCGTCCCCCCGGACTGGACGCCCGAAGAGCCGGTCACGCACCGATGATCGACAGGTTCCCATCTGGTGGCTAGAACGGAGCGTAGCCACATTCCGATCAACTCACTAGTGGAGCGATGATCGATGACCCAAAACACGAAGTAGCGTCAACGCGAATGTCAACGCACGATGGGTGCTGCGAACGAACAGATTCGGGTTAGTGAAACGGTAAAGCGGAAGATCGAACGCCGGCGACGAGGAAACGAGAGTTATAACGACGTTCTAGAGCGAGTCCTCGGCGAGCAGGATAGCGGCGACTTCGAGGACGGTTTCGGCCGATGGTCGTCTGACGAAGCCGATCGCGTCCGTGAGGAACGTCGGAAATCGAAGGCAAAGCGCAAACGACGGATGCGCGATCGGCCAACTGATTCGGCATGAAGGTTCTTGACGCGACGTTCTTGATCGACTATCTGAGCGGTGTCGAAGCAACCCGTGAGTTTTACAGTGCGAACGGCGGATCCGATACCCGTTGGATCGCTCCGGCCCCGGCACTTGCAGAGGTTCTCGTCGGCGAAGGGAACCTTCCGGACGGAGATGTCGACGCTGCTCGCGCCGATCTCGGCTGGGTCGATGTCCAACCCATCGACGAGCGGACCGTCGCCACTGCGGGTGACATTGCGGACGAGGTTGCACCCGGTGGGCCGTATCTCGATGGGCCAGACGCATTGATCGCGGCTGTGGGTCGCGAGTTAGATGCGCCGGTCGTCTCTGCGGATTGCGATCTGACTCACGAGGAAACCCGGTCGGTCGTCACCGTCGAAGCGTATCGCTAATAGGGTCGTCACACGCTGAGTCGCTCCCCCGTTCGAATCGGTTACCACGACACTAGAATTACGGACGCAGTCACCTGTTCTGCCGCGGGAAGTCAGGTTTTTATAGATCCCACGAGCATCTTCGATCAGACGTTCCCGTTCACTCCCGCTGTGGAGTAATTGGGATGTTGCGCGCGGGTAGCCAAGTGGCCAATGGCGCAGCGCTTAGGACGCTGTGGTGTAGACCTCCGCAGGTTCGAATCCTGTCCCGCGCATACCGCCGCGAACAACCGTGAGCGGCGTGTATGCGCGACAAGGGATTCGAAGTAGACGAGTCGCAGCGCGAGCGAAGCGAGCGACCGTCTCGGCGTGGTTCGAATCCTGTCCCGCGCAGCAACCTTTTGCGCTGTCGTTCGGAAGACGCGGAGCGTCTTCCGTGATGACGAGAGGCGCATTGCGCCTCTCGAACCACGGTCTATCGCGCTGGCGGCGTTGCCGCACAGCGCGATGTCCTTCGGCAAAAGGTTGATCAAAAGCACTCCTCCTTCCGTTTCAGCCGCGCTCTGCGCGGCTTCCACATCGGTCGTCGGCCCGAGCGCTTCGCGCTCGGTGAACGGCTTCCTTCGGGTTCTTCGAACCGCTCACTCGCCGACAATTCCTGTGAGACAACGAAGGAAGGCCTACGACATTGTCGTCTGATGTAATCGCAGTCACTACGGTAGTTATGGAGCTGTCGTCCCAACATCCCCGTTCTGCCGAGCAACTGGGATATCGATCTCGAGGCCGTCGTAGGCCAGTTTCGGCGTTTTCGCTTGCCCCGCTTCGCCGCTGCCGAACGTGATGACGCCGATATTTTCGAGATCTGAGAGGTTTCGGTGAACTTGCTTGTAGTCGCGTCCTACCAGTTTAGCGGCGTCGCGGATACTCTTGGGCTGCTGTTTGGTATCGTCTCCGAGCATTTCCGATTGTTCGAACTGAGCAGGCGACTAGCAAGCCGTTCGAGTCAGAACCAATATCGCCGACGGCGACTTTGAGCGTTGGGCTGGTGTGCCTCTCCTGATAGTGTTTGAGGCTGGAGGGTCTCCTGAGACGGGCAGACCTCTTCCGTGCCTGTGCGGAACAGCCAATGGTCGTCTTCCTAAATGGTTGGCTGCGGGAACCGATATGGAAGTGTGGGATGAACAACCTTTCTTGAATGCCTATCCCTCAGTGGGCTGGGCGATAGGTCTTTGAGTACCACGCTCGTACCACGAGGTATGAGCACGGACGCGGACGACAGCAACGGGGAAATGGTGAAACTCAACGTCAAGGTCCCGAAACAGCTCTTAGAGGAGCTAGACGAGCTCTCTGCGGAATTGCACTACTCGAACCGGTCGGAGTTCATCAGGGAGGTTCTGCGAGATACCACGGAACCGATCCTTACTCCAGGCGCACAGGAGGGAATTTCGCAGGGGTACGCGGATATTGCGGCTGGTCGAACGACCAGCCACGAGGAGATGAAGGAACGGTTCGGGATCGAGGACGAGTGAGGGCTGATCTGTGGCTCACAATCTCGAATACGCCGAGACGATTCAGGAGACGCTGGAACAACTCGAAACAGCGGATGCACGCCGCATCATCACGAAACTGGATTCGATTCTCGAGTTTCCCGAGCACTTCCTCGACCGCCTGAAGAACCATCCAGGGTACAAGCTCCGTGTCGGTGACTTCCGCGTCCTGATCGACTGGGACAAAGACAATGGGGTCCTCTACGCCATCGATGTGTTCGAGCGCAAGCGCGAGTACCGAGAACTCGGGAAGTATCGTGAGGTGTGGGGGTCGTGGCGCGATACGGAGTAGGGCCGCAATCAGGGTAATGGGGCCAGACGAAGACACGAACTTCGCGAGCAGATGGAGGACGTTAGCAGTGGACTGGAGAGTTCGCTTCGAATTATGGGGGTGCGTTTCGTCGAGTGGGACGACAACGATGCTTCGTTTACGGACTACGCGGTCGCGTGTCACATGGACGAACTCGGAATCGACTATCTCGTGACTCCCGACCACCACTCCCAGCTGTTCGACGTCGTCACGGTCCCGAACGTGCACTCCTCTGAGCCGAGCGACGATTTGAACGACTGGCACCGGCGTCTGCTACGCTATCGTAGCTAAGAAACGGGCCATCGTTCATCTATCGTGCACACGTCCAGTAATTATATATTCTCTCACGTATTCTGTCAGAACGGAAACCGCGCTCCGTCACTGACGCGGGGACATGCAGGTGAAATGTCCCGGGTGGACCTAGCACCCGAGACGCGGTTTCCAAACCCATGAGCGGATTTGCAAACCATGCTTAGAGAGATACTACCGAGTCAAAAAGGAATCGCCCGCCTTTCGGATAGCCAGCGCCAGCTTCTCGCACCGTTCGGTTTAGAATCCAAAACCCAGCCGGTTCTGCTCGCCAGTTCGTCGGAGGTGCCCTGATGGGACGTTACGAATACGACGAGCAGCGATCGGGCCCCGCGTGCGAGCGGTGCAACGTCGAACTCACGGCGGATCACTGGGTTCGACTTGAAGCGCTCCACCAGGGGACGCGCTCGGATCGATACGAGGACGGTGTCCGGCTGGTCTGCGTCGATTGCGTGGCAGCCCTCGGACTCCTCGAATTCGCCGGTCACGATGAGCCGAATCCGGTGGAGCCGCCGGACGCTAACCGAGTCCCATCGGATCCCGCGCAGGGGAACGAGTAAGATCTGGCTAGGTGATTGATACGCTGTGTCGTGCCCCACTGCAGATTGGAAGCATTTGTTTCACGCACACGCGAGCGAGTGTAGTTGTTGGTGACAACACCCGGCTGTTCCGTTCGATTGTTGGTCCCGTGAGTGCGTCATTCTTGAATAGATCCCGTCGTCAGTGCTGTTCGGCCGCTCGACCCCGCCACATAAACCCCGTCTTACCTGTGACTCTCTTCGTGGGTGATATCTGGCGGTACGAGCCCCGATAGGTCTGTATTTCGCCATTACTTCGCCGGCGCTCACTCAATCTGAAACTAGAAGACTTATTACGGATACCTTGTAATATCGCAGACACCCCTACCCGGGAGGCAGATAGCCATACCGTTCGCGCCGGGCGGACGGGAGGTGAACGATCCCGGCGCATGGATCGCTACCGAAGCGAAACGACACAACACGATACAACATGACACAAGACACGACATCAGTGCGCGAGAAAGGACGTGCAGTCGTCCTGGCCGCGCTTATGGTGCTTTCTGTTGTCGCGATGGGCGCAGCGTTCGCTGCACCTGCCGCCGCAGATTCACCGGACGACGTGAACCTGAACGGCAACAGTTTCTGGGAAGGCGAAGAGGTAACGTTCAATGCAATTGAAGGCAGCTCCCTGTCGGGTGACAAAGTAATTGTCACCGCCGACAATGGCGACGGATCCGTTGTCAAGGAACTGCCAGTGAATAATGGTAACGCCACTCTCGACACCGGTGCCATCGGAACCGGCACCTTCGAAGTGGCAGATGGGAGTAATACGACGTCGATCACTGTCAGCGATCAGGATCTGACTCTTGAACCGGAGTTCGACTCCGTCTCACAGGGCGACTCCCTTGAGATTTCTGTCGATTCCGCACGAACAGGGTACAACCTTACTCTGACCGCTGATGGACTCTCGACTTCGGATCTTGCTAACGCGCTTGGCGCTGAAGCAAGTGACGAAGACGACTACGTTCTGATCCAGGACGTCAGTAGTACTGACTCCATCACCATTGACTCTTCCTCACTTAACCAGGAAGAGTACAACGTCAGTGCCGGCGTTGAGGATACTGACGCAGAGGATTCGTTCTCCTTTGAGGTCACCGAGCAGTCCGACACAAACATCGAATTCGGTAACGATGGCACCGCAACGGGTGTCCTCGGCGACCACAACACGATCACGGTCAACACGGACGACGCGTCCAGTGTTAACCTGAGCGTCACGTGGACCCCGGATAACGAGGAAATCACGATCTTCAACGGAACTGTCACTGCTAACAGTAACTCCGACCAGGTCAAGATTCCCGTCAACACTCACGAACTTCTGAAGGGCGCGACCCAGGACGAGCTCATCGGTGAGGAGTCCGGTGGTTCCTTCGCCCTCGATTACGCGATGAACGCGTCCGCCGATTACGACTCCTCGCCGGCCGAGGTCTGGAGCATGACCTCGTCCTTCGACATGGAGCTGACCCAGGGTGGGAGCAACGAGGACCGCGGTCTCTTCCGCGTCACTGACCGCTCCACCGAGAGTCTCAGCACCTACGCGATCTCGCAGGACGCCTACGACGAGATCTCGGGCGGAAATAACATTGCTGCAGTCGCAGAACACGGTACGGCAACCGACGGTACGATCGCCGAAGGTGACGTTCTCGTCACCGTCGTCGAAGGTACCGGCTTCTTCGGCTACGCTGAGAACCTCAGCGAAAACGGTGTCGAGCTCGGCATCACGCACACTAACCCCGGCTTCGGCGGTGACGAAGTGACCCTTGACCAGCTCAACAATGGTCTCGTCACCAACGAAAGCGCCGGCCAGATGGCCGCCTTCTACCAGATTCCGGAGGACAACGAGTCCAACGAGTTCAACGTGACCTTCGACGTCTACTCGGAGGACGACGTTGATGAAGGCGAGGCTTTCAACCCGTACACTGACACGACCGAATCGTTCAGTGAATCCTTCACTGTCGAAGAGCCGACCCTCTCGTTCGACTCCGACAAGTACGAGGTCGCTCCTGAAGAAGGCCAGGAGATTACCGGCACGACCAACATCGCGCCTGGAAACGAGATCCGCGTCGAAGCAGGCGCCTACGGTGACAACGGCTTCGTCGAGGACGGCACCGGTGTCGTTCAGGATGACGGATCCTGGGCCGCTGCAATCGACTTCTCCGGTGAGGTCCAGGACACCGAGTTCGACCTGGAAGCTACGAACCGGGCCTACGATGACTACGCCGACGACGGCAAACTCGTCGACGAAGCAGAGGGTGTCATCGGAGAGGACGTCGGTGCAACGCCGTCTCTCAGCATCTCGACTGACGTTCCGTCTGAGGTTGCTGTCGACGAAGACGCAACCCTGACGGTGACGGTCGAGAACAAGGCTGATTCCGGCACGGCAGCGGGTAACATCTCCATCACCGTCGACGGTGAGGAGGTTACGTCCGAGGAACTCGAACTCGAAGCCGGTGGCTCGCAGGAGTTCACCGCTGACTTCGACACCAGCTCCGCTGGTGACATCGAGTACTCCGTCACCACGACCGGTGACGACGGCGATCAGGACGACTCCACGTCCGGTACGCTCACCGTTGCTGAGGAAGACCCCGGAACCGGTGACGAGTCTGAAGGCTCTGGCGACGACGACGAAGGCGACGACGAAGGCGGTGACTCCGACGACGGCGAAGGGTCCCCCGGCTTCGGCGTTGCTGTCGCACTGGTCGCCCTGCTGAGCGCGGCGATGCTGGCGCTCCGCCGTCAGGACTAACGACCACTAACCACTCGGAACGCTCCGAGTTCGCGATTTCATTTTTATCGACGCTATGTCCGAGAGCGGTTGCACTGGCGCGCGGTTTGACCGACGGCGTCCGTTCGACGCGGGTCAGTCGCACGTCAGACGCGCTCCCAAACGCTTATTCGAGCGCACACGGGTTGTACGCATAATGGACGGGCTCGACGACGTGTTTGGCGAGATCTACGACGACGTCGACGCACTCGTACTCTTCTCCCCGAGTGGGTCGTACTACGAACGAGTGGCGCCGCTCGAAGACGACGGCCTCGACGTCATCGTCGTGGGAACCGAGAACACCGTCGGCGCCGACCCCTTTGTCGAGTTGCCGCTCGAATTTTCGGCGGTGGCCGAGCGAGTCCGCTTCGGTCTCGAAGGCGCGTTAGAACAGGGAATCATCGAGGGTGGGGATGTCCTCGCCTGCGCGACGAGCGTGTTCGACGGCGGGATCGATACCGTCTCTCGGGTGCGTGCCAACGCGGAAGACCAGCTCGGGCTGTACGACCTCTTCTCGAAGTCCCGGGCCGACGCCGACGTCATCAAGGCCGTCTTCGAGGTGGCGATCAACCTCGGGAAGAAAGGCCAGAAGGGAAAGCCGGTCGGGGCGCTGTTCGTCGTCGGCGACGCGGGCAACGTGATGAACAAGTCCCGGCCGCTGTCGTACAACCCCTTCGAGAAATCACACGTCCACGTCGGCGACCCCATCGTCACCGTCATGCTGAAGGAATTCTCCCGTCTGGACGGGGCCTTCGTCATCTCGGATTCGGGGAAGATCGTCTCCGCCTACCGGTATCTGGAACCCGCCGCGGAGGGCGTCGACATCCCGAAGGGACTCGGCGCGCGTCACATGGCCGCCGGGGCGATCACGCGCGACACGAACTCGATCGCCGTCGTCCTCTCCGAGAGCGACGGCATGGTGCGAGCGTTCAAGGCCGGTGAATTGATCCTGGAGGTCGACCCGGAGGCGTACTGACATGGAAGTACAGGCGTTTTTGGAGGAGCCGGCAGTCATCGCCGTGGCGGTGCTGGCACTGGGAGTCGTGGTCGGCTACCTCGTCGGCCGATTGAACGAGGAACTGCTCACGGCCGCGGGCGTCCCCGACGCCGTCGAGGGGACCCCTTTCGAGCGGAGCGCCCAGAGTCTGGGCACCTCGACCGTCCAGATCGTCGCCCGATTGAGTTCCTGGTTCGTCTACGGGATCGCGGCGCTGACAGCGATCCACATCGCCCAGCTGATCGACACCGATCGGTTCTGGGCCGACGTGACGCTCTTTCTCCCGCAACTGTTCGTCGCCATCCTGGTGCTCGTCGTCGGGTTCATCGTCGCCGACAAGGCGGAGCTGATGGTCGGTGAGTACCTCCGGAGCGTGAAACTGCCGGAGGCGTCGCTCATCCCGCGGGTGGTGAAGTACTCCATCCTCTACGTCGTGATCCTCATCGCGCTCGCGCAGGTCGGCGTCAACGTCCTCGCGCTGCTCGTCTTGCTCATCGTCTACTCTGCGGGCATCGTCATCGTGGGCGCCTTCGCGTTCAAGGACTTCCTCGTCTCCAGTGCGGTCGGCATCTACCTTCTGCTCAATCAGCCCTACGGCATCGGCGATCGCATCCGAATCGGCGATCGCTCGGGGATCGTCCAGGAGGTCGATATCTTCGTGACGATCGTCGAAAGCGAGGACGAGCAGTACGTCATCCCCAATCGGCAGGTGTTCGACGCGGGGATCGTAAAACTGCGCGAGTGAGCAGCGGCTGGCTCGGCCGACGCTTACCGGTCGGTCCATTGGCCACTTACTCGATCGAGAGCCCGGCGTGCCAGCGTTCGACACCCGCCTCCGCTTTCCGTTCGTCCATCTTCGCGAGGAGGGCGGCCGCCAACGATGCCGTCTCGGCCGCGCGTGATTCGCCCGTCACACTGAACTCGCCGCCGTCACGGTCCGCGTAGACGGTGCAGACGGCGCCGCCGCGCAGTCCGTAGATGGATGCGAGCGTCAGGATCGCACTCGCTTCCATCTCGACGTTCGTGACGTTGGCCTCGCTGAGTTCGTCGATGAGCCTCTCGGCGCCGGCGGCTTCGAACCCCTCGAACCCGGGTCGACCCTGACCCGCGTAGAACGAGTCGGTACTCGCGGTGAGTCCGGTGTGATAGTCGTAGCCGAGCCGCTCCGCGGCGGCGACGAGCGCACTCACGACCTCGTGATCGGCGACCGCCGGGTAGTCCTCGCGGACGTACTCGTCGCTGGTCCCCTCTTGACGGACGGCGCCGGTCGTGATGACGAGGTCGCCGACGGAAACGTCCGGTTGGATCGCACCACAGGAGCCGACGCGAATGAACGTCTCGCAGCCGACGCGCGCGAGTTCTTCGACGGCGATGGCGGCCGACGGGCTACCGATACCGGTCGAGGTGACCGAGATGGGCGCCCCGTCGTACCGACCCGTCGCGGTCCGGTACTCGCGGTGGTGGGCGACGTCGTCGTACTCGTTCCAGCACTCGACGATCCGGTCGATCCGCTCGGGATTCCCCGGTAGAAGCACCGTCTCGGCCACGTCTGCCGGGCCGACGTCGACGTGGTACTGCGTCTCGGCGTTCGGATCTTCGCTGTCCGGTCGGTCTGTCATCGGTCGCACGATTGGCGGGCCCGGAGTATATACCTGATCCGACCTTAGTGTTGGCGATGACGGATTCGGGCTCGACTCCCGGCTCGCTCAGCGATACGTACGTCGCGGCGATCCAGCACGACCTGGCCTCGCTGCCGCCGGAGTCGACGCTGGTCGGCGTGGTACGCCGCCCGACCGGCTGGTTCCACGGGGCCGTCGACGAGAACGTCCCGCAGCTGGCCCCGCCGGCGGATCTACTGGAGGAGACGAAACGAGCGGAGACGGATCTGAAGCGCCGCGGGATCTGCGACGAGGAAGCGCACAACGCCGCCTGGGACCAGGTCGGATTCGAGTCCCGCTACGAAGCCCACCTCGACTCGTCTGCCGACACACAGGAGGCGATCGACGCTCTCGCGGACCGACTCCGTGACGGTGAGTCGATCACCCTGGTCTGTTTCGAGAACACGGCGAAGAAACGCTGTCACCGGACGACGCTCCGTGAACGTCTCGAAGACCATCTGGAGCGAACTGAGTAACCTGCGAGAGCTCACAGCGTCGGTGCGCGAATCGGCCAGATTTCGGCCTAGTCGAGGTCGGATTCACTCATCGCGGCCGGGAGCAACTCGCCGAGCGTGTACGTCGTGACGATCGGCGTTCCCGACTCGTCGTCGCCTTCGTCGCAGGCGATCACGAGGTCGTCGTCACAGAATTCAGCGAGGGTCTGGCGACACATTCCGCACGGAGTCACGCCGTCACGACGACTCGAACTGACCGCCAGCCGAGCGAACTCGTGGGAGCCGTTCTTGACGGCCTCGGCGATCGCCACCTCCTCGGCGTGGAGACTGTTCGAGAAGTTCACGTTCTCGAGGTTGCACCCCGTGAAGACGGTCCCGTCGGCGGTCTCGAGGGCGGCACCCACGCGATACTCGGAGTAGGGGACGTGTGAGGCAGCCTGGACCTCCCTGGCGGCTTTGATTAGGTCGTCCATGCCTTTCGGTAGTTCGAGAGTGGACAAGAAACCGCCGACCGAAGCGGAGTCGATTCGCTGGAACGGTAAGAGACGTACGGGTAACGGAGGGGAATTGGATCGTGGACAAAAAAGAAGACTCCGGGATCGGGGTGGTCTCAGTCGGACTCGACGTACGCCCGTAGGTCCGTGGGGTCGTGGTCGATGACCTCGGGCCGGACCGAGTGATTTTCCAGCAGTGCGGCCGCAGCCGCCGATCGCACGGTCTCGTCCTCATCGTCGAGGAGCTCCCCCAACAACTCCGCGTCCGTCTGATTGAGTCTCGAGTGAGCGGCGTACACCGTCCCGTAGGCTTCGGCAGCCGCGGCACGGACGGCGGGACTGTCGTCCTCGAAGTAGCTTTCCAGATCCTCGATCAGGAGCCAGGCGACGTCACCGTCGACGGGTCCGATGGTGCCGACCGCCGACGCGAGGGCCAGCCGCTCGTCCGCCGACTCGGCGTCTTCGAAGCGAGCGCGTGACTCGGCGGCCACGAGCGCTACCACGGCAGTCTCCGCTGCCTCGAACCGGTCGACTGCGTCAGCAGTTTCAGACTCGTCCCCGCCGGCGAGTAGCAGACTACAAATTTCATCGGCCTCAGTCGCCAGGCCGGGATCGACTGCGTCGATAGTCTGCAGCGCGCCGACGGCCTCGGTACGTGCCCGCATGTGTTCGTCTTCGAGGAGATCCGTCAGTTCGTTCACGGCGGGGCGAACCGCTTCGGGATGCTCTCGCCCAATCGCTGTGAGTGCTTTCCCAGCCTGAACGCGGCCGACCTCGCTGGGGCTGGCGAGTCCGGACTGGAGTTCCTCGACGGCGGGGACGACCGCGTCGGGACGGGCCGTCGCGATCGTTGCCAGTTCGGTGATCGTCCAGGTGTATTCGGGTGGAAACTCGCCGTCTCCGCCTTTCTCCTCGAGGATGCCCCGCAGTGCCGCGACGATGCGGGGTGCGTCGCCTTCGTACACCTCCGCCAGCGTCCTGAGCGTACTCAAAATAGTCATCCATACCTGTCCACTGATATCGTAGTCCGCCGGCAGGAGTTCGAGGACGTCGTCGACGACGGGGTGCACCGCATCCGGATGCGTTTTCGCGACGCTCCTGAGCGTACTGGCCGCACGGGTACGTACTCGCCAGCGGTCGTCGTTCAGGCACGCCCGCAGGTCGTCGATCGGTAACTCGATGGCCTCGGGCTGCTCGGATGAGATCGTGTCCAGAAGCGACGTCGCGTGTTCCCGGATCGTCCCGTTATCGTCGTCCAGACAGTTCCTGTAATCGTCCGCGAGGGGAACCAACAGCTCGGGGTGTTCCCATTCCAACTCCGTGAGTGCGAACGCAGCGGCTTCGCGAACCGACTCGTCGCTGTCGCCGAGGCGGTCCTGGAGGGTATCGACGGCGGGCCGGATCGTCGTCGGGTTCAGCTCGCGACCGACATCCGCTAGCCCTTCTGCGGCGGCTTCGCGGACCGGTCTGGGCTGGTCCAAACAGTACCATAGCAACACGTCGACGACTTCCTCGGTCCGATCCTCGTCGATGATTCCGACGGAAGCGAGCCCGTGGAGGACGTGTTCTCGATCCCGGGTATCCTCGACCGCGAGCAGCTCACGGAACTCCTCGAATTCGGCGTCGCCGGCCGTCCCGTCCTCGAACTCCGCCTTCAATTCGAGTGCGCTGTCTACCGTGTCTGAGGCCGAGAATGGGTACTCGTCGGACATGACCTTGGCTAATACAATCTGCCGGCAGTGATATATCTCTGGATGTGACTGTGTACGTGTCGATGCATGAATCCGACTACTTTGGCGTCGCTATCGCCATTTCGCGACGGGCCCACCGACTTCCCGCCGGTCGAGATCGATCTCGTGTTGCCAGAGACTTTCGCCGCGGTGCGGTGGGTCGTGGGCCAGCACCATCGTCACATCGAGGTCGCCCACGATACTCGAGACCAGGGTGTAGAGGTCGACTCCGTCGGGCGTGGTGTACTCGAAGGTGTCCCGCCCAGATCCAGCGGCCCCCAGCACCCGGATCGTTCCCTCGACACTCGCGGTGACGACTACGTCCTTCGCCGCGGAATATTCGGCGTGGACCAGCCCGGGAAGCGTCACGGACACCGATTCCCCTTCGTATTCCCACGTTAGCGTCGTCGATTCGTCGTCGGTTATCTCTTCGATGTGCATCCAATCAGTCTCGATACTTTCTTCTTCCACGTTCGGATAGGCTGATGATACCGACGCCGGTCGACAGCTATCACCATCGAGGGCCTCATCGGGGTCGATGTGATGCCGGCGAGAAAACGTATCGCGCCGGAAGTCATTCACGTCACTGCCAGTCGACGGGACAGTCACAGATACGCCCTGGTAATTCCAGCCGAGAGGGAGCCACTGACCTTGATTCTGTGGCCGAAGAACAGGTCGTTATCGTAATGCCAGAACGTGAAACCATCGTCGCGTTCGATGCTGACGGTTTTCAGTTCCATTCTGTGCTTGAACTCCTCGGCGGTCACTGTGTCCTCGTCCGATTCGGTCCAGGCGACGTTCTTCAGTTCGAGCAACTCGTCGATGGCGTACTCCTGAATCTTTTTTGTCCACAATGACTGGTCATCCCACAGCTCTTTCGCCACGGCGAGGCCGGACAGCCCGTCGCTGGTCTCGGAGCGCGGGAGGATCAACTCTACCTCGTTGCTGTTCCACTCGGCGGCCGTGGAATACCTGTTCCCTGTCGACGTTGTTTCGAACGTCCCGAACCGCTCGTCCTCGACGGTTTTGAGGTCCTGCGATTGTGCGGATTCGGGGGACTCGTCGACCATCACCGTTCGAGACGGCCCAGTGAGATATAATTCCACTGGTGCCTGCCAACAGTCAACTCCGTCTAACCCATCGTTTCCTAGGTGAGGAAACCGACCCAACTCTGTCTGTGTTCTGGGTGCTGCGAGCGGTCGCGTTCGTTGTACACGACGTACAGCCCGTTCCGTGTCGAAACGAGGCGATCGATGTCGGCGTGGTGACTTTCGATGGGGGTATCCTGTGGGACCATCGGGGGTAGCAGAGACGAGTTCCGGTGCCGAATCGGGAGCGCGGACGACGAACCGATAGTCCGTCAGCGTTCCGTCGGTGTCGAACCAGGCGAGCCACGGGAGCGACCCGCCACCATAGAGCGCAGTTCCCGAAAGTAGATATCCGTCGTCGAGTGCGATTGCATCCCGTCCGAAATTGCTTGTCGCTGCGAATCCAGTGGCTCGATCGAGCAGGATCTCGCCGTCGGCATCGATGACGAGCAATCTGGCGTCGTTCGCATCCGATCGTTCCCACGCCTTCCCGGCGATGACGCTCGCGCCAGCACGGGGCTGGTCACTGTCCATGGGGCCGTTGGTGGCTGAGCCGTGCTCGTGCGGGGCGATGCTGTCGAGCGTGTCGGAACTTCCAGTCTCGGCGTAGTAGTACTCGCTGTGTTCGGTGGCTCCATTGGGTGAAACCCACGTAACGGCTGAGCCGCTGACGTATCTGAGTGTGCCCGGTTCGTCGGCGACGAGCGACTTGCAGTCGGTGCCGGCGCACCGTTCGCGCCAGCGTTCGGAGCCATCGTCGACGTCAGCGGCGAGCAGCCAATTGCTGGATCCGTACACTCGCTCCCAGGAATCCGGCGACCGTCGGGAGTAGCTGCCGGTCTGGCCGCCGGCGACGACGCCGTCCGGGGCCGTAACCACCGTCTCGAAGCTGTCTCCGGAACCGGACGGGTACTCCTGTTCCCACCGACGGACGCCAGCGGTCGTCATCGACGCCAGCCAGGATGGCGGATCCTCCTCGGGCTGATCCGTGTCGGTCGACAGACTCTTTCCAGCGACGACCGGGCCACTCGGGGTTACCGTGACGGCCTTCGGCCGTCGATTTCGGCCCCAAGGGTACTCCCAGTCGACGGTCCCGCCCGGACCGAGCCGCTGCAGGAAGCCACCGAATCCATCGCCAGTGCGGTCCCCCACATCGTACCAGCCGACGGCGTACAGCCCATCGTCACCGGCCAGCGCTGCGTCTGTCCCGAACCGTTCACGCTCAGACCCGAGGCGAGTCCACCACTGCACTGTCGGCTTGTCCATCATCGCACACCGCCGCGGACTGTCCCACCGAACTGGGGGAGAAACATGTCCAAAGAGGCGAATAGCGAGCGCAAAAGCCTTCGCTTCTGTCGGAACTGTTTACTCCGTGTCGGCTCTCGACCGACCAATGCGGGTGCTCGACCGGAAACGATACGCCTACGTCTTGCTGGCTCGCGATGGGGAGTGGATTCTCACGTTCTTGCTCGGCGGGCCCGTCGAGCTCGATGTCTCCGTCCGATTGACGACCGCGGAGGTCACCGCGATCGAAGCCGGCGACACGTCGGCCGCCGACCTGGTCGAGCGATTCAAGGCCGATCGTTCGGCCTACGAAGGCAGACGGATCACGCCGGCGGTCCGGCCCGGAACGGACGACGCGTCCGGGGTGTAACCTGCCTGCCGTGTCGTCAGCGTTCTTCCGTCTCGAGCGTCGTATGCCTGTTCATCGTTCGGACGAAGTCCGTCTCCTCGATCGCAGTCAATGACTCGTGGCTCGAGAGTTCCGCGAGCAGCCACTCGCCGGCACAGTCCTCGATGAATTCGGTCCACTCCGCGACCCGGAACTCCTCGAAGTCGTAGAAGGAACCACCGAGTCCGTGGCCCTTGCCCTGCAAGAGGCTGATCTCTTCGTCCTCGAAGGAGAGCCTGAGTTCTTTCGGCCACTCGGAACTGTGGGGGCTGTCGGCATCGTGATCCGGACTGGAGATGACGTAGTAGGTTGCCATGGGGGGTATGTGGGTCGGATAGCAGTGTGTGGGTCAGATAGCAGTGTGGCGATTCGAGACTGTGTGTCGGTGCTGTCGGGCCTTCCTCCAGAGTAATCAATATAGACTGGGTGACCGGTCGTCGTCCTCAGTTGCCGACCGCCGTTTCGATCGCGTCTCGGACCTCGGCCACGACCTCGTCAACCTCGTCGCTCTCGGCGTACAGCCGCACGTAGGGTTCCGTCCCGCTCGGTCTGACGAGTACCCACGAAGCGTCGGGCAACTCGATCCTGATGCCGTACTCCGTTTCGACCGTGCCCGCTGGGAATCGCTCCGGTAGGCTCGTTTCGAGCTGCGACATGGCTGCTTCTTTCCGCTCGTCCGGACAGGGAACGCTCACCTTCCGGTAGGGTCGTTCGGTGGCCGGATCCCGGAGCGTCGCGACGTCGCCGGCCGCGGCGACGAGTGCGGCGACGACGGCGGCGCTCGCGACGCCGTCGATCCAGCCGCCGAACGCCGGGTGGATGTGCTTCCAGGGTTCGGCCGCGAAGACGACGGCCGTCTCCGCATCCGCCCCGGCACGGACGCGAGCGATCCCCTCGTGGAGCGCACCCAGGTGCACGCGTTCGACGCGGCCGCCGGCGGCGCCCACCAGTTCGTCGATCCGTGCCGAGGCGTTCGGTGTCGTCACGACGACGGGGTCGCCGGCGCTCGACGACTCGACGTAGTGGGCTGCGACGACGGCGAGGATCGTATCCTCGTGGACGACGTCGCCGTCCGGGCCGCAGACGACGAGGCGGTCCGCGTCCCCGTCGTGAGCGAGGCCGAGGTCGAAGTCGCCGTCGGCGAGGAACGCCCGCAGGTCGGACAGGGTTTCCGGCGTCGGTTTACTCTCTCTGGCCGGGAAGTGGCCGTCGACGTTCGCGTTGAGCGCGGTCACGGCGGCACCGAGGCGATCGAGCACCTGTGGGGTAGCCTCCCCGCCGACGCCGCTTCCACAATCGATCGCGATCGACAGGTCGGCGAGCGGCCGTGCGCCGGTCTGTTCTGCCCCGGTCTCCCCCGGTGGTTGCCCGTCGAACTGTTCGCGGACGTAGGTACAGACGGCCTCACGGTAGGACGTGAGGACGTCGGCGCGTTCGATCGTCCCCCACCGATCCCAGGCTGCCGTCTCAGCGGTCTCCACGGTGGCCTCGATCTCACGTTCGGCGTCGCGATCGAACTCGACGCCGTCGTCGAAGAGCTTGATCCCGTTGTCGGCTGGCGGATTGTGGCTCGCGGTGATCATCACGCCGAATCGGCCCTGTGACGCGGACGCAAGTGCTGGCGTTGGAACCTGGCCGACTCGCCGAACCCTCGCTCCGGCGCTCGCAAGTCCTGCGGCCATCGCTGCGGCAAGGGGCTCGCTCGTCTCCCGACCGTCGTACCCGAGCACGACGGTCGGCGAGTCGGGTCCTCCTCCCGAGTCGGCCGTTCCGTCGACCGTCCGTCCGACGGCCTGGCCGACCGAGAGGGCGAGTGCGGGCGTGACCTCGGTTGCGACCGGTCCGCGGATTCCCGCGGTCCCGAACAGCGTCATGCGACTGGGTTGCGCGAGCACGTACTTAGACCCACTGACCCTCGTACGTCGGGGCGTCGGACGCTACTCCCACGGGACGGCTCGCCACGATCGTTCGTTCCTGCCGCCGGCTAAAATATATTTTAGCTAACACATAATGGGCGCGGGGTCTTCCTGCAGGTATGATCGAACGATCGGGTGAAAATCCCGCAGGAACAGCGCACGAGTCGGCGAACGAGTTCTCCACGGGGACGACGATCGTCGCTCTCGGCGGCGACGACGGGGTCGTTCTTGGTGCGGACGCTCGCGTGAGTCTGGGCGGACGCTTCGTGACCAATCGGTCGGCGCGGAAGGTCGAACCGATCGGAGAGCGCGCGGCCGTCGCCTTTTCCGGCGGCGTCAGCGATGCGCAGTCGGTGGTCGATCAGTTGCGGACTGAACGCCAGCTCTACAAACTCGATCACGGGCGTCCGATGCCGACTGATGCGCTCGCGACGACGGCAGGTCGACTGATCCGCAACGGACAGTTCCGCTCGATCGGGCTGTTACTCGGCGGGGTCGACGAGTCGGCCGTCTACTGGATCGACGGCGGTGGCGGTGTCATGCGAGACGCGTACGCGGCCAATGGCAGCGGGATGCAACTGGCCTACGGTGCCCTCGAAGGCGCGTACGAACCGGCCCGGCCGGTGTCCGACCTGCGACCGATCGCCGCCGACGCCCTGGCGGCCGCCGCCGAACGGGACGTCGCCAGCGGGGACGGGATGACGATCACGACGATCACCGGCGAGGGCCTCTCCGAGCGACGGACGAACGGCCTCGGTCGGGAGGCGCTTGCCGGAGCGGATGGAGCGAGCTCGGCTCCCGACACCGCGGACGAGGAGGTGGCCTGAGATGGACGACACTCGCAGGCAGGCCTACGACCGCGGTCAGACGATTTTCTCGCCGGATGGTCGCCTCTACCAGGTGGAGTACGCCCGGGAGGCGGTCGAACGCGGATCACCCGCCGTCGGCGTTCGCGCGGCCGACGGCGTCGTCCTCGCAGCCAGAAAGCGACGCGCCTCGCCGCTGCTCGAGGCGGACTCGGTGGCGAAACTTCACCGGATCGACGATCATATCGCGATCGCGTCGGCGGGCCACGCTGCCGATGCCCGCCAGCTCGTCGATCGCGCCCGGGTCGCCGCCCAGCGCCACCGTCTCCGATACGGGGAGCCGGCGCCCGTCGAATCGGTGACCACGTCGCTCGCGGATCACATCCAGGAGTCCACCCAGACCGGCGGGACGCGTCCCTACGGAACGGCGCTCCTGATCGCGGGCATCGACCAGAACGGTGCTGGGGGTTCGACGGCACAGTCTGGCGCCGGCTCGGCCGGTCAGCTCTTCGAACTCGATCCGAGCGGGACGCCGTACGGCTGGCGTGCCGTCGGGATCGGCGAAGGCTCGACGACGATCAGAGAGTCCTTCGAGTCCTCACTCGACCCGGCGGCCGCGGACATCGAAACCACGGTCGATGATGCCGTGACCACGGCGCTCGACGGACTCGCTGCGGATGACGACGAGCCCGACCCGGATGCCTACGAGTGCCTGACGATCGAACCGGGCCCGAAAGTGACGACCCGATCGACGGACGAAATCGCGACGGTTCTCGAAGAGACGGCGTCGTAGCGGTTCTCGCGACGAACGCAGGCTGCGGGTTCGTCGCAGTGTTTGACACGACGTTGGGTTCCTTACGCGACGTCGGCTTCCGGTGCCACGTCCGACCCGGCCGTCGTCGTATCGCACTCGTTCCGTTCGGTGTCGGCCGCCTCCGCACGGATCCGGCGAGAGGCGACGACGGTGCACTCGCCGTCTACGTAGCACTCCACGGTTTCGTCGTCCAGCGTGACCGCCACGCGGACGGCCATCGGGTCGTGCGACAGCGGCGTCTCGGTCCACTCGCGCCCGATGTTCCAGATCGGGCGCTGGTCGATCGACTCGTCGTGCTCGTGGTAGAACGCCACGAATTCGGGGTGATCGAGCAGCGTCAGCGCGACGGGACACCGGAGCCCGTATCCACACGCCGTACAGGTGAACGACGCCTGCACCGGGTCCGGGACGGACTCGCGGGCTGGTTCGTCGCCGGGGTCTGGGCGAACCACGTCGAGACGCGACTCGACGGGGCCGCCACACTCGGGACAGACGCCGTCACCGAGGTGGGCGATGCGGTGTCGGTGGTGGCGATCGAAGGCGGTGGGGAGGTCGTCGCCGTGGGCGTCGAGCCCGGCCGGCGGAAAGTCCATCCGGAGGATCGACCGCTCACACGCCTCGCAGGTAATGGCCACTTCGTTGTCGTCGATAGCGGCGACGAGTTCCTGGTCCCGACAGAACGGGCACGGATCGTCGACGGTGACTGACTGGCGGTCGACCTGGTGCGTGTACGTGCCGGATTCGATGGCGCGGGCGGCGCGTCTGCCGGTCGCGGTCAGCGCGTACCCCTCCTCAGTCTTCGAGAGGTACGGCCCGACCAGTTCGTCGATGTGGTAGGCGAAGCCGGCCGTCGTATCGACGGCCGAGGTTTCGAAGAGCGTCGAGAACGAGACGCGACCCGCGTTGGCTTCGTCGTCGGTCCGATCGCGAATCGCCCGGAGAATTCCCGTGCGGACGTCGTTTCCCAGCGCCTGGAACGCCTCGCTCGGGTCGGTGACGTGGACGGATTCCTCGACCGTGCCGGCCGTTGTTGGCAGCGCTTCGTCGCCACCCGCTCCCGTGTCGGCGTCCGGATCCACGTCTGTCATGCCCGTCGTTACGTGTGGGCGAAAAAGTACCTTCTGCCCGTGGGCGTGCAAGCGCCACCATGGTCAGGACGCGCCGTCGCACAATCACTGCTGCTGGCCGGCCGGAAGTGAGTCGATTGCGGCCGCCGTCTCCGTGACGAGTTCGGTGACGATATCGCCAGCCGGTTGGCATCGATCGACGAGACCGGTACTCTGTCCGGCGTACAGTGCCATTTCGTCGATGGTCCCATCGACCGCTGGTGTCGCAAGCGCCTCGTCGTACCGTTCGATCGGTTCGTCCTCGTCGCTCGTCGCGATCACGTCGGATTCGCCCGGACGCTCGCCAGGGGGTGGCCGACCCGCCGCCTCCCACCGCTCGATCGTTTCGGACTGCAGCACCCGGTGGCTCGTTCCGGGCCAGCCTTTGTCGTAGAGTGTCGTCAGTCGCGTCTCGGTTTCGTTGGCATCGAACACCCGCCTTCGATACCGGTCGTGAACGTTCGCCTCCGTCGCGCCGAGAAATCGGGTCCCCAGCCAGGCCCCGTCGGCACCGAGCGCCAGCACGCCGGCGATTCCACGGCCGTCTGCGATACCGCCGGCCGCGACGATCGGGGCGTCGACGGCGTCGGCCACCCGTGGGACGAGCGCGGTCGTCGCGACCTCGCTCTGGACGTGGCCGCCTGCCTCGATCCCCTGCGTTGCGACGACGTCGACGCCGGAGTCGACAGCCCGTCGTGCTGCCTCCTGACTCCCGACGGTCTGGATCGCCAGCGCACCGGCGTCGTGGACCTGCTCGACGAACGGTGCCGCGTCGCCGAAGGAGAACGAGACGATGGGTGCACCGGCGGCGAGTGCCGTTTCCACGTGCGCGGCGGTCGGCCGTTCGGTTGCTGCGTCGTCGAGAACGAGGTTGACCGCGAACGGCGCGTCCGTCCGGGTTGCGGTTTCCTCGATGACTCGTCGCGTTTCGTCGTGGTCGCGCCACGTGACGGCGAGGTGACCGAGACCGCCCGCGTTCGAGACGGCGGCAGCGAGTGCCGGCGTGGTTGCACTGCCGATCGGGGCCTGGACGATCGGCGCTTCGATGCCGAGTTCCTCGGTGAGCGCGGTCTCCATGTCCTGTCAGATTCCGCCGTCGATACGAAGGTTTCGCTCTCGCGGTTCGACGCCCGTCAGTCCCGGTCGACTCGCACTTTCCGTTTCTCGACGACGCGGACGTCCTCGATCCGCGCCTCCGGGTACTGTCCGTCTTCGTCTTTCTCGGCCGCCTTGACCATGTCCCAGACGACGGTCAGTCCGGTCGTCACGCCCTGGAGGGCCTCCATCTCGCAGCCGGTCGTGCCGGTCGTCTCCACGGTGACGGTGAGCGTAACGGCGTCGTCGTCCAAATCGACGTCCGTCTCCACGTTCGTGATCGGTATCTGGTGACACATGGGGACCGTCTCCCAGGTGTGCTTGACGGCCTGGATCGCCCCGACGCGTGCGGTCGAGAGCACGTCCCCTTTGCCGACCTCGTCCGCCCGAATTGCCTCGACCGTGGACGGTTGAATTCGGATCTTCCCGGTGGCGACCGCCCGCCGCTTCGATTCGGGTTTCTCACCCACGTCGACCATCTGGACGTCTCCGCCCTCCGTCGTGTGCGTGAGGTCCGTCGATGCGGGCTCGTCTGCAGTGTGACGGGCCTGGTCCGGTTCCTCGTCAGTCATCACTCTCACCCCACAGGACGCCGGGGATCTCGGTCAGCAGGTCCGAGGCCGTTATTCCGAGTCCGCCGCTGCCGCCCCACCGGTCGGCGAGCACTTCGCCGGCGCGGCCGTTGACGTACGCCGCGGCGCAGGCGGCCTCGAACGGGTCGGCGTGTTCGAGCAGCCCCGCTGTGATCCCGGCGAGTAGATCTCCGGTGCCGCCGACAGCCATGCCGGGGACGCCGACGCGCGCGATCCGGGTCCGTTCGCCGTCCGAAACCACGTCGTCGGCCCCTTTCACGAGCACGACGTGGCCGAGGTCCGCGGCGAACGCCTCGATCTCGTCGGTGATGGCCGCCATTTCGTCGCGGCCGCTACGAGGCTCGTCGAAAGCCGGGCCGCCCATCCGTTCGAGTTCGCGGGCGTTCGGCGTACAGACCAGCGTCGCCTCCGTCTCGAGATCGGGCACGATCGAGAGCGCTTCCGCGTCGACGATTGCGGGGCCGGTGTAGGCTTCGAGGAACTGCCGGGCCGCCGCGAGGCTCTCGTCGGCGCTGCCGAGGCCGGGGCCGAGGACGACCACGTCGTCGTACCGTTCGGCCGTTTCGACGAGTTCGTCGACGTGGTCGGGTGTCAGTCGGTCGCCGTCGTAGGGCTGGACGATGAGGTCCGCGGCGTAGCCCTGAATCTCGTCTGCGACCCCGGTGGGGGCTGCGACGAACGAGAGTTCCATCCCGGCTCGCAGGGCCGCCTGGGCGGCGAGCGCCGGAGCGCCGGTGTACGGCCCGCCACCGACGACGTAGGCCCGACCGGTTCGCGACGTCGGCTGTGCGAGGCCGACGTCGCCGGGACCGACCAACCGCTCGGCTGCGGCCGGAATGCCGATGTCCGCGACCCGACAGTCGGCGTCGAGTTCGGGGAGGCCCGGCTTTATGTCGTGAAACGTGACGACGTAGTCGGCCCCGACCGGGTTCGCGTTTGCGTCCGGGTCGGTCGCGTCGAAGCCCGAGGGAACGTCGACCGAGACGACCGTCGCGTTCGATGCGGCCATCGCTTCGGCGGCCGTCGCTGCGGGTTCTCGCATGGCCCCGCTGATACCGGTCCCGAGCATGGCGTCGACGACGACGTCGGCCGGAGGGAGCGAGAACGCGGTCGAGTCTCGTACCTCGCGGACGTCTGCATCGGCTGCGACGAGCGCGTCCCAGTTTCGTCGGGCCACATCGGTCCCGATCCGGTCGGCTCGTCCCAGGAGGTGCGTTTCGACGTGCTCGATGTTCGACTCGCCCATTGGCTCGCCGCCGTCGAGAAACCGGGCGGTGACGAACCCGTCTCCGCCGTTGTTCCCGCGACCGGCGACCACCACGACCGTCGAGTCCGGTGGGGCGACCTCGCGAACGAGCCGGGCGACCGCGTTTCCGCTGGATTCCATCAACTGGGCCTGCGAAACGCCCAGGGCCGCGGCGTTTTCGTCGACGGCGGCCATCCGTCTGCCGGTGAGCATACCCGCCGATTCGGCCGACGTGGCGAAAAACGTGTGGGACGGTGGCGGTCGATTCGACTGGCGGTCCGGACGAAACCCTTTCGACCGCAGATCGGCTAGGTTGGAACGTGAACGTCTTCTGGCTGGACGAGTCGCCCGAACTGGCCGCCCGGTATCACTGCGACCAGCACGTCAACAAGATGCTCCTCGAAGCGGCGCAGGTCCTCTGCACTGCGGCTCGCCAGAACGGGTACGAACGGGACTTTCTGTATCAGGCCACCCACACGGACCACCCGGTCACCAGCTGGGCGACCGAGTCGCGGGCCAACTGGCTGGAATTGCGCGACCACGCGAGCGCCCTCAACGCGGAGTTCAAAGCGCGATACGATCACGACGACGATCACAAAAGCTGGACGGTGATCGACCGGATCGACCCCGACGCGATCGACTTTCCGGGGTCAGCGCCGACGCCGAAACCGCAGGCCATGCCGGCGGAGTACCGAGACCCGGACGATCCGGTCGCGGCCTATCGGGCGTACTACGCCGGCGAGAAGGCCGAGTGGGCGGAGTGGGATCACACAGACGAACCGCCGTGGCTCGACCGGTATCGGACCGCGGACGATTGATCACGGTGACGACTTCGCATCGACGCCCGTCCGTCACTGCTGGTTGCGCTTAATATTCGATCTCGAACCCATCCTCGCCCTGCGGCTCCCCGTACTCGACCGTTACGTCGTCGACGTCGGCGGCGGGGCTGCCCTCGTGGCACCACTCGACAATTCCCTCGACGGCGTCCTCGGGACCCTCGAAGATGGCCTCGACGCGGCCGTCGTCCAGATTTGTCACCCAGCCGTCGACACCCCGCTCCCTGGCGGTGTCACGGGTAGTCGCCCGGTAGTAGACGCCCTGGACCGTGCCGCTGACGAACATGTGTGCGCGAGTCCGATCGCTCATACGGGCCGATTCGCGTGCCGGTGCAAAAAATCCACGTCGGGACCGGACCGTCGTTCCCCCTCGTCGGCTGACACGTCTCTCATTGGAGGACCGACAGGCCGACAACGATCCAGTCCCTACGCTGGCCAGTGTCACGCCGCGTCACGCACCGGGACGGGATCCACTTCGACCTCGATCGCCACGTCGTCGCCGACGCTCGCAGTACCGCAGGCGACGTCAACGTCGTGAGCCACGCCCACGCCGACCACACGTTCAGTTCCAGTCCCGGGACGGTCGTTTGCTCGGCCGAGACGGCGGCGATCGCGACCGCCCGGACGGGCGTCGAGTTCGACTCGGTTTCCGCTGCGCCGGGCGTCGAGCTGGTTCCGGCAGGGCACGTCGTCGGGTCGCGAGCGGCCGTCATCGAGGCCGCAGACGGGACCCGGTACTGTTACACCGGTGACTTCTCGACCCGGGACCGGGCCTACCTCGAGGGATTCGATCCGGCGGCCCTCGACGTCGACGTCCTGGTGATGGAGACCACCTACGGTCATCCTCGCTACCGGCTTCCCGACCAGGCCGACCTCGAAGCGTCGATCCATCACTGGATCCGGGACCACCCCGATCGGCCGCTGTTTCTCTTTGGTTATTCGCTCGGCCGCGCCCAGAAATTGCAGTGGCTCGCCGCCGAGGCGACGGAACGGCGAATCCTCGTCTCGCGGACGATCGACGAGGTCAACCGGGCGATCGAGTCCTCGACGGACATTGCGTTCGCCGGCGAGCCTGTCGACGGCGGTTCGATATCGGAGCTGCAACCGGAGGCCCTCACCGACGAGATCGTCGTCGTCCCGTCGAACCAGTCTCGTCGCGACTGGATCGATGCGATCGCCGACGAGACGGGAGCGCTGAAGGCGGGCTTCTCCGGGTGGGCGGTCGAAGACTCGTTCCTGTATCGCGGCGACTACGACGTCACCTTCCCGCTGACCGATCACTGTGATTTCGACGAACTGATAGAGACGGTGCGGTCGACCGATCCGGAGCTCGTGTACACGCAGCACGGGTTCGACGAGCAGTTCGCCGACGTGCTCGCAACAGAATACGGGTACACCGCCCGGCCGCTGAAGCGGGATCAGACGGCGCTTGCTGATTTCGGGTGAGTTGGGCAGCCGATCCTGACTGTCATTCGACCGGTAATCTACTCCTGTCGACTGATCAGTTCGATGTCTTCGTGTCGTCCCGCCGTGCCCCGCGGATCGCACGGACCGCAAAGAAGACGGTCCCGAGGGTGAAGACGAGCCAGCCGACAGAGGAGGCTGTCGGTTCGAGCACCAGTACGGCTGCACACCCGAGGCCGAGTACGCCGACGGCGATGACGTTCGTCCCGACGACGTTCGCGAGTGCTTCGTCGTCGGTGACCGTGTCTGGGTCGTAGCCGGCGACGAGTTCGACCATCCCGGCGTATTTGATTAGCGCACCGAGGATGAAGACGAGCAGGCCGGCCCCAGCGAGCCCGAACGCCGCACTGTCCATACGTGTCAGCACGCCGTCCGGTCAAAAATGCCTGTCGCTCGCGAAGCCGCGTACCCCCGACCGCTGGGCTGTCCCGACCGATCAGTCCACGGTCGCTTCACCTGTGCGGAGGTGGTGAAAAACGTACGTCTGGGCGTACCCCGCGTACGTACCACCGAAGCGCTCCCGGATCGCTCGCGAGGTCTTGGCGTAGGAGCCGTGATCGCAGTCGGGGTAGTACGTGGCGATGGCCTTGCGGATCCAGGTGTCGAGCGGCACCGCCTCGTCGAACTCGAGGGCGAAGAGGCAAATGCAGTCGGCGACCTTCTCGCCGACGCCGACGAATCGGGTGAGGTATTCGCGGGCCTCCTCGTACGGGAGGTCGCGAGCGTCCGCGGGGTGGCCCTCACCGTCGGCGACCATCCGTGCCGTTTCGACCACGTAGGGTGCGCGGTAGCCCAGTCCGAGGTCGCGCAACTCGGATTCGGTCGCCGCGGCGAGTTGGTCCGGCGTCGGGAAGTCGTGGTAGGTCCGGCCGTCGAACTCGATCTGGGTCCCGTACTCCGTCGCGAGCGTCGTCACCATCTCGTTGATCCGTTCGACGCGCATCTGTGCCGAACAGATGAACGCGATCAGTGTGTCGAACGGTGGATCCGTGACGAGTCGCAATCCGCGATGGGTCGCGTAGGCATCTTCGACGAGCGTGTCGTCGGGCGCATCCGCGACGATCGCTGGAAGGTCGTCGTCGAGCCGAAGTCGGCGTCGCAGTATCGGTTCGGCGTCGGTCGTCGACTCCCACTCGAGACCGTCATCGGTCGATCTGACGCGGACGACTTCGCCGTCGATCGCGAGTTCGTACCAGGCCTCCGGCGCCCGGCTGCCGGCGTACAGTTCGCCGTCGCTACGCGTCCAGCGGTACGTCTGGCCGCTCTCGATCGTGAGATAACAGTTGATCCCGCCGTCGAGTTCTGTGTGCGGAATCGTCCCGGTTTCCATCGACTGCTCCGAGCGCCGCGACCGGCTTTTGCCTTTCGAGACGCCGACGACTCGATCGCGATGGGTACCGCGGAGTGGCGGTCCGTAGCGACAGTCGACAATCAGGCGAACCTTCATACTGCATGCGACCGAATACCGAGGTATGGATTGCAGGGTCGTCGTCGAGGCTGCCGTGCCGGTGTTCGACGTGGAAACACCGGATGAAGCGATTCGGATCGCGATTTCGAAGACGGGAGAACTGTTGAACCCTGACCTGAACTACGTCGAAATCTCCATGGGCGAGCGAACCACCCCCTCGGGGGAGGAGTTGCCCCCGGCGTTCATCGCTGCCGACGAAGCCCTCGTCGCACTCGAACTCGAGATGACCGTGTTCAACGTCGAACGCGACGAACACGCCGCTCGCATTGCCCGCAAGGAGATCGGCCAACGACTCGAGAATATTCCGTTAGAGGTGCTCGTCGTCGAAGAACTCCCCGACGAATCCGAGTCGGACGAGTCGTCGGCGGAAGCTGAGTCGACGGCGTCTGAACAGACGACGAACGCGAGTGAGAGCGAGTCGTCGACCTCGTCGGACGACGACGATGACGACGTGCTTCCGGAGTTCGACGAGTTGCTCGACTGACTACCGTCGGCCGACCACTTCGGTAGCTGGCCCCTACTGCGTTCGATACCCCTCGAACGAAGCCCCCAATCCGCTGGTTGTACAACAGAACGCGACCGTGTGCGCACCCGGCAATGTCGCCACTGCGCTGTCTGGCCGAGACGCCGCAGGAAGTGCTTAATCCGCAGTCGCAGCGACCGTTTCGGTCTCTTCCGATTCGGTCATATTTTCCGTAATTCCGTTCGCAATCGCAAAAACAGCATCCTTGTGGTCGGTTTTTGATTTGTGGATCGATGTCGGCCGAATCCCGAGTGACTCGTATGTCGAGAGATCGATCGTGCAGTCGTCCCAGGCTCGGCACTGGTTCGATACCTCGGCAAGAAGCCCGTGAAGGTGAATGAGTTCCTGCTTCTTCATAACCATCCCAGTCTACCAACTGCAGGGTTATATTATTATCCTGAGGCTCGTTACCACGCTTCTCTATCTCTCGCGAGTCACTGTCACGACTATCTGCTGTTTTTCGGCACTCCCTACCGCCCTCGTATCACCGGACGACGACGTGGTAATACGGAATTTATTGCCGGTCACGACGGATTTCTCCACACTTCACTCGTCTCGATCCGCTCGAACGGTGCCGTGCTCGTAACTCACACGCTCCAAATAGTGTCTATCACCGCGTCCGTCGCCCGCTCATCTCTGGCACCGGTGTGAGTCCTCATTGGTCGCCGTCGTCCGGCCCTCGTCTCGTCGTCCGATCCTCGTCTGTCACTGTCGCTGTGTCCTCGTCCGGTGCCGTCGTCCAGCCTGCAGTGGTATCTCCGTCTGTCGGTGTCGTTTCCTGCGTGTCGAGATGGGCGGGCCGGATGTGGTGATGCGCGTTAGCCGAGGGTCTTCAGCGTTCGGAGGTCTCGATCCGTGCGAGTAAATTCGGCTGTTCGCCTGCTCGCGTGACAGTTCGGACAGTGAAAGAGGTCTGCGGGGGCGGGGAGATCCGTCGGCGCTTGCTGCCAGTCTTTGGTACACTCCGGACAGAGTAATTGCACGCTCGTCTCGTCCATGTCACGCTAGTACACACCACTACCCAAAAACGTTGTCGTCACCTAACTGGTTCGTCCCCGATCGGCGTGTGCTCTCAAGCGGCCGTGATCAGGCCGGTGCGGCCATCTCCGAGGCTTCGAGGAGTTCCTTGTACCGGTTACGGATCGTCACTTCGGAGATGTTCGCCACTTCGCTGACCTCGTTCTGGGTTACCTTCTCGTTCGTGAGCAAGGCCGCGGCGTAGACCGCTGCCGCGGCGAGTCCGACCGGACTCTTGCCCGAGTGGACGCCGTCACCGCGGGCCGACTCGAGGAGCTCACGCGAGGTCCGTTCGGTCTCTTCCGAGAGGTCCAGATCGCTGATGAACCGGGGCACGTAGTGTTCCGGATCGGCGGGCTTGACCTCGAGGGAGAGCTCGCGGACGATGTACCGGTAGGTTCGCGTGAGTTCCATGCGGTCGACGCGGCTGACCTGCGAGATCTCGTCGAGGCTGCGCGGCGTGCCGGCCTGTCGGGCGGCGGCGTACAGCGACGACGTGGCGACACCCTCGATGGAGCGGCCGGGGAGGAGGTCCTCCTCGAGCGCGCGGCGGTAGATGACCGATGCGGTCTCGCGAACGTTCTCCGGCAGGCCGAGCGCGCTGGCCATCCGGTCGATCTCACCGAGGGCCTGCTTCAGGTTGCGCTCCTTGGAGTCGCGGGTACGGAAGCGCTCGTTCCAGGTGCGCAGGCGCTGCATCTTCTGGCGCTGACGGCTCGACAGCGACTTGCCGTAGGCGTCCTTGTTCTGCCAGCCGATGTTGGTCGACAGGCCCTGGTCGTGCATCATGTTCGTCGTCGGGGCACCGACGCGGGACTTCTGGTCACGTTCGGAGCTGTCGAACGCGCGCCACTCCGGGCCGCGATCGATCTCATCTTCTTCGACGACCAGTCCGCAGTCGGCACAGACGGTCTCGGCGTGCTCTTCGTCGGAGACGAGTTGCCCGCCGCACTCGGGACAGCGTTCTTGCTCCTCGCCCCGCTCGGTCTCTTCCTCCCGCGTCGTTTCGTCCGTGTAGGTTCTGATTCGTGTTTCTGTCATCGTAGATCGGGTGCGTTACTCGGTGCTCCCGGGTGGGAAATCCAGAAGAAACCCGGTCACCCCAGCTAACATATGGTAAGGGTGAAAAGCACTTAAAGGTTTCGCCCATTATATAAGTATCTCGCCGATTCGGTTAAGTAGCTTTCGTATATACGACGATCGATCGTGATGGTCTCGACGGCGTGCTCACTCAGACCGTAAAGAGGTGTCCCTCGGTCGGAACGTCGAAGAGGCCGATCCGCGCGCCGGCATCGAGCCAGGCGTGCCCGTAGGAAAACGCCGCCAGTGCGTTGACCAGATCGTCGTCGTCTCGGAAGTGGCGGCCGTCTTCGAGGTAGGAGTCGGCCATCTCCCGGCACTCGGCCGCGGCAGCTTCCATCGGTGTCCCCGGCGGTGGTGCGATCGTCGCGGCGTCCAGCGCCTCCGCGAGTAGCCCCTCGTAGCGATCGGTCTTCTCCGTGAGGTCAGCGGCCATACGAGAGTACTCGACAGTCTGGGCCGTAAGCCCGTCGGCTCAATCCAGTGGCCCGGTTCTCGGCCGATACTGCCACCGAACGCAAGGCGTTTAGGATCCGTCCCCCTATACGCGGTCATGAGCGAGACCGCCCGAGTCGAGATTTACACGAAGGAGGCGTGTCCCTACTGCGTGAAGGCGATGGATCTCTTCGACGAGAAGGGAGTCGAGTACGAGACGTACAACGTGACCGGCGACGACGAACTGTTCGAGGAGATGGTCAAACGGGCCGACGGCCGACAGACTGCACCCGAAGTGTTCGTCGACGACGAGCTCGTCGGCGGCTGGGACGAGACGAGCGCGCTCGAAGAGACGGGCGAACTCGACGAGAAACTCGGGCTGGTGACCGACGGCGGGAGCGACGACGGCGAGGTGCTCGAACATCGGCCACTCATCATCACCGGGACGGGTATCGCCGGACTCACCGCGGCGATCTACGCCGCCCGATCGAACAACGAGCCACTGGTCATCGAGGGTGACGAACCCGGCGGCCAGCTCACTCTGACGACAGACGTCGCGAACTACCCGGGCTTCCCGGACGGTATCAACGGAACCGAACTGGTGAACAACATGAAAGAACAGGCTCGCCAGTTCGGCGCCGAAACGCGAAACGGGATCGTCGAATCGGTCGACGCGAGCGATCGGCCGTTCCGCGTCGAACTCACGAACGGTGACGTCTACACGGCGGACGCGATCATCGCCGCGTCGGGAGCCAGCGCGCGCACCCTGGGGATTCCCGGCGAGGACGAACTCATGGGTTACGGCCTCTCGACGTGTGCGACCTGCGACGGCGCGTTCTTCCGCGGCGAGGACATGCTCGTCGTCGGCGGCGGCGACGCGGCCATGGAGGAAGCGACCTTCCTCACGAAGTTCGCCGACACGGTCTATCTCGTCCACCGTCGCGAGGGCTTTCGCGCGGAAGACTACTGGATCGATCGTGTTCAGGAGCAGGTCGATGCCGGCGACATCGAGATCATGACGAACACGGAACTGACCGAGATCCACGGCTCGCAGGAAGACGGCGTCGACCACGCCACACTGGTCGAACATCCCGAGGGCCACCCGACAGAAAAACTGGACGACCCGGACACCGAGGAGTTCGACTTCGACGTCGGTGCCGTCTTCTTCGCCATCGGCCACACGCCAAACACCGACTACCTCGCTGACACTGGCGTCGAGACCGACGACGAGGGCTACCTCATCACCGAAGGTGGTGACGGCGCCGGGCAAACCAGAACCGGGGTGCCCGGAATTTTCGGCGCCGGCGACGTCGTCGACTACCATTACCAACAGGCCGTAACGGCTGCCGGAATGGGATCGAAGGCCGCCCTCGACGCCGACGAGTATCTAGAGGAACTGGAGCGCGAGTCCACACCCGAAGCCGAAGCCGCCGCGGCGGACGACTAAGCCGGCCCGACGCTTTCAGTTGTCCACTCGAAACGGATCCCCCAGTTTCTCGGCACCTATCGATATTGAAATCTGCGGCGAAGGGGAACAATTTTTACCTGACGGGTTAGAACTGTTACGTGACGACAATGGTCTTCCGACGAACACTGTTAGTCTGTACAGTCGCTGCCCTCCTGCTCTTTGCGGGTTGTCTGGGGCCGTTCGCCCCGGACGAGGGAAGCGAGACCGAACCAGAATCCGAATCCCTCGATGCGGCCGAACTGGTCGAGCGATCGCAGTCGCGCAACGCGTCGTCCGGCCCACTTCACGCCACCATGACGACGTCGATGAGCGACGGCACGGAGACACAGTCTGTCACCTACGAGGTCTGGCAGCGCTCCGCCGGCGAGATGCGCATGGAAGTCGTCGATGCCGACGAGGGACTGGGCGCGCCGGACGTGATGGTCCTCGACGGGTCGACCACCTGGATGTACGACGAGGACGGGAACCGAGCCGTCCGGATGGATATGGGATTCGATCCCGAGGAGATGATGGAGTTCGGTGAGCAGCTGAACGACGTGGCGTTCGACGGGATGGAGGCCGAACGCGTCGGGACCGACACCGTCGCGGATCGGCCGGTCACGAAGGTCGAACTCACCGGCAACGAGTCCGGCCTGATGCCCAGTGAGATGACCCTGTGGATCGACGACGAGACCTACTACCCGCTGAAACAGGAGATGGAGATGCCGGGCCAATCGGGGGTCACGATGACGATGACCTACGATGAGTTCGACCCGGATGCGGAGCTCTCCGACGATCGGTTCACATTCGATCCGCCCGAAGACGCCGAGGTCCTCGACTTCGACGATCTGCCGACGGAGACCCACGACGACGTGGAGTCGGCCGACGAAGTCGTTCCGTTCGATCTGCCGGAGCCGACCGTGCCCGAGGCGTACACGCTCAACAGTTCGATGACGATGCAGAACCTCCAGGGCTGGTCGGCCTCGCTCCAGTACACGGACGGAGCTGACGACCATCTCTCGGTCTCCGTCGCCCAAGCGTCGGGCAACGCCATGCTTGGGTTCGGCGGCGAGACTATCGAGATCGGAGACGTCGAGGCGACGAAAACGAGCACCGAACTGTTGAACATCTCGTCGACATCGATCAGGTGGACGAACGACGATCTGATCTACACCGTCAGCGGCACCGCCGACGAGGAGACGCTCCGCAGCATCGCCGAATCGATCGTCGAGTAACGCCGCAGATCGTGGTGTCGGCTACCTTTTCTTCGACCCGGAACGCGCAGCCGAACCGTACCGCGAGTCAGAACGGGAACAGCGAGTCGGCCGCCGGATCGCGTTCGAGCAGTTCGATCTCGTGGCCGTCCTGGTCGCGGGTGAACGCGTACAGGTGGTCACAGTCGGCTGGCTCGCGGTAGTCGTCGGCCTCCCGCGTCTGCAACTGGTCCCAGTCGTCCTGGAGGTCGTCGACCCGTACGCAGAGGTGGCCCCAGCCGTCGCCCTGTGTGTAGGATCGGCCGTCGTAGTTGTAAGTGAGTTCGACGGCCATCGCCTCGTCGGCGGCGTTGCGGGGTTCGACGAAGTAGTTCGCGAAGGAGTCGGCCTCCCAGCGGCCGACCTCGTCGTACTCGAACTTGCGGGTCCAGAAGCCGAGCGCGTCGTCGGCGTCCTCGACGCGGATCATGGTGTGGTCGATCGACCACAGCGCCCCCTCGTCGGGAGAGCGCTGGACGATCTCGATCTCGTGGCCGTCGGGATCTTTGACGAAGGCGTAGTGGCCGCCGCAGGACTCGGGGTCGCGGTAGTCCGCGACGCCCTCGTCCATCAGCTGGGCGTAGTAGTCTTCGAGTTCCCCTTCGGGAACCCGCACCGCAATGTGCCCCCACGCGTCACCGATCTCGACCTCGTCCGTCCCGTGGTTGTGCGTGAGTTCGAGCAACGCGCCGTCCTCGTGCATGTCCTCGGGGCCGAGGTAGACGAGGGTAAAGTCCTCACCCTCGTGGCGGTCTTTCTCTTCGTAGTCCAGATGTGTCTGGTACCACTCGAGCGATTCTTCGAGGTCCGAAACGCGAATCATGGTGTGGTCGACGATGCCGTCCATGGGCGTGCGTACGCGGTCGTGGCGAAAAAACGTGTGGAAGGCGGCAGGGAGGCCGAGTCGCGCACGATCATTGAACCGTTTGGTCGAACCGACGTCTACTCGGTCTGGGAGCCGCCGTCGACAGACACGTCAGACTCCGACCCGGGCGTCACCGGATCCCCGGCGTATTCCGATCCGTTAGCGGCGATCGGTTCGACACCTTTTCGACGCGCGTCGAATTCCGAGAGGCCGTAGACCAGGCCGGTCAGGAGCACGACGCCGATCGGGAGCAGGACGAACGGCGTGATGCGGGTGAATCCCCAGACGGTCATCAACAGCGCCGAGACCAGCCCGACCGTCAGCGCGTACGGTATCTGGGTTCGGACGTGGTCGATCAGATCTGCCCCGGTGAACGTCGCCGAGAGCACGGACGTGTCCGAGATCGGCGAACTGTGGTCGCCGAAGATCGCGCCGGAGAAGATCATGCCGACCACGGCCGAGACCATCGTGTGATCGCCCGTCATCGACCAGGCGACGGGGATCGCGATCGGGGTAAGGATGCCCATCGTCCCCCAGGCGGTCCCAGTCGAGAAGGCGATGAAGGCAGCGGCGCCGAGAACGACGACTGGGAGTACTTCGGCGGGGAGCGAATCGCCGATAACGTTGGCGACGAATCCGCCGGTATCGAGTGCGGTGACGGCCGTTCCGATTCCCCAGGCGAGGACGAGGATCGACACGGCCGTGAGCATGAGCCCGAACCCGTCGATCGTCGCGTCCGTCGACTCGCCCGCGTCCATGATACCGTAGACCTTTCCGAGGACGAACCCGGAGGCGACCATGGCGAACGAGCCGTAGACGAGCGCCGAGGCGTAGTTCGCTTTGATGAACGCGGTGTACACCGTGTCCCCCGGCCTGTCGAGGAACGAGGTCAGCGGCTCGGCGGGGAAGCCGGTCCAGAGGGCCGTTCCCAGGGTCACGACGGCAAGGACGACGACGGGAGTGAAGAAACTCGCCAATCGCGGATTCTCCGCGTGCGGATCGCCGAGATCGCCCTCGACATCCTGCATCGGCTGGGCGTCGTCCCGGGTCACCTTCCCGGTCGAGCGCGATCGGTGTTCAGCAGTGAGCATTTCGCCGTAATCACGACCGGTTACGACGATGATGAGCACCATCACGATCGCCAGGATGGCGTACATGTTGTAGGGAATCGACTGGAGGAAGATCTCCATCTCTTCGGGCTCCTCTGCGAGGCCGAGTTCGTCGTATGCATCTCTGATTTCGCCGAGCTGGAAGGCGATCCAGGAGGAGATCGCGAGCGTCGCGACGGGCGCGGCGGTCGAGTCGACGACGTAGGAGAGTTTCTCCCGCGAAACGTGCAACTCGTCGGAGACGTCCTTGATCGTCGAGCCGACGATTGCCGTGTTGGCGTAGTCGTCGAAGAACATCACGAGCCCGAGTAGCCACGCCGCGAACGTCGCACCGCGCTGAGTCTCGATGCGCTCTAATGCCCAGTCGCGGACGGCGTAAGAACCGCCGAGATTCCAGATCATCGAGACGCCGGCACCGAGCAGGAGCGTGAAGATCAAGATCTGGACGTAGAAGCCGTCGTCAGCCATGATTCCGTCGACGATCCAGTCGAACGTCGTAAAGATCCCGAAGCCGTCGGCGGCGACGCCCCGGCCCCATCCGACAGGGTCGTCGAGCGGGCTCGGTCCGCCGGCGTAGAGGACCGCCCCCGACCAGATGCCCAGGAACAGCGATAGCACCGCCTTTCGCGTGATGATCGCCAATCCGATCGCTAGCAATGGTGGAACTAGCGACAGGATGCCAAATTCTGACATGCTCGACAGTAGCAAGATAGGGGATAATAAGTGTATGTGTTGCTGGCAGGGTAGTAAGTCTCGTCGGCTGCGTGAACCGTCGATTACCGCCGCAGAATCAGCTTCAGAACGTCTTCGTCTTCGAGGACGTGGTCGGTGCCGACCTGCTGTTCGTCGTGGGTGGCGCTCGGCCCGGAGACGCGGGCGAAGCGAAAGCGCTCCTCCATCTCGCCGCCGAGTTTCTCGATGGCTTCGCCGATGGTGGTCCCCCGTTCGACGACGAGGGGCTCTTCCCAGTCGACGCCGCGGCCGGGTTTGTCCATGTAGACCCGAATGAGGTCGAGTTTCTCCCAGATCCGGTCTTTGAGGACGTCGAGTCCCTTCTCCGCCTCCGCGCTGATGAACGTGACTTCCTCCGGGTCGAGGTCGCGCTCCCTGAGTTGCTCGTCGACGGTCTCCTTGTAGGTGGGATCGATCAGATCGACCTTGTTCACGCAGGTGATCGAGGGGATGTACTCGCGGTTTTCCATCAGGCCGTCGATGAGCCGGTCGATGGTGAGGGTCTCCTGGAGGTTGAGCACGGCGTTGACGTAGCCCTGATCGCGAAGGACGTCTTTGATCGTCTCCTCGTCGAGTTCCTGATCGGCGCTCGACGTGATCTTGATGCCGTCTTTGATCTTCGGACGGACCGTCACCCGCGGCGGCTCCTCGTCGACGCGGATGTTGATGTCGTACAGCTCCTCCTGGAGGCGGTCGTACTGGTCGATCTCGAACACCGAGAGGACGAAGACGATCAGGTCGGCGTTCCGGACGACGGCGAGCACCTGCTTGCCGTCGCCCTTGCCGGTTGCCGCGCCCTCGATCAGTCCGGGGACGTCGAGCAACTGGATGTTAGCCCCGCGGTGGTTCAACATCCCCGGGTTGACGTCCAGCGTGGTGAACTCGTAGGAGCCGGTCTCGCTCTCGGCGTTGGTCAGCGAGTTCAAGAGTGAGGACTTACCGACGCTTGGGAAGCCGACCAGCGCGACGGTCGCATCGCCATGTTTCTCGACCGAGTAGCCACCGCCGCCACCGGAGCCGGACTGCTGTTTCTCGAACTTCTCCTTTTTCTCCGCGAGCTTCGACTTCAGCCGGCCGATGTGGGCCTCCGTCGACTTGTTGTAGGGCGTGTTGGCGATTTCGTCTTCGATCTCGCGGATCTCCTCCTCGAGCCCCATATACCACAACGGAACCGGTCGGCTCGAAAAACCCTTTCCATGCTGATCGGCTGGCGGCCTTCGGTTCGTATCGGGTCGTCCCGTTCGCGCCGATTGTCGGTCGTTCGTCGTTCGCGTTCGTCGACTGATCGACGGACCGTCATCCCCTTCAACAACTGACCGATCGATCGTCGTCCTTCATCGACGACTGGCCGACCCGTCGACACCGCATTCACGAGCACGCCTGCGCACCGAGAGCCAGATCAGTACACGGACGGCCGCCTGGGGTAGCTTCCACTGGAAACTGCTTTCGGTACGTATAAACGGTCTCTTCGAAAACCCTCACACATGCCCAGCGCGTCGATGCTGCGCGACAGCACGCAAATCGTCATTCGGAGGGCCACCCTCGACGATCTGGACGTGCAGCTCGACGATCGGTTCACGGTCACCGTCGTCGCCGAATCCGACGAGTACTACCGGATCATCGGGAGCCCGGTCGAGATCAAGGACGTGACCGAGTTTCTCTCGACCCGCGGTGTCAACCTTCGGTAGGGCCGCGTCGTCGGGTCGTCGATTGCCACCGCAACTCGACCGTTCCGGGACCTTTTTGCGGCCGCTCGCGAATATCACTGTGTGAACGACGCCGCGATCTCGACGGGGTGTGCGCCGGTCGACGACCTGCTGGGCGGTGGGTTCGAACGCGGAGCCGTCACGCAACTGTACGGTCCACCGGCGGCTGGAAAGACGAACCTCGCCCTCTCCGGCGCCGTCGAGGCCGCTGCCAACGGTGGGACGGCGGTGTACATCGACACTGAGGGGCTCTCGGTCGAGCGGTTCGAACAGTTGCTCACCGCCCGTGTCGACGGCGATGCCGACGATATCGCGAACGCGGAGTCGATCGCCTCACAGATCGTCATCGAGGACGCGCTCGACTTCGCCGAACAGGCAGAAGCCGTCCGCGACGTCGAGGAGTTCGCCGAACGGGCTGACCTGATCGTCCTCGACAGCGCGACCGGCTTCTATCGCCTCGAACGTGCCGGCGATGCCGAAGCCGGTGACGCGCTCCGGCAGGTGACCAGCCAGGTGACACACCTGCTCTCGCTCGCTCGTAAACACGACATCGCCGTCGTGATCACCAACCAGGTCTTCACCGACCCCGACTCGGATCGAACCCGCCCGCTCGGCGGTAACACCTTAGAACACTGGACCGGCGCCATCCTCCGGATCGATCGTTTCCGCGGCGGAAACCGGCGCGCGACGCTCGAGAAACACCGGGCGAAGCCGGCCGGTGAGTCCGTCCAGTTCGCGATTACGGACGAGGGCCTCACAGGGAACGACCAGCAGGTGTGAGGCCGCTCGGCGAGCCGGGGCGATTTTCGCCGTCGATAGCGCTGACCGGCTACCCTGACCGGCCGGTTCGGACCGGCTCCACCCACCGTCGATCCGAACCAGTTCTCCCCCGCAGCCGGTTCGGTTAGGCCGGAACGGTTATTCGAGACCGCTCGAATGGCCTGTGGTATGGACAATGTTACCCGACGGACGCTGATGAGTGCCGTCGCAGCGGGAACCACCGCCGCGGTGGCGGGTTGTACCGGCGATTTGCTCGACGACGATGCGGATTCGAGTGACGAGACGGATGCCGCCTACGAGGAGTGGCTCGCCGCAGATCTTCTCGTCGATATGGATGCTGGAACCGTCATCTACGCTGATCTCGCTCGGATAACCGATACCTGGCCGGACGAGGCGCGTTCGGAACTGAATCTCGACTCGTTGACCGACAGCCTCGGCGTGTCCGCCGACGACGTAGACGGCATGCTCGTCTTCCAGACGAGCGGAACGGGGGTCGTTCTGACCGGCTCGTTCGATCGCGACGCGGTCGTCACGGAACTCGCCGGCGAGGCGGAGACCGAAACTGTCGGCGACTACGAAGTGGTCAACGGGGCGATCGCGATCGGCTCGGACGCGGTCGTTATGAGTTCGGACTACGAGACCCTGATCGACGCTCGGAACGGGGACGTCGATCGCATCTCGGACGTCGACGAGGAGTGGAATGCGGCGCTCTCCGGTGTTGCTGGCGCCGCGATGTCGGGTGTCATGTTCGACGACGCCGAGTCGTTCGAGTTGATGGGGATCACGATGGACGCCGATGGTACCGATATCTCGATGGAAGCGCGAGCCCACTACGCCGACGCGGAGACGGCCGAGGCCGAAAAGGCAGACGCCGAAGCGCAGGCGCAAGCGGAGTTCGTCGAGAACGGGGAGATACAGTCGATTCGCGTGGACGGGAACGTGGTCGTGATCGAGGCGGTACTCTCCGACTTCCAGTTCTGAAATCGCAGGTTGTCAGCTTGCGATCGGTCACTTCGTCGGCTCAGATCTCGTTTAACTTCCGGAGGAGCTGACCGCGGTACTCCTCGTCGCTCGTGATCCCTTTCAGCTCGAGGACGTTCCGTTCGAGTTTGTCCAGAGCGACGCGGAAGGCGCTGTCGGCGCCGTAGCCCTCGCCGGAACCCGCGAGCTGGCCCTTGTTCGTTCGGAGTCGGATCTGACAGCGAATCAGGGGCTGGCCGCGGAGTTTCTCCTTGTGCTCGTGGAAGCGGACGTGGGCGTGCTGGACCTGCATCTTGGCGTACTTGTCGACGACCGACTCGATGCTTTCGACGACGTCGGTCCGACTCATCGAGCCCAGCTGGGAGATGTTCGTGATCTGGACGTCCATCTGTTCTTCTTCGGTGTAGGTGAGCGCGCGGAGGACGTCCGTCTTGGTGATCACGCCGTCGATCTGTCGCTCGTCGTCGGCCGGCGTCACCACGAGCCCCGCGTAGTCGAACTCGAGCATGGTCTCGACGGCCGTCTGCACGGTCGCGGCGGACTCGATCGTCTCGACGGGGCTGTTCATGATGTCGTAGACCGGGACGTCGAGCATGCGCTCGTTGTCGCCGACCCGGTCGCCCTGGGTCATCCGTTCGTTCTCCCGGATGACGAAGTCGGCGATGTCGTGAGTCGTGACCATTCCCGTCAGGTAGCCGTTTTCGTTCCGAACGGGAAGTCTGGAGATGCCGTTCTCGCGAAGCTGGTTGATTACCTTCCCGACGCCGTCGTCCTCGGTCACCGTGATCGGCTCAGCGGTGTAGACGTCCGCGACGGTGATCGCCGACAGGTTCTCGAGGACGGCCTCGAGGACGGCATCGTCGGTGATGACGCCCCAGAGATCGCCGTTTTCGAACACGGGGGCGATCTTCGCGTTGCCCTCGATGAGGATCCGGGCGGTCTCACGAACGTCCTCGTCGCGATCGACCGTCGGGGCCGGCGCCGATCGACTCGGCTTGAGCAACGCAGCGACCTTCGCGTCGTCCTCGACGTGGCTCTGGAGCACCTGGCGTTCGCTGATGACGCCCTCGTACTCCCCGTCGTCGGTGACGATGATCCCTTTGGGGTTGCCGTTCTCGAACTCCGCTCTGACTTTCCCCATGCGCGTCCCGACGTCGATCTCGAGGTGGTCACGGGTCGCAATATCAGCAATATTCATCGGTCCGTTCTGTCCTTTCGGCCCGACGGTAATCAACATATTGACTGTGTGGGTCGATAGCACCTGGCTTCCAGACACGTCCGCTATCGTGGACCGAGAACTGCTCCTCCTGCCATATCGGTCGCCTATTCCGTCCTGGTGTCGCCTGGGACGGCGTCCCTCGCAGGAGCGGGGTGCTACCTGCGAGGGGGTAGCACCCCACTCTCGGAGGCCCGGGCTTTTTCGCCGGCCTCGTCGGGGACACTGTATGGTGTCACCCGTTACCGGCGTCACTCGGTTCGTCAGGGCGGCCGTCGGCGACGAGAGCGAGCGTGTCCGTCCGGATATCGGTGTCTTTGGTCGCTTCACGTACCTCGTCACCGAACTGTTCTGGGGGACGATCGCGTTCGTCGCACTTCGGCGGACCGGCTCCCTGAGACGAGCAGCACGGACCATCGTCGCCCTCTATCCGATCGCGTACGTCTGGGATCGATACACTCTCTCCGTCGGCGTCTTCAGCATCGAGTTACGAACGGGCGTGGACGTCGCCGGCATTCCCGTCGAAGAACACCTGTTCATGGTCGTCGTCCCCGGGCTCGTGTTGGCCATCGACGGGCTCGTTCACGAACGGCGATCGGAATCCGGGTGATCGGACCTGCCACGGCGGCAACTGCGCTCACTGGCCGCGGGCGCTGGGATCGTGTGCGGCCCAGACAGTGAAAACGGCGCGTCGCGTGAGGCCACCGGCTGCGGGCACGATATATCGTGAACTGTCCGGCTCCCTGACCGGAACCACTGCCGTCGGAGTCGGACACTGCCACGTACACATGAACGTGCGTTCTCGACCGTTCACGTAACGCTCGCGTACGCGCTGTAGGGTCGGGCGAAAACCCACAGGTCAATATGGCCGCCGACCCAACGGTCGAGGCGATGGACACGCGGTCTGATCCCGATCGAAACGCCGCCACAGGACCGCAAGGGGACCGGGCACTGCTCGGTCTCGTCCGGTTCGTGTTGACGGTGATCGTCCTCGTTGGCCTCGTCTTCGCAACCGTCACCGTGGCGCCACAGTTCGTCGACGAGGTCATATACCAACAGAGCGCGATCGAAACCGACGCGCCGCCCGCAGCGGGTGATCACAACCCGTCGATCCAGCACGCCGACAACCCGGGGAACACGACCTACGAGGGGGTTGCGACGGTCCGGAGCGAGCACGTCGAGGACTACGTCCACTACCGGATCAACGACATTCGGGCCGAACGCGGCCTCGACCCGCTCGTCTGGGACGGGACGATCGCGTCGGTCGCGCGTGCACACAGCGAAGACATGGCCGACCGTGAGTACTTCGCCCACGATAACCCGGACGGACAGAGCCCGCTGGACCGCTTCGAGACGACTGCGGACTACTGCTACGAGTACGGCGAGAACATCGCCCAGAACTGGGTCGCCAGGTCGGTCGAAACGAGCGACGGCGGCACCGACCGCTACCGGACGGCCGAGGAACTGGCCGACGGCCTCGCAGAACAGTGGATGAACTCACCACCCCATCGGAAGGCGATCCTCACCGAGGGTTGGGATCGCGGCGGGGTCGGCGTCTACATCACGGACGAGGGGAAGGTCTTTGCCACGCACAACTTCTGCACCGGGTGGTGACTGTGTCGGGGCGCCGCCGATGAGTGGTGGCTCAGCCGCGAACCAACACTCTCGGGATGACACCGATCCGAGGGGTAAGCCGTGAACGCGGCCGCGCTCTCCCGGGCGGCACGCGACGTCTATCGCGTCGCGACCGACCGCGAGGTCACGGTACTCGCGGCGGCGTTCGCCTACTACGCGTTCGTCTCGATCGTGCCGACGGTCGTCCTCGCACTCGTCGTGAGTTCGATCGTCGGCGGCGAGGCCATCGCCGCCGCACTCGTCGAAGGGGCTGGCGACGCAATGCCGGCCGTCGGTGTGGCACTCATCGAGGAGGCACTGACCGCGGAGTCGGGGCGGGCACAGGCCACGATAATCGCGCTCGTCGTAGCTGTCTGGGGAGCGCTCAAGGTTTTCCGGGGACTCTCGATGTCGTTCGACCGAATCTACGGAACCGACGCCGAGAAGTCCTTCACCGGCCACTTCGTGGACGGGATCGTCGCGCTGGTCGCCGTGGCCGGCGGGTTCGCGGCGATGATCGGTGTCGGCCTCTTCCTCGGCTTCGCTGCGGCGTACGTCCCCTTCGGGAATCTTCTCGGCCTGGTCGGCCTGCTCGCCAGCCTGACGCTGGTCTTTCTGCCGATCTACTACGTCATGCCGCCGGTCGACGTCTCGATCCGGGAGGTGCTCCCGGGCGTCCTCTTCGCCGCCGTCGGGTGGACTGCCCTCCAGATCGGCTTCCAGTTCTACGCGTCGAGAGCCGGCCAGTACGAGGGGTACGGGGCCGTCGGCGGGATCCTCCTGCTTCTCACGTGGCTCTACCTGGCGGGCATCGTCATCCTGCTCGGTGCCGTCGTCAACGTCGTCTGGGCCGAAGCCGTCGCCGTGACCGAGGAGGGGGCCGTCGAACGGGTGGCCTGAGTGTTACTCTCCACTGAGCGGTGAGCGACGATATCGTCGAAGCGGTCCAGGCCGTCGGAACGAATCCGGCCACCTGTCCCGGTTAGTCGTCTGCGAGGGCGAGTCCACGCTGGATCGCGACGCTCACGCCGACGAGTCCGAGCCCGACCACGAGCAATCCGGCCGATTGCCAGGTGAGCATGCCGAACAACCCCTCGAAGAGCAATCTGACGAATTGGAGCGCCGCCTCCGGCCCGTCGGCGTCGTCGATGGCCGAGCCGACCGCGCCCTCGGTCACCCGGGCGCCAACGAGACTGACGAGACCCACGACGGCAGCCCCGAGCCCGATCGAACGCGCCGCGACCGCGGGTGGGAACCGCAAGGCGACGATCGCCGCTGCGCCGAGCGCGACGAGCGGCAGGACCATCGTGAGCGTTCCGGCCAGTCCCGTCGCCCGCTGGGCCGTCTCCATGGAACTGCGTTCCTGGGAGCCAAAGTCCTCCGTGAGATCGATCGTCGAGGGGACCTCCTCGCGGAGTCGCGTCTCGGCCTCGTCGAGGGCGGCCGCACGCAGGTCGTCCATTCCTGTCTCGACGGCGGTGACGTACGAATCGTAGCCGATCTCGCCGGTCAGCGCGTCGATCCGTGCGGTCATGATCGTCCGGACGGGTGCCTCGAACGACGCCGGAAGCGTGCCGTCTTCGACGGCCGCCGCGAGCTGCTCGTCCTGCGTGGCGATCAGGTCCGCCCTGATATCCTCGCGGCGATTCTCGTACTCGCGGTCGAGCTGTTCGTCGGTCATCGGGAACGGTGTCTCCTCCTGGATGCGCTCTTTGACTCGTTCTTCGAACGCCTGTCTGTGCGCCAGAAACTGGGACTCACTCTCGGTCATCTCCTCGATCGCGGTCCCGTGATCGGCCGCCATCTCGTCGGAGCCGACGTTCGCGAGCGTCTCGTCGAAGTCACTGGGGCGCAGCGTCTCGAGTTCGGGTTCGAGTTCGTCCAGTACGTTCTGGACGACGGGCTCGGTCTCGATCTCGAGCGTGAGCGTCTCTCGGTCGCCGTCGAGATAGGCGTAGAACCGATCCATGTTGGCCTCGACCTGCGTGCGAACGTAGTCGCTGGTGATCGAGTCGGCGAGGATGTCGTCGACGGACCGGTCGATGGGAAGTGCCGCCGTATCGACCGAGTCGTTCGCCTGTATCTGACGCTCGATCTCGCCTTCGAGCGACCCGTGGAGCTTCGCTTCGTCGGCGGTGTCGGCCGCGTAGTCTGCATCCATCACCGTCTGGTCGGCGGCGATGAGGACGTTGGCCGACAGCAGCGCACTGGAGAAGACCATCCCCAGGACGCCGAGCAGGACGATCCGTTGAAGATTCACGACAGAGTGATGCTCCTACTGGATGATAAGCGCTGTTGCCGTTTCGTGGACCCCTGGATACTTCACCTGTCCCACTCGATCGCGTCCGGGAGCTCGGCGAAGTCACCGCCGTCGTAGCGATACGTCCCCCAGCCGGCCGTCTTCGCTCCCTCGATATCGGTCGCGGCGTCGCCACGCGCGTCAACTTATTAGGTTTCCTCAGTGATAGGCCACGTATGACCAGTTCGATGGGTTCGACGCCGGTATCCGACACTGGACTGTCGCCGGCGCGTTTCGAGCGGCTCGCCGAGTGCGTCGGGGGATCGACGGGACGCGCAGACGGGTCGACGGAGCACCAGTCGATCGCTGTCCGGACGCCGATCTCGGACGAGGCGATCGGGACGATTCCGGCGTACGAGTCGGCCGACGTTGCGGCGGCGGTCGAGCGCGCTCGCCGTGCCCAGTCGTCGTGGGCGGCGATGCCGGTCGAGGACCGGGCGGCCGTGATCGAACGCTTCGGGGACCTCGTCGCCGCCAACCGCGACGAGTTGCTCGATATCGTCCAGCTCGAGACGGGCAAAGCACGCCACCACGCGTTAGAGGAGGTCGTCGACGTCCCGCTGACGTGCTCGTACTACGCCTCGGCGGGTCCTGGCGCCATCGCCGACGACCGGCGATCGGCGCCGATCCCGCTCGCGTCCTCGGCGACCGTCACTCGTGACCCCGTCGGCGTCGTCGGCGTTATCTCCCCGTGGAACTACCCGCTGACGCTCTCGATGACCGACGCGATTCCGGCGCTGCTCGCAGGCAACGCCGTCGTCTGCAAACCCGACGCGAAGACGCCATACATCGCCCTCGCCCTCTCGGAACTCCTCGAGGAGGCCGGCTTGCCGGCCGACGTCTTCCAGATCGTCACCGGCGAGGGGGCCACTGTGGGGCCGGCGCTGATCGACGCGGTCGACTACGTGGCGTTCACCGGCAGCACGGAGACTGGACGCATCGTCGCGGAGCAGGCGGGTCGCAACCTGATCGATTGTTCGCTCGAACTCGGCGGGAAGAACCCGATGATCGTGCTGGGCGACGCGGACGTCGGGACGGCGGCCCGTGGCGCCGTGAAGGGCGCGTTCACGAACGCGGGGCAGCTCTGTCTAGCACCCGAGCGGATCTACGTCGACGAGCGCCGATACGAGGCCTTTCTCGACGCATTCGTGGGTGCGACCCGCCGGCTCTCGATGGGGCTCGCGTTCGACTACGGGCCGGACGTCGGCTCGCTCATCGACGAGACTCACCTCGAATCCGTCAGAGGCCACGTCGAGGATGCGGTCGAGGACGGGGCGTCCGTCGTCTCGGGCGGGCGGTCACGGCCGGACGTCGGTCCGTTCTGCTACGAACCGACGATCCTCACGGACGTCGACCCTGACGACCGCGTCGCGTGCGAAGAGACCTTCGGGCCTGTCGTCTCGGTCACGCCCGTCACCGGTGCCGACGAGGCGATCGAGCTGGCCAACGACACGGAGTACGGATTGAACGCGAGCGTGTGGACGGGCGACCGCGCCCGTGGGAGGGACGTCGCCCGAAAGATCGACTGCGGCACCGTCTGTGTGAACGACCCCTACACGATCGGGTGGGGTTCCGTCGACGCGCCGATGGGTGGCTTCGGCGACTCCGGACTCGGCCGGCGACACGGTCCCGAGGGCATCACCCGCTTTACGGAGGCGCGCACGATCGCCACCTCGCGAGTCGGGCCGCTCGACGCCCCGCCGGGCGTCCCGACCTGGCTGTTCGCCCGCGCGTTCACCGGGCTCTCCGCTGTCCAGCGCCGCCTCACGCGGTGGTTGTCGTGAGCGACCTGGCAGTCTTTGTCACCGGCTTCCCGGGCTTTCTGGGCTCGGCGCTGGTCGAACGCCTGCTCGCCCGCGGCGACGGCCCGATCGCCTGTCTGGTCCAGCCCCACCACGCCGAGGCCGCTCGTGATCGTGCGGACGAGATCGTGGCCCAGATCGACGGTGTGGGCGACAACGAGGACACCGCTGGAGATGACGGTGGGGACGGCGACCAGATCCGCCTCTACGAGGGCGACATCACCGACGCCGATCTGGGACTGGGAGACGACCGGGACGAACTGGCCGGCGTCTCCGAGGTCTACCACCTGGCGGCGGTCTACGATCTCGGGGTCGAGGCCGCTCTGGCGGAGGCCGTGAACGTCCGTGGGACCGAGCACGTCCTCTCGTTCGCCGAATCGGTCGACGTCGAGCGCTTTCACTACGTCAGCACCTGTTACGTCAGCGGGCGGTACGACGGCGTGTTCACCGAAGACCACCTCCGGGAGGGCCAGTCGTTCAACAACCACTACGAGGAGACGAAGTATCGCGCCGAGGTCGCCGTCCAGGAGCGCATGGCCGCGGGCCTCCCGGTGACGATCTACCGCCCCGCCATCGTCGTCGGCGACAGCCGGACCGGCGAGACCGAGAAGTTCGACGGCCCCTACAACCTCGTTCGGCTGCTCCTCGCCCAACCGCGCTGGTTCTCGGCGACCTTCTCCCTGCCGAACTCCGGCGACGCCGAACTGAACGTCGTCCCGCGCGACTTCGTCGTCGACGCCATCGCGCATCTCAGCGCCCGCGAGGACGCCGTCGGCGAGGTCTACCAGCTCTGTGACCCCGCGCCCCTGTCCGTCCCGCGATTCGTCGATACCCTGGCGGCGGCGACGGATCACCGGACGGTCCGCCTTCCGACGCCGAAATCGGTCGCGGTGGGCGCGATGGAGGCCGCCGGCCGCCTCGGAATCGACACGGACCCGTACACCCTCGACTACCTCGATCACCCGACGCGCTACGCCTGCCCGAACACCACGTGGGCACTCGCGGACAGCGACATTTCGGTCCCGCCGTTCGAGTCCTACGCGGATCGACTCGTCTCCTTCGTCCGCGAACACCCGGATATCCGGGACGAACCGATGATCTAGCAGCTTCCCACCGTCTCGCCACCACTCTGCGGAGGTAGCCGACATGAGGTACCTGGGGTAGGAAGGAAAGGGGCTTTTGGCCGTAATTGAGTCGTCGCAGTTGTCCTCTCCATCTCCGGCCAATCACTGCACAACTAAGATAGTTTCCAACTAATCGACGATAATTATATTGTGGTTCGAATTGACGTGTTGAACGGAAGCCACGCTCCATTCAGTCGCGGGGGCATGCGCGTAGAAATGTCCCGGGTGTTCAAGGCACCCGAGACGTGGCTTCCGAATTCCCCTGACAGGGTATCCTTCCACCATGAGACGGAATTCACCACCGAGACAAAAAGCTCTCGCACACCAGTGGTACAGTCAGCCGAAGCATTACCTCGAATTCGTCTGGGATTCGAAAGCCGGAGTCGACGATCTGGTTCTGCGACTCGGGAATCTGAAGGTGAACTGAGATGGGGCGCTACGACTTCGACGAGCCGCGGCCGGACGACCCGTGCCCACGCTGTGGGGCAGATCTAGAACAAACCTACTGGGCGATCCTCAGGGCGGTCCACGACGGACCGTTATCCGAGCGGTATCGGGATTCGGAGAAACGGATGTGCGTGGATTGCCTTGCAGCACTCGGGAGGCTGGAGTTCGATACGGGGCGGGTGGCTGGAGGGGGTGGACAGCGGTCAGCGTGAGGGATCAGATAGTGAGTTTGGGTACAAGTTAGAAAAAGCCGCCTCCGAGGAAGCCTTCATCATCCCCGCCGAATTCTTCGGGCTCTTTTCCAAAGTTCTCTTTCCGTTTGTGGACGAATACGACCGTTCGTGTACGTACTCTTCTTCGGGGATCCACGCGTCAACGAGGGTTACATCCTCATCGAATAACTGCCAATCTCCGCTTATCATGGACTGACCCATATAATGGCGATTGGTTGAAGCTTTTTCGCGCACCAACTTCGACATTTCCCACCGCGTGGAAAGGGTCAAAAGTGGTTCCGCTACCCGGGACAATAGTGATGTATGACACTCGTTGTTCCCTTCGATGGCTCGGCGCTCGCTGAGGCGGCACTCGTCCGTGCCACGGAGTTCGGGAACGTCTTCGACGAGGACGTCTTGGCGGTCAGTGTCATCCCGAAGGGGAACGCGGACTACGCGAGAGAACACGGCTGGATCGAACCCGACGAGGCGTTCGACATGACAGCTGTCGTTTCGACGATCCACAGGCAAGTGATCGAGGTGTGTCCAAGTGCCAACTTCCGGCACAAGGTCGTGAGTCGATACGCGCCCGCCGGCACGATCGCCCTTCGACTGCGGAACGTTGCGCGCGAGGAAGACGCGTCCATGGTCTTCATCGGCAGCGAAAACGCCGGCCGTCTCGTTGCTGCAGTGAGTAGCGTCGGGCGAACTGTTGCCACCGACGAATCCTACGACGTCGTCATCGTTCGACACCGACGCCCGGCCAAAATTGCCAAACTCAGGGAGGTCTCGCCGCACAAGAGCCCAAAATCTGACTTTTATCTTCCTGGCTAGCTCACGACTGTGCCGGAGCGGTATTTTCACGAGGTGGAACCGGCTGCTCGTGACCCTCTCAGTTTGGGCTCGATCGGCACGATCGCGTTCGAGTGCGACATCTCCGTGACAGCGTCGAGCGACGCACTCGTCGCGTCGCTCACGGCTTCGCCGTTCGCTTTTTCGTGGCACAAAGCGCCGTGCGACGCTCCTCGCACGTTGTCGCTCGAAAAGTGGGTTGGGGCAGCGTTGAACAACGCCAAGACGTTCCGGCTCGCTCACTACGTTTGTTCACGGCTCCCGTCGGTCGCCGTTCGCTATCCGAGGCGGTCACTTCGTTCCCGCCTCGCGTTCACTCCCGGGCTGCGACTTGTCTCGTTCAACTCTTTTCACCCACGTTTCCGACGCGCAGACTCGTCACTCCATTCCTCGTTGGTGCGTCGGAAAAGTGGGTTGGGGCAGAGTTGAACTGCCGATCTCCTCCATGTCAAGGAGGTGTCATAACCAGACTAGACTACCAACCCATCTGGCCTGCGTTTCCCTGCACTCGATCGTAGCCCGCCCCCGTAATTGAAGGTTTCGAATCGATCGACGGGCGTGGGTCGTTCGCACGGGGAGTTTGATCCCTGCCACTGCCGCTTCGGTGTCTCGATCGAGTCCACGCTCCGGTACGCTTAAGTTGGTGTACTCTTTTGTACATTGTAAGACAAAGACGTTCACCAGTGATTCCCTATGCAGGCCCACGTCGAACGCGTCACGGACGGCATCGATCTCGATCAACGACAGGCGAGAGCGGCTGCGACGTCGCTCTTCGACGAAGCGACCGACGCCCAGATCGGCGCACTGCTGGCCGGATTGCGCGCGAAAGGCGAAACCGAGGCGGAGATCGCCGGATTTGCAGAAGGGATGCGTGAGGCCGCGCGCACGGTCAACCCGGACTGTGAAACACTCGTCGACACCTGCGGGACCGGTGGCGACGACTACGACACGATCAACGTCTCCACGACGAGTGCGATCGTGGCCGCTGGCGCCGGGGTTCCGGTCGCTAAACACGGTAACGCCGCAGTCTCGTCGTCCTCCGGGAGCTCCGATGTCCTCCAGGAACTCGGCGTCGAGCTCCTGTCCGAGCCGGCCGCCGTGGAGGCGGCGATCGAACGCGACGGGATCGGCTACCTCCACGCGCCGGCGTTTCACCCGGCGATGAAGGCTGTCGCTGGCCCGCGGACGGAACTGTCCATGCGAACGATCTTCAACGTCCTCGGCCCGCTGACCAACCCTGCGGGGGCCACCGCCCAGGTGATCGGCGTCTACGACCCGGACCTCGTCCCGGTCCTCGCGAACGCGCTCGCGCGGATGTCCGTCGAGCGTGCCCTCGTCGTCCACGGTGCGGGGACCGACGAGATCGCCATCCACGGCCCGACGCAGGTAGCGGAGGTGACCGGCGAGACCGTCTCGGAGTACTCACTCACGCCAGCCGATCTGGGTCTCGACCGCCACGCGATCACCGACATCGAAGGCGGTTCGCCGGCGGAAAACGCCGCCGCCCTCGAAGGGATCGTCACCGGGGAGGTCACCGACGCGCGTCGCGACGTCGTCCTCGCGAACGCCGGCGGGGCGATCTACGTCGCCGACGAGGCGTCGACACTCGGGGATGGCGTCGACCTGGCCCGCGAAGCGATCGAAACCGGTGGGGCCGCCGCGACACTCGACCGACTTCGCGGCGTACCCGCACGATGACACCTGTCCACGGTGACGACGGCCCTGCGAAATCCACCGACGTCGTTCGGCGACCGCGCGTCAAAATCTGTGGCCTGACTCGCCCGACTGACGTCGACGCGGCGGTCGCGGCGGGCGCCGATGCGGTCGGCTTCGTCTGTGACGTTCCGATCGAGACGCCGCGTGCGATCGACGCGGAGCGTGCAGCCGCGCTGGTCGACCGGACGCCACCGTTCGTCACGACCGTCCTCGTCACGATGGCGACCGATCTCGATCGGCTCGAACAGTTCGCCGCCCACGTCGACCCGGACGCGATGCAGCTCCACGGCGAGCGGACTGACGAAGAACTCGCCTCGCTGGCGTCGTCCGTCCCCGTCGATCTCCTCCTCGCCGTCGACGCGGCAGCTGGCGACGTTCCCGCCCACTACGACGACCGGGCGGACGCCCTCGTGGTCGACTCTGCCACCGACTCCGGGGCGGGTGGCACCGGCGAGACCCACGACTGGCACGTGACCGCCGAGCGAGTGGCGACGCTCTCTTCACCCGTCGTCCTCGCCGGCGGGCTGACACCCGAAAACGTCGCCGATGCGGTTCGGATCGCAAACCCGTTCGCCGTCGACGTCTCGACGGGGGTCGAGGCGACCGGCGGCGTGAAGGACCATGACGCGATCGACGATTTCATCGAGCAGGCCAAGATGGCCGCCGGCCGAACGGGGTGCCCATGACGGAGCCGCAACTCTCGCTCGACCGGGCATCGTTCGTCGACCTCGCCGAAGCCGCTGGGGAACGCCCGGTTATCGTTCGAACCGAGGCCGAACTCGACGTGGAGACGACGCCGATGGCGGCCTACGCAGCACTCTCGGGGCGGAGCGCGACTCCGATGGCGGCGAACGCGTCGGTCAGCGAGCGTGAAGATCGCTACGCCTTCCTGCTCGAGAGCGCGGAGAAGACGGCGTCGAGCGACCCGGACGGGGCGTTTCGGCCGACCGATGCGACGGGGGCGCGCCACGCCCGTTTTTCCTACGTCGGCTACGATCCGGACGCCGTCGTCACCGTCACGCCCGACGGCACGTCGGTCGAGGCGCTCTCGCCGGACGCTCCGGTCGAGCTGGTCGAAACCGACGCGTCGGGTGACGTCGTCGACGCGCTCAGAGCTGCCGTGCCGGACGTCACCCTCGCCAACCCGCCCGCTCGCGACCGCCAGCACCTGGACGGCGGCCTCGTCGGCTTCCTCGCCTACGACGCGGTCTACGACCTTTGGCTGGACGACGTGGGCGTCGACCGACCGGAGTCGCCGGTGCCTGACGCCCAGTTTCTGTTGACGACGAAGACACTCGCTTTCGACGAACGAGATGGAACGCTCTCGCTCGTGTTCACGCCGATCGTCGAGGCCGACGACGACCCGGGTGCGATCTACGACAACCTGCGGCGTGAAGCGACGCGCGTCGCGGACACGCTCGCCGACGCCGAGGGGCCGAAGACGGGTGGGTTCGTCAGCACGGGCGAGCGCGCGGGCGATCGAGCAGACTACGAAGCGGTCGTCCAGCGGGTGAAAGCGCACGTCCTCGACGGCGACATTTACCAGGGCGTCGTCTCGCGTACTCGAGAGCTCGCCGGCGAGATCGATCCGCTCGCGCTGTACGAGTCGTTGCGCGAGTGCAACCCATCGCCGTATATGTACCTGCTCGACCACGGCGACCGCACCGTCGTCGGCGCGAGCCCGGAGACGCTGGTGTCGGTCCACGACGAACGGGTCGAGGCGAACCCGATCGCGGGGACTTGCGACCGCGGGGCGACCCCGGTCGAGGATCGCCGCCTCGCGGGGGAACTACTCGCCGACGACAAGGAACGCGCCGAGCACACGATGCTGGTCGATCTGGCCCGCAACGACGTGCGCCGTGTCTCGGAGCCGGGGTCGGTTCGCGTCGAGGAGTTCATGACCGTCCGCAAGTACAGCCACGTCCAGCACATCGAGTCGACCGTGACGGGCGAACTCGCTTCAGGGGCCGACGCGTTCGACGCGACGCGGGCGACGTTTCCCGCCGGAACCCTCGCCGGGGCACCGAAAATCCGCGCGATGGAACTCATCCACGACCTCGAGGAGCGCCCGCGCGGCCTCTACGGCGGCGGCGTCGGCTACTACTCGTGGACCGGCGACGCCGATTTCGCGATCGCCATCCGGACGGCGACGATCGATCACGATGCGACGGTCCCCTCCGAACTCGATTCGGACCCGGAGCGTCGCCACGTGGACGACGGCGGTTGCGATCGAGTCACCGTTCGAGCCGGTGCCGGCCTCGTCGCCGACAGCGACCCGGCCTCGGAGTTCGAAGAGACCGAACAGAAGATGGGCGGCGTGCTGGAGGCGATCGAGCGGATCACGGCCGACCCGCCCGGCGACGAGTCGATCGCCACCGACTCCCCGGGCCGTTCGCTGGAGGCGAACCGATGAGCGCGGCTGAGTCGTCAGAATCGACCGCGGATTCGTCAGACCCGACGGGGGACTCGTCGAAATCGGTCGACGATCCGTCCATTCTCGTCGTCGACAATTACGATTCGTTCACGTACAACCTCGTCGAGTATCTGAGCGCTCACGCGGAGGTGACGGTCGTCACGAACACGGCCTCGCTCGAAACCATCCGCGATGCCGACCCGGACGGGATCGTCTGCAGTCCGGGGCCCGGCCACCCGGCGAACGACCGGGATGTGGGCGTCACCCGCGCCGTCCTCTCCGAATTGAGTCCGTCCACCCCGACCCTCGGCGTCTGTCTGGGGCTCGAGGCCGCCGTCTACGAGTACGGCGGGTCGGTCGGGCGGGCGCCCGAACCTGTCCACGGAAAGGCCTCGCCCGTCCACCACGACGGCGAGGGCGTGTTCGCCAGCCTCGAGCAGGCGTTTCCGGCGGGACGGTATCACTCGCTGGTCGCGACCACGGTGCCGTCGTGTTTCGCGGTGACGGCGACGACCGACCACGACGGCGAGTCGCTCGTAATGGGCGTTCGCCACCGATCGTATCCACTCGAATGCGTCCAGTTTCACCCCGAGAGCGTCCTCACCGGTGTCGGTCACGCCCTCGTCGAGAACTTTGTGCGTTCCGTATAGCCTGAGCGACGCGTCACGGGCTCCCTCGGCTGCGTATACCGTGGCTGCACCGGGCGGTTGGACGCCTCAACCCAGGTAGCCGATGGCCATGAACGCGCCGAGGAGGATCGCGGCGATCACCGCGAGTCGAATCGCGAGGCTGACGGCGAACTTGACCACGGAGACCGTCGCGACGACGGCGACGATCGCGAGAACCCCGAAGAGTACCGGTGACTCCGTCGCGAGCGTCTGCGCGGGTTCGACGATCGGTGAGACGACCATACCCTACTACTGACCGATATCGTCGTAATCGTTTCGGTCTGCGTGACGATTTCACCTCGGGGGTGCGGTGATTTCTGAGCTGGGGTTATCTGTATGGTCAACGAACGAGATTGGACTGTGTGACGTCGGTCGAAACCGGATTGATTTACGTGGTTCGCGCCGAAGCGGGTGGTATGACCCTGCCGACGGCACTCGAGAACGCGGACGGACCGCGGGCGATCGACACGCACGCCCACCAGCCGACGAGCGAGTTCCTGCACGACGCTGGCGGGCAGATGATGCAAGACGCCGCCGATCGGTTCGGCGCCGATCTGGAGACGGACACCTACGAGAACATGATCGCCGAGTACCGCGAGGCGGGCGTCGGTCGCACAGTTCTGCTCGGCTGGGACGCCGAGACGAACACGGGAAATCCGCCGGTACCCAACGACTACGTCGCCGAAGTGCGCGACGAGCACGACGACTTCTTCATCGGTTTCGGCTCCGTCGATCCGCTGAAGGACGATTGCGTCGAGGAAGCCATCCGGTGCGTGGAAGATCTGGACCTCTCCGGGTTCAAGTTCCAGCAGATCGCGCAGGGCTTCGATCCGTCCGACCCGGAACACGACGAACTCTTCGCCACCATCGAGGACCTCGGCGTACCCGTCGTCTTCCACGGTGGAAACTCGACGTTGGGCGCGTGTTCGGCCGGTGGTCGCGGTCTCAAGATCAAGTACGGAAACCCGATGCTGATTGACGACGTGGCCGCGGAACACCCTGACCTGCAGATCCTTATCGCACACCCGGCGTTCCCGTGGGAGAAAGAACAACTCGCCATCTGCCAGCAGAAGGGCAACGTCTACATGGATCTCTCGGGGTGGATGCCCCGCTACATCGACGAACAGGTCGTCCACTACGCGAAGAGCCTCCTCAAAGACAAGGTCATGTTCGGCACGGACTACCCGATGATCGAACCAGAGCCATGGCTCTCGCAGTTCGCCGAGCTCGATTTCTCCGAGGAGATCCAACGGAAACTCCTCTGGGAGAACGCCGAGGAGTTCTTCGGGTTGTAACGATCACCGGCCAGCCCGTCGCTTGGTCGATCGGCATTGCCGTTAGTCGAAAGAGAAATCCACTTGATGGAACCGAGATAGCCAGTCCGTGGTTCACTTTCACTTCGCTTTGAACACCGTTAAGAGTGATACCGTCCTACTTGAGGTCGAGGCGGAACGTCGATGGGATGCGTTCGTACCCCGAACTGCACAGCGACAGCCTTACCAAACAAATTCACTTTCAGTACCTAAATCCTACTTGTGGAGTGGGTTTTGGACGTTTGTCTCGGTTTGATGCCGACCGCGCCCCCTTTGTGCTTGGAGTGCCTATCACTAGGCGACATGCTACGTGGTTTCGCGGAATATTCTGTGTTACGTGACATTCTTGAAATCGGTACATTAATAGAGTAGCTCATACACCAATTGGGCGTCTTCAACCATGCAAGTGAGTACCCGGTCCGACTGTCGAAATGGCCCCCGGAGCCCCGAACGAGGTGTGCGCGCGTGAGTGAGTCAGACCGCGCAGTGGACGAGATCACACTACCCGTCAAGCGCAACGAGGGAGAGACCCTCGCAGACCGCATGACGGACAACGCCTACGAGAACATTCTCCCTGCCCGGTACCTGCGCAAGGACGCCGACGGCGAACTGATCGAGACGCAGGAGGACCTCTTCGATCGCGTCGGCAAGAACATCGCCCTGGCCGAAGCGGTCTACGAGGCGAACAACCAGGATGTCGAGATCACGGTCTCCCCCGACCAGTTGAAGCCCGACCACCCCCGTCGGGACGAGCTGGCTGCCGAGGTCTTCGGTGCAGGCACCACCGTCGAGGATGATGTCGAAACCACCCTCACCGAACACAACGTCAACAAGTTCGCCTACGACACGATCGTTCCCGAGCTTCCGGCGTCCGTCCGCGAGCACGTCGAGGACGTGACCGAGACGTTCGTCGAGGGCATGTCGAGCCTCTCGTTCATGCCGAACTCCCCCACGCTGATGAACGCCGGTGACGAACTCCAGCAGCTCTCGGCGTGTTTCGTCATGAGTCCCCAGGACGACCTCTCGAACATCCACGAGACGGCCAAAAAGGCCGCAGAGGTCTTCCAGTCCGGCGGCGGCGTCGGCTACGGGTTCTGGCAGCTGCGACCCTACGGCGACTCGGTCGGCTCAACCGGCGGCATCGCGTCGGGCCCGATCACGTTCATGCGGACGTACGACCAACTCTGTGAGACGATCGCCCAGGGTGGCACCCGTCGTGGCGCCCAGATGGGCATCATGCGGGTCTCACACCCTGACGTCATCGAGTTTATCCACGCGAAGAACAAGGACGTCTCGCTGGCCCACTGTCTGCGACTCAACGACCCCGACGACTACACCTACACGACCTTCTCGGAAGCACTGGAGGAAGCCCGCGGCCTCATCGACGAGGACGGTCGCGTCCCCAAGCACCTCCGCAACGCCGTCGAGGGCCACCTCTCGAACTTCAATATCTCCGTCGGTGTCACCGACGACTTCATGGATGCCGTCCAGAACGGTGGGGAGTACACGTTCACCAATCCCCGAACCGAGGAGCCACACATCGCCACGGCAGAGACCAAGGAGATGTACAGTCGGTACGACCTCGGCGAGCACGTCGAGGTCGGCGAACCGCTCTCGATTCCTGCCGAACTCGTCTGGGAACGGATCGTCGAGGGCGCCCACGAGAACGGCGAACCCGGCGTGATCTACTTAGAACGGGTGAACAAGGAACACTCCTTCGACGTCGAGAAACATCCCGACCACCGCATCAAGGCGACGAACCCCTGCGGTGAACAGCCGTTAGAAGAGTTCGAGGCCTGTAACCTCGGCCACATCAACCTGAGCACCCTCGCCAACCTCGACGCGCCCGACTGGCGCGTCTGGGCCGACGAGCACGCAGACGAGTACCCGAGCCAGGACGCTGCCATCGAGGCGTTCCTCGAAGAGGCGATCGACTTCGAGGAGTTCGACGACCGCATCGAGTACGGCACCCGCTTCCTCGAGAACGTCGTCACGATGTCCGATTTCCCGGTCGACGAGATCGAGCAGACGGTCCGCGACATGCGCAAGATCGGGCTCGGTATCATGGGGCTGGCCCAGCTGTACGTCCAGCTCGGTGTGCGCTACGGCAGCGACGCGGGCAACGAGATCGCCCGCCAGCTGATGACGCACATCAACCACGAGGCCAAGTGGACCAGTCACGAACTCGCGCTCGAACGCGACTCGTTCAACGACTGGGACGACTCGAAGTACGCCGATCCCCAGGAGTACCGTGAGTGGTTCGAACAGCAGACGGGCCTCGATGCCGAGAAGTACCCCGACGGCTTCCCGATCCGCAACCACAACGTCACGACGATCGCACCGACGGGCACGACCTCGATGGTCGGCAACACGACCGGCGGCTGCGAGCCCATCTACAACGTCGCCTACTACAAGAACGTCACCGACGACGTCCAGGGCGACGAGATGCTGGTCGAGTTCGACGACTACTTCCTGCGTACCCTGGAGGACAACGACATCGACGTCGATGCCGTCAAAGCCGAAGCCCAGGAACAGATGGCCAACAACGAGTTCGACGGCGTCGAAGGACTGGAGACGGTTCCGGACGCGATCGGCGAACTGTTCGTCATCACGGCAGATATCTCGGCCAAGCAACACGCCGCCGTCCAGTGTGCCTGTCAGGCCGGCGTCGACTCGGCCATCTCGAAGACGGTCAACGCCCCCAACGATTCCTCGATCGAGGACGCCAAGGAGGTCTTCGAGTGGGTCTACGAGAACGGTGGCAAGGGCGTCACCTATTACCGCGACGGCACGCGCTCGAAACAGGTCCTCACCACGCGCGCGGACAACGCCGAGTTCGCCGACGAGGACGAGGCCGCCGAGGTCATCGTCGAGCAGATTCGAGACGTCTTCGGCAGCCTCGAGGCCTTCTTCGAGAGCGAGGACGTCCAGTCGGTCGCCGAGGACGAACTCACTGCGCTGCTGTCCGCCGATGTCGACTACACCGAAAAGCGTGAGCGCCCCGATTCGCTGCAGGGTGTCAGCCAGCGTATCGACACCGGCTACGGCAAGGTCTACGTGACGATCAACGAGGACCCCGAGACCGGCCAGCCGTTCGAGCTCTTCGCCAACATCGGCCACTCCGGTGGCTTCACCAACTCCTTCACGGAGGCGCTCGCGAAGGTCATCTCGACCGCACTCCGGTCGGGCGTCGACCCCGAAGAGATCGTCGACGAACTCTGTGGCACGCGCAGCCCGAAGGTCGCCTGGGACAAGGGCGAACAGATCCAGTCGATTCCGGACGCGATCGGCACCGCGATGCGACGGTACCTCGCCAACGAGATCGACAAACCGTACCCCAAACAGCAGACGCTCGGTGAATCCGCCGACGACGTCACGACTGACGCCGATGCCAGTGCGACGTCGGTCGCACCGGACGAACCCGAACCCGACGGCGGCGCCGCCACCCATCAGTCGGCCGACGCCACGCAGGACCTGATCGACGCCGGCGAGTCGCCAGAGTGTCCCGACTGTGGCTCGCTCTCGCTGTACTTCTCCGAAGGCTGCAAGACCTGCGAGTCTTGCGGCTGGAGCGAGTGCTGAGCGGCCACTGACACTTTTATTGTCCTTCGTCCGACGCTGTTCGGCCCGTCCTGACGGACCCGATAGCTTCATGGGCGACGACGCGAACCCGTGCGTACCGATCGTGGATGGGAGACACGTCAGATACCGACCCACCGTCGAAGCAAGGTCCACCCTGTCCGTTCTGTGAAGCGGGGATGTACAAACGCCATTGTAAGTACGTCTGTCCCAACCACGGTGTCGTCTACGATTGTTCCGACCCGTTCCGGTAGCGCACGTCTGCACACTACACCCCTTCGACGTTCGAATCGAACGCTGAGTCCGACGATAGGGATAGGTGGTCGTCGGTCCGTCGTGCAATCGAACGACTGCATGGAATCTCAACCGACGATTCTCGTCGTCGACGACGAGCGCGAACTCACCGATCTCTACGCCACTTGGGTCGACGGCGAGTACGCCGTCCGGACGGCCTACAATGGAACACAGGCACTCGAGCAGGCCGACGAGGCCGTCGATATCGTGTTGCTCGACCGGCAGATGCCCGACTTCACGGGCGACGAAGTGCTCGAACGAATCCGACAGCGTGGACTGGAGTGCTGGGTCATCATGATCACGGCTGTCGATCCTGGGCTGGATATCGTCGAACTCGATATCGACGACTACATCACGAAACCGGTGAGTCGCTCGACGTTGATCCGTCTCGTCGAGAACCTTCGCGTCCAGTCGCGCTATACCGACACGAATCGTCGCGAGCTGACGTCGATCTCGAACAAGATGGAGACGCTGGAAGATGCGGATTCGGTCGACGACGTCCGCGATTCCGAGGCCTACCGCGAACTCGAGACCGATCTGAAGAAATTGAGCGACTCGCTGGTCGAGGAGTTCGACGGGAACGAGTAAGCGACCGGGTTTCCAGAGCGGTCTGTCGGGGACTCCGTCTCGATTTTCTCGAGGCCTACGCGCCCGGCCCCGATCGATCGCGATCCGCCAGCGTACGATACAGAGGCCTGGCGATGACGAGGCCCGCTGCGAGGAGACAGCCAGCGAAGAGGAGCGGGTCGAACTGCTGACCATCGACGCCGGTCAGCGATGCCGCCGATGCACCGATGGTGACGGCGGCGACCGTCCACGGCAGTTCGCCGATGGCGGTCCCGACGAGCAGTTGCGGGATGGAGACGCCGCGAACCGCCGCACAGGCGGTCGCGACGTCCGACGGGATCGGTGCGAGTCGAGAGACGACGACGCCGCGCGTCGCGCCGACCGCGTCGTAGTATCGGTCGACGTACCGACGTGCTCGATCGAGCGTCGTCTCGAACGCGCCGGTCGCGTTTCGCTCTCTCTCGTCCGGTCGACTCGTCACTCGTCGAATCACGACGAACGGCGGGAGGATCGTCACGAGGATGCCAGCGGTGGCGATCGGGATCCCGGCACTGACGCCGAAGCCGTAGCCGACGACGGCGGCAAGCGGTGTCGTCGGCCAGGCGAGTGCCGGTCGGACGAGATAGAGCACCGCGACGAGGAGTCCGAACGAAAGCGGATCGTTCGCGAGGGACTCGAATCGGGCGAGCGCAACCGATGGGGAGACGAGGAGGCCGGCACCGACGATCCCCAGGACGGCGACCGCGCCGAGAACGACACGCTGGGGTGGCGAGATACCCATCGACTACGATTTGGGGGACGGGATTGAAGGTTTTGTGTCTTCGTCGCGCCGCCGGGGCAGAACCCTTATTCGAGTCGTGTCCGGATGCGTAGCCGATGGACGATCGGGTCGAACGTGGTATCGCGCTGCTCGCCCGACTCGAACACGAGTCACTCTCGCTCGCCGAGACGATCGACCGGCTCGAAGCCGTCACCACCGACCCGACGGCGATCCGGACGATCCTCGACGAGGCAACCGTCCGCGGCATCATCGAGCGCGCGGACGGGACGGTTCGACCCCAGAGCAGCCAGTACCTTCGGTTCGGTCGCGACGTGATCTCGAAGGACGGCGAGTTCTCGTGCAAGCGCTGTGGCTCGTCACTCTCGACGGGCTACTTCATGGATCTGGAGGCCGGTGAGATCGGCCCCTTCGGGTCGACGTGTATCCGAAAGGTCACCGGACGCGAGTGAGGGTGGTGGCGGCTGTCGGAACGCACCGCTCTCGCGTTTGTAGGACGATGTGACGACGAACGGTCGGTTCTACCGGTGTCCGCGCTCAGGTGGGGCGCTCACCGACCGCGTCGGAGTTCTTCGATCAGCTGTTCGATGGTCTCCTGTTGGCGTTCGAGCATGGCGGTCTGTCGCTCGACGGTTTCTTCGAGGGCGTCGAGTCGTTCGAGGACGGCCGCGTCGTCGCCCGCCGTCGCGGGCTCGAATCCGCTCGCCTCGAACGACGCGACCGACTCGTTCCCGCCATCCGTCGGCGAGCCACTGCCGACGGCCGTCTCGGTCTGGGCTGGTGTTGGTTGGTTCGTGTCGACTTCGAACTCCTCAGTTGCCGACGTGTCCGCGGCCGACGCGCTCGACTCGGTGTCAGTCGACTCGTGAGCCGATTGCGACCCACTGGCGTCGATCTCCGCCATCGCCGCGGTGGTGTCGATCTCCGGGTCGGGCTCGGCGTCTTCGTCGCTCGAATCGGTGCTCAGCGGGTCGACGCCTTCACCGAAGTCGACGGTCGAGGTGTCGGCCTCGGCGTCGTCTTCCAGCCCGACTTTCTCGTGGAGTTCGTCGAGCGAGTCGACGTCGTGAACGGCGAAGATGGCCTGCTGGAGGCGCTGGCGCAGCTCCGTCGCTTGTTCGTTCGGTGCCTTGATCCGCTGCTGGCGGCCGTCGACTTCGAGGACGACCTGCGTCGCGACGCTTCCGGACTCGAACGTGAGGCCGGTGACGTCCTCGTAGCGGTACTCTTCGAAGTCTTCGTCCCAGACGGCGCTGCCGATGTGTTTGACGAGGCGCTGGCTGGTGACGATGACCGTGAGCTCGCTGAAGCGGAACGTCTGGATGACGCGCTCGCCGGGGTCGGTGATGCCGTTACCGGCGAGGACGCCGGCCAGAACCGGGTGGACGACGGCGTCGGTCACCGAGCCCGGAATCTTGAACTCCCGCGTCCCTTCGATGGCGTATTCGAGGGTGAGTTTGGTCTTCCGTCGCCCTTCGGAGACGGAGAGGCGCGTCGCTTCGTGGGGGTATTCGTCGACCGATTCGTCGCTCAGGAGTCCGTCGGATCGGTAGATGATGGTACTCTCGGAGGTGACGAAGAGTTCGTCCTCGCCGCCGAGTGAGACCCGCTCGACGACCTCCGCGTCGCCGAGGGCCGACTGGACGATGGCGGGTACGCTCATGGACCGGTGTTTGCATCACCGTATGATAAATCCGTGGGTGGGCGGGCCACGTCGACGTGGAATCGGAAGGGTTTAGAAAACGTCCCGACAACGGACGAACGAGCCCGGGTGGCTTAGCTGGACATAGCGCCGCACTCATAGGGTTCAGAGATTCGGTGCGGCACAGCGAGTCCGTGTCCCACGAGGACCGCCGAGCCTCGAACCTGGGACATGCGGAGATCGAGGGTTCGGAGCCCTCCCCGGGCACTTTTCACTCGTCACGAGCCGAAGGCGAGTGACAACAACGAAACAGTGCCGTGGGAGGCGGAGAACCCGTAGGTCTTCGAGAGTGAACGAAGTGAACGACCGAAGGCTCGCGAGAGCTCGCTCTCGCGGTGGTTCGGAGCCCTCCTGGCATTTCTCAAACACTGCGAGCGATGTCGAGAGATGTATGTTAAAATACTATTAAGGGGTTGACAATCAGTCAGTGTTCGAAAGGGATCTATGTGACCGGTCGAAGGGTGGTGAGCGATGCCGCTACCATGACTCGGACCGCTTCACTGGAGGACGAAAAGTAATCTCGAGGAGTCGTCGACCCTCTGGGCTGTCCGCCCGGACTTTACCCCACGATTGGTAAGTGGTGCGGAGAAATCATGCCGACGATCGATGGGCAGAGAGGTTAGCGAACGGCTGTTAGCCACTGGGGGTGAATGTCGGTTGCTATCCACGTATTCGTTCCCTCGTATCACCCGCATCGATACTATTCGCATAGTCGGTTACAAACCCGATCATCGAGACGAGTATCCCGACAATCACGAGAACGAACAGTTCACTAACGTTTGCTCCTATCACACTCAACTGTAATCCGAATAAAAGAAGCTTCGTGCCACTAGGTGACCTCATCTGATGCTAATTGAATTTCTAAATATATGGTCGTTTTGTGTCGAACCTGTAATCTGTCAACGGATCGCCTCACGGATGGCTCCCCAGTGTGCTCTTCATCGTGACCTTCGAACCTCTTACCGCGTCCGATTCCGCCCCTCCTCGGGAAAGTCGATCCCGCGCGGAATCATCGACGTCTCGCAGTAGGCGTCTCCCTCGGCGTAGTCGACGCCCGGCTGGATATAGGGGTACGGGCCGTCGGCGGGCGTATTTTGGACCTCGCCGCCGTCGTCGGCCGTCTCGACGAGGCCCATCACCTCGTAGTCGACGGGCGAGTGCTCGGCCAGGTAGTCGCCGATCACGTCGGCCGGAATCGTCTCTTCGTCGACGCGGATGTCCTGAAAGGGGAAGCCGCAGCCGCCCAGGTCGCGTTCGGGGTCGCCGGGGCGGGTGAACGTGGCGACGGAGTAGGTTGCCTCGGGGTCGATCGGGTCGCCGTCGATGCGGAGTTCGACGAGCCGGCGCTTTCGCTTCGCGGTCGGATCGATGGTCACCTCGACGTTCGAGGAGTAGTTGCGGACGCGTCCGTCCTCCTGCTGGTAGGGGTACGGCGTGAAGTTGTCGACGAGGAAGTCCTCCATGTGGGCGGTGAGCTGTTGCCCGTAGGCGACGCCGCGGGCGACGGGCGCCGTCTGCGGGAAGAACGTGTAGAGCTGGCCGAGAGTGACCTCGCCCGGCGGGATGGCGGTCCCGTACCGGAAGCCGTGGGCGACGGCCAGGTCGGCGTCGAAGTGTGCCCGGAGCGCGTCGTTGAACAGCGTGTTCCAGGCGCTCTCGAGGAACGATTGGCGATACAGCGGCTGCTCGGTTTCGCCGACGACGGTGTCGAGCGGCCGGTCCAGCGTGCCGGCGCCCCGCTCGAAGTCAGGGTCGTTCGCGACGAACGGTGCTCGCACCGACTCGACGGTCTCCCGGGCCTCGGAATCGGGCTCCGGCGTCTCGTCGTGGCCCTCGACGAGCGGGTAGAGGTGGTGGCGAAACTGCACCTCGCCGTCCACGATGCGAAGGTCGACTCGCCCCAGGGCCTCGCCCATGCCCGACTCGACGACGACCGTCTCGGTGTCCGCGACGACGATCGGCTCCCAGGTGTACTCGTGGGTGTGGGCGCTGAACATCACGTCGACGTTCGGACAGTCCTTCGCGGCCTGGACCATCCAGGGCAGGCCGATCTCGGTCACGGCGACGACGGCCTCGGCACCCGCTTCACGCGCTGCTCGTGCTGACTCTTCGAGGAGGGCGGGATGCTTGCCGAAGCGGTACTTGCCCTCGGCAAACGCGGGGGCCATCCGGTCGACGTAGACGTTGGTCATCCCGACGACGCCGACATCGACGCCGCCGACCTGGATGAGACGAAAGGCGTCGTACAGCAACTCGCCGTCGTCCCAGCTGTACAGGTTGTTCGCCAGGACCGGCGCGTCGAGGGCGTCCATCAGGTCGACGAAGTTGCCATCCTCGGCGGCCTCGTTTCCGAAATCCCAGTTTCCAGGGACGTAGATGTCGGGGCGAAGGTGGCGGTTGATCGGTTCGAGCATCGCCCGGCCGTTCGTGTACGTCGTGACCGCCGAGCCGTGGAAGGTGTCGCCGCTCATGAGCGTGCAGACCTCGTGATCGGTCCGCAACTCGTCAACCTTCGCCGCGATGACCGGAACGCCCCCGCCGCGCTCGATCGTCCGGTCGTCGACGCTGAAATCGAGATCGGGGGCGGACGTCGGATTGTCGTAGTAGACCTGATACCGCGGCGTGAGTTGGCCGTGCAAATCGCTGACGTGGACGAAGACGACGTCTGGGTCGCCGTTCTCGTCGACAGCTGTTCCGTCGAGCGATCGCCACTCTCCGCCGGACGGAGTATCGTGAGTCATGCTCTGGGATATCGACGTACACCTGAGACGCCCTCATAGGTTGGGGTGGTCCTGTATCGTGGCGTCACACCAGCGAACCGTCCAGTCGCGACGACGATCACGCCCGATTATCGTCCAGTCGCGACGATTGTCACGAACGCCACGACAACCGGGATAACGGAGGCCGTGGTCGTCTCCCACGTCAGATGCACGAGAACCGTCTCCGTCGGGGTCGGTCACGATGACGACGAACTGGGTAACGACCGGCCTCACCTCGGTCGTGATACTGGTCGCGTCGATCGTCCACGGCATCGCGGGCTTCGGCTTCGCGCAGGTCTCGATGGGGTTGATGCCGCTGTTTCGATCGCCGGCCAGCGCCTCGATCATCTTCACGGCGACGGCGGTCGTGAGCAACGGCCGGGTCTGGTGGAGCGTTCGCGACGCGTTCGACTGGCGCAAGTGGATCGTTCCGGTCGCCGGCCTCGTCGTGGGGATGCCCCTCGGCATCTACGTCTTCAGTCGGTTCGATGCGGATCAGATGCGCGTCGCCATCGGTGTCGTTCTCGTCCTGGCGGTCATCGTCGTCGGCGCGACCCAGCAACTCGACGTCGTCACCAACTGGATCGAGGAACGGGACTATCGCCCCGGCAAGGCCGTGGGAGCGACCGCTGGCCTGTTCGCGGGTATTCTCGGCGGGTCGGTCGCCGTGCCCGGCCCGCCGATGATCGTCTACGGCGCGTTCATGTCCGCGAGCGGCTTCTGGAGCGACGAGGAGATGAAGGCGGTGTTCACCGCCTTCTTCGGGACACTCATGCTGTACCGACTGGCCAGTCTGACCTACACAGGTGCGGTGACGACGCCGCTGATGATCGAGGCGGCCGTCGCGATTCCGATGGTGTTCGTCGGCGCCTGGGCTGGCGTGTACATCTTCGACAATATCCCGCAGCGGGTGTTCCAGTGGCTCGTCCTCGTACTACTGACCGTGAACGCGTTCGTCCTCCTGTTTACCGCGATCCCTGAACTCTGAGTGACGTCTTGGTGACGAATTCCGGTTGCTCCCACGAATTCCGTCGCGATGCTCTCCGGGATGGTTATCGACGCGAACCCGTTCTCGGGACACTTCCAGTTGTTCGCCGCGTTCCCGTTGCTCGCATTTCTCGCGGTGTATACATACTCGGCCGGGGAATCGAAGCGATCGATTAGACGAGTGGCGAGCGAGTGGTCTTCCATCGGACAGCGAGTGAAAATCGCCGGCGACGAGTGAGTCTCAGTAAATGAGTTCGTCGTCGTTTTCGACCATGTACAGCGTGCGTGCGGCGATGTTGACGGCGTGGTCGCCGACACGCTCTAGGTCGCGAATCGTTAGCAAGAGTCTGGAGACGTCCTGAAGGAGCGATTCGACTTCGGACGCGTCCTCGAGCTCGCGTTCGATGAGGTCTCGGACGACGATCTCGCTGGCTCGTTCGGCGAAGTGGTCGACGTCGTCGTCGCGAGTCGCCAGTTCCCGGCAGGCGTCGATATCTTCACGATCGTACGCTTGCACCGCGTCGTCGACCATGTCGAGGGTGACGACGCCCATCTCCTGAATGTCCACGTCGGGGAAGAGGTCTCGAGTCGCGTCAAGCGTGTACTCGCCCAGATTGACCGCGAGGTCGGCGATGCGTTCCAGATCGGTGATGATCTTGAACGAGGCCGCGATGAATCGGAGATCGCTCGCGACGGGTTGCTGGAGCGCCAACAGGTCGATACACTGCTGTTCGAGTTCGAGGTACATCTGGTTGACCTCGTAGTCGCCCTCGATCACCTCGCGAGCAAGGTCCTCGTCCTTCCGGTCGAGCGCGTCGAGTCCCATCCGGAGGCGTTCCATGACGACTTCGCCCATATAGCAGACGTCCTCGCGAAGTCCCTCGAGTTGTTCCTGATATGAATCTCTGGCCATGTTCGACGTTCCACGACGAACTGCCATGTAGCTTGCGCCTCGTTGCACGTCGCTGCCGATTTCGCCAGGTTGGGTGTCCTGCTGCTTTCATCAGGATGACCGCTCTGCTGCTTTCGCCCAGGATGCCCATCCTGCCGGTTTCGTGCGTGGTCGGAAACCGGTCCGATTCGTGACTCTGGCCGAACCCACCCGGCCAGACCGAGACGGCTGTCCCGGAGTTGCAGGCCGTCACGCGATCGCAAAACCGGTGGGTGTCTCAGCCGTTGCGTGTCTCAGGGTTCGAGCAGGACCTTCGTGACGCCCTCTTCGCGTTCGTCGAACCGCTCGTACATCTCGGGCGCCTCGTCGAGCGATGCCGTGTGTGAGATGACGAACCCGGGTTCGGCCTCGCCGGCGACGATCATGTCGCGGAGTCGGCGGTTGTACCGCTTGACCGGACACTGGCCCATTCCGAATCGGAGTCCCTTCTCGAACGCGGTGCCGAGGTAGACGCGCAAGAGGCCCTGTTCACCGATGTGGTCGGGTTGGTCGGGATCGTCGGAGACGTAGAGGCCGACGATCCCAATCTTCCCCGTCGGCCGGACCGCGTCGATAAGCTGATTGAGGATGATCGAGGGATTTTCCCGTGATTCGTCGTAGATCGACTCGCCATCTCGACCGTCCTCGATAGCCTGGTACCCCACGGCGTCGACGCCCTTGTCGACGCCACCGCCGTGTGCGTCGGTGATCGCCTCGACTGCGTCTCGTTTTTCGAAGTTGATCGTCGTCGCATTGCAGTGTTCGTCGGCCAGTTCGAGCCGACTCTTCACTCGATCGACGACGTAAATCTCGGAGGCACCGCGGAGGTGGGCGCTGTAGGCGGCCATCAGTCCGACCGGTCCGGCGCCGAAGACCGCGACGGATTCGCCCGGTTGCAGGTCCGCGAGTTCGACGCCGTGCCAGCCGGTGGGGAAGACGTCGGCGAGCATGATGAAGTCTTCAGGCGTGCCGTTGGCGGGATCGTCCGGGATCTTCAGCGCGTTGTGATCGGCGTAGGGCACCCGAACGCGCTCGGCTTGCCCGCCCTGGTACGAGCCCATCTTCACGTAGCCGTACGCACCACCTGGCGTCTCCGACTCGACGTTCTCGCAGTAGCCGTAGTGACCGTCCTCGCAATTCCGACAGTAGCCGCAGGCGACGTTGAACGGAAGAACGACCCGATCGCCCGGTGACAATTGCTCGACGCCGTCGCCGACCTCGCTTATCTCGCCCATGATCTCGTGACCGAACGCCATCCCCGGCTCCGCGCCGGCGCGCCCTTCGTACATGTGCAGATCCGAGCCACAGATGGCCGTCTGCGTCACCTCCAGGATCGCATCGTTCGGACTCGTCAGTTCCGGATCGTCGATTTCTTCGATCGAAACGTCGTGTGCGTCGTTGTAGACGACTGCTTTCGTTGTCACAGGAACTCACCCGCGTCGCTCGACATCGAACCGGTGCCAAAAGGTTCCCCACGCAGGTGCAACGGGCGGCGTGGCTGTGCGGACGGAACGGCTTGCGGACGGTTCGAGAGATGGGTTTCACCGCGAACGAGTCCGATAGGACTCGTGAGCGGGCCGACGACTGACCCAAAAGCGCCGCTTCGCGGCGCTGTCGGGGAAGGAGGAGTGCTTTTCATCGACGTTTTCCCGAGGGCCGGCGGAGCCGGCCCGCAGAGGAAAAGGTCGGTTCAGCCGAACTTCCCGGTGATGTAGTCTTCGACGCGCTGGTGGTCGGGGTTCTCGAAGATCTTGTTGGTGTTGTCGAACTCGACGAGTTCCCCGCCGGTGAGGAAGACGGCCGTCTTGTCGGAGATGCGGGCGGCCTGTTGCATGTTGTGGGTGACGATGACGACGGTGTAGTCCTCGGCGAGTTCCTCGATTAGGTCCTCGATCTTCGAGGTGGCGACAGGGTCGAGCGCGCTCGCCGGCTCGTCCATCAGGATGACTTCCGGGTCGGGGGCGATGGCGCGGGCGATGCAGAGGCGCTGTTGTTGCCCGCCGGAGAGTTCGAGGCCACTCTCGTCGAGTTGATGTTCGACCTCGTCCCAGAGGGCGGCGCGTTTGAGGGCGGTTTCGACCTTCTCGTCGACGTTCTCGTCGTCGCCCTGGACTTTGAGTCCGTAGGCGACGTTGTCCCGGATGGACTTGGGGAACGGGTTCGGCGACTGGAAGACCATGCCGATCTTGCGCCGGAGTGCGACGGGGTCGACGTCGTCGTCGTAGACGTTCTTGCCGTCGAACAGGAGGTCACCCTCGATGCGGGCGGTGTCGACGAGGTCGTTCATGCGGTTGATCGAGCGCAGGAACGTCGATTTCCCACAGCCCGACGGGCCGATGACGGCGGTGACCTGTTTTTCTGGGATCTCGATGTCGACGTCGGTGAGCGCCTGTTCGTCGCCGTAGTAGACGTCGAGATTCCGCGCTTCGAGCAGGGTTCGGTCCATCATCGTTCGCTGGTCAGGCCCGTCACCGTCGTCGACGATGTCGGAATCGAGCGTGGTGTCTGGTTGGTCGGCGGCCGATTCGGTCTCCGAGTGGGACATCTGTGGTGGTGTCATGATCAGGTGGAGCGCTCAAAGCGGTTGCGGATGACGATCGCGATCGAGTTGATGGTGAGCAGGATGACGAGCAACGTGACGACGCCCGCGGCGACGACCCCGTACTGGAACGCCTGCTGTGGATACGAGGCCCAGTTGTAGATCTGCAGCGGCATCGCGCTGACCTTGCTCAAGAGGCCGGTCGGGACGCCGAAGACGGTCGTGGGAGCGGCGATCATGATCAGCGGCGCCGTCTCCCCGATTGCGCGACCGAGCGCGAGGATCGTGCCGGTCATGATTCCCGGCATGGCTCGTGGTAAGACGACGTTGCGGATCGTCTGCCACTTCGTCGCGCCCATTCCGTAGGAGGCCTGGCGCTGCGAGTCGGGCACCGCGCGGATCGCCTCCTGGGCGGAGATGATCACGATCGGCAGGATGAGCAGGCCGACGGTGAACGCGGCGGCGATCACCGACCCGTAGCCGATATCGAGCATCCCGACGAACAGGCCGAGGCCGAGCAGGCCGTAGACGATCGACGGGACGCCGGCGAGGTTGGCGATGTTGAGCTGAATGAACGTCGTCAGTGGGCCGTCGCTCGCGTACTCTTCTAAGTAGACGGCGGCGCCGACGCCGAGCGGGAAGGTGATCAACGCGATCAGGAGCATGATGGCGAGCGACCCGACGATCGCCGGGAGGAAGCCGGCCTGGTCCGGGAACGGGTGCGGCGGACTCGTGAGGAAGCCCCAGTCGAGCCAGCCGACGGCGTCGACGGCCACGTTGGTGAGCAAGAGCGCCAACGAGACGATCCCGACGAGGGTGGCGGCGAGTGCGAGCAGTCGGAAGGCGACGTCCTTCCGCCGACTGATATGGCCGAACGCGGAGTCAGTCGTCGCGTCGGTCGATTCGGCAGCCATCAGTGATACACCTCCCGGTAACGCGAGGCAACGAACTCGCTGATCAGATTCATGATGAACGTGATGACGAACAGCGTGAGGCCGACCGCGAAGAGGCTCTGGTACTGTACGCCCTGGCTGACCATGTCGCCGGTCCCGATCTTGACCATCGCGGCCGTCATCGTCTCGATCGAGTCGAGAAACATCCCGGCCGGATTCGCGAGGTCGACCATTCGCGGCGTCTGGCCTGCGGCCATGGCGACGATCATGGTTTCCCCGATCGCCCGGGAGAGGGCGAGGATGAACGAGGAGAAGATGCCCGACAGCGCGGCCGGGACGACGATCGTCGTAGAGACGGTGAACTTCGTCGCGCCGAGGCCGTAGCCGGCCTGGCGGAGCGAGTCCGGGACGGCGCTCATCGCGTCCTCGCTGATCGAAGAGACCATCGGGATGATCATGATTCCGACCATGATCGACGCCGAGAGGGCGTTGAACGTCCCGATGGGGAGGAATCGATTGAGCGCTGGCGTCACGTAGACCAGCGCGAAGTAGCCGTAGACGACCGTCGGAACGCCGGCGAGCACTTCGAGGGCCGGCTTGAGGTAGGCCCGGCGGCGCTCGGAGGCGTACTCGGAGAGGTAGATCGCGGTCAGCAGCCCGATCGGCAGTGCGACCGCCGCGGCGCCGATCGTGACCGTGAGCGTCCCGGAGATAAGTGGCAGCACGCCGAACGAGATGGGTTCGTGACTCGGCGTCCACCTCGTTCCGGTAAGGAAGTCGACGATAGATACCGTCCCGAAGAAGTTGACGGCGTCGACGAGAAGTGTGAGGATGATCCCGAGCGTCGTCGCGATCGAGAGGAGTGCACAGAGCAAGAAGAGGTAGCGAAACGTCGTGCCACGAAGGGTTCGAATGCCGTCGTGTGAGAAGTCTGGCTCGCTCATGCGGTCACCTCGTCGATGTTCGATTCGAGCTTGTCGATGTTCTCCGCCTGTTTTTCCTCGTTCAGCGGTACGTACCCGATCTCGGCGATCAGGTCACTCGTCGTCTGTTCCATGTAGTAGCGGACGAAGTCGCGAACCGTCGGGTCGGCGAGCGATTCCTTCGCGACGTAAATATACAGGTCACGTGTGAGCGGTGTGTACTCGCCTCTCTGTGCCGTTTCGAGCGACGGTTCGACGCAGCCGTCGCCGTTGTCGACGGCGACTGCCTTGACGGAGTCGGGGTTTTCGCTGTAGTAGGCGAACCCGAAGTAGCCCATCGCGCTTTCTGAGCCCTGCACCCCCTGGACGATCGTTCGATCCTGTTCCGTCGCGTAGTAGTCGCCGCGATGGTTCGTCTCTTCGCCCACGATCTCCTCTTTGAAGTAGTCGAACGTTCCCGAGGTGGTCGCGGCCCCGTAGAGCTCGAGCTCTGCGTCGGGGAACGAGTCGTCGATGTCGCTCCAGCGATCGGCGCCGTCGGCGCGCCAGATCTGTCTGAGCTGTTCGACGGTGAGACAGTCGACGAAATCAGCGTCCGGATTGACCACGACGGTGAGCGCGTCGGTGGCAACTGGAAACTCGATCGGTGTGACGTCGTTGTTCCCGCACTGTTCTTCTTCGGCTTCGGCAATCCCCCGACTGGCGTTGTTGATATCGGTTCGGCCCGCACAGAAGAAGTTCCCGAACCCGCCTCCGGTTCCGGTCTTGCTGAGCGCGATGTTGGTCGTGGGATTCTCTTCCGTGTACGCGGAGGCGATCGCTTCGGTCACGGGGAAGACGGTACTGCTCCCCGCGACGTTGATCTGATTGCCTTCCGCGGCGAGAATTCCACTGCACCCCGCCAGTGCACCAGAAACGGAGACGCCAGCCGCGGCGAGAAGTTCTCGCCGGCCGACTCCGGCCGGCCCGGCCGCAGGTGAGTCTCTCGACATCATCGAATAGGAATCACAGCGTAGGTAAGTAGACTTCTATGATGGCTATATAGGGATATGTATTGTCACAGTAGATGGCAGTGTCTGCCTGCAATCGACGGTTGCTATGGCCTGACCAGGACCGTGCCCTCCTCAGTGATCGTCGCGCACTCCGCCTCTAACTGGGACCGTCCATCTGGTCGCTGTATCTCGACGGTTCGGTCGAAACCGCTCGACGCGGCAGTGACGATCGTCCAGGAAGCGGGTCGTGGATTTGCAGGCTGTGTGGGGAGTTCGGGTCAGTTTCGAAACCGATCTCGCGGGTAACCGCAGCTTTCTTCGCCGCTTCTGTATCTCTGGGGTAGAATACATAGATCGTAGTACATTTATATTCTGGTGGGCCAATACTCACGTATGGAGACCCGCAAGGTGCAGGTGACCGGCGGTTCTACGTATACCGTCTCGTTGCCCAAAGAGTGGGCGACGGCGAACGGGGTCGATGCCGGAAGTACCGTCGAATTCTATCCGGAGGATGGGGCCCTTCTGTTGACGCCGCGGCGTGAGAGTAGCCATCAGGAGGGGACGATGGACGTCACGGATATCACCGACGAGCAGCTCACCAGGGCGGTCATGACGATGTACGTGAGCGGGTTCGACCTCATCCGACTGACCGCCGATCGCGTCACGACCGATCAGCGCCGCGCGATTCGGGACGCGACACAGAATCTGGTCGGCGTGGAGGTACTCTCGGAGACGACGGACAGCGTCGTCATCCAGGACCTGCTCGACTCGGCCGAACTCTCGATCGTCAACGCCGTCTCCCGCATGCGACTGATCGCCGAATCCATGCTCGAAGACGCCGTCACCGCGATCGTCGAGAACGACGACGACATCGCCCACGACGTGATCCAGCGCGACGACGACGTCGACCGACTCTTCCTCGTCGTCTCGCGGATCTTCCGGGCGACACTGCGCTCCCCGACGGCCGCCGAATCACTCGGCGTCACGCGCGAGGACTGTTTCGACTACCACTCGAGCGCCCGCCAGTTAGAACGCGTCGCTGACCACGCCGTGAAAATGAGCAAAATCGCGCTGAAACTGGCCGAGATCCCCGGTCCCGTCGCCGATGCACTCCACGCACTCTACGAGGACGCCGACGACGTGATCCGCACGTCGATGGATGCACTCGACGCGGACGACAGCGACCACGCGACCGAATTCGGCCACGAGGCTCGCCAGATGGTTCGCGAGATCGACGAACATACCCGCCAGATCGACGATCGACTTCGCGAACTCGACCCGGTCGAGGCCCAGTCGCTCGGCCTGATCGTCGACTCGCTCTCGCGGTGTGCAGACTACGGGGGCAACATCGCCGAAACAGCGCTTCAGAAGGCGGCGCCGCGGCCCTGACCCGGCGAACCGACGCCCCGTTACGCGGAATCGGTACGTCTACTTGCCATCACTTCCTTTCGGCGACCGATGACCAACGACGCCGTCAGTGTTCGCCCCGCAGTCTGCGCCGATGCCTCCGCGATCCGCGCAGTGTGCGTCGCCGGTTGGCGAACCGCTTACGCCGATCTCCTTCCCGACGGCTACGTCGAGGCGAACGTCGAAACGTTCTACGAGACAGCTCGACTTCGCCGCGAAATCGCCGACCCGGGTGACGCCGGTCGCTGGCTCGTCGCGGTCGCCGAAACGGGATCGGCGGCCGCGTCCGTCGTCGGCGCGGGGCGTGGAACCCCGCCGACGGACGGCGATTGCGAGGTGTTCACCCTCTACGTTCACCCGGACGCCCAGGGTTGCGGCGTCGGCAGCGAACTCCTCCGAACGATGACGGCTTGCCAGCGAGCGGCCGGCGGTCGCGTCCAGTTCGTGGACGTCTTCGCCGACCACGAGGGGGCTATCGGCTTCTACGAGAGCCGCGGCTTCGAGCGGTACGAAACGCGACCCGCGGACGTGGTAGACGGCGTCGATCCGAATCACCGGACGGTACGGCTCTCTCGTCGAATCGGGTGAGGCGGCTGGTTCGAAGTCGTCGCGGATCGAAGCTGCGAGAAATCTGTGATGGAGGCGTCCAACCGACGTTACTCGAGAAGCACGGCGTTGACCTGGGCCGTCTGGCCCGGTCGGGACGTGACGCGCGCGGTCCCTTCGGAGGTCTCGATGACGGCACCTTTCGTGATGATGTTTCGGCGCACGTAGTTGGGGTTGGCGTCGTTTTCGACGACGTTCTCGATCGTCGCAGAAATGGTCTCCTCGCCGTCGTTGACCTGCGCGACGTCGGTCGCGAGTGCGCGCGTCTTCGAGCCGTTGCCGCGCGAATCGACGGTCTGGAATCGCGGTTCGCCGACCTGCGTCTCGGTCGGTTCGCGGCCGAGTTCGTCCTTTCGCGGGTTTCGTGCGTGCTTGAGACGTCCACCGGTACGCTTGCGCGTCGAGCGGCCCTGATCTTGCATGCGTGGATAGACTGTCGGCGGTTACTTATATGGCTCGATACGACCCGTTCGTCCGACCTGGGGCCGCTCGCGGAACCGTCACGGTTAACGGGGCCGTCGCGAAACGAGGCGTCGATGAGTCTTCGGGTCGCCGCAGCCGCACCGTTCGTCCAGCGAGGGACGCAGTCGATGCGCGAGAACGAGTTCGTCGTCTCGCTCTCGATGGATCGGGACTGGTTCTCGCCCGATCAGGCCACGCGCCTCGTCGACGTCGCGACGGAGGCCGGCATCATCGAGCGCGACGGCGAGACGCTCGTGCTGACGACCGACGTCGGCGAGGTACAGGTTCCGGAGGAGTTCGTCCCCGACGAGGACGTTCTCACCGAGCGCTCGCCGTTCGAGCGGATCCTGGACGCGATCGTCGCCGACGGCCAGCCCAAACACGAAGCTGTTGGCGCGATCAACGCCTGTCAGCAGTCGCTCGGCCTCACGATCGAGGCCGCGGCGCTGGTCTACGCGCGTCGCGAGGGCGTCGACGTCGCCGACGTCAGTCCGGACGTGCGTGAGGCGGTGCTCGACGCGGACGCCTGACTGGTCACACTCGCTGGCGCTGGCATCGCCGTGACGGCGTCCGTACGGGCGTCGGTTGCGTTCAGGTTGCCTTTCTCGCGATTGTCATCGCCTCGCCATCGACCGAAGGCGATTAGCGCGCTGACCGACACGATGGCGTATGGTCGAGGAGCGAGTTACGGACGGGGTCAGGATCGCCGAGTTGCTCGCCTCCGAAGTCGAGGGCCGCACGGATGGCCCACTCGGATCGGTTCGCGTGACCGACGCGGACACGGACGTCGAACCGACGGCGAACGGGGCACGTGCGTACACGATTACTAGGGAAGCGGGCGACGGCACCAACGGTAAGGAGGAAGATACTACCCTCGTGACGGTGAACGTTCACGACGATCGTATTCACCTCGCGTTTCGAGTCGTCCCGGACGTCGCGACCGACGTGGCCTCGGGGGCTGGTCTCAGAACGCGCCCGAAGGCGACGACGCCGCCACAGACGCTCGTCTTCGTCGAGTCGGGCGGGGAGGTCAAACGGGCGGTCCAGGTCCTCGCGACGGTTTGTGGTCGAATCGGCGAGTGACCGGACTCGTTCATTCGACGTCCAGTTCGTCGAGGATAGTGGGGAGTGTCGACGCGAGGTCCGGCTGGTCGACGTGTGCGTCCGCTCGCGGATCCGGGGTGGCGTCCGGGAGCAGCACCTGGACCGTCGCCATCCCGGTCTCGGTCGCGCCCTCGATGTCGGTCTCGACGTCGTCACCGACGTAGACGGCCTCGCCCGGGTCGACGTCGAGGGCGTCGAGAATTGCGGCGAACGCACGTTCGTCGGGCTTGCCAGCCGGGAGTTCGCCTGTCACCCGGACGGCGTCGAAGGGCGATTCGAGGCCGAGGGCTTCTAATTTCGTTCGCTGGGCGCGGACGGGCCCGTTCGTGAGGAGCCCGAGGCGGTACCGCTCGCCGAGGCGTTCCAGCATCGGCTCGACGCCGGGCAGGATGGACAGCGAGTTTGTCACCGACTCGCGATACGCCGCGGCGACGCTGGCCGGATCGACGTCAGCGTCCGCGAGCAACTCGTCGAAGATGGGTTCGCGCGTCTCGCGGGTGAGGTGGCGGCGGTGGACCTCGACGTACTCGCTCCGATCGAGCGACGGGGCGCCGGTCGCCTCGGTCGCTTCCGCGAGCAGGGTCGCCCGGTCGCGGTCGGGCACGGCGAGCGTCTCGTCCAGATCGAAGACCACCGCGCGGAGCATCGTCTGGGTGTAGGCGCCCTGTGGGTTCAAGGTTTCCGTCGACCTGCACTGGATCGGAACCGGGTGCGTTCGGTCTCGGTTGCGAGTATCAGTCCGCCTCGTTCACGTTACGACCGCCAGTACGCCTTGGTCAGGAGCACGAGCACCGGGAAGATCTCCAGCCGTCCGATCCACATGTAGAGGATCATGAGGAACTTCGAGGTCGTGGGGAAGGAGCCGTAGCCGCCCATGGGCCCGGTGACCTCGCCGAGGCCGGGGCCGATGTTGCCGAGCGTGGCGATCGATGCGCTGAGAACGTCGAGCAGGCTGACGTCGAGCCCGAGGCGGGCGGCGTCCGCAGCCAGCAGGGCGACGCCGACGAAGAAGAGGACGATGTACAACAGGGTAAAGGCGTAAATTCCGCGGACGGCTTCCTCGTTCAACACACGCCCGTTCATCCGGACCGGTCGAACGGCCTCGGGGTGGACCGTCGTGAACAACTCACGGCGAAGCGTCTTCAGAATCACCAGCCAGCGGAGGATCTTGACCCCTCCGCCGGTCGAGCCAGTCGATCCGCCGACGAACATGGCGAACAGCAGGATGCCCTTCGCCGGGCCGCTCCAGGCGTCGAAGTCCATGTTCGCGTAGCCCGTCGAGTTGGTTATCGAGGTGATCTGGAACACTGCGTACCGGAGTGATCGCTCGATATGGCCGCCAACCATCCCTGTTTCCGGCGTTTCGAGGGCGGAGAAGAACAGCACGAGCGTGGCGACCAGAGACAGGACCGTCACGGCGCCGAGATACAGGCGGAATTCCGCATCGCGAAGGAGTGACCACGGATCTCCCGTCAGGACGTACCACCAGAGGACGAAGTTCACGCCGGCGATGAAGAGGAAGGGGACGAAGAGCCACTGTACGATCGGAGTAAATGCCTCGATACTCCGTGCCTCCGGGGAGAAACCGCCGGTCGGGAGCGTCGTGAAGCCGTGCGCGATGGCGTTGTAGAGCGTCATGTTCTCCGCGAATCCGAGGACCTGGAGCGCATACAGGAGGACGATGAAGAGGACCGTGAAGAACACGTACGCGAGCCAGAGTGCTCGAGCCGTCCGAGCGATGTGCGGAGTCAGCTTGGACACGCCGGGCCCGGGCGTTTCCGCCCGCATCAGCTGGGCGCCACCGACGGCCATCTCCGAAAGGATCGCGACTGCGAGGACGATGATCCCCATGCCCCCGAGCCATTGGGTGAGCTGGCGCCACATGAGGACCGCGTGGGAGTGGTGGTCGAGCGAAATGTTGTCCATGACGGTCGCGCCAGTGGTCGTAAAGCCGCTCATGCTCTCGAAGAAGGCGTTTACGGGCTGGGCGATGGCGCCGTCGCCGGCGAGGACGTAGGGGAGCGCGCCGAAGACCGCAGCGAAAAGCCAGGTGAGTGCCACGACCATGAACGCCTCTCTCGCACCGGGGTCGGGGTGCGGGTCCAGCTGCCGGAGCGAGAGGCCGAACGCGGCGGTCGCGACGAGTGTGGCGACGAACACCCAGAGGTCCTCGCCACCGTGGGTGAGTGCGACGACGATTGGCACGACGTACGCGACCGAAAGCGCCGCAGTGAGCGTTCCAACGAGGCTCAACCCCGCCCGGACGTCGACCCGCAAGTAACCGTACATTTATAAGAGATCGATGACTTCGTCCAGGATCCCTGCGTCGACGAAGACGACGACGTGGTCTCCGGGCTTGACGATCGTCGTCCCGCGCGGCGTGATCAGGTCGCCGCCGCGGGAGATCGCGCCGATGACGACGCCGTCGGGGAGGTCGTTCGTCGCCTCGGCGATCGGCTTGCCGGTGAGCGTGCTACCTGGACCGACCTCGATCTCGATGACCTCCGCGCGGTCGTGTTCGAGCATCGCGACCTTCTCCGTGCGCGCCGCACGCGTAAAGCGGACGATCTCTTCGGCTGTCTCTTCACGCGGGTTGATCACCACGTCGACGCCGACCGTCTCGAACAGTGCGGCGTACTCGACGTTCTCGATGACCGCGACTGTGCGTTCGACGCCGACGCGGTGAGCGAGCAGGGCGGCGAGTAAGTTCTTCTCGTCGCTGTCGAGGGCGGCGACGAGGACGTCGGCCTCGTCGATGTGCTCGCGCTTGAGAAAGTCGGTGTCGGTGGCGTCGCTCTGGAGGACCATCGTGTTCGGCAGGTCCTCAGCCGCCTCTCTGGCTCGCTCGGGATCTCGCTCGATCATACGGAGCCGATGGCCGTGCTCTTCGAACTCACGGGCCGCTTGGATGCCGATCTCGCTCGCACCGACGATGACGACGTCTTTCGAGCCGTTGTCGATCGTCCCTGCGACCTCGTTCGCGAATTGGGTGATGGACTCCGGACTGCCGATGACGACGATGCGGTCGCCGTCCCGAATCATCGTCTTGCCCGTGGCGACGAGCATCTCGTCGTCGCGGAAGACCGCCGCGAAGGTCAGCGAGTCGTACCGGTCGGCTTCCTGGACGGTCTGGCCGGCGACGGCGCTGTCGGGGCTGATCTCGAACTCGGCCATCCGGACGAGGCCGCCGGCGAACATGTCGACGTCACGGGCTGCGGGCAGCCCAGTGATGCGGAAGATGGCCTGGGCCGTCAAGAGATCCGTACAGACCATGAAATCGACGCCGAAGGCGCCCTCGGAGCCCTGCCAGGTTTCTAGCAAGGTCCGTCGCCTGACGCGAGCGATGGTGAACGCGTCGCTTTCGGTCTTCGTTGCCCCGCAGACCACGACGTTCGTTTCGTCGCTGTCAGTACACGCGATGACCATATCCGCCTCGCCGACCTCCGCGTCGCGAAGCGTCCCGAGCTCGGTGCCGTCGCCGGCGATCGAGAGGACGTCGTGTTCGTAGGTCAACTCCTCGACGATGTCCTCGTCCTGGTCGACGACGATCACGTCGTGACCGTCGGCCAGGTTCTCGGCGATCGTTCGGCCGACCGCACCGGCCCCGACGATCACGACGCGCACGATCGGTCACCGTCGTTCATTGGCGGCGATTGCCGAGCCACTATCATATACGTTCCGTCATCCGGATACGGTACTTCGAGTGTTGGAGGGTGTGAAGAACGGTGGATACATTCGAATCGGCGGGCGCTACTGGCTTTAGGTCGCCCCGTTTTCCGGTCGCCCGTTCGAGTCACAACGCGCCAGTTCGAGCGACCCGCTCTCGGAGGAAATCGGATCGGTACCCTATCGACGTTCCGAACCGTTATTTCCCCGCCTGTCCCAGCGGATGGTACACGATGGCCCTTCGGGTAGACTGGCGGTCGAGTGCGAGCCAGACGGGGACGGTACTGAAGTGGCTCTCCGTCCCGCTCGCCGCGCCGCTGCTACTCGCGCTCTTCGACGGCAGGGCCGTCGTCCCGTTCGCCGTCGCGATCGCCGTCACGCTGGCCCTCGGCATCGGGATGGAGCGATTGTCTCCGGTCCGGAACCTCGGCCATCGGGAAGCGTTTCTCGTCGTCGCCTCGGCCTGGTTGGGTGTTGCCCTCGTCGGGGCGATCCCGTTCGTCCTCGTCGGACAGTCGGCCCCGCCCGAGTCGGCATTCGCCGGGGTTCCGATAGCAGTCGGCGGTGGCGTCAGTCTCACGGGTGAGTTCGGTGGCGCCGTCAACGCCCTCTTCGAGAGCATGAGTGGGCTGACGACGACCGGGGCGACGATCATGAGTGGATGGGACTTCGAGCACCAGTCCCGGGCCATCCTCCTCTGGCGTCAGCTCCTCCAGTGGCTCGGCGGACTCGGCATCCTGATCGTCGCCATCGGCCTCTTTTCGAACCTGCGGGTCGGTGGTGCCCAGCTGATGGAGACCGAGACCCAGACACAGAGCGTGAACAAGCTGACTCCGGAGATCGAACAGACGGCGCGAATCATCTGGGGGCTGTACGTCGGATTGACGCTCGTGACGATCGCCGTCCTGTACGGGCTGAACGTCGTCGGCCTCGCGCCGGAGATGACCCTCTTCAATGCGGTCGCCCACGCCCTTACGAGCGTCTCGACGGCCGGCTTCTCGCCGGAGGCCGAGAGCATCGCGGCCTTCGCGCCGATCGTCCAGTGGGTCCTGATCCCCGTCATGCTCCTTGGGGCAACGAACTTCATTCTGCTGTGGTACGTCGTTCAGGGTGACCGCGACCGACTGTTGCGATCGGAGGAGTTTCGGTTCTACCTCGGCGTCGTCGCATTCGCCTCGTCGATCGTGATCGGCGTGCTCGTCGTCGATCCGGGGCACATCCAGTCTGTCGAGGCCTCTATCAGACACGGCCTGTTCAACGTGGTCTCGATGATTACGACCACCGGGTACGCGTCGTTCGACTACACCACGTGGGGTCCCGGCGCCCAACACGTCCTCTTCCTGAGCATGTTCGTCGGCGGGATGGCCGGCTCGACGACGTGTTCGATCAAGACGCTTCGCTGGCTGGTCATCCTGAAGGGGCTGTACCGCAACCTGTTTCTTGCTATCCACCCGACGGCGGTCCGCCCGATCCGGCTCGGCGACTCGGTCGTCGACGAGGAGACGATCGGCGACATCTTTTCGTACGTGATGCTCGCCCTCCTGATCTTCTTTGCGCTCACGGTGCTCATCGTGACCGACGCCTCGCTCGCCGGTCGGGCGGTCTCCGAGTTCGACGCGCTGGGCGCGGCCGCGTCGATCGCGCTCAACATCGGTCCCGCGTTCGGCGAGGCCGGCCCGATGGACAACTACGCGGTGTTCCCCACCTCGACCCGGTTCGTCATGGTCCTCATGATGTGGATCGGCCGGATCGAGTTCGTCCCCGTGCTCATTCTGCTCCTGCCCGCTTTCTGGAAGTCCTGAACCGCGAAGCGGGTACGGACGCTTGGCTGTGTATCTATGCGTGTACAGATCGTCCCTGCAGTATCGCGCCAGCGTCGATCAGTCCCGAACTATTGGTCTCGAAAGGCCGACGAGAGCAGGGCTATCCCCTGCGATGTCGACGCCCTCGCGGGTTTGGATTGTCAGCCACAGTGACCGAACAGGTGTGAGCCACGACGCGGCTGCCCGCCCAGCGGCGCCACGAGATGCTTGCCTCTCGACAGTCGCCATCCACGACGGCGCAACTGCTCGTGAGCATCCCCCCAATGGGGTCGAATCCGAGAATACAACTCGCGACGCGGCGCTATCGGCGGAAAATCGACGGGCTGGCGTGCGAGACGTTTATGTCTCGTGGGCAGATACGCAATCATGGCTTCAGCCTCTTCGGTGGAAGCCACGTCTCGGGTGTTGGCGCACCCGGGGCATTTCGGCGCATCCCCCTGCGGCAGTTTGGAGACGATGACTTCCAGCGAAGGCTACGCTGTGGAATCGCTTATAATTACTGGTGAAATGAAGAAAGTATCGGGGGTGGCCGTCGATCAGGCCGGATGAGCGACGAATCCGTTCGCAACCACCTATCGAGTTGACGATGGCCGCACGTCGCCGCTGCAACCCGGCTCGCGGTACCAATCCTTTTGCCCTCACTCGACCAATCGTCGGCCATCGCATGCACTTTCGACATCTGCTGGTTCCGGTCGCCTCCGAGGCCGACGCGGACGTGACCTGTCACGCGCTCTCGGGCTACCTCGACGACGTCGACAGAGTCACGGCCGTTCACGTCATCGAGAAAGCCGGCGGCGGCATCGACAAGGCTCCGCTCGGCAAACGAGAGGAAGACACGGTGGACATCCTCGAGGACGTCGAGAACACACTGGGCGATCGGGTGCAGGTCGATACGGACCGATACTACGGAACCGACGTGGCGGAGACGATCTTCGAGGCTGCCGCCGACGTCGACGCTGACGCCGTCGCGTTCCGTGCACGCGGGGGCAGTCGGATTGCCCGCCTGCTCGCGGGTGATGTCTCCACTCGGATCGTAACGGACCCGTCAATTCCGGTCGTCTCGCTCCCGAAACCGGCCGAGTAATCCGCGACGGCGAACCAGTTTTCGACAGCCCGACTACGACCGGCCGAACAGTCGTTCGAAGAGAGAGCGTTTCGTCGGCCGTTCGGCCAGCAGGACCGAACACTCGACCTCGTCGACGACGTCGTAGACGAGTGACCGATCGACGAGTCTGGAGAGCAGTCCGCGCTCGGTCGCCCCGATGAGCAGGAGGGTTCGATCGCTCGATTCGCGTCGGATCGCCTCCTCGACGTCGCCCGAAGTGTCGATCGTGCGACCGACGTCGGAAAGCCCGTGTTCTTCGGCCCACGCCGAGAGGAACGCTTCCCCCTCGTCTCGTTCGGACGGATCGTCGGCGACGTAGAGCAGTTCGACGTCCGCGTCGCTCGTCCGCTGTAAGGTGCGGGCGACGTCCGCACTCAGGTCCGAGTCCGGGCCACCCGCGGTCGGCAGCAGGATGCGCGAGGTGTCGAAGTCCCGCTCGTTCAGGACGAGGAAATCACACGGCAGGTTGTGCGTGAGTTCGTCCAGCGGGCGTTCGGCTCGTCCGGCCGCCCACGGTCGATCGTCTCCCCAGCCCATGACGACCGTGTCGGCGTCGTGTCGTTCGGCGGCGTCGAAGATGGCCTCGAACGGGCGGTGCGAGACGACCGTCGTCGTCTCGATCTCGACATCGGACCGGGAGACGCTCTCGCGGGCCTGGTCGAGCAGTCGCTGTGATTCGGCGTCGATGCGATCGGTTACGGCGGCGCCGCGATCGAGCGGCGTCTGATCCGGCACCTTGACGATGTGGACGGCGTGGACGACGCCGTCACGGTCCGCGGCGAGTTCGCTCCCGAGCTCCATCAGCGCCCCTTCGGTTCGCGGATTCGAGAGCGGGACCATCACGCGATCGGGGACCGCCTCGTCCGGAGCCGCGACTTCGGCCGCGGAGACGGCGGCGTCGGGCATCTCCTCCGACCGGTCGAGGATGTGTTCGCTGAGAACGCCCTGGACCGTCGTGTGTCGCCGAGCGTAGAACCAGTACCAGGCGATCGAACCGACGACGAACGCCATGCTCAGCGCGATGACGATGCCGTCCATGAAGTAGACGAGCCCGAACGAGAGCACCGCACCCACGATCGGCGTGATCGGGTAGAACGGCACCCGGAAATCCGGATCGTACTCCGGCACGTCGGCCTCGCGAAACGCGATGAGCGCGACGTTCATCAGGGCGTAGACCACGAGGTGGAGGACGCTCGCGGCTTTCGACAGCACCTGGAGGTCCTGCCCGAGCAGGACGATGAACAGGAGGATGAGGCCGCCGGTCAGGGCGATCGACCGGTATGGCGTCGCGAACCGTGGGTGGATCTCGTTGAGTTCGTCCGAGACGAGTTTGTCACGCCCCATGGCGAAGTTGATCCGAGCCGAAGCGAGGATCGACGCGTTCGCCGAGGAGGCGGTCGCGAGCAGCGCCGCCACCGAGATGGCACCGACCCCGAGGAGCTCGAGGACGGGGACGCCGGCGAAGCTGAGTTCGGCTACCTGTGAAACCGGCGTCTCCGTGTCCAGTTCGTTCCAGGGGACGATTCCGACCATCAGGGTGACGAGAATGGCGTAGAATACCGTGACGATCGCGACGCTGCCGATGACGGCACGAGGGAGGTTCCGTCCCGGATTCTTCAACTCTTCCGCGACGGTCGCGATCTTCGCGTAGCCGAGGAACGAGACGAAGACGAGCGCTGTTCCCGGGAGGATCGCGCCGTACCGCTGGTCCGTCGGTGCGACACCGTCTTCGAGGAGCGTGCTCCACTCGAACTCGAAGAACCCGGCCGCGGCGAACACGGTCAAGATGAGCAGCAACAGCGAGACGATGACGGTCTGAATGCCGCCGGTTTCTTTCGCACCGATGTAGTTGACACCGACGAAGAGAACGCCAGCGAACAGGGCTCCGAGCTGAACGTCGGTGAGGACGAGCAGGCCGAGATCGATCGACGGGAGCGCGAACATCGTCCCGCCGAGCAGTCCGGTGAGGTAGCCACCGAAGCCGATGCAGTAGAACGCCGACGCGAAGGCGAGCCCCATCCAGTCACCCATGCCGGAGATCGAGCCGAACATGGGTCCGAGTCCGCGATTGATGTAGTAGTAGCCACCGCCGGCTTTGGGCATCGCCGTGCCGAGTTCGCTCACGGCGAGTGCGTTCACCATGGCGATGACGCCGCCGATGACGAACGAGACGACGACGATCGGGCCCGCCTCGCGCGCCGCGATCCCCGGGAGGACGAAGATACCGGCTCCCATCATCGTCCCGATCCCGATCATCATCGCCGAGACCAGGCCGAGGTCCTTGGCGAGTTCCTCGTCGCTCATCGGTCAGGAGGCCTCGACCGCAGCTGTGTCGCCACCGATCGGTGGGGGACGTTGCGACTCGCGTTCGATTTCGACAGTCGGGTTCATGCTCAATGGCTACTAGCGACCCACCTTAAGCGTTCTGAGGGCGCTCGATCGACGGTGGACGCTCGGTCCGTTCGACGCGACTCCCTCGGTCGCTCTCAGGTCGATTTCGTCTCGAGACGCGGAACGACGACCCCTTCGATCCGGTCGGCGTAGCCCATGAGCGTCGTACCGAGGACGCTCATCGCGAGGACGTAGCCGACGGCGAGGGCGTAGAGTTCGTCGGCGACGCCGGCGGGGACGACGCCGTTGGCGCCCGCGGTGAGCGCGATGCTCGCGATGATGAGGGAGAATTCGCCGCGGGTCGTCATCCCGAGCGCGACGCGGAGGGAGCGCCGTTCCGAGAGGTCGTAGACCCGGCCGCCCCAGTAGGCCGTGACGAGCTTCGAGGCCGTCGTGACGACGACAGCGATCGCGATCAGCCCGACGACGGGTCCGAACGAGGCTGGATCGGTGAGCAAGCCGATCCAGAGGAAGAACAGGGCGGCGAACGTGTCGCGGACGGGCTCGAGCAAGCGCTCCAGATCGTGGACGTGGTCGGTCGAGGCGAATCCCATCCCGACGAAGAAGGCCGCGACGGCCTCGCTGACGCCCAGGGAGAGCGCCACGCCGGCGATCAACACCGTCAGTCCGAGCGTCCGGATGACGGTGAACTCGTGGGAGGCGCCCGCGAGCAGCCGGTCGAAGATGGGCTCGCCGAGGGTCACCAGCGCGAGGAGGGCGACGATGAACCCCATCCCGACGGCGACCGAGGTGAGCGCCTCCGAGACGCCGCCGGTTCCCGTCGCGATCGCCGTGACGATCGCCAGATAGATCGCGATGAAGAGATCCTCGTAGACCAGGATACCCAGGATCGGGTCGGCCTCGTCGTTGGCGATCCAGCCGAGGTCGATCAGCGACTTCGTGATGATCGCCGACGAGGAGATGTAGACGATCCCGGCGACGAAAACGGCCGCCAGCACGCCGCCGAACAGCACCCAGCCGAGGGCGAAGCCGACGACGAAGTTGGCCAGGTCGATCGTTCCCGCTGTGCCGATCCTGTGTCGGGATTCGAGCAACCGCTCGATGTTGAACTCCAGCCCGAGGAAGAACAACAGGAGGACGATCCCGATCTCGGCCCCGAGCACGACGAAGCCGGTCGTGCCGTCGACGGCGATCGCACTTACGGACCCGACGACATCCATTCCGGCGAGCTCGACCGGTGGGAGGACGTCGGGAAGCCGCCCCAGCACGAAGGGGCCGAGGGCCATTCCCACGAGAATGTAAAGCGGGATCACCGACTGGTCGATCCGGTCGGCCGCGACGCCGGCGACCGCCGCTGCGGCGAACAGCACCCCGACCTGGAAGAGCGTTACCTCGGCCACGGTCGGCCCTCCTGCGGCGCGGCTTCGCTCGACACCACGCGGCTTTCGGGTCGTTCAACGCGGATCTCGGCCGGTAGACGGTGTGGGCTCATCGCATCACCTCAGGCGTCGTCTCCCGAGACCAGCGATTCGAACGCCTGACAGTCTTCTCGCGAACCGACGATGACGACCGTGTCGCCGGCCTGGATGACGTCGGTCGGCTCGGGCGGTGAGAGCACGTCGTCACCGCGCTGGATCGCGACGACCGACACGCCGGTCCGTTCGCGGACGTTCGCGTCGGCGAGCGATTGGCCAACCAGCTCGGCCCCGTCGTCGACGTTGTACCACTCGATGAGCGTCTCGTCCGAGAGCAGCGTCTCGACTTGTTCGGTCTCGACCGGCTGGAAGTACGCGCCCTCGAGGATCGTTCCGACCGTTCTGGCGAGTCGGTCGGAGAGTTCGAAGAGCCGCTCGCCGTCGGCGTCCGGCGACTCTTTCCGGTAGACCTCTCGCTTCCCTGTGTTGTGCGTGATGATGACGAGGCGAGCGTCGTCTTCGAGTTCGACCTCGTGTTTCTTCCCGACGCCCGGCAGGTCGCTCTCGTAGATGTCCATACCCGGATACGGGAACGAACCGCCTTAAATCGGTTGTCGGCGCTCGTCACCGTGATCGGCTCGAACGGCTGCCCATCACGTTCGTCCGATGAGTCGTCGAGCACTTCGACGACTCATCTCTGCGCCCGGTCACTCGTCCGGCTCGACCTCGACCGTCGGTGGGTGTCGTGTCGACTTGATCGTCGTCCAGACGAGTTCGCGGTACTCGGCCGTCGTGTAGCGTCCCGCGTTGTAGGCGCTCGCCCAGTCGGTGTAGACGACCGTGCTTCCGATCGGTTCGTCGGGCGATTCGAGGATCGTCGTCCCGAGCGCGTACGCGTCGTACCCGGCGTCGACCAGTGCCGCGTAGGCGCCGGCGAGTGCGGCGACGTGGTTGCCGATCCCTTCGCTCCGATCGACGTCCGTGACGTACGCGACGGACAGGACGTCTCGATCCTCGCGAACCGATTCGAGGCGCGGAACGCGGACCGTGACGACGTCGGCGAACGTCTCGACGTCGCTGACGTCCGCCCCGGCGGCCGCCTCGACGCTCGCGTCGAATCGGTCGGCTCTGGTCTCGATGGGCAGCGACGGGGTCAGTTCGGCGACCGGCCACTTCGTGTTCGGTGGCAACTCCGACCCGACGTCCTCGGTACAGCCGGCCAGTCCGATGAGTCCCGCAACTGCGCCGGTACGGAGCACGCGCCGGCGAGTCGTCCAACCTGTCGGCGACGTCGAGCGCGCATCGCTCGTCTCGTCGGCCTGCGATCGCTTCTCACCGCCGTCGGTGGTCGCATTCACCGGTTCGGCGCGACGTCCGGTCATAGTCGATGCTGGGGGTCGGCGCCGAACTACGGTGGGCTTGCGTACGTCGGGCGGCGGGATACCCACGAACGATGGCAGCGCCGGCCCGATGCCGCAGTGGAGTGCTTCCCGTGGACAGTGGCAGGTGACCGCTCTCCGTGGACTGTGGTTTTTGTCGGTGCTCGTGGGAGGTGGCCACGTGGCGTTCGAACTGTACGATCTGCTGGTGATCGTCGCCGGTATCCTCCTGTTCGCCGTTGCGATCTTGCCGCGGTTCGTCGCCCAGCGAGCCATCTCGCTTCCGATCCTCTTCGTGGCGTTCGGTGCCGCCGTCTTTTCGCTGCCGATCGGGCTCCCGGCGCTGGATCCGTTAGAACAGCCCGCGGCGACCGAACGACTGGCCGAGTTCGGGGTGATCATCGCGCTGATGGGCGTTGGGCTGAAACTCGACCGGCCACCGGGGTTGCGAGCCTGGGCCTCGACGTGGCGGTTGCTCGCGATCGCGATGCCGCTGTCCATCGCCGGTGCGGCGGTACTCGGCTGGTGGGTGATCGGCTTCGTCGCACCCACGGCCATCCTCCTCGGGGCGGTCGTCGCCCCGACCGATCCCGTCCTCGCCGCCGAGGTGCAGGTCGACGAACCCCAGACGGGAGCCGAGTACGAGGATAGGCCTGTCGGTGACGACGACGTCTCGTTCGCCCTCTCCTCGGAGGCGGGACTCAACGACGGGCTGGCGTTCCCGTTTACCAATCTCGCGATCGCGATCACCCTGATCGGGCTGGCGCCGGGCAACTGGGCCGTCGAGTGGCTCCTCGTCGACGTGGGCTACCGCATCGTCGTCGGCACCGTCCTCGGCGTCGCGTTGGGGTGGCTCGTCTCACGACTCATCTTCCTCACCGTTCCGGACACCAAGATCGCCCAATCGGTCCAGGGACTCGAAGCCGTCGCCGGGACCCTGCTCGTCTACGGACTTACGGAGGCGGTCGGTGGCTACGGCTTCATCGCCGTGTTCGTCGCCGCCGTGACGATCCGCAGTTCCGAGCGCTCCCACGAGTACAACGACTCGCTCCACCAGGTCGCCGAACTCGCCGAACAGCTCGCGATGGGCGTCATCATGATCTTCTTCGGCGGGGCGATCGCGAGTGGCTTGCTCGCCCCGCTAACTGTCGAGGCGGCCGTCGCCGCGGCCGCGATCGTCTTCGTGGTCAGACCGCTCGCCGGCGTCGTCTCACTCCTCGGCTTCGACCGACCGTGGACGGAACGCGCCATGATCGCGTTCTTCGGGATTCGCGGCATCGGCTCGTTCTACTACCTCTCGCACGCGCTGAACGAGGCGGTCTTCGCCGAGCCCGACGTGCTCTGGGCGCTGGTCGGTGCGGTGGTTCTCATCTCCATTGTCGTCCACGGCATCACGGCGACGCCGATCGTCTCCCGGGTCGCCGACTCCTGATTGGCCAGCTCGGTCCACTGGGGACGCTCGCCGGAGTACTAACCGGAGCGACCGCATCAGGTTCACGCCGTCTCGTCGTCGACAGGCGGCCACTCCCAGGCGTCGCCGCGGACGACGCCGAGCGTCGTCCGCCGCCGCTCGCTCCGTTTGGCGAGTGCGTCCGCGAAGGCGTCGTCCGAGACCGTGTCGATGTCTGCCCGTCGCAGTCGATCAAGCGCCGGTAGGGGTGGCGGGTCGTCGGCGGGATCGACGAACGCCGTATCGAGCGTGTGCAGGTACTGATCGACGCTCGCGCGAGCGACGCGCCACGCCGTTCGATTCGGTCCGTCGCCCTCGGGAAGCCCGCACTCGAAGACGGTCAGCGCGTCGTCGAGAATGGCGACGGCGACCGCCGCTGATTCGGTCGGCCGTTCGCTGTGGTAGTAGTGTAAGATGGGGTAGGACTGGTGCTGGTCAGCGAGCTGGCCGAGCTGTTCGCCGACCGACTCGAGCGGCCGTTCGATCCCGTCGAAGCCCTCGGTGTCGGTGTGGCCGGCCCGAACGAACGCTTCCGACCGTTCGCCGAGGCCGGTGACGGCACTCGCGAACGAGCGCTTCTGGGAGACGGCGCTCAGGACGGTGAGGACGTAGGAGACACCGAGGGTCACGAACGCCATTCCCGTGGCGGTAGTGAGTGCGCTCGCCAGTTCCCAGACGTCACCCCGCGGGGAATAGTCGCCGTTTCCATCAGTGAACATGGTGTAGGCGACGTAGTAGATGCGGCCCGGCCAGTCGGCGGGAAGCCCTGTTCTCGTGCTCACGAGCGCCCAGGGCTCGGCGGCGAACACCAGGCTCCATCCGGCCCAGATCCCGGCGATCCACAGGACGAGCGTCCCGGTGAGGATGAGCGGGCCCGCGGTGCTGAGCGTCCGCCGCTCGTCACTCACTCGTCGCAACCCCCGCCAGATCCCGGTCGATAGTCGTCCGGCGAGCGGGCCCGAGCCGCCGTCGACCCACAGCGTCGTCCAGAGGATGTCGATCACGGTCGCGACGAGGATGCTCGCGCCGAGTACCACATACGGCCAGCGCATCGACGCCATGTACACCGACGAAGCACGTCAAAGGCGTCCACCGGGGCCGACGGCTGACTGGCCATGTTTTACCACCCGGTTCGTGGAAGCGAGCCCCGGGCTGTGGCCGGGGCCGCGTCCCGTGCTCCGCCAGCCACGTCAAATCGATCATGACACCGAATCCCCCCACCGACGACGGCACGGAAGACGAATCGTTCGAGGAGGATCCCCCATCGACGGCCACGGGCGACGACACTGCAGAAGCGACGGACGAGACAGTCGAGGAGTCACCCGACGAGACGGCCGCCGACGGCGGCCAGCCAGGAACGAGTGACGGCGAGGTGGTCGACGCGAAGGCGAAACAGCGCCAGCTCGACGAGGTTCGCGAGGACGGGAGCGACGAGTTCCTGACGAGCGATCACGGCGTCAGGATCTCGGAGACGGACAACTCCCTGAAGGCGGGTCAGCGGGGGCCGACGATCATGGAGGACTTCCACTTCCGGGAGAAGATGACGCAGTTCGACCACGAGTCGATCCCGGAGCGGGTGGTCCACGCCCGGGGAACGGGTGCCTACGGCTACTTCCAGCCGTACGAGGATCCCGACCTCGGCGAGTACGACGACATCTCGGAGGTGACGAAGGCTTCCTTCTTACAGGATCCGGCCCAGAAGACGCCGGTGTTCACCCGATTCTCGACGGTCGTCGGCTCGCGCGGATCGGCGGACACCGTGCGGGACGTTCGTGGCTTTGCGATCAAGTTCTACACGGAGGCAGGCAACTGGGATCTCGTCGGGAACAACATGCCCGTCTTCTTCATCCAGGACGCGATGGAGTTCCCCGATCTCGTCCACGCGATCAAGCCCGAACCCGACGACGCGGTCCCGCAGGCGGCCTCGGCTCACGACACGTTCTGGGACTTCGCCTCGCTCAAGCCGGAGATCACGCACATGCTCATGTGGCTCCTCTCCGGGCGGGCGCTGCCCAGAGCCTACTGGATGATGCAGGGCTTCGGCGTCCACACCTTCCGGTTCGTCGACGACGGGGGCGAGTCCGTCTTCGTCAAGTTCCACCTCGACCCGAAACTCGGCACGAACGAACTCGTCTGGGACGAGACCCAGAAGATCGCGGGGAACAACCCCGACTTCAATCGCGAAGGACTCTACGACGTCATCGAGGCGGGACACGAACTCGAGTGGGAGGTCGGCGTCCAACTCGTCGAGGAGGACGAAGCCGATCAGTTCGACTTCGACCTGCTCGATCCGACGAAGATCATCCCGGAGACCGAGGTCCCGGTCAGACCGATCGGGACGCTGGTGCTGAACGAGACGCCGGACAACTTCTTCGCCGAGACCGAACAGGTGGCGTTCCACCCCGGCAACGTCGTCCCCGGCATCGACTTCACGAACGATCCGCTCTTGCAGGGACGGCTCTTCTCATACCAGGATACGCAACTCAACCGCTTCAACAGCGCGAACTGGGACGAGATACCGATCAACCGACCGCTGGCCGAACGGCACAACAACCAGCGCGCAGGATTCATGCGCCAGGAGATAAACACCGGCACGGCGTCGTACAAGCCCAACTCCATCGGTGACGACGATCCGGCGGAGGCGTCCGCCGCTGAGGGCGGCTACGAGCACCACGCCGAGAAGGTCGACGGGCGGAAGATCAGAAACCGAAGCGAGAGCTTCGAGGATCACTTCTCGCAGGCTCGGCTGTTCTGGAACAGCATGACCGATCACGAGAAACAACACATCGTCGACGCGGCGCACTTCGAACTCGGCAAGGTCGACCGGATGCAGATCCGCGAACGCGTCGTCTTCGACCTGTTCAACAACGTCGATCACGAGTTCGCGAAACGGGTCGCCGAGGGCATCGGTGTCGAGCCGCCGGACACACCTGGTGACGAGATCGACGACCACGACCGCGAGGATCCCTCACTGAGCATGGCGAACCGAACGCCGGAGACGATCGAGACGCGCAAGGTAGCCGTCCTGCTCGACGACGGCGTCGACGCGGAGCAGGTCGAGACGATACGCACTGCCCTCGAGGACGAGGGTGCACGCGTCACGATCGTCTCGAAGCTTCTCGGCGACCGAACGGCGGCCAGCGGCGATCCGATCGAAGCCGACGAGGCCCACGCGACGACCAGCTCCGTCCTCTTCGACGCAGCCATCATTCCTGGTGGGCGCGACAGCGTCGATGCGCTCTCCGAGCAGGGGGACGCGACCCACTTCGTCGCGGAGTTGTTCAAACACAAGAAGCCGATCGCCGCGGTCGGCGAGGGTGTCGACTTGCTCGACGGACTCGACCTGCCGGACGTCGACCTCGCGGACGACGGTGATGGGACCGTCTCGGCGCGCGGGGTCGTCACGACTCGCGACGATTCGTCGCTCGATTCCGTTCTCGACGCGTTCGTCGACGCGATCGCTGCCCACCGACACTGGGATCGGGACCCGAAAGACGTGCGGGCCTGATCACCCGCGATCGCCGCGTCGACTCCCGGATCGGCCGCCAGACCTGCGCCAGGTTCTCCGTCCGCACGTTCGTGATCCGCCCGCTGTCGACCCGCCCTCCTGTCAATCCGCTCAGTGACGATCTGTGGCGGCACTCCATGCCCGGCCGTCGCGGTTGCGGGGCGTCTAGATCACGTTCGCGAAAAATGAGACGGACGGCGTCGGTCGGCCGATCGAACGGCCGTGTCGCCGCGTCGTTATTCGTCGCCGAGTCCGGAGTCGTCTCCGGTGCCCATCATGTCCTCGTGAGCGTAGACGTAGATCGTCGCGCGCTCGACGGTCCAGGTCGTATCGGCTTCTGTCTGTTCGTCGGTCGTGTCGTCTTCGGAATCGTCGGTACCGACGCCAGCGTCGGACTCGTTGTCGTCAGCGCCGATGCCGGTGTCCGACTCGTTGTCGTCCATCCCAGCGTCAGTTTCGTTTTCGTCGGTTCCAACGCCAGTGTCCGACTCGTTGTCGTCCATCCCAGCGTCAGTTTCGTTTTCGTCGGTTCCAACGCCAGTGTCCGACTCGTTGTCATCAGTGCCGACGCCAGCGTCAGTTTCGTTGTCGTCGGTGCCAACGCCAGCGTCCGACTCGTTATCGTCGCCGACACCAACGCCGATGTCGGATTCGTTGTCGTCCATACCGACGCCAGCGTCCGTCTCGTTGTCGTCAGCGCCGATGCCGCTATCGGACTCGTTGTCAGCGACGTCGGTTCCGCCGTCGGTTGCGGCCGCGCCCGCATCCTCGGTCAGGTCGGCAAGTGAGCCCGTCGTATAGACGAAGATGGTCGACGTGTTGATGCTCACGTCACCACCGTCGGTCATTCCGGTCTCGGACTCGTTGTCCATACCGGTGTCAGTGTCGTCGGACTCGTTGTCGTCGGTGCCGACGCCGGTGTCGGACTCGTTGTCGTCCATCCCAGCGTCAGTGTCGGATTCGTTGTCGTCAGTGCCGACGCCATTGTCCTCGCCCATCATCGAGTCGTCGGTCTCGTCGCCGACGGCGATGAAGATCGAGGCCGAGTCGAGTTCACTGTCGCTCAGACTCGTTTCTCCGTCCGCACCCGTCCACTCGTCGTCGTCGATGACGACGAAGACGGTGGCTTGTCCGATGGTCAGGTTCTGGCCAGCGTCGGCCATGTCGCTGCCGGTGGCGCCGTTTTCGGTCTCGGACTCGTTGGTCTCGTCACCGGCCATTCCGGTCGAGTCGTCCGTCTCCATGCTGGTGTCGCCGAGATCGACGATGTTCGCCGACGCCACGGTTACCTCCATGTGGACTTCGTCCAGTCGCTCGACGCTCTCGGCGCTGGTCCCGTTCGCCCCGTCGTCCATTCCGGTATCGGATTCGTTGTCGTCGGTTCCGACACCGGTGTCGTCCGACTCGTTATCGTCCATACCGGACTCGTTGCCGTCCGTCGCGTTATCGGCCATGTCGCCCGCTCCGTTCATGGGAACGTTCGACTCGTCGGGGACGACGAAGACGGTCGCGTTCTCGACAGTGACGGTGAGTTCGGTCCCGTCCGTCGAGTCGTCTGTTTGATGCTGGTCGGTCCATGCGCCCGGAGCCGCCAGTCCCACTGCGGCGATGCCCGAAAGGAGCATGGCCACTGTGAGTGTGACGGCTATCAGTTTTTGTCTACTCATGCCTCGCGAACCGAGTGACGGTGGCATCCGGGTTAAAGTAGATGAACGATTTCATCCAGTAAGTGGCTCTTTCGCGGCGAAATTCACGAGTAGGTTGATCTTCCTCAGGTTCTCTGGCGTACTTTCTTCCACTCGTGATATTTTCCTCCGCGTGTCGGACGTGTTCGACTTCGATCGCGAGCAGGCGGGCCAGTAGCGCCCGCTCTGTCTCCCCTCGTTTCTACCTGTCTCCGTCTCCCCGGGCCACGAGGACGGAAACCGGGGAGCGCCGGACGACGGTTTCTGCGACGCTCCCGAGCAGGACGCGCGAGAGGCCCTCCTTCCCGTGGCTGCCAATGACGATCAGATCCATCGACTCCGCTTCCGCGTAGGCGACGATCCGATCGTCCGGTTCGCCGGTCACGTACGTCGTCTCCAGGTCCCGTCCGTATTTCGCCGCGATGTCGCTCGCCGACTGGAGGATGTCTTCGGCGTGTTCTTCGACCCGATCACTGACGGGGAGTTGGAGTTCGGGGCCGATGAGCTGGGCCCAGTGCCCCTGTGGGATCTCGATGACGTACAGCGCCGTCACGTCGCCGTCGGGGAATTCGTCGAAGACCAGTTCGAGCGCCGCTCGCGACTGTGGCGATCCGTCGTAGGGTACGAGAATCCGGTCGGCCATGCGCCCCCTATTCGCTCGGTCGATATAATACTGTCCAGCACGGCGACAAATTACGGATTCGCCGGCGCAGTTGCTGAACGCAGCTCTCTCTCTCTCTCTCTCTCTCTCTCTCTCGAATTTCCTTGCTACTTCGTCAGCGAGTGCCAGCGCGGACGGGTGGAATCGACCACAGTCTCAGGACCGACCGGTTCGATGCCGCTCACGAGGCCGTTCGGGTTTCCTTGGCTGTCTCGGCCATCGTCTTGAGGCGCTCGATACGGCGGGCCGTTTCGGGATGCGTCCGGACGAACCGGCTCCTCGAGCGCTTGGCTGGCGGGAGGATGTCGAGCGTGCTCGTCGACCGCGCGTACTCGCGCTTGTCCTGCGTCGGGGGCCCACGACTGTCGTCGAGCGTCTCGAGCGCGCTTGCCAGTGCGCCGGGTGACCCGGTTAGCTCCGCCGCGGTGCGATCGGCCGCGAACTCGCGCCCGCGTGAGAAGAGTCCGATACCGAGTTCACACAGGCGTTCCTGTCCCGTCGTTACCGCGGTCAGTACTCCCCACGCGAGGAGTCGACCGCCGTGGCTAATCGGGCTCAATCCGTGAACCCGATTCAGGGTCGGTCGCTCGTCGGCCTCGATCCGTTCGGCGACGAGCAGCGGGACGAGCAGTCGGCGCATGAATCGACTGTCGTCGTTGGCCAGGTGTGCCACTTCGTGGGCGAGCACGGCGACCCGCTGTTCGTCGTCGAGTTCGCGAATCAGGCCGCGGGTGAGGACGATCGTCCCGCCGGTTCGGCCGCCGATCGCGTACGATTCGGGGCGTCGTCGGTTGACGATGCGGAGGTCGGGCTCAGGAATCCCCGCCTGAGCGGCCAGTTTCCTGTTCGCCGCGGCGAGTTCGGGGTGACGGTCGTCCGCCGGCGTCCCGGGACCGGCGATCGCCTGTTCGAATGCCCGAATCTCGGCTCGGACCGGCCGCAGGTACACGACGGGGAGCGCGACGAATCCGATTCCGATCGCCGCCGCGACCACCGTCGTCGGGGGAAGGTCCCAGAAATTCACGATCCAGGTCCCCTCCAGAACTGGGGAAAACAGGGCAGACAGCAGTGCCAGTCCCGTTCCGACGACGAGTAAGGCGGTGGCGCCGAGGACGCCCGCCGCGATCACGGCGATCGTGAGCGAAACGCAGGTGACGATCACCAGTGCGCCGAGCCCGCGTCCGAGCAGGGACAGGTGGCGCCGTGTGAGTGACATGGTTGAGCCTCGTTGGTGATTGTTTCCCGCGGTGGCGCATGAATATTGTGGTCGTTGACACGAACGCTGGGCGCCGGTAGCCACTCTGGTGAGATGAGGGTGCCAACGGGAACCTTCGACAATTGTCCAGCCTGCGTTGTCCGGGGCCTGCGTTTTGACGAGTGGAGTGGTCGACCGAACGGGTGTGACCAGTGCTCGGTACGACGACGTGGGCCATCCCGGAAGGCTACATTCCCATGGGAAGCACCGGTCCCGAACCGGAACTGGAGAGCCACGAGACGGTGTGTCTCTTGAACGCGGGCGATGAGATTGCAGCCGTCGAGATCACGATCTACTTCGCCGATCGAGAACCGGCAGGGCCGTACGACGTGACGGTTCCGGCGAGACGGACCCGCCACGTCAGGTTCGACGAACTGGACGAACCGGAGCCGATCCCGCGCGGGACTGACTACGCCAGCGTCATCGAGGCCGACGTTCCGATCGTCTGCCAGCACACGCGGCTGGACTCACGGCAGGCCGAGAACGCGCTCCTCTCGACGATGGCGGCGCCGATCGAGTGAGGGAAATTCGGACGAGGTGGGGACGACTGTACGCGGACCGACGCGGCCGCGTCGATAGCAACGTTTTCGACCCTCGTCGCGAAACGCGGGGTATGAACTTCTTCGATCGGCTGCACGACCGGATCGTCACGGTCGACAGCGTCGTCTCCGTCGGGCTCGACCCCGACCCGTCGCGCATCCCGGATCACTTGCAGGATCACGACCTTCCGCGGTGGGCGTTCAACCGGCGGATCATCGACGCGACGCACGAACACGCGGCCGTCTTCAAACCCAACGCGGCGTTCTACGAGGATGCGGACGGGTTCCGGGCCCTGGAAGAGACGATCGCGTACGCCCACGGCAAGAACGTCCCCGTCTTGCTCGACGCCAAGCGGGCGGACATCGGTAACACGACGCGACAGTACGCCGAACTCGTCGATCCCGACTCGTCAGGGCCGTCGGCGGACGCGATCACCGTCAATCCGTACATGGGTAGGGACTCGTTACAGCCGTTCTTCGCGAACGAGGAGGCCGGTGTCTTCGTCCTCTGTCGAACCTCGAACCCCGGCGGGGCGGATCTCCAGGATCTCGAACTCGAGTCCGGCGAAGCGTTGTACGAACGCGTGGCCGCACTTGCCGACCTCTGGAACGAGAACGACAACGTGGGCCTGGTCGTCGGCGCGACGAAACCCGAGGAACTCGAGGAACTCAGAGAACAGGTGCCGGACCTGCCCTTCCTCGTCCCCGGCGTCGGGGCCCAGGGTGGCGACGCGGAGGCGGCCGTCGAGTACGGCCTTGCGAACGGCGTCGGACTGGTCAACTCCTCGCGCGGGATCATTTTCGCTGGCGAGGACGCGGGCGCAGACTTCGACACGGCGGCAGGGAGGGCCGCGAAACGCCTCAAGAAACGGCTGAATCAGTACCGCGACGAGTAAGTCTCTCTCTTTGTCTACCCTCGCCACGTAGGCGCTCCCTAGAACCGGTGAATATCCGTGTCGTCGGCATCGCCCGGTTGGGCCTGCGCCGCACAATCCGCACAGAGGCCAAGCCCGCCCTCGAAGTGGACGTCACAGACGAGCGCCCCGCAGTTCTCACACCGATGCTCCGCGGGCCGTGACTCGCAGATCTGACAGAGGCCTTCGACGCTCATATTCTTCGCACGACGGCGACGGGCTTGAAAGCACGGCCGAATAGTTGCCAATCCCGTACCGCTCCTTCAATTCCGATCAGTTCGGCGTTATTCTGTCCCGTGAGGTCGATAGCGTGTCTCTCACTTTCCAGTTACCAAACTCTGACGGACGATAGGCAGCGAACTCACGACGACGGCTCCCACACCGACGTAGTACAGGAGATGCACGACGGCGAGGCCGACCCATGGAATCCCGTGTTCGGGCCCGCCCCAGCCACCGAGGAATATCGCTCCGGCGATGCTGTCGCCGAGTGTCCGTGGATCGACGAGCGTCGTCACCGCCAGTTCGTCGACGAGAACCGCGGTGACGATCCCTGGTAGCATCAACGCCAGACCGAGTGTCAGGTCTGATCGGTCAGGAGCGTGCATGTCTTGCCATTCGGTCTGGCCTGTATGTGTTTTGTGTTCAGTGACTGGTCGAGGGAATTCTTGGGGGCCGTCTCTACTCGGGGCGATTCGAGTCCTATCGTCCCTATCGTACGTAACCGGAGCCTGTCAACGGTCGCTGTCTCATCGGAGCAGACCGAAGCGGACGCCGGTCTGAGGTGGAATGCTAGCACGCATCACTGGCGAAGATTTTTCCTGTGTGAGTGGGTACCGAACTGTATGTCCCGTGACCGGGCCCTGTTGCAGCGGGCCCTGAACCGTGGCGAGGAGGACGGTGGCAACGTCGAATTCAAAGAGCGTCTCTCCCGGCACGTCCACCTGGCGGAGGGGCGACGCGAGAGTCTCGCGGCGCAGTTGCGCCATCGGGTCCTCTCTGGCGACGGAAAGGCGACTTACGTCGTTGGAGTCACCGACGATGGCGGGCTCGCCGGCATCTCGCCGGACGCGTTCTCCGAGTCGATGGACGTCCTCTCGTTGCTCGCCGAGGAAGCCGATGCCCACATCGAAGACGTCCAGACGTGGGGCGTCGATCGGTCCAACGTGGGGGCGGATTCGTCCGTCAAGGACGGGAAGACAGCCGCGTCGGAGGGAGCCGGTGAGGCCGACTCCGCGAGTGGCCTCGTCGGCGTCGCGACGGTGTGTGACGGCGCGGTACTCGAGACGGACACCGAACACGTCGTCGTCGGCACCGCCGGCCACGTCGACCACGGCAAGTCCACTCTCGTCGGCTCGCTGGTGACCGGCCGGGCTGACGACGGCGAGGGCAGCACGCGGAGCTTTCTCGACGTCAAGCCCCACGAGGTCGAACGCGGCCTCTCGGCGGACCTCTCCTACGCGGTCTACGGATTCGACGACGATGGCCCGGTTCACGTCCGGAATCCGAACCGCAAGGGCGATCGCGCGGCGGTCGTCGAGCAGGCGGATCGCCTCGTCTCGTTCGTCGACACGGTCGGCCACGAACCCTGGCTGCGGACGACGATCCGCGGCCTCGTCGGGCAGAAGCTCGACTACGGGTTACTCACTGTCGCCGCTGACGACGGGCCCACCCGCGTCACGCGCGAACACCTCGGCGTGCTCCTCGCGACGGATCTGCCGACCATGGTCGCCATCACGAAGACGGACCTCGTCGAAGACGAGCGCGTCGAAGCGGTCGAACGCGAGGTCGAACGCCTGCTTCGAGACGTCGAGAAGTCGCCGCTGTCGATCGAGCGCCACGGCGTCGACGCGGCCGTCGAGGAGATCGGCGAGACGGTCGTTCCGATCGTGCGCACGAGCGCGGTCACGACTGCGGGCCTCGACACGCTCGACGAACTCTTCGATCGACTTCCCAAGACCGCCGGCGAGGACGGCGCGTTCCGGATGTACGTCGATCGCTCCTACTCGGTGACCGGCGTCGGCGCGGTCGCTTCGGGGACGATCAAGTCGGGCGAAGTCGAAGCGGGCGACGAACTGCTCGTCGGGCCGATGGCCGACGGCGGCTTTCGCGAGGTCGAGGTCCGCTCGATCGAGATGCACTATCACCGCGTCGACCGGGCCCGGTCGGGCCGAATCGTCGGCATCGCCCTGAAGGGAATCGCCGAGTCGGCCTTAGAGCGCGGGATGGTCCTCTTGCCGGCCGACGCCGATCCCGACCCAGTCCGCGAGTTCGAGGCCGAAGTGATGGTGTTAAACCACCCGACTCGCATCGGCGACGGCTACGAACCGGTGGTTCACTTAGAGACCATCGGCGAGGCAGCCGCGTTCCATCCAGACGACGGACGCCTCCTCCCCGGGGACTCCGGGACGACCCGCGTTCGATTCAAGTTCCGCCCATACCTCGTCGAGGAGGGCCAGAAGTTCGTCTTCCGCGAGGGGCGCAGCAAGGGCGTCGGGACGGTGACCGACGTGACGCCGGTCGAGTAACCGTGATGCCGGTGGGTACTGGACACCGGGCGGATAGCTACGATACCGGTCAGGTACCCGGGACACCGGTCGGCCGGTCCTGACTTCGGCCGTCTGGTACTCGTTCAGGCTCGATAGCCGTCGCCGACGCGTTCGACCAGGTCGAACGCGACCGCCCAGCCGAGAATTCGGCGAATCCGGTCGGTCCAGTGCGCCTCGAGCTGGTCGCCGTGTCGGCGCCTAGCCGACCGCGGGATCGCGTCTGCGTCGTCGAGCCGAGCGAAGAGCGTGTTCGGTGTGAGCGGATCGTCGGCCGCTTCGAGCGTGTCGATCACCTCGTCGGCCCCGAGGACGCGATCTCGGAACGTCGGCCCGAAGCTGGGTCGATCGAGGGTGGCGGATCGTCCGGTACGTCGGTAGCCATCGGGTTCCGCTGCAGCGAGTTCGAGCGCGCGACAGAACGTCAGCCAGTCGCCGGCCTCGTCGCGCGTCTCGACGGCCGTTTCCGCCATCACGCTGGCACAACAGTCCAGATTCGGCTCCGGTGTGCTCGGCAGCGCCGATCGTACCCGCTCGAGCGTGTCGAGCGGGTCGTCGGTCGGCGGGTCGGGAAGCGGTTTGAATTGCACGGACCGGTCCTCCAGGGATGGATTACAGGTCGAAGGATTCGACGAGTACGTCTTCGTGCGTCTGGCCGAACGTGTGCGTCTCGCCGCCGATCACGTCGACGGTTACGGTCGCGGGGCCAAATAGTTCGGCCGGTGCGTCGTCGAAGTGCCAGTCCATTCCCTCGAAGATCTCGACGAACGGCACGCCGTGGTCGGCCGCGGCGGTCGACGTGATCGCGTCGAAATCGTCGAACGGTTCGCGGACGACCAGGTGAGCGCGCCCGCCGTAGGCCAGCGCGTCGGTCGTTCGGGCGATGGCCGTGCCCTCGTCGTCGGCCACGGGGGCAACCGGTGCGCGCCCGCTCGCCGAGACGATGTCGCGCGGGTCGTAGCCCAGTTCGGCCAGCCGGTAGGTCGCAAGCTCCGCGGCTCTGGCGGCGTTCGTCACGCTGCCGACGAGACTCGCGCTCGGGTACGCCAGCAGGAAGACGCCGCTGGGCTGGACGTCGGCGAACGCGGCGACCTGATCCGCGGCGGCTTCGGTCGGGGACTGGTCGGTTTCGACGGCGAGTGCGGTCAGATCGAACGTCTCCGAGTAGCCGATCCGATGGAAGACGTCCTCCTCGCCGACGAGTGCGCGGGCTGGACCGCTTCCGAGTCCCTCGAAGTCCTCTGTTGTGAGTTCCCAGCCGGCTTTCTGCGCACAGAGCAGTGACAGGGCGGGTTGGTCGGTCGAGAGTTCGACGTACGGCACCGTCGCGTTGCCGACAGTCCCGAGCTCGCGACGGAGCGTCGCGAGGCCGGCCGTCTGAATCTCTGCGAGCAACAGCCCGCCCTCCATTCCGCCGGGGTGATCGATACCGAAGTCGAGGACGGTCGACTCGGAGTCCAGCTTGGTGACGCCGACGTTCAACTCCTCGGCGTACTCGAGCGCTTCGTCGACCAGCTCGATCGCCATCCGATTCAGTTGGTCCATGCGGGCCCTACTGGCCCCCCGGTAAAACAGTTTGTCAGATAGATCGAGTCACGAGGGCCGTCTGGAGCGGGGGAGAGCGCTCGTCGAGCCGTTCGAACGGGCGACGCCGAGACTTGCTGGCGCGTGCCTGAAGAAAAAGGCTTGTATACTGGAGGTGGCCTAGGCTCGAACGAATGACCCGTACGGTGGAGAAAGTGAACTCGCTCCTTCGCGAGGACGCGGAGATGGAGTCCGCCCTCGAATCGATCAGGGAGCACGCGGACGAAAACGGGGGCGAGGTCGCGTGGGGCGACGTCAGCGACGACCTCACGAGCGGCCAGTGGGGCCGAATCATCGAACAGGGCGTGCTGGTCGATGGAAATGGGGGCTTCGAGATCGCCGATCGCGAGGCGTTCGACGAAGCCCTGGACGGTGATGGAGACGACCAACCGCTCGGCGGCGTCGAGATCGATCCCGAGGCGTCGAAGTGGTCTCAGTGGGACAAACTCGCCGGGCTGACGGCACTCTTGCTGATGATCGGCTACATGTCTGGGACCGTCCGCAACGCCGTCGGTAACACGATGAACGTGTTTCTCGGCCCGCTCGACGCGAACCTTCCGTTCTACGCCGTCATCCTCTCGATCTCCCTGCTGACCGGGCTGGCCTCGGCCCTCGTCCAGTCGAACGTCATGGACCCCGAACGGATGGGGAAGTACCAGAAGCGCATGCAGGCCGTCAGCGAGCGGACGAAGGAGGCCCAGAAGGCGCTCAAGGAAGCGAAGGAACGCGACGCCAACGAGGCCGAGATCGAACGCCTCCAGAACGAGGTCGACCGCGTCCAGAAAGAGCAGATGGAGTCGATGGGCGAGAACCTCGGTATGTTCAAAGAGCAGGGCCGGATGATGGTCTGGTCGATGCTCTTTATCATCCCGCTGTTCCTCTGGATGTACTGGAAGCTTCGCGCCTCCGGGTCGCAGGCGGTCGGTGGCATGGAAGCCCAGATGATCCTCCCGATGATCGGCGAGACGTCGTTACGTGACGGCGCGCTCGGTCCGATGCCAGCCTGGATCGTCTGGTACTTCCTGTGTTCGATGGGTTTCTCGCAGGTCATCCGCAAGGCCCTCGACATCAACATGAGCCCAACCACGGACTGAAGTTCGCCGGTCCGACTCCCCTCTTTCGCTGGTCTGCACCGAACCTGGTTCATCTGTCCGTTGTCACCGACGCTCGGTTCACGCTCCGGTGATCGAGCGTCGGTCCGTTGTCTCGCCCAACGGCCGTGATCCACGGTCGTGTGTGCTACTGTGTCGGGGCGAGTAGTGCTCAGCGGATATCCCTCCGTACGCGGGACGAACGGCGATTCAAAACCCCTTTCAGGTCCCCCCGCGCACATCGGGTATGTTACTGACCGTCTCCGGCCCACCCGGGAGCGGAAAGAGTACGACGGCGGCCTTGCTCGCCGAACACTTCGACCTCGAACACGTAAGCGGCGGAGACATATTCCGAGAACTCGCCGACGAACGAGACTACACGCCACTCGAGTTCAACAAACTCGCCGAAGAGAACGACTCGATCGATCGTGACCTCGACCGGCGTCTCCGCGAGGTCGCCGTCGAACGCGACGATCTCGTCCTCGAATCCCGGCTCGCCGGCTGGCTCGCCGGTGAGCACGCTGACTTCAAGTTCTGGCTCGATGCACCAGCCCCGGTCCGGGGTGAGCGCATCGCCGAGCGCGAAGAGAAGGATCCGGCCGCTGCGACCGAAGAGACGCGAGCTCGCGAGGCCAGCGAGGCCCAGCGCTACGAGGAGTACTACGGGATCGACATCGAGGATCTGAAGATCTACGACCTCTCGGTCAACACGGCCCGCTGGACCCCCGAGGCGGTGCTCGATATGCTCACGACCGCCGTCGAGGAGTACGACGCCGACGGTGACGAGGGCCTGGCTCCCGTCGACCTCGACGTCGACTTCTGACCCCTCACTTATGACGCTCCGTGACCCACCCGACGACCGGTCGATCGCGTCCCTGTTGAGCTTCGGCGTCGTGAACCTCGATAAGCCGTCTGGTCCCTCGTCGCACCAGGTGAGCGCCTGGATCAGAGACGCCGTCGACGACCGCCTCGCCGAAGCCGGTCACGACCCGATCGGACGAGCGGCCCACGCGGGGACGCTGGATCCCAAGGTAACCGGCTGTCTGCCCGTAATGCTGGGTGACGCGACCAGGCTCGCACAGGTGTTTCTCGAAGGGGCCAAGGAGTATATCGCTGTCCTCGAGTGCCACGGACCGGTTCCAACCGACGTCGAATCGACGCTCGCCGAATTCGAGGGGCCGATCTACCAGAAACCGCCGCGAAAGAGCGCGGTGTCGCGCCGCCTTCGCGTCCGGGAGATCTACGACATAGACGCGCTGGAGATAGAGGACCGTCGGGTCCTCCTGCGAATTCGCTGTGAGAGCGGGACCTATGTCAGGAAACTCTGTCACGACCTGGGCCTCGCACTCGGAACCGGCGCACACATGGGCGATCTGCGGCGGACGGCGACTGACCCGTTCGACGACCGCGATCTCGTCAACGCGACCGATCTGATCGATGCGCTCGCCTTCTGGATCGAGGACGACGATACGGACCCGCTCCGGTCAATGGTGGACCCCGCCGAGCGCATTCTGTCGGACCTGCCGGCGGTGACGATCGCGGAGAACGCGGCGGCGGAAGTCGCCAACGGGGCACCGGTCTACGCACCGGGAGTTCTCGACGTAGACGGCGTGGATTCCGGGCGCGATGGGGCCGACGGCGATGGGCCAGCTGACACGCCGTTGGTCGCCTGCTACACGCCGAACGGCTCGGCAGTCTGCCTCGGCAAACTGGTCGGTGATCCCGATGCGGATTCGGGAACGGTCGTCGACCTCGAACGTGTGCTAGTGTAAAGTCGAGGCGCCCGGGCCGGGATAGCAGAGTCGATCGCGCTCAAACGACACGCTTAAACGGCAACCGGCCGTCGATCCGGGTACGGGACCGTGGGGTAGTGGTATCCTCTGCGGATGGGGTCCGTAGGACCCGAGTTCGACTCTCGGCGGTCCCATCAGTAATTTTACTGGATGTAGATTACGAAGCGTAGCAGTCTCGCCATCCCAACTTCCTCAGCAATGCGTCGTTACTTCAACTACCCTTTTTAAGTGGGGTGGTGCGGCATGAGCGCCGGCGTCGAGATGACGAGCGAGCCGGTGCTCGTCTGTGAGTTCTGCGGCTTCGAGATCGAGGAGCCCGGACAGCCATGCGCCGCACTCGACGACGGGAGGTGTAGCCCATGATCGACCTGGCGGCACCCGCCGACGGGTCGACCTGCCGGAACTGCGGCAATGACGTCACGAAGCAGTTCGCCCGCGTGTTCGGCGACAACGACGATGTTGTCCACCGCTGCCCCGAGTGCGATAACTACCGACGGATGAGCCGCGCGAGCGGCGCCGGAAAGTCCCTCGAGGGACATCCGGATCCGGAGACCACGGCCGGGCATCACGGGAACGATGCGCGAGCCGACGGCGGTCGTCGACGCGATCGCGGCCAGACCTCCGTTGGGTGGCTCGTCTTCACGATCGTCATGCTCGGGCTCTCTGTCGTCCCGCTCCTGGTGGTGATGACGGCATGAGCCAGATCGACTGGCCGCTCGAACTCGATCGCCACGCGGAGGGTGAGCGTCGCGAAACGACGAAGTTCGAGGTCGAACTCTCGCAGGCGGTCGACGACCTCGAGACGGAGATGGATCGTCTCGACGTAGACGACTGGCGGCTCGAGACGGCGATGGATCACCAGTCTCAGAATCCCAACTATCCCTACGCGAACCAGCCCCAGCCCGACGATCCGGGTGCAGTGGTCAGCTGGACGATGGACGGTGAGGATTACGCGGTCGGATGTGACCGATGGACCCGCGTTCGCGACAACGTTCGCGAAATCTGTCTCTACGTGGGGGAGAAGCGGAAGATGGAGGATCGGCCCGTTTCGACGGGTCAATCCGAATTCGCCACGGCCCGCCTTCCGAGCGGAGACGGTGACGCTGTCGCGGCCGGCCCGCCGGCCCACGTCACCCTCGGTGTCCGCCCGGACGCCGATCGCGACGAGATCCGAGAGGCCTACCGCGAACGCGTCAAGGAGGTCCACCCCGACCAGAACGGCGGCGGGGATAGTGAGGCGTTCCAGCGCGTGAAGCGTGCGAGAGACGCGCTGCTCAACGGTGGTGAGTCCGCATGACGGGCGGATCCTACCGGCGCGAGTGCTGGGCGTGCGAGGCCTCGATCACGATGGCCGCGCGTTACTGCCCGCACTGCGGTGAAGTCCAGTCACACGAGGGCGACGACGTCGAACTCGCAACCGTCGAGCGTGCGGTCCTCGAGGAGTTGGTCGAGAACGCGAAGGGGAAGCTCGAAGGTGACGTGAGTCGCTTCGGACCGGACGCGACCGGCTACGATACCGACGAGTTCGCCGCGACGATCGAGGCCGCGGAGGACGCACTCGACAGCGTTCCCAGCGCCGAACTTCGCGCCGACGGCGGTACCACCGTGAGTGGGCTCGAGAGTCGCGTTGCTAAACTCGAGTCGATCATCAATCGAGAGCTCGGTTACAATCTCGGAAACCTCCCGATGGAACCACAGACGGTCGATTGCGTCTGTGGAGAGGCCTTCGAGGTAAACGTCATCAACGGCCTGGTCTGCCCCGAGTGTGGGCGTGGCTCTGACGACCGAGATCGAGCGGCAGACACAGTCACCGGTGACCCAAACGGAGGCGATCGCCCATGACGGGCTGTTCGTACTGCGGCCGGCCCGGCTGCGGCTACGACGAGTGTCCCGAGCGCCTCGAGGACAAACTCGGCGTGCCCAGCGACTACGATCCCGATTGCGAAGGCGAGCTCAAGACCGACGGCGGTACCTCCACCGACGGTGTTGACCGGCCGACGGTCGGCGTTGACACCCTGGAGTACGACGGGGCGGAGACGCACACGGACTCGGACGGAGAAGTGGTTACTCGGCACTACTACGAGTGTCCGAATTGCGGCTTTCCGATATCGACCTGGATGGATTGCCCCGAGTGTCTCTGGTACGACTCAGATACCTGGGTTAACACGCTCGCGGAGGAGGATCGGGATGTCTGAGGGCGGTATGTACCGAACCACGACCGCCGAGAAGGTCAACGTGGTCGGTTTCGTTGTCCTGTTAATCGGTATCTATTCCGGGTACTCGAAACTCTCGATGGCTGGATTCGCTGTTTCTGGCGCCTCCACCGTGTATCTTCTCACTCGTTCACTACAGGCGGCCACGGAACACGCGGAGGGATCCGACCGATGAGCCGCCCGTTAGACGTCTGGGTCGGCATCTCTCTCGGCGCGACGTCCACCTGGGCGCTGACGACGTACACGTCCTTTCCCCTGGTTGAGGCCGCGTTCGCCACTGCGATCTGCGCGATGATCGGCACGCTACTCACTCTGACCACGGGTGATGTGCGATGAGCCGCACCGAAGGCCTCGGTCGCTACGGCGTCCGCCCGCCGACGATCGTCCGCGAGCCGGCTACCGACTCGCAGGGCATCCCGATCTGCCCCGAGTGCGGCCATCCCGTCCCGCAGACCAAGCAGAGCCATCAGGTCCACCAGCCCGACGTCGTCGATCGCGACCTTCGCGAGCGCCTCGAGGGTGCGCTCGTCGTCTTCGGCTGGCGGTGTGACCAGCACGCCTACGAGATCGTGATCCCCGCGCGGTGTGACGCCGACGCCACTCACATGGTTGAGGGCTGGACTGGCGTCGGACTCGAGTTTGCCGACGGGCACGCGCGATACGTTGCTGTCCCGAAGAAGACGCTGCTCGACGTCGCCGCGGAGACGGGGGTGGGGCCATGACGGTCGCGAGTCGACCGAAGGGCCGGCCACGGTTCCCATCTGATGAGACCGAGCCAGACAGGTGTGAACTCTGTAAGAAGGCTCTCACAGACTTCTACTACGCCAACGGCGTGTCTGTGTGCGCGATCTGTTACGGGTTCAAAATGGGGTACTACGGAGTGCGCCCAGCAGATCACCCCCGGATCGGCCCCGATGTCGAAGCTGTCGAGCAGCACCTTCGTACGAACGGAGGTGAGTCGCCGTGAAATTCGATTGCTGTGCGTTCTGCGAGTACCGACACAGCCCGCAAAACACGTACAGGCGGGACGGATGGGACTACCCTCACGGCGACGAGGAAGACGTCGCTGAACCCGTTACGGAACGGATGGCGGTCCTACCTGACGGGATCTGTCTTCGCCTCACTCCTCCGTGTCAGCCGACCGTCGACGAGATACTCGAACCAGGGGCGCTGATCACGACCAGCTACAGCCCTGACCGCATTCAGAAGGTCTTCCACGTGCGTGAGCGGCCGGTATACGGAGTTCCGACTTACTCGATCGCGATCGGCGATCCCGATACGCCAGCTGGTCGCGACGGCTACCCGAAGCGCTACAGAGGCCGCAACATCAAGGAACTCGTCTATCAGGACGGTGCGATTCGGAAGCTGTTCTGGAACAACGACGACGAGATCAAGGTCGTCGGCTACGATGGAATCGAGGCCGACTACCAGGCGACGATCTCCGCGGGGTGGTCTGCGTGACGGGACTCGGTAGTCCGGACGCCAGCACGCTGACGCGCCGGCGTCGGGAGAAGCGGACGGACTTCGTGATCGAACTCTCGTTCGGCGAGCCGCTGGTAAGCTATTCGTGCCCGGGTTGCGGGACCGAAGCCCTGGCGACGCTGCTCGTCCCGACGGATGAGCCCACGTTCGGCAACTGCTCGAACTGGGACTGCGATGCGTTCCTGAAGTTTATCCACGACGGTGGCGACTCGAACGGATCGGCCGGGCACAACCGCCCGCTCGGTGCGTTCGCTACTGACGGAGGTCGATCGGCGTGAGTCGAATCGACCGCGACATGGCAGAGAAGGAGCGCGGGCTCCTCGAGCAGGACTACGCGACCCCGTGTCCGAACTGTGGCGGAGTTGTCTTCGAGTGGTCTGACTCCGATACCTGCTCTGACTGCGAAGACGCCAACGGCGAGACCACGGAACAGGCTACGCTCACGGCCGACGGGGTGAGTTCGCGTGACTGACTCGACACCGGTCTGGCTCGGTAAAGCGTTCGCTCACGCCACCTTCGCGGTCATTCCGATGTACACGGCCCTGGTGATGGTTGCTGTTGTCGATCCAGCGCCAGTCTACTGGTTCCTCGTGGGAGCCGTCGCGGTCCAGGCCATCGACGCAGCCGACGACATAGCTCACGAGGTGATTTGGTGAGCCGCGTGATCGAACCCGCCGAGTGCGAGCGTTGTGGCGCTCGCGTCGACGGGCTTCGACAGGTCTGCACTGACTGCGTGCAAGAGGTGCGCCGGGCTCGAGGTGGTCCGCTGTGAGTTCGGAGGCCTCAGCACCCGGTAACGTCGACGACGTCACCGGGACCGAGCGCGATCAATTCCCAGAGCCTCGTGCCCACGGCGCCGCCGTCATGAACCACTTTTCGGACCTGGAGGGAAAGCTCTCCGATCCGTCTCACGAGCGCGGAACGCTCTACGACCAGGCGCTCGCGTACTGGCGTGAGCATATCGGCGATCCCGAGAACCAGCCGTACCTCGCGGTCGAAGACTTCGACGCTGGGTGGCTGGGATCTGACCGCCAGCACGCGATCGTCGCGAAAAGCTCCGGCTGGAAAGCCGGCTACGGCCACGGTGACGACTATACGCAGTACTACGAGCAGCATCTCATGCTCCGCGAGGTCCGCGAGGACGAGAACGGCGAGCTGGAGTTGACCGAACCGGCGCTCTCGGCGAACGTCAACATCCAGCCGCAGTTCCGGGACATGGTCTATAAGAGCGGTGACGCCCTCGAGTGTCCCTACGGTGACGGCACGCGCGTCGTCTGCCAGACCACCTGGGCGGAGGATCCCTACGAGATCGAGCGCCGGATGTACGACATCCTTCGGGCTGTCTACGGTCCTGATGTGATCGATCTCGACGATCGCGTTCACGACGCGCGGCGAGCTGCGAAAGCCGAGGCGCACATCCGGTTCCGGATCGGGAAGAAGGCCGCCGCGATCGAGACGATCGAGCAGTCCAAGCAACTCGTCGCCTGGGGCGGCGAGGCCGAGATCGACGCCTACCAGAAGCGGATCCAGGAGGGCTGGCTCGAAGCCCGCGTCAGTAACGATCGCTGGCACCTGCTCGGTTTCGATCACCAGCCGTTCGATACCGAGGTGAAACTGTATCAGGCCGCCGCCTGGTTCAAGAAGCCGAAGACCAGCCCGTACCACCATCCGAAGCTCGAGGCCAGCTTCGACGGCGTCAACGAGGGGAAGCTCCCGCACATCGAGCAGTGGGACGAGATCATGGACTACCTGCGGAACATCGTCGCGACGCACGCACGATGGGCCGGGATTGAGCGCTCCGATCTCGTCGCCGACGACTTCTTCGACGGGCCACACTGCGCGCCCTACGAGTTCGAGAAGCCGACCGGTCGACGTCGGATGCTCCGGCGACGGTACGAGGACCTGGCGACCGACATCTACCGCGAGGCGCTGAAAGAGTCGACGACGTCCGTCTACGACATCCTGCGCGTGATCGCCGAGCACGACGGTGCGACGTACGACGAGCTCGAAGAACGCACGGGACTGGCGCGATCGACGATCCGCTACCACGTCGCCCGGCTCGCCGAGAGCGGTGTCGTGAAGCGGCTGTCGAACCCCGTGCTCGTCGTCTTCGTCTCCCAGGTCGTCCTCGAGCGGGCTCGCGAGATTCTTCGCGAGGTCCGGCCCGAAGACATGGCCGACGACATGGACGCGCGGGCCGAAGAACGCCGTGAGCGGCGCGAGGAGCGTTCGGAGACAGACAGCGACCAAGAGGACTCAGTCGACGAAACGGCGAGCGACGCGGCCAGCGATCCGGACGAGATCGGCTTCCGCTACCTGAGCGAACTTGCCGCCTCGATCCACGACGTCGCCCACCGCGTCGATCGCGACGAGCTTGACGATCGCGACGTTCGGGTTCGCGCTGACGAACTCCCACCGCCACTCCGGTAAACTCGCGGTACGTGTTCGCCCGGTCGATAGCGGTAGCTGTGTGCGGTTTGACTTTTTTGCATTGTGACCCTACAACGGTTCTACCTATTCAACTCGATAGGTCTGGGTTCTGATGGTAGTTTCACTTTCACCAGCCTGTTAACGGGTGCGTACCAGCCAGTTTGGGGCCAGTTTCTCGAGATCGACGTCAGTAGAGAACGCCTACGAGCGGATTTCTTCCCGTCGATTTCGGCCGCCTCAGCGGTTTCGGTGGCCACCGCGGTTGTCAGGTCCCCCTACGGTAGGTGCCCCTAAGGGGGCGGGGTAATCTTGCGGCGCGCAGAACGCGCGCCGCGCTGGTGGTTGGCCGGGAAGGCTGTAGACAGGCGGCTCACCAGGGTGAGGGTAGCAGAACGACAGGGTGGTACCTTGATAACCGAGATTGTCGGATGGCCTTAGGAGGGGTTCAGAAACTCTTCAGCATACTTAAAGCAGACTCAATAAAACCGCAAGGGCTGCCCAGCCCGCATCTGCAGATGATAAAGTCGAAACCACCTCTACGGCGGTACCTTTTCGTATATGTAGTCCCGTTTGGATTTCATTATGGCAGATAATGGTGACCAAATTTTCGATCATCAGGTTCAGAAGGAGCAGGAGGAATTGAACGAATTATTCGGTGAAGGGACCCTCCTACAGTTGCGGAAAGACTGTTGCGACATCTACGAGCGATTTATGGACAACTCGGACGCTACGCCAGAGGACAAGCTACAGTGGACAATCGTCGGTAAGTACGGTCTCGACGAGACCCGTAATCGATATCTCTCGATTGACCGCAGCCTGAACATGATTAATTTCATCAACCTCTTCGCATCTGCTGTTCTCGTAGGAATTCTTGTGCAGGTCTTCCAATGGATCGGCGTCCCAGCAATGTCAGAATATGTGATTTCGGTGATTGTTGGTTTGTTATTCTATTCACTTGACGCTGGTCTACTGATAGCCAAAGCCCTCGTCACCGAGGTCGCATATCCGAAAGATGATTTTTCTCCTCGATTACCGCCTGAGAAGCTGTATTTTATGGCTGCATGGAACAAGGCAGTAATTCAATCGACTACGACCTTACTGGGCCTCGTCATCTATGGCCTTATTTCATCACCTGGCTCGAAGAGCTACGAGATCGGACTGGACCTTGTTGAATGGTGGGTCAAACGTCGGTATGGGCCCTGAGTGGGCGCAGGTTTTTACGCGATGACGCGGCCAGAGACCCCGATGCACAGACATCCACAGGACGACCTAATCATCGCTGAGGCGCTTACCTGGATGGCTCGCCAGTACTCCGAAGGCTCGGAAATGTGGCATCACTGCTGGGCGATGGTTGACGAGATCGCCCACGAACATGGGCTGACGCTCGTCGAGGCGATCGAGCAGCGCGAGCCGCTGGAAGACCCGCAGTATCGGAAACTCGGAAACGGCCCTGAAACAGATACATCGGTGCCGTCCTCAGGTGTCCCCATGAATGACCGACAACTGAAACAGCAACGGAAGCGGCGGGTCATTCGCTTCGAGGTTGGCAAGCGATTGCTCGAGCTCCGCGGCGGCGACGTCGAAGCGATGGCCGATGCGATCGCGACTCGGACCTTCGATGGTCGCGTCGTCGCGCTCCGAAAACAGGGCCGCGAGGCGATTGTGGAGGGCGTGTTTGCGCCGATCGAGAAGGAGTACAAGTTGACCCGGGAGACCATCAAGCGTAGCGGTCGATTTGACTTTCACGAGGCCATTTGGCACGGGACTGATCCGCTGGAGTGGATCGAGGAGCATCGAGACGAACTCGACTGGGTCCGGCACGATCTCCGTCGGGAACTGTCCGGGGAAGATTAACGAGGGGGCGGGTTGCGGCCCGAATCATGAGCGCAACACTCGGGCTCGCCATCGAGACCGTGATCTCGTGGTTCGTCGGCCTCGGTATCGTGAAACAACTGATCGCCCTCGGGACGTTCCTCGTCGGCGGGTACTACTACGGCCTGATGCTCGTGACGGGGTTCATCGGCTGGATCGTCGGGACGATCGAGGACATCGCCGTCCGTCACCTCCTGCTCGCCGCGATCGCCGTGCTGTTCGGCTACGAGTGGGTGGTCGGCGGAGTTACGAACTTCGTGTGAGGACAGAGCGGGCTTTTTTTCCAGAGTATCGACGTCGGAGCTTCGGCCCCTTCGAACCGGCATTCGGGACAGCGGTAGACGTCGACCAGGCGGCCATCCGTGGCGTAGAGCGTTTCCGAGCAGCCCCACGCGGGACAGGTGCGATCGGTCGGTTCGAGGTCCTCCTCCGGCGGGTTCTCCCCTGGATAGGCCAGCCAGGACGTCACGCCGAGCAGCGCGATCGCCGCGATCGGGACGAGCACACCGCCGGGCCCGACGTCTTGGACGGCGAACCAGCCTATCGCGACTGCTGCGACGAGCCCCAGCGACCAGAGACCATCGTTGACGACCTTCCGGATCATGCGCCACCTCCGAGTGCCGTCCGCTCGTCGAACCAGAGCCACTCGTCCGGTGACCGGCCTCGAGCGGCAGCTGGTAGCTGGGAGATCTCGACGTCGACGGTCCAGCCGACGACGCCGGTCGAGATCGCGACGATCGCCCACAGTACGATCGAGATCGGGCCGATCATGAGTTAGTCGCACCCCGTGGTTCGGTCAATTCGGGTCGCGCTCGCGCGAGCGCCCGCGCATAATGCGCGCCCGCCGGCGTGGCGCGTAGGCGGGCCCCCTGTGACCGTTGACCGGTGCGCTGTCTGTCCGCCGTCCCTCGATTTCCCTGTTGAAGACGTTCATCAGTCATCTGCGGTCCCCGCTGGCTTGACGACGCCGCTGTCCGGACTGCCTTGATTCTCCGGATCCAGGCCCAGAGACTCCCGATCCCAGCGGTCAACCGCATTCGACACGGTTCCCTTTGAACAGCCGACGCGATCGGCGACCTTCTGGTAACTGAGATCGGTCGTGTAGTAGACTCTCGCGATGATCCGGTATTTGAGCGCGGTCAGGTCCTCCTTCGGGACGTAGCCAGCCGGGACGTCGGCTTCTTCGTCGCCCCAGGACCATTCGGCCATGTCCTCGGTATCGTAGCCCCAGGTTGCGTCTGGGATCCCTCGCAGCGAGAGTTTCGGATCGACCGGTTCGCGGTCTTTGATGCCGCCGTAGACCGTCGCCCGTTTCTGCGAGTCTTTGGCGACGAAGTCAGCCATCGACCTGATCAGCAGATGGACGTCGCCGCGATCGTGGCCGATGAACCCGAGGTTGACACCGTTCTTCCGGGCCTTCTTGACCAGGCTCCCCATCTTGCGGACGACCTTCTGCGCGAGCGCGCCATCCTGAGCGGTGAGCTCGCTCGAGGCCTCGTCGAACCAGTACCAGCGCACCTCGTCACTCGAACCCCGGTCGCACCAGTCGACGAGATCGGGATGGTTGTTGATCATCCGCCAGTTGACGTCACCCGTCGGTTGGATGCTGAAGTTGGTCGCGAACTCGGGTTCGGGGATGTCGTTCGGTTCGAGACCGTCGGTCTCCTCCGCAATCGTCCGGGCTCGCCGGTAGTGCCGATCGACGGCTTGCATGCAGCGGACCGCCCACGATGTCTTCCCCATCCCCATGTGTCCGGCCACGTAGACGAGTTTGCACGCTTCGTCGTGACAGAGCCAGTCCTCGAGGGCGTCCTCGCCGTCGACGCCGCTGATGTCCCGGGAGTAGCTTGGGATGCCGGTGAGGAACGCGGCCGTCGATTTGTCGCCGTCGCGGATGGCTCGGGCGGCCGTCTCCGTCCCCTGCGTCTGCAGGATGCGACGCGCCCAGTTCGTATCCCAGAACTCGTTTGGTAGATCTGGGTGGGCGGTGTTGTCGTAGACCTGCGAGGCGAACAGGACGAGTTCGCGGATGTCGGGATCCTCGATCAGGCCGGCGACGCGAGCCACGTCGTGGTGGTCGACGTCCAGGCGACCGAGCGTGTATTCGCGCAGTTCTCTCATCGGCCCGTGAGAGTTCTCTCCCTCGATTTCGTTTGGTTTCGTCATGAGTGATCGCCTCGAGTTCGAACCTCTCCTTCGTAGAGCCAGATCGTCCGGTCCTCGGTTCCTCGCCGGGACGTCGTCTCCTCAACGACGGCTTCCTCCAGCTCAAGCGAGATCCACTCGCCGATGTCGACGGCGCCGTGCTCGATGGCGACCTTGTAGGTCCCCTGGTCCCAGAGGTCGGCCCATTTCGGTCCGATTACGGGAATCGCCAGCACGAACATGCCAACCACTCGAAGCGGGATGTTGACGATCGGGAGGCCGAGAATCCTCCGTACGCGTTCCGGGAACGGGTCAGTTTGAACGAGAACGAGATCCTCGTCAGGTTCGACGCCGTCGTAGGTCTCCGATGGGATCGCGTACCGATCGAGATCGTCGAACTCGACCGCATCCGTGACGAGTGCTTCAATCGTTCGGGTCACTCGTCGTCACCTCCGTTCGCGCCAGTGCCGTCGATCGAGATCTCGACCGATTCGGGTGTCGCCGGTTCGTCGGCTTCCTCGTCGATGTCTTCGGCGAGAGCTTTCTCGATATCGTCCATGCCTCGGTCTTCGAGGAGTTTGTCGACCGACTCCTCGGCCTCCTGGCGGAGGTCTTCGAGTTCATCGGCCATCGAGTGCTCGCCGGGTGCCTCGACGCCCTCCGCGGCCTGGATGATCGCGTTTACCGTGACCGAGGCCGCGCGACGTCGGGCCTCGGGGGCGTCGACGATCTCCTCGAGCGACTGGTCGGCTTCTTTCGAGAGTTCCGACGTGATCTTCCGGTAGGCTCTGCGGTAGCGGCGGAGGTCGGCGTTCGACGCACCGGCCAGCCAGCTCGCGATCGCGACATTCCTCTCAGGGAAGTAGCGGTCAACTTCGTAGGCCTGCTGCCATTCAGCCTGGCCGCTCTCGTTGACGTCGACGAGCCTGGAGACCTCGGTCAGGTAGGACTTGTCGCGGATCTTCCCGTCGTGATCGACGACCGTGAGCTCGGCCCATCGGTCTCGGGATATCTTCCGCGTCGCGCGGTCGCCCGAGACGGGTTTCAACTCCTCGAGTAGTTCGAAGTCGTCACTGACGAGCTCGCCGATGACTCGTTTCGCGGGCATGATCGCAGCCGCGATGCCGACCGCGCCCGAGAGTGCGACCAGCCAGGCCCACGCGGGCGGGCTCGGCTGCACGTAGAACCCCACGAACGCGATCGCGACCGCGAGTGCGACCTTCTGCCAGGTCTCGAGCGCCTGGATGCGCTCGCGCTGCTCGCGGACGAGCTCGCGCGGGCCAGTGCGACGCCAGTCGATGCCGAGTAGTGACTCGATCATGGTTTCACCAGTTCGTCGGTGTCGTGTCGATCAGCGACCGCGCTCCAGCCGATGATGGCGAAACCGACCACGCCGCCGCCCGCAGCGCTGGCGACGCCGAGGCGGATCAGGCCCCACGTCGCGGGTACGCCCTCGAACGGGTCGAAATTGGAATCGCCGCTGTTGACGAGCAGCGCGGCGCCGTTCGATGTCGCGAGCGAAAGCTGTGGGTTCGACGGATCGGCCAGCGTGATCTCGACCGTCACGCGCTCTTCGCCTCGCAGCGTGACGCGTTCCTGGTCGATCTGGTGAGCGCCCGCGGAGTTGATCGGGCTGATGTCGGAGATCGTCACGCGCGTCGTGCTCGGCGTCGTCGACTCGAGCGTGACCTCGACGGTGTCGCCCCACTCGACGTCGGTGACGCGCACGTCCTCGTCGATCTCGAGGACGATCTCCGAGGTCTCGGATTCGTTCTGTGCCGCGACGGCGCCGGTCGCGATCGGCAGGAGCAGCGCTACCGAGAGCGCGAGAACGATAAGCCGGCGCATGAGTCAGTCCCCTTTGACGCGGTTGTACGCTCCGAGTCCGAGGAGTCCGGCGCCCGGAATCCAGAGCGGGATACCGAACAGTTTGATTCCCATGAGCCAGTTGAGGAGGCCGCCGTCGCCGTCCCACGGAAAGGTGATGCCGGTCTCGTTGCCGCCCTCGAGCTGTCTCTTATACACATCNAGAGATGTGTATAAGAGACAGGCTTCCTGCTCAACATCGGAGACGTCGTTCAAGGCCGCGATCAAGTCGTCGTAGTTGGTCTCAGAGCCGGTGAAACCACTCTGTCCCCACGTGAGTTCGTCGGTTTCGACTTTCTCCCCATTCTCATTGAACGTCCAGACGGTGATGATCTCGAACGGCTCATCCACCTGCTGAATTCCATAAGACTGCTCTCCGGCCTTGTCGACCGAGTGAGCAGCCATATAGATGTTCGTCGTCAAGTTCGCCGGATCGTAGAGTTGGCCCTCCTGGAAGCCACTCGCCGGCATGGGGTTAGCGAACAACTGCCCGGTCTCAACGAGCACGTCGCCGTTCTCGTCCGTCGAGTTCGGAAATTTGACCTCGACCGTCTCGGCAGATGTGGGAACGCCCATTGAGGCCAGTGCACCGGTTGCGTACGGGAACGTGTTCTCTTCGCTCGCGGTCAACGCCAACATCGTCGGCGTCATGAACTGGGACGGGTCCGTATCGTCCGCCTGGAGATCGGACCAGATGTTCGAAAGGAAGGTCTCGAACTCAGACTCGGCGTTCGAGATCGCAGTGTATACGTTCGAGAGTGCGTTGCCATACACCTCGTAGACGACCGGGACACTCGCCGTCGGCTCCTTCGGCGGGTCGATGTTCTCTTTCGACTGCTCATCGAGAGACTCGTACTCGTCCTGTGGCCACGGAGCCGTGTTGAGTGACCCGTGCTGCGAGATCGGGTTAACGTCGCGACCACCGTACGTCGCTGTCGAGTGGTCGACTCCGTCGAGAGTGAAGGCCCCAGATGTCCCCTTCTCGTTGGCAACACTCTGGGGCATCCAGTGGACAGCAAGCCCGTTCGTGTTCATCGGCCACTTGTACAAGATCACTTCAAGATCCTTCGCCCAGACCTCGCCGTTCACAAGCTCTATCTCATACTTCCGCTGTTCGCGGGAAACTTCGTCGAGGGCATCACCGTTCGATGCGAGGATCACGTCGGCCGGGGAAAGGCCAGAGACAACGGCCGCGTCGTCGAAGAAGTTCTTGACCTCTGTCGCCTGGAGTGCAGTCTCGTTGAGCAAATTCTTCTCCATCGTGGCACCCTGCTCGCGGATCACAGACTTGCCAGCAGCAAGCGCCTCACTCTGGGTCGCTCCGTTGTCGTGTTGCTGGTTCATCGCTTCGAGCGACGCCTCGGCCATCAACCGATTGACCGAGAACTCCGATAGGTCAGCGGCCGTAACGTCGAGCGTTTCGTTCGTCGCCTGGTTCGAGGCAAACGTCCGAAAGCCGTCGGCCCAGAGCGCCAGCCGTGCCAGCGTGTCGTACTCTTCGGTGCCGCGTTCAGGGGCGTTAGTCATCCCCGCCATGAACGCGGCCCCGATCGTCGCACCGACAGCCGCGCCAGCGAGAAACGGAACGATTGCCCTTGCGCGGCCGATCGGGGAGAAGCGTGGTGCCTGCGTCGAGCCGACCGCGACGGTGGCCGCGCCGCCCGCACCCGCTGCGATCCGCTTGAGGGTCCGGCGTTTCTCCGGATCAGGGACGGGTGATTCGTCCGCGCTCACAGCCATCCCTCCCGGCGGGCGTAGACCCCGCCGCCGAGCAGCATGGCCGCCGCGCCGAACGACACCAGCGGATCAGCGTCGCCCGTCACGTCGTCGATGATCGTTCCGCCATCGTCGTCCGAGCTGAAGACGTCGACGTGCGTGGCGTTGATGTCCGAGCTCGTCCCGTCGACGGTGACCGTGTAGTTGCCAGCCACGAGATCATCCGGGACGACCCACGTCGAGATGGTCTCGTTGCCCGGATCCGCGTCGACGGTCACATTGTCGACGGTTACTGTTTCGTTCGCGATCTCGATCGTCGACGTGTTCGCCGCGTCCGCCGTGTCGGTCCACTCGATCGCGACCTCGAGATCGTCGCCGTCCTCGAGCGTAACCGATTCGTTCGCGACCTCCGCGGCCGATGCGCCGCTAGTGATGAGTGCCGCCGTCAGGAAGACGGCGAACAGCAGTGCGATACCTCCAATCGTCTTGAGCGTGGTGTTGTGCGTCATTGTTAGTTCAGGTAGCTAACGAGCGTGAAGCCCGTGGTCTGGACACCGAACGCCGCAAACGCGGCCGGCGCTTCGGCGAGCGTTCCCTGGAGTGCCGGGAACAGCGGCGGTGCGAGGATCAGCCCGATCGTTGCGTAGACGATCCAGAGGTCTACCCCGGATGTGTCCGCGAAGCCGACGTCTCGATTGACGAAGACGGCCAGCAGACACGCCACGGCGATCCCGCGAGCAAGCGAGAACTCGATGTTCCCGAACTCGAACAGGATTTGACCGAGATCGATGAACGGGACCAGGTCCGTCGAGAGCATCCCCAGCGAGACGGCAACGGCCATCGAGAATGGGATGATGAGCCACACCTCTCGCTGGAAACTCATGTCTGGGTTGCCTGCCATTGTTCAGTCCAGGAAGGTGACCGCGGTGTTGTAGAGTTCGAGCAGCCCGGCGCCGCCGACGATCGCGCTCATGGCCTGGTACTCTGTCGTCCCCTCGGAGAACGCGAGGAGATCGCGGACCAGGTCGTAGTCGGCGAACTCGATCAGGCCGAAGTTGAGCGCCGCGACGGCGATGATAAGCGATGCGAGCAGTCGGATGGGCGGTGAGCCCACAGTATCATACGACATTGCAGTTCGGCGCTCAACCCACCCTATCTAAAACCTCAGCCAAATGGGTAGTCAATAAGTATAATAGGTATCGGGATGCCGGGCGGTACATGGCAATCCGCAAAATCCAGCGTATCGGCGGGTCGATCGGGGTCACGATTCCGAAAGACGAGGCCAAACGCGAGGGGCTCGTCGACGAAGATGGCGAGCTCGCCGGCGAATATCACGCCCAGATCAAACAGGAGGATGACCTTGAGTGGTCCGTCGACGTCTTCGACGAACTGGAAGGCTGATCTGAAACCCCGTGGAACCCGGTTTGTCCACGAGTCCCGCCACTTGCAGCGCGACAAAACGCGATCTCCGAAATTGCACATCGTTCTGAATCGGCCATGTGCAAAATCTACCGTTTTCTCAGTCGGCCGGTCACGCCGATCGGCACGATCGAGTCGGTCGTACTGGCCTCTTTATATACTCCGCCGATTTGAGTGAGGCGAAAACACTACGGAAATCGGGTGGATGTGCAATTTGGAATGCGAATCCAGAAAACGGACCGACGAGCGCGGAACTGGGAGAATTTGAAGAAAGCGACCGGTGAAAGCACCGTTTCGGGGGCACTCGATGCCGCGACGGTCTACTTTCTCCGGATGGCCGGGAGCGAAGGACATCCGACTGGTTCCATCGAGAAGCTGATGCTCGAGGCGGAGGAGCGAGGCTCGCTCACCGGCGAGGAGATCGCCGAGATTCTGGACCAGCCCCAGCTCGCCATCGAGTTCGAGACAGACTGGTCAGTCAGTGTCGAGTGAGTCTCAAAAAAAACGGCCCGGTAGTCAGCGTGTTTTCGGACGGTTATTGAAGCGTGAATTCTCCAACAACGGAATTCTCTTGGGCCTGAGTGTCGATACCGCTACCACTGGAGACGGATCCTTTGTACGCTTGGACCGTGAAGCTGTCCCCAGAACTATAAGACCCAGAAGTGGAATACGAGGTCGAGGCGCCAGTAGAAGTCAAGGTTTCAATTACGCTACCACTGCTGTCAACGATAGCAACCCCATCTGAGTTACCCAGGTCAGAGACTGAAACAGTGACAGTGTCCGTCCCATCGCCACTCACTGATACTCCCGCATTAACACCCGGTCCGTCAACGTTCTCACCGAAGTCCATCACGAGCGTCGCGATGACGGCTGCCAGAATGACCGTGATGGCAACCATGAGAATTACTCCTATGACAGGAGAGACCGCGCGTTCGTTGTCCGATCCGACCAATTTGTTGCGTAGTGTTTTACCGTCCAACATTGTAATCTCCTCCAGTCTCGGCAGGTTCCCATCGGCACCCGCACCGTGGGGCGCCTTCGGGTGATTCCTCCTGAACTGGATTCGATCATGACGGGGAACGGATAGCCTATAAATCTAATTGCTGGCGTGAGTTTCAAGCACGCCTACCTGTTTGACTCGTCGTTCCAAGCCAGTCTTGAAGCCGCTGAAACCTTCGAATTCGTCCGATCTGTGGCCCAGCGTGAACGCCCATAACCGTTTTGGGCGACTCGGCCCGTGAGTCCAAACGATGACCGACGACGCGATCGTGACGCCTGCCGATCTCGCGCGCACCTACGACGGCGGCTACTACGACGACCCCTGGCCGATCGTCGAGCAGTACTGGGACGTGATGGACTACAAGAGCCGCCACCCGAACAAGGGCTCGAGCGCGGTGGCGAGTGCCCTCGATCTCCCGCGAAGCCGGATACGGACGTGGCTCGACGGCGGGGCGCCCGACGCGGCGCGAGCAATCGACGTCGCGCGTCGGCACAACTGGATCGAGATCAGTTACGGGCACGCGACTTTCGACGCGCTGAACGCGCTGGTCGCGAACGTGTTTTCGAGTGGATCGATCGCGTCGGAGACCTACGTCCCAGCGTTCGCCCTGGATCCGAACCGGCGCCAACTGCACATCGTCGACGGGCTCGAGGCGGTCGGCATCGGCTACGAAGTCGTCGACGATCGCGAGGGGCGGACCGACGAGGCTCGCCCTACCGAGCACGGGTCGATTCTGGGGCGCGTGCTGGCCGCTCTCGGGGCGCCGGTCGGATCGAAGGGAGATCAACGCGTCACGCTCCCGGTGTATCTCGACGGCGCTCCGACTGCCGTGCGGGAGACGTTCGTGTTGTGCTATCTCGAGAATCGAGCGAACGAGCACAACGACATCCTGCGATTTCGCGAGGAGCGCGGCGATGGCTACCTCCGCGAACTGGCCGCACTGATCGAGAACGTTTCCGGTGGATCGGTTTCGGTTTCCGAAAAGAACGTGATTCTCTCTCGCGACGCGACGGACGCGATCGGCGTCTGACTACTCGAGATCGTCGGCGTCGAGATCGCCCGCGAGGTAGGCTCGGCCCTTCTCGGTGATCTTGTACGGAGATCCCTTCCCTTCCTCGGCTTTTTCGAGATATCCGTTCTCCGCCAGACGGGCCATTTTCCGGGAGAACGTACTCAGGCTCTTATCCACCATTTCGAACTCTTCCACGAGGTTGTAGTGAACGGCCCCAGGCTTCAGTGCAATTGGCTGGTTGTCGACGTCGGCCCCATCGAGAAATTCGAGGATAGCGTCGTCAACTTCGTTCATCCACGGTACCCTGGGGCGCATACCCCCGCTTTGCTATGACGCTTTCTTAGACTCTCCGATATTCTGATTGAATGCATGTTATTTGTCCCTGGTGCGAGTTCTGTTGCATAGATTTAAGTTCTTGTGATTCTCACGAGTTCGTAGAGGACACTCGGGACTCGGCGCGAGTCGAGACAGGAAGGAAGGTGATCGGATCCGCGTTGGCGCGCGGGTCTCGGGTGGTCCTCTGTTCCAAGAACCATGCGACGACGCAACCCGCGGGGTCTTGAAACCTCCGCACGACGAACCGCTTTCGGAAATTCCGGAAAGCGGACTCCGACACTTATCGGACGACAGTACCGACCACAGGATAGCCGACGGACGCCCCGCCGGGCGCACTACCCTGGACAGGATCAGCGCCCGGCCGCGTGTCCGCGGTCCCACAACAATGAGACCATGTTTCCAAATCAGCGCAAACGGTTTGAACGTACCGCTATCGACCAATTCGCGAACAATTTCGAGGTGACCCGATGAACGATTTCGAACCCCAACAGTGCGAACTGGGCGGCTGTACGAACCCGGCGACGCAGATCTCGCCCGAGGGCCACGTCTGTTCGAGCTGCGCGGCGTCGATCGGTGTCGACTATCGCAGAGCCGAGCGCCGCGAACGGAGGGCGCTGCGATGAGGTTCACGTACGATCCCGGCCAGGATGGTCCGGAGATGGCGAGCGCTGAAGCCCAACAGCAGATCGCGCTCCAACTCGAGCGGATCGCGGACGCGCTCGAGGATGACGATGATCGCCTCGTCACTGACGGCGGGACCGACGAGGCCAGCCAACACGACGTCGACACCGCGGTCGAGGACGCCGAGACCGTCCCCTGGTGTCCGTCCTGCGAGGCGTTCGCCGTCCCGGTCGCCGACGGGACCTGTGGCGAGTGCGGATCGACTGTCGAGTTCAAGGAGGCCGACCCATGACGGTGATCGGTCAGTGTGCCGACTGTGAGACTCCGGCGCACCTGCGATTCAAGCCCGATCGCCCGGTCGACGAGCAGAGCCAGCCATCGATCTGTGACGACTGTCGCTGCGATCGCGAGCAGCAACTGGCGGACATCCGAACGGAGGAGATCGTCCGATGAGCGAGGCCTGGAGTCCGGACGCCGGTTGTCAGACCTGCCACGGTCTCGGCTACGTCGGTCGCCCGCCGTCGATCGATCGCTGCCCCGACTGCGGAACCACCACGGAGGCCCGATCATGAGCGTCCAGCAGCCAGCGCAGCCGTGTTGCCAGAACTGCGGGACTACACGCGGGCGCGTTCGACAGGTTCGCGTTCGCAACCCGAACGGCACGGTCACGACGTGCGAGGACTGCGAGGACGAGCTCGCCGCGGAAATCGTCGAGGAGGTCGAACGGTGAGTTCGGACGATCGCCTTGACGAGCTCGCCGACGAGATCGTCGCGCGCCTCGACGACGAAGACCTCGAGCCGACGGCGCCGACGAAGGCGTTCGAACTCTGGACCGAGCAACTCGATCGGGCTGACTCGACGATCGAGTCCTACCGGTATCGAGTGAAGCCGTTCCTCGAGTTCTGCGCCAACGAGGGCATCACGTCACTCGATCAGCTGACGACGCGCAAAATCAAGGAGTTCGAAGGAAGTCGTCGCGGCGCCGACCTCAAACGCCAGACGATCAACAACCAGTTCGGCACGCTGAAACAGTTCCTGCGCTACTGCATCGACCTCAACGCCGTCAGTGAGGAGGTCGTTGCCTCGCTCGACGTTCCGGATCTCTCGAAAGAGGATCGGGTGAACACCGAGAAGCTGATCGCGAAGCGTGCGCACACGATTCTCGATAACCTCGAGAGATACCGCTACGCGTCACGGGATCACGTCCTGTTCCTGTTGCTCTGGCGGACTGGCGCCCGAATCGGGACGATCTACTCGCTCGATGTTGAGGACGTCTACCGGGACGACGACGATCGCGAGCGGCTACGGACCTACCTCGAGGAAGATTACTCGCCGAGCGTCGTCGAACAGATCCTCGAGGACGCGAGCCTCCCGTTCATCTTCCCGCGACATCGTCCCGAGACCGATACGCGCCTGAAGAACGAGATCGAGGGCGAGCGCGTCATCAACGTCGCCGACTGGGTCGCCGATGTCGTTCAGGACTACATCGACGTCAACCGAGCGGACCAGCGCGATGAACACGGCCGCGAGCCCCTACTGTCGTCTCGGAAGGGCAACGGACGGCTATCGAAGTCGGCCATGCGGAACTGGATCTACGTGATCACGCAACCCTGCGAGTTCGGCGGTCCGTGTCCCCACGATCGGGATCCGGAGACTTGCGAAGCTCGCGAGCACGGTCACGGATCGAAGTGTCCCAGCTCGCGGAGTCCCCACAAGATGCGGACCGGCTCGATCACCTGGCACCGAGATCGGGGCTGGCCCGTCTCCGACCTCTCGGACAAGGCCAACTCCGGAGAGGACCTGATTCAGGGCGTCTACGACCAGCCGGAGAAGCTGGTCCGTGGCGCCTCACGACGACAGCACCTGAACAAACTCGACGAGGACAATCAATGACGACGACCATCACCCAGACGACGATCGCACAGCCTTCGACTATCACTCCAGAGATCGGTCCGCGTCGGACCGGTCTCGCTGACCTCGGCGGTCCCACTCGAACTTCTGAAAGCAGTCATCGCTACTCTCTAAGCGTCCGCTACAGGCCGAAAATCCACTTCTCGGACCCAGGGTAAGCAGTTGCTACTGCAGACTGAAATCGGGTGGAGATGCGGCGAAATTCTCAATCGGGCCAGTAAGCCTAACACGTGGTCGTACACACTGAAAGACGGCGAGGGAACGGAGCTGTCGGTGCCGATAGGGGGCTCGACAACCGCTGTCCGGCCCTCGCCTGCGGACTACCGTGGCTCGTGTTTCAGACACCGCTGCCGTGAGCCGAAATTGGTGCCTGTGAGGTGGGGAAATGGGACATTACCACTAACTCAGCCAGTAAATCGTAGAAACGGTTTTGTAACCAACCGAGGTGTTCTCGCGTGTCACAATGCGACGGCTCAGTCAACTCTCCGAATCGTGTCGGACACACCTCGAACTGGCGCTGGCGACCGACGACCCGGCCGAAAAGGACTACCACATTCGATCGGTCATGCAAGCCGGCTGCGTCGAAGAGATTCCCGACGAGTTCCCTAGCGACTGACTGCGGATATTGTCGTGACTGTCACGCGTAGGGACCGGTGTCCTGTTCCATTTTCACCTCGCACCGCGTACCGGTGCGTGTGACCGAACTCGAAATTCCGCCCGATACCGACGGGCAGACCGCGGCGTCCCTCGTTCGCGACTTCGTCGACGAAGGTGTGCTCGTCGAGGTGCACACGGCCGACACGATGGGCCATAGCGTCTCCGAATCGCCCACAGTCGAAGGCGAGGTCACTGGCTTCGAACCCGGCTATCTGGAACTCGACGGCGAGGGACCGGCTGGCAAAGGGGTCAGGTGGGACGAGGTGTCGTTACTCACTCGAATCCAATCTTGAGTCCGTCTCTTCGAATCCATTCTTGAGCCATTATCGTGTTGAACGTACCGGTGTCGATCGAATCGTCCGGCTGCGTTCTCAGATCGAATCGTAACGCTGTCCGGGTATCGGTCAGCGCTCGGGATGCGTGGGCGCGTCGAAGCCGCCACGGACCAGCGGCTTCGCGATGTGACGGCGTGCCCGTGGCGGCACCTCGTACCAGCCCAGTTCGAGGTCCCGGTCGATCGATACTCGATCGCGAGTGGGCGTCGACGTCCCGCAGTCGCGACAGCGGTATCCCTGATCGCGTCCGGCGCTCTTCATTGTTCGCTCGCACGACGGGCAGGTTGGCGTGACCGTCTGCTCCCGACGGAGTTCCCGGACGGCGAACTTCTCGAGTTTGAGCGTTCCGCGCGCGACTTCGCCGCAGACGGTCACGCGGTCGCCCGGCCGAAGTGCCCGGACGTGGTCGCGGAATCGCTTCGTCGGTTCGAACGCGACGCAGGTTCGTTCGTACTCGGGAGGATCGTGCTCGTCCGGGTCTGTTGTGTGTTCGCCGGTGGTATCCCCCGGCGATGGGTCGTCCCAGCCGGCGGCGATGGTGACGAAGACGTGCCCGCCACGTCGTGTTTCGGGCTCACTCGTCACGATTCCATCGACGGTGTAGGCGTGCCCATTTTCCAGCGATCCGAGGCGGCCGGCCTGGAGGTGGGCATCGGTTCCTTGATTGGTCAGGAATCGCTCGCTGCTCGCGATCGGTTCGCCCTCGAGACTCGCGACGACGTCGTCGACGGCGGCTGCCTCGTCGCCTCGGATGCCGGCCAGTACCGGCCCCGGCGTCCGTGGTACGCAGACGAGTTCGCCGGTCCCCCGGTCGATCGTGTCCCAGACGGCCGGGTACGCCCGTTCTGCAGCGGTTCGAAGCGATTCCGGGTGCACATCCCGTGGTGTTCCCCATCGCGTCGGCTCCCGGTAGGTGATGTGTTCGACGGTCCACTCGTCGAACGCGCGCCAGGCACCGACGGCCGCGAGTGCACCGATGCGGCCACGGCCGTTCCCCCAGCCCCGGTGTCGGTAGCTCGTCTCGCCGAGGACCGTCCTGGCGTCGTCGATCGAGAGCTGTTCGTGAATTGCCCGTCGTGAAAACGTCGCCACCGTGTCGCTCACACCCTCGTGGGTATCCGAGGCCGTCGATTCGGTGACGACGAGCCCGGGATTCGTTCGGTCGTCGGCGGTGATCGCCAACTCGTCGAGCCGGTCTTCGGCGATTTGAAGCGCCGCCTCGGGATCGACGTCGGTGTGAATCGCGATCGCTGCGTTGCCCCGCGTTTTGTACTCGACGGCGGGATTGAGTCGGATCAGCAGGAGTCGATCGACGGTGCCGTGCTTGCGCAATTGCGACGCGATCCGACTGGCGACGTAGGTGGTACACATCCCTCGTTCGCGGGAGTCGGTGTCGTCCAGCCCGACGATCGTCATATACACCCCCTTGGTGTGGGCAGTGGTACGCGTTTCGGACTGTGGGAATGGGGGCATCCAGATACCGTTCCGAACATCGGCGAACGGCCGTCTCTCCCTGGGGGTCACTTTCTATAAATATAGTCGGTAATATCTTTGAATAGTAAAACCGATCCCGCTGTCTCGATCAGAAAACGCAAGCCGGGGCGGTGACATACGGGAAAAGCATATATACGGTGAATAGCTAGATCACACCATGTCTCGGTCTGCACTGGTTGGAAACGTCACCGCGATGCTCTCGGACGCCGGGTTCGTGGTGAGTGACCGGTGTGCGATCCGACCGAAGAGTTTCGACGTCGCAGCACGCCGTGGAAACGACCTCATCCTCGTCAAGATCCTCGGGAACATCGACGCGTTCAACGAGGCAACCGGACTCGAGATGCGCCGTCTCGGTGCCCACCTCGGCGCGACGCCGTTCGTCATCGGGCTTCGCAGCCGCGACGAGGATCTGAAACCTGACGTCGTCTACTTCCGTCACGGCGTTCCGGTCTTCAGCCCGGACACGGCCTACAACCTCTTCATCGAAGGGGTTCCGCCGCTGATCTACGCGGCGCCCGGCGGCCTGTACGTCAATATCGACGGCGACCTACTCGCGGACGAGCGCAAGCAACGCGACTGGAGTCTCGGCCGGCTCGCGTCGGAACTCGGCGTCTCGCGCCGGACTGTCTCGAAGTACGAAGACGGGATGAACGCCTCGGTCGAGGTCGCGATGGCGCTCGAAGAACTCTTCGAAGGCGATCTGACCCACCCGGTCGACGTCCTCGACGACGAAGACGACGTTCACGACGACGAACCGACACCCGACGATCCGGAAGCCGATCCGAACGATGCCGATCTAGTCGCGACGCTCGTTCGAACCGGGTTCACCGTTCACCCGACGACCCGCTCCCCGTTCAAGGCCGTCAGTACCGAGGAAGATCGGAACGAAGAACCCGTGCTAACGGGCCACTCGACCTTTACGAAGGCCGCGAAGAAACGGGCCAAGATCATGTCCTCGATCGGTCACGTCGCCCGGACGCGCTCGGTCTACGTCGTCGACGACGCCTCCCGGGAGTCCGTCGATGGGACCGCACTTGTCGAGCGCGACGAACTCGAAGCGATGGACGACGCCGACGAGCTTCGGGCCGTGATCCGCGAGCGCGCGGAACCGGAAGAAGCGCTCTAGCCACTGAGGAAGCCGACCGGCCTGCACCGATTTTCGTCGGTTCCCATCCGAAACTAGGTGAGACGGCCGTCTATCGCATCTCTGCGTCCGCTCCGGTTCAGTCATGGCTGGGGCGCTCGTTCCGAGGGGGTTGTCCAGCGGACTGGGATTCGACCGGCGCCCTTTAGGGGTCGCCACCCTCGGTTCTGACGAGCACGGACGTCGGGGTCACGGATTCGATCGGCTCCCGGTCTGCGGGGGCTGATTCGGATCGGATCGACATCGATGGACCCAACCCGACCGAGTGCGAGGTATCGCCTACTGACCACCGACTGGTGACGGCCCACATGACTGAAACACCCACCGGCTGGGACCGCTGGTCCCCGTTCGCATCACGCCAGGGAGACCCCGCTCGATCGATGACCGGCGGATCAGACGAGACCGATCGGACGCCATCGCTCGAGGCCGTCCTCACGACGATCGAGGACGCGGACTGCCGCGCTCTCCTCGCGTGTCTTCACCGGCCGAAGTCAGCAGCCGAGTTGTGTGAGGAGAGCGGACTGCCCCGGTCGACGCTCTATCGCAAACTGGAGCAACTCAGTGAGGCCGCGCTGGTGACCGAGTGCACCGAGATCAGATGTGACGGCCCGAACGCCACGCTGTACGAGCGAGACGTCACGGCGATCTCGATCGAGATCGACGACGATGACGAGTTCGCCCTGGCAATCGAGCGACCGCCCGCGGATCCGACCGATCGCATGGCGGCGTTCTGGGCCGGGATGAAATCGTCGTCCGACGGCGACGATGATGCTGTTGGTGACGAAGCGAGCGATGATGGTGCCGACGGCGGTCCCACCGACGATGCTGCCAGCACCGACACCTCTGGGGTAGATTCTCAATGACGATGCTCCAGTCACTCCTCGTCGTCGTAAAGGTCGGCCTGCTCGTCCTCGGCAGTACGGTCGCGCTGCTCGCCTACCGAGCGTACCGCCAGACGGGAATGGACGGCCTCCAGTACTTTGCGGTCGGGCTCCTCGTCATCACGGTGGGAACGACGCTGGTCGGCTTCTTACACCACATCGTCGGTATCGGCCTCACCGCTGGATTGCTCGTCGAGAGCCTCCTGATCGGCGCCGGGTTTCTCGTCATGATCTACGCGCTGTACGGTCGGTGAGGTTCCCTCCTGATTGAACAGGAATACGTTCCCCAACTGAATCCACTCAAGTTTCCCTTTCCTGCCCTCGTTGTTCTCCTCAGAGAACTGCTGCTCGTTCGTTGGCAGTAGCACCGCCAATACACGCCCCTCGCGTCGCTCTCACGCGTCGCCGTAGGTTTTCTCCAAGTACGCGACGATGTCGCTGCTCTCGGGCATGCCGACGACATCGTGGGCCTCGTCGGTGATCACTGGCACGCCGGTCTGGCCGCTGACCTCCTGCACGCGTGTGCGCTCGTGATGCGCGGCGGGCACTTCGATCGTCTCGTAGTCCAGTCCGAGCTCGTCAAGCTTGGTACGGACTTTCGCGCAGAACGGACAGCCGGGGAGTTCGTAGTACGTGATGTCGGCCATACGTGACCCAGGACCGCGACGGGAAAGAGCGCGTCGGTTATCCATCCGAAATAATTCGAAAACGTCATCGTAGAGCGTTGCTTCGCCTACAGCGTGAAGGTAACGTCGCCGGCTTGCACCGCGAAATAGACACCGTAGTAGGCGACGACTGCAACCGCGAGTATCCACTGTCCGATCGAGACGTCACGGGCCTCACCTTTTGCAGATTTCACGAGCGGGTAGCTGATAATCCCGGCGGCGAGTCCGTTGGCGATCGACGTCGTCAGTGGCATGACGGTGATCGTGAGGCCGGCGGGGATTGCCCAAGCTGAGTCCTGCCAGTCGATGTCGGCGACGCCCTGGAGCATGATGATCCCGACGACGACGAGAGCGATGTACGTGGCGAACGTAGGAATTGCCGTGACGACTGGGACTAGAACCAACGAGAGTGCGAATAGTGCGCCGACAACGAGTGCGGTGAAGCCGGTCCGGCCGCCTTCCTCGACTCCCGCCGAGGATTCGATGTATGTTGTCACGGTCGAGGTTCCCATAGCGGCGCCGGCAGTCGTTCCCACGGCGTCCGCCATCAGCGGTTTGTCGATGTCCGGAAGATCTCCCTCCTCGTCGAGGAAGCCACCGATCTGCGAGACGCCGATAAGCGTCCCGGCGGTGTCAAAGAAGTCGACGAAGAAGAAGGTGAAAACGACGAGTGCGAAGACGAGCGGGTCCTCGGAAATCATCCCGAGGCCGTCGACGAACTCGTAGACGAGCGGCGTGAAGTCGTACTGCACGCTCGTCACGACCTCCTCCTCGGTCGGCGTGATGGTCCCGCGCTCGACGAGGCCGGCGAAGGTCGCGAGCCAGGCGCCCACGGTAGTTAGCAGGATGCCGATAACGATCGACCCGGTGATCCCGCGAGCGTACAGCAATAGTGTCAGAACGAGGCCAGCGAGACCTGCCGCGGCAACTGGCGACTGGAGCACGTTCCCGAGCGTGACGAGTGTCTCGGGATCACCGGTGACGACCTGTATCTCCTGGAATCCGAGAAAGAGGAGGAAAACCCCGATCCCGGCACCGACTGCGAATTTCACTGGTTCCGGGAACAGTTCGATAATGTACCGACGGGCGCCGACGGCAGTGAGGACGATGAAGACGATCCCTTCGACGAACACCGCAGCCAGCGCAACTTGCCACGGAACGCCCAGCAAGAGTACGACAGTAAACGTAAAGAAGGCGTTCAGCCCCATCCCCGGCGCAAGGCCGAACGGCCGGTTGGCGTACAACGCCATTACGAGTATCGCGATCACCGACGCGAGGATAGTCACGACAGTGAGCATCTGCACCACCTCGCCGTAGGCGAAGGTCTCTCCGTTGATAGTCGTCGTCATCCCGGGCTCGATTGCATCGGGATACTCGCCCATTATTGCCGGCGCGATGATCGACGGATTAACGACGATTATGTAGGCCATCGCGAGGAACGTCGTCAACCCGGCGATGGTCTCGGTCCGCAAGTCAGTTCCGTACTCGTCGAAGTCGAAGTACGCGGCGATTCCACCCGTGTCGCCCTGCCCATCTGTCGACCCTGATGACATCGTGGTCAGGCGCGGCTACTCAGAGAGGAGAGTAAAGGTTTCCCATCTGATTTGCCCAGTTTTGAAAATATTGCGATCGAACGGCGTGACGTGTAGTGTTTTGTTCCAGTACCTCTCGACAAATTCATCGTTTCTAACAGCAGGTGGCCACTTTCTCCGATGGCAGCGCGCGTCGGCTCGTCTGGACGGAGCGACACATAAGTAGCTCCACGATGAGTATCGACCCAGCAGCCGTGACTTCGCTCAGAGACGTTGGTGTGACGCGCTTGCTCCGCGAGTCGGCCCCCGAGTGGCTCGTGCCGCTCGCCGACGCGGTGACGCTGCTCGGCGACCTCGCGGTCATCGTCGGTGGGCTCGCCGTCGCGGTGCTCGTCGACATCCGGCGGGGACGACGCGATTCACGCGAGCGCCTCGTCTCCGATCGGACGGCGTTCCTCGTCGGCGTCGTTCTCGGTGGCCTCGCGTTCACCCTGATCCTGAAGACCGTCGTGGCTGCCGATCGTCCTCCCACCGAGTTGCAGGCGATCGGTCGGCACGGGCACGGCTTCCCGAGCGGACACACGATGGCTGCGGCGCTGCTGTGGGGGGCGCTGGCGATCTGGGGTCGAACCGGGTCGCGCCGGATGCGCCTCCTCGTCGCGTCGACGATCGTCGGGCTGGTCGCCGTCTCCCGACTCGTCCTCGGCGTGCACTATCTGGCCGACGTGGTCGCGTCGGTCGCCATCGCGGTCGGATTCCTCGTCGTCGCCGGCGTCACCTTAGCGGGTGAACCGCGACGGGCGCTCGGAACGGCTGCCGTCCTCGGGGTCGCCGCACTGATCGTAACGGGCGGAAACGTCGACGGCGTGGTCGCGTTCGGCGGCTGTCTGGGCGCCGCGGCTGGCTGGTGGCTGTCCCGAATCGGGACGGACCGACTCGTCCGACGAGTGTATAGACAGGCTGCGGATCGGTAGGTCACCGGGCCCTTCGACGTCACTCGCTATCCGGCCGGAGTGAGTGTGCTTATTTTTGTTGCAGCCATCCGACGAAATACCCGTGTGTTTGACCGATAGCGATCGGAGTGTGCCCCGGTATCGTGCGGTCGGTCGATACGAGTGTAGCGGGACGTACTCGAACGCCCGTACGACGTTCTCGATCGTCGATGCCCGGCTACACCGTGGGCAGCTTTCACGATACTCGGTGGCTTGCACGATGGTGTCCTCGGCGACTGCCCTACTCGATCTCGACCGCGTGGACGTGTTTCGATCCGTTCGAATCCAATACTGCGAGGCAATCCGATGACTGACGCCGGTCGCATCGACCGCGAGTTTTTCGAGGCCACGATCGCCTCGTCGCTCGGCGCCGACCGTCAGTCCACCAGCATCGGTCCTGCGTATGGGATGGATTTCGGCCTGATCGACGGTGACCGAGGGCAGCTCGTCGTCGCCAGTGACCCCCTCTCGGTCCTGCCGGCGCTGGGATTCGAACGTGCTGGTCGACTCGGGATCCACGGCGCACTCTCGGACGTGGCAGTCAGCGGTCTCGCTCCGTCCCACTTGGTCGTGACGCTCACGCTCCCGCCGTCGATGACCGAGACCGAGTTTGTCCGCTTCTGGACGGGTATCAGCGACGAGTGTGAACGCCTCAACGTCGATATCGTCTCGGGACACACCCACCGCGATGGCGGAAGCTATCCCCTGATCGGCGGCGCCACGGCGCTGGGACTGGGTTCGGCGGCGGACGTCGTTCGACCCGATGGTGCCCAGCCCGGCGATCGGATCCTCCTGACGAAGGGGCTGGCTCGTGAGGTGACGGGATTGTTCGCGACCCTGTTTCCGGACGCGCTGGACGTTTCATCGGACGGACTTCGGCGGGCCCAGTCGCACCTGGATCGGACGACCCTCGTCCGGGACGCGCTGGCTGCGAGTGAGGCGGCCGCCGTCTCTGCGATGCACGACGCGACCGAATGCGGCGTTCAGGGCGCCCTGGTCGAGATGGCGACGACGGCTGATGTCGGGATGACGATCTCGACCGACCGGTTCGTCGTGGACGCGGCCGTCGAGGCGGTCTGTGACGTCGTCGATCTCGATCCCTGGCAGGTCTCCTCACGCGGGACGCTCCTTCTTTCCGTTCCGTCTGCGAGCGTCGACTCCGTGCGCTCGGCACTGACGTCGCGAAACACACCCGTGACCGATATCGGTGTCGTGACAGGCGATAGCGTCGTCACGATCGACGGGACGCCGGTCTCGCACCCAGGAACGGACCCGGCGTGGGGCGTTCTACAGGAGCTATCGGACGCGAACTGACGATCGTTGGGGAACCGTGTGTTCGATCGTTACGAGCCGCTGGCAACCGTTTTTGTCGGACCGACGGTGGCGACGGCCGGAATCGTTGCACCGGTCGTCGCGAGTAAATCGATATCCGCTATCGACTCACGTTTCGGTTCGCACGTGACGGCGGGAGGTAGCCGTTCGTCGTCGACTCGACGGGATCCGGGCGAACGCAGCGAAGCGGTTCGCGGTTGACGTGGCGGTACTGGTCGGGGGCGTTGGCGAGCGGGTGGGCCGGGTTGTCGTCGCTATCGATGCGAGCGGCTCTGACGTCGCCGAACCCGGTGAGTCTGGCCCGAATGCCGCGCCAGTGATTCCGGCTCGCGGCTGGAACGGAGAACGGTCGCGGTGCGCGTCCGTCCGGGTGCCGCGCGGCGAGGATGGCGCTGTTGACGTTGCTCGCGAGTTCGTCGTGGTCGACGAGGATACCGACGCTCGCGTTCGGTGGCGCTCTGGCGGCGAGTACGTCCAGGCCGAGGTGAAGCGCCCGGAACTCGGCGACGTTGTTGTCCGGCGGGGAGTCCGGTCGCGAGACCCGGGCCACGCGGGCACCGTCTCGCGTCTCGATCACCGCGCCGAGCCCGCCGCGGTCGCTCCGGAACGATCCGTCGGAGGCGACGTAGAAGTCCCGGTGGTGGGTCCGGGGATGGTGGGCGATGTGCGGTGTCGGCGACTCGTCGAAGAGATCCCGTAGGGCGGGACGGCCGTGAGCGGCCATATTGCTGGATCAGGCCCGGATTGCCTTAACTGTACGGGCGTGTTGCACGGCGAGAAGGTGTTCGAAACGGACTGATCCGGCGTCGCGTCGCGGCCCTGCACGCGGGCCTTATCCGACACCGAGGGCGATCGAGGTAAGCGCCGCGGTGAGCACCCACCCTGCGCCCGTCCACGAGAGGACGAAAAACGCCTCCCGAGCGCCGCGTTCGGTCCAGCCCGAGTCGCCGCCGAGGTGCCGTCGGACGCCGTTGATCGTCTCGCCGAGACCGACCGCCATCGACCAGGCCATGACGCCGAATCCGAGGAGGAGCGCGCCGAGGGCGAACGACGTATCGGTCGCCCCTTTCGGCGTCGTGACGAGCAGGAGACCGACCGAGCTCACGGCACCGATACCTGCGCCGACGGCGATCCAGCGCGTGGCGGCTTTTGTGAGATACCGCAGATGCGCGGGATCGAAGATGCCCGGGTCGGCGGTGTCGGTCGGGGTTGAACGATCTTCGGCCATTCGTCGTCTCAGACCGTCTCTCGCATACGGGGGTCGAGCGCGTCACGCATGCCGTCGCCGAGCAGGTTGAAGCCGAGGACCGTCAGCGCCAGGAACAGGCCGGGGAAAAACGACCACCACCAGGCGCTGGGATCGAGATAGAGGCCATCTTTCACCCCTTCGTTCAGCATCATCCCCCACGACGGATCGCCGGGGCTCGCACCGAAGCCGAGGAACGAGAGCGCGGCGATGTCGATGATCGCCAGTCCGAAGTTGAGCGTCGACTGGACCGTGATGGGTGCGAGACAGTTCGGGATAACGTGACGCACGAGCACGCGGGCGTCGTTCGCGCCGAGGGCCTCCGTCGCATCGATGTACTCGTCTTCGAGGACCTTCAGCGCGGCGCCGCGGACGACCCGTGCGAACCGGGGCGTGTAGACCAGCGTGAGCGCCGCGACCGCCCGCCAGAGACCCCACGACTCCGGGAAGATGGTGATCAGGGCGAGCGCCAGCAGCAACGCCGGGAACGAGAGCAGGATGTCCATCGTTCGCATGATGACGTTGTCCGTGATGTCGCTGTAGTATGCGGCGACCGTTCCGGCGGCGATACCGAGGACGGTGGACGCGAGCACGGCGACCGTCCCGTACTTCAGGGCGAACCAGGCTCCGTAGAGGACGCGCGGGAAGATGTCCCGGCCAAGCTTGTCGGTCCCGAACCAGAACTCCGCGGTCGGCGATTCTAATGTCGGGTTCGTACTCAGTTGCGTCCGGGTGAGCGCATCGAGGTCGTACGTCAATCGGGCAAAGATCGCGATGAGGACCATTCCGACGATCAGCGAGAGCCCGAAGACGGCGAGCCGGTTCGCGAACAGCTCGGTGAGGAACTTGCTGGCTCGTAATCGGTCGATAAAACTCCGCTCTGCGGCCGACGATTGGGTGGTTGTTGTCGTGCTCATTGGTTGATTCGTGGGTCGAGCATCGAGTACGTGATGTCGACGACGAGGTTGACGATGGTGTACATCGCGGCGAAGACGAGTACCGTCGCCTGGACGACGGGGTAATCACTCTTGTTGATCGCCTCGACGAGGAGCGTTCCGATTCCGTTGATGCTGAAGACGGTCTCCGTGAGGACGGAGCCACCGAGCATGGACCCGAACTGGATACCGATGATGGTGATGACGGGGATGAAGGCGTTCCGGAGGCCGTGTTTCAGGATCGTGATCTTCGAGCCTTGCCCCTTGGCGCGGGCAGTTCGCATGTAGTCCTGTCGGATGACTTCGAGCATCGACGAGCGCATCATGCGGGAGATAAACGCCATCGAGTAGATGCCGAGCACCACGACCGGCAGGAACAGGTGCTTCACGGCCGAGAGGAACGCGTCGAACCGACCGACGAGGAGCGTATCGATCAGGATCATGCCCGTTCGCGCTTGGATATCGAAATCCCCGATCCGGCCGCTTATCGGGAAGATACCCAGATAGATCGAGAAGAACATGATGAGCAGCGGGCCACTCCAGTAAATCGGCACGCTGATGCCGCCGAGCGCCCCGATCCGCGAGAGGTGATCGGTCCAGGTGTCCTGTTTGACGGCGCTCAGGATGCCGATGGGGAGGCCGAACAGGAGTCCGGAGAACAGTCCGAGGAACGCCAGTTCGATGGTGATCGGCAGTCGGTCTGCCAGAATATCCGTCACAGGCGTCCCTGGCTGGATTTTGAACGATTCGCCGAAGTCCAGATTGACCGTATCCCAGAGGAACTGCACGTACTGTTCCCAGAGCGGTTCGTTCAGGCCGAGTCGGTGTCTGATCTCGATGATGTCCGCTCGATCGGCCCGTTCTCCGGCGATGGTGACCGCCGGATCGCCGGGTGAGAGTTGCAAAATCGCGAAGACGAGCGTTGCCACGCCGAACAGCACCGGCACGAGCAACAGGAGTCGCTTCGCGACGAAGCGCTTCGATATCATTACACATACGGCAGAGTTGGAAACGCTAAAATGTTCCTATCCCGGAACCGTACGACGCGCCCCGAAAAAGCAGTCGTCGATCGAGACTTACTCGACCGAGACCAGGTGGAGGTGCGGGCCGCCGATGGCCGACACGGTGTAGCCGCTTACCCGCGTACTGACGCCGCGGATCTCCTGTGCGTAGTCGATGTACATCCACGGCGCCTCGTCGTGAGCGATCTGTGCGGCCTCGTGATAGAGGCTCTGGCGCTCCGACTCCTCGCTGGTCTGCTGGCCTTCTTCGACGAGGTCCATGAAGTCCTGGTTGGCCCAGGCGCTCCGGTTCGAGGTGTTGAATCCTTCGGTGCCCCAGTCGACCCAATCCTGCCCGTCCGGCGACTCCACCTGCGGGTGGAGGAGGGCGTAGTAGAAGTTGTCCGGGTCGGCGTTGTCGGTGTACCAGCCGGCGAGCGAGGCGTCGTGTTTGCCTTCGCTGGTGTAGGTAAGGTAGTCGTCGAACGGTCGATCGTCGATCTCCACCTCGACACCGATGTCGCTGAGGTTCGTTCGAATCGTCTGGGCCGTCCCAGACGGATCGGGGTTGTACCCGCGGGAGTTCTGGAACGTCGTCAGTTCGAACGAGAGTCCGTCGCCGTAGCCGGCGTCCTCGAGCAGCGATTGGGCCTCGTCGGGGTCGTGGGCGTACGGATCGATGCCGTCGTCGTGTCCGAAGAGGGCCGGCGGGCACGGCTGGCTGGCCTGGTCGGCGATCCCGGAGTAGACTTCCTCGACGATGGACTGCGTGTCGACGGCGAGGCTGATGGCCCGGCGGACGCGCCGGTCGCGGAACGCCTCGACCCGGGACATGTTGAACGACATGTACCCGATGTTGATCCCGGTCTCGGTGACGACGTCGGCCGCGTCCGAGCCCTCGACGATATCGATGCTGCTCGGATTGAGCGTGTCGATGATCTCCAGTTCGTCCTGGGTCAGTGACTGTGCACGCTGTGCGTTCTCACCGATCGTCTGGAACTGCAGTTCGTCGACCTTGGGTGCGTCTCCCCAGTAGTTGTCGTTCGGCGTAAGATGGACGACTTTGGCAGCGTCGTCGAGATTGTCGAGCTGGAACGGACCGGTTCCGTTCGCGTCCTTGTTGAAGTCGAACCCGCTCTCGATGTCGTCCTTCGAGAGGACGGCGACGCAGAACATCGCGAGGTTCCGGAAGAACGGTGCGTACGGCTGTGTGAGCGTAATGTTCAGCCCGTAGTCGCCGTCGGCTTCGATCGAGTCGATCCAGCTCCCCAGCGTGATGCCGGCGTACACCGAGGCGTTCTCGAAGTAGTATTCGTAGTCTTCATCGACGAACCGACGGTACGTCGCGACGAAGTCATCCGCGGTGAAGTCCGTTCCGTCGTCGAACTTGGCGTTCTCGCGGAGGGTGAGCGTCACGCTTTCCCCGTCCATCGACCAGTCCGTCGCGAGCGACTTTTGCAACGTCGCCTCGCCCGGCGCGAAGTTGAGCAACCCGTCGTAAATTTGGTTCGTGACCTTCGCGACTTCCCCGCTCGTGGTGTTCTGCGGATCGAGCGTCCCGGAGTGGGCACTTCGACCGTAGCGAAGCGTGCCATCGCCGCTACCGTCTCCATCGGAGTTGTTGCTGAGACAGCCAGCGAGTGATCCCATCGACGTTGCCGCAACAGTTGCAGCCCCGGTCGCCTTCAGGAAACTGCGCCTGGAAGCATCGTGGTTGTTAGCACCTTCCATATTCAGCCCAGATTAGTGCGACATAGATAAGGCTACCGATGCGTGGGATTGTGTCCCACTCCGGTAAGGCTGTCTGTGGCTGCTGTCTTCGTTGAATTTCGCCGGCACTTGATGCGGACTTTTCACGATGGACTCGATTTCCGGCGAGCCCGAGACTGCTGGTGTGCAGAGTGCAACAGTGTGGAGGCGATTGGGAGGCGCCCGGAGCCTCGTCCTACTGCGGCCCGACGAGATGGCACGCGACCGGGTGCGCTTCCTCGCCCGTCTTCGGCTTCTCGCGTTCACAGACGCTCTCGAAGGTCTCGCGAAGGACTGATTCGGCGTCGACCCACTCGTCGTTCTCGAGGTGGTCGAACGACGCTTCGACCGCGGTCTTGGCACGGCCCGAGAGCGGTCCGGAGAAGAACTCGGTGGCGAGCGCATCGTGGAATTCGTTGCCGCCGTCGGCGACGGCAGTCGCTTCCGCCGACTTCCGCGGCCCTTCCATCCGAATCGCCTCCAAATCGATGTCGCGTTCCTCGACGCGTTGGCGATAGAACATCACCTCGCGATATCGCTCCTGCTCGATGTCCAGGTCGTCCGGTGGGATCACGGCCGGACAGCGCGTCCGGAAGTGACAGCCAGAGGGTGGATCGATCGGCGACGGCACGTCACCCTCGAGAATCGTCCGGTCGCTCGTGTCGGCGAGCGGATCCGGCTCTGGGATCGCCGAGAGCAAGGCGTTAGTGTAGGGGTGTTGGGGATCGGCGAACAGTTCCTTCGTCTCGGCGACCTCGACGATCTCGCCGAGGTACATCACGGCTACCCGGTCGGAGATGTGGCGGACGACGGAGAGGTCGTGAGCGATGAAGAGGTACGTGAGGCCGAACTCCTCTTGCAGGTCCTCCATGAGGTTGATGATCTGGGCCTGCACGGAGACGTCGAGTGCCGACACCGGTTCGTCGGCTACGATGAAATCGGGATCGACCGCGAGCGCGCGGGCGATGCCGACGCGCTGGCGCTGGCCACCGGAGAGTTCGTGTGGGTACCGGTCGTACTGACTCGGATCGAGACCGACTTCTTCGAGCAATTGGACGACGCGGTTCCGTCGACGTCGGCGTTTCGAACTGCCAGCCGTTACCGCGACGTGAACACTCGTAATCTCCGTCCCCTCGCGGGTGACGTCCGTCGAGACGTCGAGTTTACCGGCGGCGTTGACGTGAACCTCGTCGTTCTCGATCGTAACGGCCACGGGAACGACGCAGTGGCCGCCGTCGCTCCCGAGCAGCCCGTCGACGTTATCGGCGACTTCGACGGTGACTGCGTCGGGCGACAGGCCGGAGACCGTCAGGTCGGCACTGGTCTCGACGTCCGGATCGCTTTCGGGAAGACCGTGGATCTTCAGCGGTTCCATGACGGTCTGTCCGACGGTCATCCGCGGGTCCAGACTCGACATCGGGTCCTGGAAGACCATCTGCATGTCCTTGCGGGTCTCCCGGAGTTCAGATTTCGAGAGGCTGCCGAGGTCCTCACCAGCGAAGACGACGGTCCCGTCGGTCGGCGGATCGAGATGCAACAGCGCGCGCCCGGCGGTCGACTTTCCACACCCCGACTCGCCGACGAGCCCGAGTGTTTCTCCCTCGCGAACGTCGAAACTCACGCCGTCGACGGCTTTGACACTCGGTTGTTCCCCGGGGAAGAACCGATCGAGGAGGCCGTCTTCCTGCTCGTAATACTTGCGCATGTCGTCGATCTCGACGAGAGGCTCGCCGATATCGGTCGTCGAGTCCGCAGTCGTCCCCGCGGTTCCGTACTCGCTCTCGTCGAAGTCTTCGAGAATACACTTCGACCGGTGGTCGACGTCTGCGGGACCGTGGTCCATGAACGGGATTTCGCCCTCGCGACACTCGGGCTGGGCCCAAGGACAGCGATCGGCGAAGTGACACCCCTCGGGCATGTCGATGAGGTCGGGGACGTTCCCCTCGATCGGGGTCAATCGATCTTTCTCCTCGGTCGGGATAGACTCGAGTAACGTGTAGGTGTATGGATGACTCGGGTTGTGGAAGATCTCTTCGACCGGGCCCTCCTCGACGATCTCGCCTGCGTACATGACCGCGACGCGATCACAGGTTTCGGCGACGACGCCCAGGTCGTGGGTGATCATCAGGACCGACGTGCCCAACTCGGCCTGCAAGTCGTCGATCAGATCGAGGATCTGCGCCTGGATCGTCACGTCGAGTGCGGTCGTTGGTTCGTCGGCGATGAGGAGGCTCGGCCGGCACGCGAGCGCGATCGCGATGAGGACGCGCTGGCGCATGCCGCCGGAGAATTCGTGGGGGTACTCTTCGAGTCTCGTCGTCGCCTCCGGAATACCGACCTCGGTCAGGATCTCGACGACGTCTTCGGTGATCTCCTCGTCGATATCTCGACCGCCGATCTTGGGGAGAATTTCGCGGATCGCGTTCAGCCAGGAGTCCTTTTTTTGGCCGCCGTACTGGTGCATCCGGAGCGACTCGGCGACCTGCTCGCCGACGGATACGGCGGGGTTCAGGGAGGTCATCGGGTCCTGGAAGATCATCCCCATCGACCCGCCGCGAGCTCGTCGCATCGCCTCTTCGGGGGCTTCGGTCAGATTGACGATGGCGTCGTCGAGTTCGATTCGGTCGACATCGGCGTCGACGCTGTCGTCAGGGCCGATTTCGTCGGTCCCAGCAGCTCGTGACTCGCCGACGAGCGTCCCAGTGGCGCCCGCTTCGGTGTAGCGTTCGAGTGCGTCGGTGTCGATGTAGACGTATCCGTCAGTCGCCTCGCTGACGGCGTTTTCGACCGCATCAGCGGCGTCTTCGTGGCCGTCGGCTGCGAGTGAGGCGGCGTTCTCGAGCGCCGAAGCGAAGTCAGTCGAATCCGTACTCGCAGCGGTTCCGTCGGTCAGATCGTCGGCGATAGCGCGCAACTCCTCTGGGGCGGTTCCCGAGTCGCGCTCGCTCCTGAGATCGTCGGAAACGGCCCAGACCGCTTCGATCAGCTCGACCGGATAGGAGGAGACGACATCGTCGAACTCGTCGGCCAGTTCGGCTGCCAGGGCCGGCTCCCGGAACGTGACGCGCCCGTCGACGATTTCACCTGGCTCGTCGACGAGATCCATCGCCGAGAGTGCCGTGACGCTCTTGCCCGACCCGGATTCTCCGACGAGGCCAACCGTTTCGCCCTCCGCGATCGTGAGGTCGATGCCGTCGACGGCTTTTACGTCACCTCGATTCGTTCTGAACTGTGTCCGCACGTTCGAAAGGGATAGGAGATCAGTCACTGGCACGGTATCGCAGGGCAGTCAAGAAATACCTTTTGGAGCCTGTACTGAAATCACTTGGTTCGGTCCACTCGTCACGCCATCCGTCGTCTCACTGTGTGAGTAACGTTTATCCCTGCAGCGGGCCGGGAGGGAGACATGAACGATAACCCGGGACAGGGTGTTCCCGAGGCCATTCGAGAGACCGACGGCTGGCAATCGGTTCTCGACGACATGACGTCGACCGCCGAGGCGTATCGCGACGACGGGTGGCAGACACTCGAACTCCACCCGGGTGATTCCGTCCTCGTCGATAGTGACCGTCGGACCGGACTCGACGTGTTGCTCTCCGGTCCCGAGTACGAACAACTCGAGTCGCTCGCGTCGTCGCACACCTTTTCGACGAGCGAGGTGTTCGCCGCCGAATCAGCCGGCCTGTACTATCTGCTGATCGTCGAACGAGATCCAGACGCCGAAACCGCCGTTTTCGTTCCGGCGTACTACGAACTGGCCCGGTCACGAGAGGCCCTCGATACCATCGTCGACGACGGCGCCTTGCGCGTGTTCTGTCGCCGACTGAACAACGACTACGTCGCCTTCGATCACGACGACATTGCTCCGTTCGTCCCAACGGGGCTCCTGGAGAGATAACAGCAGTTCCGCCGGTCTGCTTCTCGATTCGTCAGCCCGCACAATTGTCACACCGTGGCCGATCCGGTCGGCCTGCTCCGTCGGTCCGCGATCCCTCTCACCATTCGCACGGACTCGGCCAGCTATCGTGACAACCTCGTCGGGCTTCGAATCGAAACTTCTACGTCCCGTTGCTGCGCACGCTCAGGCGTGAGTCAGTACCGTACGACAACCCTGTTTCTCGTTCTCGCGTTCGCCTGGGGGTCCGCGTTCGTGGCTATCGACGCCGGACTGACCTACCTGCCACCCGTCCTCTTCGCTGCAGTCAGGTACGACGTTGCGGGGGTCATCATGCTCGCGTACGCGCTCGTCGTCGCCGACGACCCGCTCCCCCGCGGACGGCAAGCGTGGCTAACCGTGGGTGCCGGGGCCGTGTTGATGATCGCGGTGTACCACGCCTTTCTCTTCGTCGGCCAGCTCAACACGACGGCGGCGGCCGCTGCCGTCCTCGTCAGTCTGTCGCCGGTTCTCACAACCGGGTTCGCGCGCGCACTCGTTCCCCAGGACGCGCTGTCCCGGATCGGCGTGGTCGGCGTCGGGCTTGGGCTCGTCGGTGTGCTCGTCATCTCCCGGCCGGACCCGTCGAACGTGGTGACGACGGATACGGTCGCGAACCTCCTCGTCTTCGGTGCCGCCGCAGCGTTCGCACTCGGAAGCGTCCTCACCCGCCGGCTCGATGCCGACCTCGAGATCGAGGCGATGGAAGCCTGGTCGATGCTCGGTGGCGCCGCGATCTTACACGTGCTGAGCGCCGGGCTCGGCGAGTCCTTTGCTATCGCCGACTGGGCGCATCTGGAAGCAATCGGCGCACTCGCGTATCTCTCGATCTTCTCGAGTGCGATCGGGTTTCTCATCTACTTCGACCTGCTCGACCGCCTCGGCGCCGTCGAGATCAACATGGTCTCCTACGTCGCCCCGATCGTGGCCGCCGTCGTCGGCTGGTTCTACCTCGACCAGCCGGTGGATGCGGCCACGGTCGTCGGGTTCGTCTTCATCTTCTGTGGATTCTTACTGGTGAAACGGCGAGCGATCACCCGCGAACTCGCCAAGTTGCGAGCCTGACGCCTCCGCGAATCGCAACTCCTGGGGGTTGGTGCGAAGGAAGTGAAATGGGGAACTGGAGTTTCGACGAGAGGCGTAGGCTGAGACGAACCGGGTACGCTGAGACGTATCGTGTAGCCAGAGACGTATCGAGTAGACTGAGGCGAGTCGAGACCGGAGAATTCGTCGAACCGTGTGCGGCAGAAATCGTGCCGATCGAGTGTGCTACTGGAAGCCGATCCGGCTGCCACGGCGACCGCTCGCCGGTCGCGTGGCGGTGCCGCCGCGGAATTGGTCTTCGATTCCCTCGTAGTACTCGAGGATGTCTTCGGTGATCGTCGGTCGGACGTTCTCGAGTGCCTGTCGGAAGTGGCGCATCTCGACGACCTCGGCCTCGTCGTCGTCGCGCAGGGCTTCGATCGCCGCCTCGCGACCGATGGACTCGAGGTCGGAACCGACGTAGCCGTCGGTGATCTCGGCGATCTCGCGCAGGCTGACGTCGGCCGCCAGCGGCATGTCCTCGGTGTGGATCTCGAGGATACGCTCGCGACCGTCCGTGTCGGGTTCGCCGATCATGACGAGGCGGTCGAAGCGGCCAGATCGAAGCAGCGCCGGGTCGATCATGTCCGGGCGATTCGTCGCCCCGATGACCATCACGTCACCCATGTCTTCGAGCCCGTCGAGTTCGGTTAGCAGCTGGTTGACGACGCGCTCGGAGACGTTCGAGCCAACTTCGCCGCCGCGGCCCGGCGCGAGTGCGTCAAGCTCGTCGAAGAAGATGACGGTCGGGGAGACCTGCCGGGCCTTCCGGAACGTCTGGCGGATGGCCTTCTCGGACTCGCCGACCCACTTCGAGAGCAGTTGCGGGCCGCGCACAGAGATGAAGTTGGCGTTCGTCTCGTTGGCGACGGCCTTCGCCATCAGCGTCTTCCCGGTGCCGGGCGGACCGTACAGCAGGACGCCCGCCGGCGGGTCGATGCCGAGGCGGCCGAACTTCTCGGGGTCGTTGAGCGGCCACTCGACGGACTCCTGGACCTGTTCTTTGGCCTCGTGGAGGCCGCCGACGTCGTCCCAGGAGACTTTCGGGAGCTCGACCAGAACCTCGCGCATCGCGGAGGGTTCGACCTCGTTCAGTGCGCCGCCGAAGTCGTCGCGTTTGACGATCATCCGGTCGATGAGGCTCGGCGGGATGTCCTCTTCGTCCAGATCGATCTCCGGCAGGTAGCGACGTAGTGCCTTCATCGCAGCTTCCTTGGTGAGACTCTCGATGTCGGCGCCGACGAAGCCGTGCGTGTCGTCGGCTAGTCGAGAGAGGTTGACGTCGTCGGAAAGCGGCATGCCACGCGTGTGGATCTGGAGGATCTCCTCGCGGCCCGTCTCGTCGGGGACGCCGATCTCGATCTCACGGTCGAACCGGCCCGGGCGTCTGAGGGCGGGGTCGACGCTGTCGACGCGGTTGGTCGCCGCGATGACGATGACTTGGCCACGGGATTCGAGGCCGTCCATCATCGTCAGCAACTGGGCGACGACGCGGCGTTCGACCTCGCCGGTGACGTCCTCGCGCTTGGGCGCGATGGAGTCGAGTTCGTCGATGAAGATGATCGCCGGAGACTCCTCGCTGGCGTCCTCGAAGATTTCCCTGAGTTGCTGTTCGGACTCGCCGTAGTACTTCGAGATGATCTCGGGGCCAGCGATCGAGAAGAACGAGGCCGACGTCTCGTTGGCGACGGCCTTCGCGAGCAGCGTCTTCCCGGTGCCGGGCGGGCCGTGTAAGAGGACGCCCTGGGGCGGCTCGATGCCTAGTTTCTTGAAGATCTGCGGGTGCTTCATCGGGAGTTCCACCATCTCCCGGACCCGCTGGATCTCGTTCTGTAAGCCGCCGATGTCCTCGTAGGTGATGCCGCCGCCGGTCTTCTCGAAGCCGGAGATCGGCTCTTCGCGGAGTTCGACGTCCGTGTCCTCGGTGATGAGGACGACGCCGTCGGGTTCGGTCTCGACGGAGATGAGCGGGATCGCCTGCCCCGGCGAGCGCATGAACGGGTGGTTCGTCGAGCTCATCACCGGGACGATGTCTCGTTCGACGACCGGCCGTTTCAGGATCTGGCGCTTGACCATCCCTGCGGCGTCCGAACCGAACTGGACGGACGCCTCTTCCGGCGGGGCGAGGACGAGCGACTCGGCTTTCGTGGCCTCGGCCTTGCGGATCGTGACGCGCTCGCCGATACCGACCTCCGCATTCTGGCGCGTGAAGCCGTCGATCCGGACTGTGTCCGTGTTCCAGTCCTGTCGATCGGCTCGCCAGACCTTGGCAGCGGTGGTGTTCGCCCCTTCGATCTCGATGATATCTCCCGGACTCAGCTTCAGGTGCAGCAGCGTATCGGGGTCGAGCCGGGCGATGCCACGGCCCGAGTCGTTGGGATACGCCTTCGCGACCTCCAGTTGCACTTCATTCATAGGTTGTGGTGGACGACGTTGACGGTACTCCGGTTGCTCGCCGGATAGCTCTTTTGCTCACGGTACTGCACTCACACTCACGTGTGCTACTGGTACTCGAACGCCCTTAGGGTTACTGCCCTCGTGTGCCCTGACCGGGTTGCCCTGTCAGTGCCGGGGAATTGGTTCAACGCGTACACGCATGCCGAAGATCGTACGAAGGCGATCGATCTCGTTCTACTGCCCTGGACATCTTGCTATCCTCGTACCGTCTGGGCGTAGCGCTGTCGGAGAATACTCCCGTTCGGTTGCTCGGGCTGCTCGATTGGAACTGCCCGACATCGAACGATCGGGTCGGCTACTCCGATCGACTCGATCGGCTGCGTGAGCAGTTTTGCCACCCATCGGACGAACGATACGATATTGTCGCCTCGATATGCTGTTCCGACCGGATCGTTCGATAGTGGCCGTCGAGTGCTCGATCGGGTTTTGCGTTCGGCGCATATCCTCGCGCTCGCCCCTTCTCGTCTTCTGATTAGTCTCCGTCGTCCACCAATTTTCCCTCTTTTCCCCGATTTCGATTGTTACTACTTTCGCCCCCTGCCGAAACGGGGCGCTATCGGACGGTTCGTGCTGGCTCGACGAGAGCCCTCGATTCTATAAGTGGGGTCGGATATCGCCGACAAATAAACTTTATAATGCTATACCAAAATCTGTTGTTGCAGTTCTCGATACAATATTTAAATGGGTGCCTAATTCACCCGATTTAAGGGCGCTACCCGGCTTTCTGTGCTCTCCATGTCCATCTCTCTGGCTGATTGGTGGCTATGCTGTCATTTTTGGCTGCGTAGATACCTGTCCAATCCAAATGCTTGCCCACCGTGTCGCTCACCGCTTTCACCGTGAACCGCCGGCTCCGTCGGGATGGGGCGATCCGAATACCCGGTCATCTGGCGGCTCCCAGCACTGACGAATCCAGTTCGCTGTTACTGTCTGTGGAACCGTGTGCCTCGCTGTTCTCTGTACCGAGCCGTGCACGACAACTGTCTGTCCCGTTGAGTGTCGGCCCGCTGTTTCCCTGAAATAGTCCCGACAGGCGTACTGCGGTGCGGGAACGCTGGTAGTGCAAGACTGGGCTCTGTGAGCCGATCACCCGATCGCTCACTCGTGGGTTCGAACGTACACTTGCCGGGCAGAAACTTACAGGTCAGCACTGATCACTCGGCCAGCAGACACTCGCGGACGTACCGTTCGAACTCGGCGCGTGCATCTTCGAGGACGTCGTCGTCACTCGTCACGCGCTGAGTCATCGTCCCGACAAATGTGAGTTGAAACAGTGCCGCCGTCTCCTGTGGATCGACGTCCCGGAAGATTCCCTGCTCGATGCCGGATCGAATCGTGTGGGCCACGTGTTTTCGGACGAACTGATCGCTGCGGGTGAAGTACGAACGGAACGCGTCGTCGTTGGCTCCCTGTGTACGCAGTTCGAGGATCGCGCGAGCGAAGTCGTCGCTAGTGTGAGTTCCGCCGAAGACGAAGGTCTGATCGACGATATCCTGAATGTGGTCGTCGGCGCCGCTATCCTTGTACACCGGCAACTGCTCTTCGAGCTGGGTCAGCATAAACTCGAGAAAGTCGAGCAGTAGATCGTCTTTGCTGTCGTAGTGGTGGTACAGCAACGACTTGCTCTTCGAGAATTCGTCACCGATTCGCTGGATCGTCAGATCCGAGTAGCCGTGCTTTCCGAGTGCGACGTAGGTTGCGCGCATGATCGCTTCCCGGGTATCGTCCGGATCGTCGAGAAACGAAGTTCCCTGGTTCATCGCAACTCACGGCGGTTTGCGTGCCGGAGGGTGAGCGAACACGTCCTACAGTCCATGATAGGTCCCCTATCAGCGCTGGCTATAAAAATTGATTGAATAGTCAGTCACCACGTTGGGTCGGGCCACAGACGGGTTGGGTAAAGACGATCGTCGAGATTGGCTGCAAGCCGGGTATCGGCGCCGAGCTGTCCAGGGTGTGCCGTAGTGATGATGGTGGTGGTGGTGGTGAGTTACCACTCCACACTTCTGGTGAGCACGTGAAGTGAGAAAGTTCTTAAGTGCTGATTGAATATTCAGTCACAAGATGACTGCCGACCAACGACGGGTAATCGAAGCGACGACCACTGGAGGGGCGGTTCTCCCATGAGCTGGATGGACCGTCTCGCCGGAACGATTATGGATCACTCCAGAGCGGTGATCGCGGTTATGCTGGTCCTCACCGTGATCATGGGTGCGGGCGCTGGGATGGTGGACCAGACGTCCTCGCTCGATACCTTCCAGGGTGACTCGGAGCAATCGAAGGCGCTCTCCTACGCGCAGAACAATTTCGATAGTGGAAACGAGAACGGAACCTCGGCGCAGGTGATCGTCAGGGGGGACAACGTTCTCACGAAGGACGCTTTCGTCTCGCAGCTCGAACTCCAGCAGTCCTTCAGAGACGAACCGACGATCAATCGGACGCTCTCCGACGAGCAGCCCTCGGTCGGCGTCGCGAATCTCGTCGCCATCGCGGCGATCTCTGGCGAACAACAGCGCGAGTTACAGGAAGAAGCTGCCGCCGTCAGACAGCGCCAGGCCGAACTGAACGCGACTGCGGAGGCGTTGCGCGCGTCGCTCGATTCGATCCGGGACGGGGAGTCGTCGGCGCGTGATGCGTTCGAATCGGCGAACCAGAATTCGCCCGTCACCTTGACCGACTCGCACTACCAGACGTTCGAGCAGGCCGCCGGGATGCTCCAGAGCGCCGAAAACGAGTCGCAGGTCGAGTCGGCCTACCAGCTCGGTACGCAGGGCGTCCTCGAGGACGAGTACGCACAACTGACCGAACGCAGCGAGCGGCTGCAGGAACGACAGGCTGCCTTGCAGAACGGTTCGGCACCGCCGATCACCGACCAGATCGCGGCGATCGAGGCGATGAATGAGACGACGTTCGACCGAGCGCTCGGAACCGTCCTCAGCGAAGAGGGAGCGGGCCAGTTGAACGGTCTCGCCTTCATGCCGGTCGATTACGACGTCGGTTCGACGAGCGCGAACGCGACGATGATGCTCGTCACCCACCAGATGGAGGGTGGAGGCGGTGGTTCACAGCCGGGTTCGATGCCGCAGTCGATCGTCGACGCCCAGCTCGAGATGCGGTCGATCGCGAACGCGGACGACGCCCCCGGAACCGAGGTCATGATCTTCGGCGGCGGCGTCATGACCGAGGAGATCAACAACTCGATGGGCGACAGCTTGGCCATCGTCGGGCCGCTCGCGTTGTTGTTCGTCGTCCTCGCGCTGATCGTCGCCTACCGTGACGTTCTCGACATCCTGCTGGGGCTCTTCGGTATCATCGCCGTCCTCGTCTGGACGTTCGGCTTCATGGGTTGGCTGGGGATCAGTTTCAACCAGATCTTCATCGCCGTTCCCGTCCTATTGATCGGGCTCTCGATCGACTACGCGATCCACATCTTCATGCGCCACCGCGAGCAGCGCCACGACGGTGGGGCGTACGACGAGGAGGACTCTCGCGGCTCGATGCGGACCGCGCTCGTCGGTGTCGGGATCGCCCTCGTCTGGGTGACCGCGACGACCGTGATCGGGTTCCTCTCGAACCTCACCAGTCCCGTCCCGCCGATTCAGGACTTCGGTGTGGTGAGCGCGGCCGGGATCACGGCCGCGCTGTTGATCTTCGGCGCGCTGATCCCGGCGATCAAAGTCGAACTCGACGAGTTCCTCGAGAATCGCGGGTTCGATCGCAAGAAGCGGGCGTTCGGGACCGGCGGCGGCAGATTCAGTCAGGTACTCGGTGTCGGTTCGGCGGCTGCACGACGCGCCCCAATCGCCGTCATCCTCATCGCACTGCTCGTGAGCGCCGGCGGTGCCTACGGCGCGACGCAGGTCGACACGACCTTCGATCAGGAGGACTTCATCGCCGAGGACCCACCGGAGTGGACGAAGAACCTGCCGGAACCGTTCAAACCGGCCGAGTACACGATGAAGGAGAACCTGGACTACGTCAACCAGCACTTCGTCCGCGAGGACGCTCAGGCCCAGATCGTCGTGCAGGGTGACGGCGTCACGGATCCACAGACGCTTAAGCGGATCCACGACGCCGAGGGCGAAGCCGCGAACAACAGCGTCGTCGCGACGCTCGGGAGCGGTGACGCCGACCTCGAGAGTCCGATTCGAACGATGCAGGCGGTCGCCGCGGAGAACGAGTCGTTCAACGCGACGCTCACCGCGGCAGACACCAACGGCGACATGGTGCCAGACCAGAACGTCGAGGGAGTCTACGATGCCCTGTTCGCGACGGCGCCCACCGAAGCGTCCAACGTGATTCATCGGACCGACGGTGGCGAGTACCAGGGTGTCAGGATGGTCATCTCCACGCAGGGGACGGCGGCGATGAGCGACGTCACGGACGAGATGCAGACCATCGCCGCGGGTATCGACGGGACGGCTGGCGTCTCCGCCACCGCGACCGGCCAGACGATCCTGTTCGACATCATCTCCGACCAGCTGATGGATACGGTCATCGAGAGTCTGTTGATCACGCTCGTGGCCGTCTTCGCCTTCCTCATGCTCACCTACCGGCTCACGGAAGGCAGTGCGACCCTCGGCGCGGTCACGCTGATGCCCGTCGTCTTCAGCGTCTCGTGGATTCTGGGGACGATGTACCTCACCGGCATTCCGTTCAACGTGATGACGGGGATGATCACGAGCCTCACGGTCGGGCTCGGCGTGGCCTACAGCATCCACATCAGTGAACGCTACAATCTGGAACTCGAACGGACGGGATCGGTCTGGGAGGCGATGTCCCGGACGATCACCGGCACGGGCGGTGCACTGCTCGGGAGCGCTGCCACGACCGTCGGCGGGTTCGGCGTCCTCGCGTTCGCCATCCTCCCCCCGCTCCAGCAGTTCGGTATCATCACGGGCATGACGATTATCTATGCGTTCCTCGCGAGCGTGCTCGTCCTGCCGAGCCTGCTCGTGCTCTGGACGAAGTACATGGGGCCGGACGATGTCTCGTTCGCCATCCCGGGCGCACAGGCCGCCGCCAGTGATGGTGGGAAGACCGGTCCTGCCGGCGAGTCCGCCGACACGCTCCCGTCGGACGAAGACGACTGACGGCGGACCGCTCGCCTCGTCCTGATCGATTCGACCCCGCTGTTGCGGACGCGATTTTTGATCGAGAAGCGTTCGACAGGCGTCTTATTCGCCGTCGTTCGTCTCCCTTCGATGCGCGGCGAGTGCCTCGGCGATCGTCAACTCGCCGGCGGCGACCTGCCGCGCGAATCGGTCGTCGATCGCCCGGTTCGTCTCGCCGGCGTCCCGGGAGCGATCTTTGATAGCTTGCAACTCGCCGGCGGTCGGCTCGAACTCGCGTTCGGTGATCGATTCGCCCTCGATCCGGGCGATGTTGGCCGCGGCGAGGACGTCGCCCATGCCGCGAGCGCCAGTCCCCAGATATGGCGTGGTCCCGGTTTCGTCGACCAGTTCGACCCGGAGGTCGTCGGCAAGGTCGTTCACGATCGTGGTCCCTTGTAGCCGGGCGCCGTCTCCGATTCGGACGATCGGATCGTCGGCCGTCTCGAGTTCTGCCTCGATCGTTTCGACGGTATCCGCGAGTGGCACCTGAAAGGCCGCGACGACGACATCGTCGACGAGGACGGCGACCCCTGGTTTTCGGCCGGGATCGACGCCGACGATGGTCCGCCCGCTATCGCCGCGGGTGAGCGTGAGCGCGCGATCGACGGCGTGACGGGGCGAGTCCGGGTCACCCGGTACGATCGGGAGGTCCGCGTCGATGTCGGTCGTCTCGGTCGCGGCGTCCGTGATCACGACCGTCGTCTCGTCGGGAAGTGGCTGCGCCGGTTCGATCGTGGTGAACGTCACGTCGCGGTCGCGAAGCTCCGTGACCACCCCGTGATAGAGTTCGAAGTCGGTCGTGCGGACGACGATCACGGGCTGAGTTCTGCCCCGACGGGAATAAGTATACCCTCGTCGTCCTGCTGTCGTTCCGCGGACCGACGGAGGACGTGGATGCCTGCAGACGTTGACGCGGGCGAAATCCCCTTGAATCGATCTGGCCTAGGAGCCATCGATGGTCACCGTCAGCGCCGGCGCCCGCCTCCACGTCGGGTTTCAGAACCTCTCGCTCGCACACGACCGCCTGTACGGCGGCGTTGGCGTCGGCCTCGCCGAGCCGCGGACCCGAATCAGTGCCGAACCGGCCGACGGTGTCTCGGCTTCGGGCCAGCCAGTTCGCCGGTACGCCACCCGGGCGGTCGAACGCCTCGGCGTGTCCGGCGTCGAGATCGAGGTGGAGTCGTCGATCCCTCGCCACGTCGGCCTCGGAAGCGGAACGCAACTTGCACTGGCCGTCTACGCGGCGACCGCACTCGCCCACGATCGACCACTCGCGATCCGGTCCGACGCCCCCGAACTGGGACGCGGTGGGCGAAGCGGGGTGGGTGTGGCGACGTTCGAGGCGGGAGGGTTCGTCGTCGATGCCGGCCACCCGACGACAAGATTCACGACGGCGCCGCCGGAACGCGGCGAGTGGACCGTCCCGCCGGTGGTCGCTCGTCACGACCTCCCGGAGGCGTGGCGGTTCGTCGTGGTCGTTCCGGACGCGACGCCGGGTCGAAGCGGCGACGCCGAGGACGCGAGCATCCGGACCGTCATCGAGGACGCGTCGCCGGGTGTTGCCGACGAGATTGCTGGTGTCCTCACCAGACGACTGCTTCCGGCAGCCGCGGCTGGCCAGCTGGACGACTTCGGCGACGCAGTCGAGCGAATCGGCCGCCTGAACGGGACCTGGTACACCGAGACCCAGGGCGGCGTCTTTCGCCCACCAGCCGGTCGCCTCGTCGAGCACCTCGACGAGGCCCCGGTCCTCACCGGAATCGGCCAGTCGTCGTGGGGCCCGGCGGTCTACGGCGTGACCGACCGAATCCACCGTGACGAGGCCGAGAATCTTGCCCGTGACAGTCTCGACGAACTCGGACTGGACGGGTCGGTGTACGTCACCCGTCCGGCTGCGGACGGGTTTCAGGTACACGAGTAAGGTGGCTACCCGCTCAGGGGCAGCCGAATCCTGGTCCACGGTTACGGTCACCCGCTCCTGCGGGGTGCCACAACAGCTAACCCGGCGCCGTTCGATGGACGGCTATGGAGCGGATTCCCTTCGGCGTCTCCCGCCTCGACGCGATGATCGGTGGTGGCGCCCCGGCGGGGAGCGTGGTTCTGCTCGCCGGCGAATCCGGCGCGGGTGCCAGGGAGTTCTGTTACACGAGTGCGGCGATGAACGCGCTCGCGACGGCGGATTCGGCAACCTTCGACCTCTACTACGGCGATCTTGAGGGATCGGCGTCACCGCCGGCGGACGCTCACTACGTTACGTTCACGGACGAGTCTGCGGCGGTCGTCGACGAGATGCGCTTCGCCCTCGCGGACGACCTCGTCGACGCGGCGGCCCCGGAGCTCACGATCGCCGACTTCTCACAGGAGTACTTTCAGCTCTCGCCCGTCCCGACGGAGTGGTACTCGGATCGGACGCCCGATATCAGGGCGCTCGGCGAGTCCACCGACAGGCGGGACGTACTGGCGGCCGTCAGCGAGTATCTCACGGCGAACGCGCCGGGAAACCTGGTCGTGATCGACTCCGTGACGGATCTCATCGCGGCCTCGACCGACCGGTTCGATCCGGCCGACCTCACCTTCCTTCTCAAGGGGCTCGCGCGGGCGACCTACCGATGGGGCGGGCTCGTCCTCTTGCTGGTCAACGTCGAACCGCTCGATACGCGCACGCTCGGCCGGCTCAAGGAAGCGGCGGACGGGACCTTGTTATTCGAGTGGGAGACGGGCGGCTCCGAACGCGCCCGCACGCTCGTCGTCGAGGAGTTCCGCGGCGTCCTCTCCCGGCTCGAGGACGAGAACATCGTCCGATTCGAGACCGAGATCGGCGACACCGGGTTCGACGTGAGCAACGTCCGGAAGATTCGATAACGCTGTCACTGTCGTCGCGTCCGTGATTCGTCGTGGAGGCAGTCAACTGGCGCTTCCCTCGGCGGCCAGTGCTCGACTCGAACGCTGAGTCGAGACCAACGGTTAAGGATTTCACTGCCCAATGCACGGTAAATGGCCAGCGACGGGCGCGAAAACGATACCATGACGGTTTCGGTGCCGCCCGAGGTCGGCGACTGGCTCGACGAACAGGCGACGCGGCACGGATCGTCCCGTGAGGCGATCTGTCGGCAACTGCTTCAGGGGGTTCGAGATGTCTCAGCGGATGAGGACCTCGCCGACGCCGAGGAACTGGCGTCGCTTCGAGCCCACGTCGAGGCCCAGCGCGAGGAGTTCATCGATCACGTCGAGGACGTCCGCGACCGCGTCGTGCAGGTCAAACACGAGGTAGACGGTCGGGCTCCACTCGAACACGACCACGAGCGCTACGCCGACGCGGAGACGGTCGACGCGCTAGAGTCGACGATCGACGCCGTCACGGCCGACGTCGAGGCGATCGACGCGAGCCTCCAGACGCTCGCAGACCGAGTCGACGAGGGGTTCGACAATTACGAGACGATCCTCGACGAGCTCGCTGCGGACCTCGAACTGGTGTCCGACCGATCGACCGTGCTGGCGAACGCCGTTCTCGATCTCCGCGACACGCGAACGGCGATGCAGGCGCGAGCGAACCGCCGAGCCGCCGCTGACGAATTGAAACTGGCGGCGAACCGACTCGACGTCCGGAGCGCCTCGTGTGCCGACTGTGGATCGAGCGTCGACATTTCGTTGCTCACGAACCCGACCTGTCCACACTGCGGGGCGTCGATCGCCGACGTCGAGCGCCGATCGTCGATCCTCGGGTCGCACACGCTGGTTACGGGGGAGCCACCAGCGCTACCCGGTGATTCGGATCCCGGCGGTCCTCAGCGAGAACGACTCGAGGAAGCGGCCGATGCTGACGCCAGCTCCTCGAACGAGGGAACCCATGACTGACGACGCATCGGATACGTCGAGCGAGGCTACTGGCGAGGCGGCGGCGGTCGATGATGCCGACTCAGCGGAAAACGCCTCGGAACCGACGGGAACGGAGGCGAACGAGCCCGCGGCGGGCAAGACGGCGGGGACCGAATCCGAGTCGGACACCACGGAGCCGAACGGAACGTCCATGACGTACGGTGACGTCGACGCGACCGAACCGACGGCGCCCGAGAGCGCTGGCGAGACGAGCCCGCTGGGTGAACTCGCCGACGACCTGTCGCCTGGTCCGGACGCCGACGGGAACGTGGATGGATCCGCCGCCAACGGAAACGTAGATGGGTCAGCCGCCGACGACCACGAGATCGACAGCCCCGACGATCTCACAGCGCCGTCCCAGACCGAGTCTGCGACCAGTTCGGACGGCGCCGAGGTACGGGCACTGTTCGACGAGATGGACGTCGCGACACTCGACGGCGACCGGGTCTGGGCCCAGCTCGAAGCGGCGGACGAGGCTCCGACGGGGGAGATTCACGAGCGAGAGATCCGAGACATCGACAAGCGGCGGTACTGCCATCAGTGCGTTCACTTTGCCGACCCACCGGCCGTCCGCTGTGAACACGAGGGCACGTCGATCCTCGAACTCGTCGACGTCCAGACGGTGAAAGTCGCGAACTGTCCGGTCGTTCTCGAAGAGGAGTCGATCGAAGATCGGTGACGCAGGTCCGCTGTCCGAAGCTGGCTCGGTCCCGTCTTGGCCGCGTTCGGGTCGATGGTGTCGATGGCAGCTCTGCTGTCGAGCATCGGCCGTCCCGTCGCTCGAGACGAGGGGACTTTTCACGCGTCGACGCCTACTACCACGCATGCAGTTTTGCGACGAGTGCGGTTCGATGATGAAGCCCGAGGGCGACCAGTTGGTCTGTGCTGCCTGCGGCGCGGCGATCGATCGCGATCGCGAGCGGGAGGCCGACTTCGTCACGACGGAGACGCAGACGGGCGACGAGCTGATCGAGACCGAGGAAAACGCCGACTTCGAGGGAAAGCCGAAGGCGACCGATGTCCGCTGTGACCAGTGTGGCACAGAAGAGGCGTGGTACTACATCCAGCAGACGGCATCGGCCGACGAACCCCCGACGCGATTCTTCAAGTGCACCGAGTGTGGCCACAAGTGGCGCGGGTACAACTGAGTCCCAGTGAGGCTCATCGGTACCGGTGACCGTCATTTGAGACCATTCTCTGGAACAGCCGGTTCGAACCCGCACGCCGGACCCGGGTGTTCGCGCACCTACAACGGCTTGTCTGTCGAGACACGCGTCCGAAGGAACGGTCCCGACGCCGTACCTGTTCGCTTCCGCGGGTTGCCCGGTCGGTCGTCCACCGCCGTCGCGTCCAAATTGTCCACGGCCAAGAAATCGTACACCTGAGAGTCGGAGGCCGAGAGTCTGTACGGGAAGTCACGACGCTTTCGCTTCAGGTCGGCGTGGCGGTCGGCCATAACAACGCTGTTTCAACCAATTCACAGACCCGTATTGTCTCCGCGAGAGGGTGCCGTGAGCGCGTTCCAACTGCTCACGTTCGTCGGGCAGGTCAGGCGATTCGACTGCCAAGCCGTCGGTGTCGCGGGTGGACGTGAGAATTTCCACGTCGATGCCGCCCCACCACGTGGGAATTCCGGTTTTTCCAGTGACCTTGGATGTTTCGACGGTGAGAACCGTGCGGCGGTACCGAGACTGTGTCCCGTTCGCACACCAGAACGCGACGATTTCGGGGGACGTCCTCAGAAACGTGTGCGTTTCTGATTTCGAGGCGAATTCTTTGATTCGCCGACCATTGGAGAGCAAAGCTCTCCAAGAGGCTACTCAAGAGCTTGCTCTTGTGAACGCTGTATCCGTTCCCTGCTCGTCCGTTTCACTCGCCCCTTGAGGAAGGTCTTTTGCTTCAATTCAGGAAAATACCATAGATCAAAACCAAATCTAGCTTTCCAGTTCGGGTACGTCGCCGAGAACTCCGAGACCGTCGTCGGTGTGAGTGGCTGTAACAAACACGGCCCCGTCGACCAGAACCGGTTGTGAGGTCAGACCGGAGTGAGGCTTCGACTCTAAACCGTAGTGCCAGCGCCGCGCTCCAGATTCACGATCGAACGCGCTGATCGTCTCCTTCTCGGGTGCGTATTCGGGCTCGTAGATCGGGAACAGGACCGTTTCAGTTCCAACACAGATACCCCCCGGCGCGGAGTCAACTGGAATGTCGAGGCGCCATCGTTCCGTGCCGGTTTCGCTGTTGAGCGCGACGGCGTCGCCCCTATCGCTGGTGACGAACACGGTCCCATTGTCGACGGCAACCAACTCAATGTCGTATTTGCCGTCGTCGTGCGAGAACGTGTAGAGTTCGCGGAGCCGGTCGCCGGTTTCTCTGTCGTGGACGACGAGCGTTTCGCCGTCGGAGACGAACACGCCCTCCTGAGTCGCGACGGGCGCGGCAGATTCTGGTGCGGACGTGAGTTCACTCCGCCAGCATTCCGAGCTATCGTCCAGCGAGAGGGCGACGAGAGACGGCACATCATCCACCTTCCCGACGGCGAACACGCGCTCGTCGTACACAGCAGGCGTATGGACGAGTGGGTGTAACATGTCGGTTTCCCATAGTTTCTCGCCGTTTGCAGCTCCGAATGCCTCGATACCAGCACTGGTATCAACCAGCACGGTTCCGGTGGTTTCGTCTGCGACGAGTGGGTCCGAAGAGAACCGACCGCGTATCGGTTGTGTCCAGATCCGATCGCCAGATCGGGAGCCGAGTGCAACGACTTTTGTGCCGTACGCCACGATACATCGGTCGTCGGCGACGACGATTCCCTCGGGTTCGCTTGCATCGAAAGTGGTTTGCCACTGCTCAGCGCCGTCCTGCGCATCTAGTGCGATTACACTTCCGCCAGCGCTGGTGTCGGAGCTTATCATGTACACTGTCCCGTCGGAAACAGCGGGTTGCCAGCGTGTGTAGGCCTCCGACGTCCACGCCAAATTCGCCCGCGAGGGTGCGGAGACGTTCGGAGCGAACGAATTTGCCCCATCGGCTCCGTATTGTGTCCACGAACCCGTGGGAACCTCCGGCAGCGGCCTGTCCGGCCTATCCGACTCCAGGAGCGTCGACAGACACCCCGAGAGGGCACTTGCGCCGACGACCGCTGCCGATAGGTACGCTCTCCGCTTCATAATAAATGCATAGGGGATAATTTCATATGCTCTTTTTGGTACAGATATCCTCGGTGACCCGAGTCGTCGGCGCTTCTCATTCGGCAACACCCACCGATTATGGCTAATTCTGTATCCAACGATGACTGTGTAATCGGCGGACGACCGTGGCAGTGGTCTTATAATAACTGTTATCGCCTTAAACCGGTACTCATCGTAATCAGTATTGAGGCCATCGGCGATCGGTGAAAGCAGCCATTATTAGTTCCTGTTTCTTAGGTCCGTAGATACAATTGGTAGACCGAACCGCGAGAATAAGTTCCCATGTACCACGCGCAATTATACGCCGTATTTCTGACGACGGTGTCCCAATCATCACGGTTTTCGGTGCCGTTGTTGACGATTGTCTCGTAGATATGGTCGGAATAATTCGACGAATAATCTGCCATCGCCTCACAAGTTTCTTTCATCGAACCAACCCATTCTGGTTCTATCTGTCCATCGTTGACACATCGTCTGTATCGTCCCAGTTGTCCGCTACGAGGATGAACTGTGCGCCCACTGCGAGAGAACCCAGTAAGTTGCAGCCAACCCGCTCGAATCGGAATTGGAACCGGGACCGATAGCGTTTTTCGGGTTCCGGCGCAGGTATCCTGCGTGAAGGTACGTGGAACGGTCGTCGGCGAGGTGACGATGCGAACGGTCTCGACGAGCGCCGGCGAACGGGAGTTGGCCGAGGTGCCGGTACGGCTGGCGGACGGGACGACGGCGGCGGATGGATCCGCAGACGGAACTGCGACTCACGACCACGACACGGATGCAGCTACGTCGACTCGATCAGCCGTCGAAGCGGACCGGCCGGACGTCGATGCCACGACGGTCACGCTGTGGGGCAAGTGGACGGAATCCGCCGACGTGCTCGAACCGGGGATGGAACTCGTGGTGACCGAGGCCGAACGCGACGAGTTCCGCGGCGAGACCCAGTACGCGACCACGACCGACTCCTACGTCGTCGTCGAACCGTCCTACCTCGTCGACGTGACCGACGTCCGCAACTGGGTGCAGTGCCCGCGACTGTATTACCTCAACAAGCTCTCCGGCGTTCCGCTCAACTACCCCGTCGTGACGGGGACGCTCGTCCACGAGGTCTTCGGCGATCTCCTCCGCGGTCGCGACCTCGACGCCTCGATCGACGAGCGCATCGAGGAGCGGGCGCTGGAACTCGGTCTGCTCGGCGAGTCGGCCGAGTCGGCCGCCGAGGACGTTCGACAGAACGCGGCGGCGATCGAGGGCTGGCTCGAACAGGGCCGGTTGAGCGAGGAAGACGACTGGCGCTCCGAGCAGCTACTCATCAGTGAGACGTTCGGGCTCAAGGGCCGGGCCGACGCGATCCGCCGCGGCGCGCCGGTCGAACTCAAGACCGGCAAGAACCTGCGCAAGGAGCCCCGATTCAAGGACAAGGTGCAGGCGGCGCTGTACGCGCTCGTCCTCGAGGAACACGGCGGCTCGATCGACACCGGCACGTTGCTCTACACGAAGAACTCGGCGCTCGACCGGAACGAGGAGACGGGCGATCTCACCCCGGCGAAGGACTTCTCGATGGGTCGTGGCCTCCTCGAGTACGTCCTCCGGCTCCGGAACGAGATCGCGGCGATGGAGGCGTCGGGGACGGTCCCGACGGGGAAGGAAGCCGACGCGAAGTGTGAGTACTGCTTCGAACGGGACACCTGTATGGTCGTCTCCGGCCGCCTCGATCAGGAGTCGAAGGCCGGACAGGTCGGCCAGGCGCTGCCCGAGGCGGAACTCGACCACTTCGAGCGCTTCTATCGCGCGATCGAGGAGGAACGACGCGAGGTCCATCGCGAGTACGGAAAACTCTGGGAACAGACCCCCGAGGAGCGAGCGGACGACGATCGCGCCATCGTCGATCTCGAGTTCGTCGAGGCGCGCGAACTCGACGGCGGCCGGTGGGAACTGCGGGCCCGACGCGGCTCGTCGGGAACTGCCAAGTTCCGCGAGGGCGATCTGGTCCTCGCGAGCGACGGCGAACCAGTCGGGGGCGACGCGGAACTGGCCCGGATCGAACGATTGGACGAGGACGTGGTCCTGACGGCCGACGAACCCGTCGAGGTCGCTCGCATCGATATCTACCCGAGCGAGTTGACGACCGATCGGCTCCTCGTGGCGCTCCACGACGCGCTCCTCAAGGGCGACGAGCGTCGCAAGGACATCCTCTTCGAACGCGCCGAACCAGAATTCGAGTCACTCGACGAGACGTTCGTCGGCAACAACGCCGCCCAGGACGAAGCGGTTCGCAAGGCCGTCGGTGCCCGTGACTGTGCGCTGATTCACGGCCCGCCGGGGACCGGCAAAACGTACACGATCGCTCGCTCCGTCGACGCGATGGTCGAGCGGGGCGAGCGAATCCTGCTGTCGGCGTTTACCAACCGGGCGGTCGACAACGCGCTCGAAGCGCTCCTGGATGCGGGTATCGATCCGGACCGAATCGCCCGGGTCGGGACAGAGAGTGGCGTCAGATCGGACCTCCAGCACTTGCGTCTCGAACGCGAAGGTGATCCGGACGAACGGGTTCGAGCGCTCGAGGACGCCCAGATCGTCGCGGCGACGACGGCGACGTGTGGCTCCCGGATCATGAAAGAGCAGTCGTTCGACGTGGCACTCGTCGACGAGGCCGCCCAGCTCACGGAACCGGGAACGTACGCCGCGATCAACTTAGCCGAGCGATTCGTGCTGGTCGGCGACCACCACCAGCTGCCGCCGGTGGTGCAGGCCGAGAACGAACTCGTCGAGTCGCTGTTCGAGCGACTGGTCGAGACCTACCCCGACGCGGGCGTCATGCTCGACCGACAGTATCGGATGAACCAGCGCATCCAGGCGTTTCCGTCGCGCGAGTTCTACGACGGCCGCCTTCGTCCGGCGACGCCGGCCGTGGCGAGTCGGACGCTCGACGATCTCGACGGCGTCTCCCGGTCGGCGCTGCCGGCCGACCGGCGCGACCCGGTCACGTTCGTCGACGTCCCTGGCGACGGGGAACGCCACACCGACGCCGAGGAAGCGGCTCGAATCGCCGACCTGATAGAGACCTACGAGGCTGCCGGACTCGACCGGGAGGACATCGGCGTCATCGCGCCGTTTCGGGCGCAGGTCTCCGAGATCGAGCGACGGGTTCCCGCCGACGTGACCGTCGACACGGTCGATCGCTTCCAGGGATCCAGTCAGGAAGTGATCGTCGTCTCGTTCGTCGCGAGCGGCGACCTCGACGGCCCGATCTTCGAGGACTACCGACGGATCAACGTCGGGCTCACGCGGCCAAAGAGAGCCCTCGTGCTGGTGGGTGACGCCGAAGCCCTCGAGAGTGACCCGGTCTATCGACGGATGCTCGACTGGGCGCGAAGCTGAGCGCGTTCGGGAGCGGGATGGAATCTCTCTTATTCGACGAGGTGTTCGTCGAGTGTCGTCTCTCCCCACGACCCGTCCCAGACGAGTTCCAGCGACCGGAGGTCGGTCGCGGTGACGTCGACGATTTCCCCATCACGCATCGAACTGGCCAGGACCGTCCCCTGTTCCAGCGGGGTTCCTTCGACGGCGACCGCCAGTACGTCGACGCCGGTTTCGCTATCGGTCCCGTCGATAGAGCGACCTTCGAGCTGGACGTCGGATCGGTACGGCTGCCTGGTGGCCACGTCGGCGTCGGCGACGAAGCCGACGGTGAGCGTACTGCCGTTCCTGATCGTTCCCCAGTCGGCCAGCGACGTATTGCCGTCGAAGCCGCGGATGCCGGCCGCCTTGAGTGTCAACTCGCCCCCGTCGATCACGTCGCCGCCGGTGTGTTCGAGCGTGACCTGTCGGTCCATTCCCTCTCCGGACTCACGCCACTCGAAGTCGGCGTCGGGTTCCGGATCCTCCGTGATCGTCCCGACGAGGACGCCCACGCCGACGGCGAGGACGACCGTGACGATCAGTGCCAGCGCGAACCCGATCGCCGGCGAGATCGCTCGCTCGTCGTCAGTTTGCGGGTCGAAATCGCCGCTCGATATCATCTGAGTGTGTCCCTCGTTCGTGCGCTCGCCCGGGACCGGCCGTCCAGCCGGAATCGCCACGCGCAAATCAGGGCCGATACCGACACGGATCCGATCTTCGAGGCGAACGCCGTCGTTCGAATGTTCGGAGGAGGGTGCGACCCAAGAACGTTCGTTCCGTATCGAACGGTGAGTCGGCGCTCGATCCGTAGGTGTTTCGGCGACTCGAATCAGGACTCGGTCCGCTCGTCCGCCTCGGCCCACAGCGGATAGAGATCGTCGGCGATCGGTCCGGTGATCTCCTCGTCGTCGAGCGTGAGGCGTCCCGAACGATCGTCGCCAGTCACGGATCCGATACTCGCCGCCTGGATTCCCGCCTCATCGAGCGCGGCGACCGCATCGTCGGCGTCCTCGTCAGGGACGGTCGCGAGGAGCGCCCCGGAGCCGAAGATGCGGAGCGGATCGACGTCGGCTGCTGCACAGAGCGTCTCGGTCTCCGCGCGGACGGGAATCGCCTCACGCTCGATCGTGAGTTCGACGCCCGAGGCACCGGCGAGTTCGACGAGCCCGGCGAGGACGCCACCTTCGGTGGGATCGTGCATGGCTGTCGCCCGATCTCTGAGGAGGCGAGCGGCGGGCACGACCGATATCTCCTCGAAGAACGCCGTCGCCGCCTCGATGGTCGCTGGGGGGACGGCCAGCGAGTCGGCGAAGTCGCTCGCCAGGATCGCTGTTCCTTCGAGGCCGGCGGGGCCCGCGATGACGACGCGGTTGCCGATCGTCGCGCCGCCCGTCGGCACGAACGGATCGGCAAAGCCCATTGCCGTCAACGAGAGCGTGGGTCTGGTGAGCGCGTCGACGTACTCGGTGTGGCCGCCGACGATCGACACGCCGAGTTCGCGAGCTGCGTCGTCTAAGTCACCGGTGACGGTCGCGAGCGTCTCGGGGGCGTCGGTCGGGAGGAGACAGACGGCCGTGAGCCACGCCGGGTCGGCGCCGGAGGCGGCCACGTCGTTGGTGGCGACGGCGACGCCGAGCCGGCCGGCCTGACTGGCGGCGAGCGAGATCGGATCGGAACTTACGACGAGCGTCCCCGCAGGAACGTCGATCGCCGCGGCGTCTTCGCCGAATCCCGGGCCCTGCCTGACGCGATCGTCGTGGGCACCGGAACGCTCGAAGACGTGTTCGGCCAGCTCGTCGGGACCTACCTTCCCGGGCATGGACGAGACTGGAACGACTCGGGGCTTGTAGCTGTCGCTCGCGGCACGAGCGTGGTCGAAAGACGAGTCGCTGAAACGAGCCCCTCTATGGCCGGTCAGCCGACTGCCATCAGGACGACTGCCGGTCGACGATGGCCTGGCGCATCTCCGCCGGGACCGGTGCGGACTCGGCGGTCTCTGTATCGACGACGACCTGCGTGACCGTCCCCTCGGCGAGCAGTTCGCCGTCCGCCTTTCGACGGATGCGGTGGTCGTAGGTCACGCTCGTTCGCCCGATTCGACTGACGCGCACTTCGTTCTCCAGGACGTCTTCGAACCGTGCCGAGGCATAGTACTCGAGTTCGGTCGCGACGACGCGCGTCGTCAGGTCTGGCTCACGGACGTACTCGCCGCCGTAGCCGAGTTGCCGGCGGTAGGCCGCGACGGCCGCGTCCTGGTAGGTGACGTACTCGCCGTAGAAGACGACGCCGCCGAGATCCGTCTCTGCGAGCCGAACCCGGTTCTCGCTGACCGTCTCGAACGCGTCGTCGCTGCCATCGTACGGGATGTCGACACTCGTCTCGCTGGAGTCGCTCATAGCGGTCGTGGGTGAACTAAGCGCAAAGACCTGTTGGCGCCGGCAACGTACTGGGAGTCTACCCCCGGACGCCGGCAACGTTCCGGGTGTCTATCTACGGACGCCGGCAACGTACCTCAACGCTGCCTACTGGGCCACCGCTTCCGTGTCCCGCCTTCTGCGTCTCAATCGTCAGTCACGACGCCGGTCGGTGACGAGTCGTCGATCTCGGCGAGCACGCGGTCGTGGAACGACTGGAGCGCCGCGCTCTCGTCTTCGGCGAGGACGACGTCGCTGGCCGAGAGCGTCGCGAGGCCGAACGCTCGGGGCGTCGGCGAGTCGAACAGCGCCCGTTCGACGGTCAGGTCGTCGGTCGCGATGGCGCCGACGATGGATTCGATCTCGTCGACCGCGAGTTTGTCTTCCAGTATCTCGCGGTAGGTCTCTTCGACGACGGCGAAGTCTTCGAGGCCCTCCGCGAAACCGAGCAACATCTCGCTCGAGACCTGCTGTTCGCTGGCGGACTTCTCGTACCCCTTGTAGCGTTTGAGGATCATCAGCGAGCGCGTGGCATTGATCCGGAAGTATCGCTGGAGGAGGTCGGTCCCGGAGAGGGCGGATCGCAGATCCTCGCGGACGGCATCGGGATCGAGGTCGGCGAGGATTCCGGGGACGTCGACCTTGCGGTTCAACGGCATCGACAGGACGAAGCCGTTGTCCGCGACCGCGACCCGAACGTTGGCGGTCGCCTCCTGGGCGCAGTGGTAGGCGAGTAATCGCGAGAGACCGTCGTTGACCTGCCGGCCGTAGTTGGAGTGGACGTAGTAGTGACGTTCGTACTCATCGCGATTGCGTTCGACCTCGATCGCGAGTCGATCGTCAGTCGAGACGCTCTCGATCCCGCCGTACTGGCACTGGTGGTCGTACAGGCGCGCGAGCGCCCGGACGCTGTTGTCGTCGAGCGGAAACTCCCTGAGCCAGGCCCGGACCCGGGCGGCGCCGCCAGCCTCGTAGTGCGACAGGAGTTCCCGCTGGAAGTCGATGATTTCACGACCGAGGTCCGTCGAGAGCGGGAGTCGTTCGGAGTACCAGGAGGGCACCGTCGGTCTCGCATGAGTGTGGTCGACGTATACCTTCGACCCGCGGCGGTAGCGGTACTCGAAGTGGTTGCCGCCGAGGACGAAGACGTCACCCTTCTCCAGGGTGTCGAGGTAGTCCTCGTCGAGTTGGCCGACCCACTCGTCGCTCGCGCGGGTGTGGACGCTGCAGGTAAAGGAGTCGGGGATCGTCCCGATGTTCGTCATGTAGATCACTCGCGCGAGGCGACCGCGCTTGCCGATCAACGTCTCGCCGACTGGGTGGTCCTCGTAGTGGTGCTCGCCGTCGGGCGGATCGTTCTCGTCGCGCCAGATCTTGGCGTAGACGTTGCGATCCTCGAGGCCGGCGTAGTCGGCGGTGAGGTACCGAATCAGCCGTTCGTAGCGCTTGGCGTCGTACTCGCGGAACGGGTAGGCTCGACGGAGGATGGCTTTCACCTCGCGTTCGGGTCGAACCTCGGCGATGGCCATCCCGTAGACGTGTTGGGCGGCTACGTCGTGGGCGTTTTCCGGGATCGATACGGAGTCGACGAAGCCCTCTTCGGCCCTCGCGAGCATGACCGCGCACTCGACGAGTTCGTCGCGGTCGAGCGCGATCACGCGGCCGGTGACGGTCTGGCCCACGCGGTGACCGGCTCGCCCGACGCGCTGGAGCAACGCCGCGACGCTCTTCGGGGAGCCGACCTGCACGACGAGGTCGACGTGGGGCATGTCGATCCCGAGTTCGAGGGAGGTCGAGGAGGTAACGACGTCTAGCTCGCCCGACTTCAACTTCTCCTCGACGTCCTGTCGGACCTCCTTCGAGAGGCTGCCGTGGTGACAGGCGGAGTTCGACTCGTCGTAGCCGGCCCCGGGTGTGTCAGGCGCTGCAGCCTCGGCCGTCGCATCCGTGTTGGTGCCAGCGCCGGGTTCGCCGTCGTCCGAAAACCGTTCGCGTAACTCGTGGAGCACCCGTTCTGCGCCCGACCGGGTGTTCGTGAACACGAGCGTGTTGGTGTGGTCCCCGATCAGGTCGTGTAGTCGCCGGTAGAACTGGTCCTGGACGATGTCGCGGCGCGTGTTGATCAGGTCGTCCGTCGGACACTCGAGTTCGAGGTCGAAGTCGCGGGCGAACCTGGCGTCGACGATTTCGTAGTCGCGGGGCTGGCCGGCGGGTTCCAGGGGCGCGTCGGCTGTGTCACAGGATTCGTCGTCGGTGTCGGAAGCATCACTGGTACCGCTCGATGTCGCCTGAGACGATTCGTCGGGGTCCGCAGGATACTCCCGGCCGACGAGAAACTCGGCGACGTCTTCGAGCGGGTCGATCGTCGCCGAACAGCCGATCCGCGTGATGTCGCCCTCGGCCATCGCTTCGAGGCGTTCCAAACTCACGGAGAGGTGCGTGCCGCGTTTGCCCTCCGCCAGCGAGTGGATCTCGTCGACGACGACGTACTCGACGGTCCGGAGCTTCTCGCGGAATTTCGGCGAATTGAGCAGGATGGCGAGCGTCTCGGGCGTCGTGTTGAGGACGTGTGGCGTCTCGTCCAGCATTTTCTGACGCTCGCTCGAAGGCGTGTCGCCGTGGCGGATCGCGTGGCGAATCTCGCCGACGTCGTCGCCGCGTTCCTCGATGATCGACTCGATTCCGGAGAGCGGCCGGGTGAGATTACGGTGGATGTCGTTGGCAAGCGACTTCAGCGGTGAGACGTACAGACAGTAGACCGAATTTGCCAGTCCGTCATCCTGCTCGCGATCACGGCAAAAGAGCTCGTTGATGATCGCACTGAAACTGGCCAACGTCTTCCCAGACCCCGTCGGCGCGCACACGAGCGTGTTAGTCCCGTCGTGGATCTTCGGAATCGCTCCGCGCTGGGGCGGTGTAAAGAAGCCGTCGTTCTCGGGAACGTATTCGCCGAACTCGCGGATCCACCACTCCTGGACCGCGGGTTCGAACAGGTCCAGGACGTCGCGGTCGGCGATGTCCGCGTCGGCGTCGAGCGACAGGCGCTCGTGGAAGTCGACCGACTCGGCGGGTTCCATCGGGGTATCCTGGGACGCGAGCGCCAAAGAGGGTTGGGTCGGCGGAGTGAAAGTGAATATGTGCGGGCTTGACGTTCCGTGGGTCGATGCGAACCTGCCGCTGTTGCCAATCTACTAACTGAAATTCTGGGCCGCAATAACCACATATTATATGGTTGAATGGCCATGTGCCTTTGAAAACCCTCCAAGGTCCTTCTTGGTTTTTAATTTATTAAAATCAATAATTGGGTGGAAGTATTTATCATCATCTCGTTCTCACTTTCGCTGGGACGCAATGTCAGACCCAGACTTCCCGAACGAACTCGGTAACATTCCGTATAGCAAGATCCTCGGCGCGCCGCTCAACGCGGCCGTCGAGGCGAACGCCGAAGCGTCCGAGACGGCGGCGGCGTTCATTCAGGATGTCGGTTTCACGGAGACCGATAGTTTCGGCTCGTTCAACGCCCAGCGCGAACCGGTGTACGTCAACTTCCATTACAAGAAACAGGCGACGAACGAGCAGGGAACCGTCGAGACCCAGGAGTTCGAGATGAAGATCCCGCTCCTGTTGTTACTCCACGTGCCGTACTTCGAGGTCGACAATGTCACCGTCGACTTCAACGTCTCGCTCAACTCGACGCACATGCGACAGGTCGAGGAGGAAGGTGGCGGTGGTGGCAGCGTCGGCGGCCTCGTCGGCGGGATCATCGGCTTCAACGTCGGGGCGAGCTACCAGAAGACCGATAAGCGACAGCAGAAGATCGAACGCAGCTACGATCAATCCGTCCACATCGAGGCCGGCTCGATCGAATCTCCGCAGGGGGTCACTCGACTGCTCGACGTTCTCGAACAGACGATCACTGAAACGTCCGAAGACGAGGTCTCCAACGGCGATACCGACGACACATAATGGGACTCGGATGTGATCATCGGTGACTGACGAATTACAGAACCTGCCCCTCTCGTCGCTGTTCTCGGGGCCGCTGATCGCGGCCATCGACGCGAGCGTCGAGGCGCAGACGGAATCTGTCGCACTACTCCGCGAGTATGGCTACGACGAGGACGGACAACTGGTCACCGTGACATTCGGGTACACGACGACCGAATCCGATCCGGCGGGCGGTACGCGTCGAGTGGCCAGAGAGATCGAGATCCCGCTCTTGCTCTTTCTCTCGCTGCCCAATCTGGTGATCCACCAGATCGAAGAGGAGTTCTCCGCGAAGATCACCGAGGTCGAGACGGTAGAGAACGAGCCAGCGGCAGCCAGTCCCGCGATGGTCCCCTATCGACCGCCGCGACTGCGCGTCACGCCGTCGGATCGGGAGACCACGATGGATCGAAAGACCCGTTCGACGTACGATCTGAACGTCAGGATGGTCGCCGAACTGCAGAACCAGTCTGCGGGAATGGACGTCCTCGACCGGGTGACACAGACTGCGACGTCCGACCGGCTCGACGAGGAGCGAACGGCGACGCTGTCCGCTACCGAGGGGCACTCCGATAGTGGCGGCCCCGCTAGCGCACCGGGTACCGACGACGGACCCCGGGACGGTCTGTCGACCCCGGATCCATCGGCGTTCACCGTCTCCGAACTGCAAACGGCGATCGACGACATCGACGATGCGTCCACGCTCCGGGCGATGTTGGCGGCCGAACGCGAGAACCACGACCGAAAGACCGCCCGACAAGCTATCGAACGCCGCCTCGACGACGTGCGAGGCGGGGAGGACTCGGCCGAATGACCGAACTCAAACGGTTTCTGACGGCGCTGTACGATTCGTTCTCCGAAGCGGAACTACAGGCGTTACAACACGGCCGCGAACGCTACCTGAAACTCGTAGAGAATGGCGCGATCCCGAAGGACGGAGCCGTCCCCGTCTACCACGCGGCGAACGCCGACGTGACTCTCGACGTTGGACTCGAAGCCGAGGAGACCGAGCGCGGCATGGAGATCTACATCACTGGCTCCCGCGACGGTGATGAATCCGGACTCGCGTTCACCGTCGATCTGTTCGACCTCGTCGACATCGACGACTTCGACGAGCTCGACTACGAGGACATTCTCGGAGCCGGAACCGGGCCGGGCCGATCCGTTCCTCGAAAACCTGGCGACGACGTGGCTGCCGGTGACGAGTTACGGGACGCTGGCGGTCTCTCGGTCGATGCCGTCCACGGTATCGGCATCCAATTTTCGAACGACCTCGCTGACGCGGGCATCGAGACGGTCGTCGATCTGGTCGCCCACACGCCAGAAGAGCTCGCCACCATCGTCAGCTCGGAAGGGGCGACCGTCTCTCCTGGCCGTGCGAACGACTGGATCGAACAGGCTCGCGGCATGATTACCGTCCTTTCGGGTGGCCAACCGATCGAGTTCGTCGACGATATCGGCCCGACGATCGGTGGGCGTCTGCGAGAACACGGCATCGATACGCTAGAGCAACTCGTCGAGACGGACCCGTCCGAAATCGCAGAGTCGGTGAGTACGGACTCGCGGTCCGTTTCGCCGGATCGCACCGCTCGTTGGCTCGACGAAGCCGACGCGTTACTCGCGGAACTCGAATCGGCGGAGAATGCGGCGGCCGACGACCGGCCGCCGTCAGAAACCGACGCAACTGATGACACCTAGATAGATGACAGGGAACCTTGGAACGTACTTCGAGACGCTGACGATGAGTGATCGAGCCGACCTCGAGACGCGGCTCGAGCGGTATCGTGACCAACTGGCGGACCAGGGCTACGAGGCGACGATCGCTGAAGGGGAAGACGGCTTCTTCGCCGGCGTCCTCGTGATCGACGACGACGATGGTGGCCGATTCGGCTTTCTCGAACCCGACGGGAGCGTTAGCTGGATCGGGGGCGAAAACGGCGGTATCGGCTCGCTGGGGACGGCCGTCGCACAGAACCCGACCGAGGAACTCGAACCGGAGACCGACGGGCTAGACAACGTCGACGTGGAATAGCCGGTCGCTGGGACTTCGTCGTGTCGCACGCGGGCCGCCGGACCACTCGTGGTCTCGAAGAGAATCCGATGCGGGTCTGCGAGTCGGGTGTCGGTGTTGGCTGCCGTCCATCGATGACGTTCACGTCCCCCGATTGCCGCATCGTTCCCGGTCGAAACCCGCGTCGTCGCAACGTTTTTCCTCGGTCCACGCCCACGTCCGCGTATGCAGGTGACCTTCCTCGGAACCGGTGCCGCCATGCCCACGGGCGATCGGTACCAGACGGGGATTCTCGTCCAGGAGGACGACAGGACCGTCCTGATCGACTGTGGAGCCGGCGTGTTACAGCGGCTGGAACAGTCTGGCGTGGGCTACGAGGCCGTGTCGACGGTCCTTCTGACACATCACCATCTGGATCACGTCGCCGACCTCCTCCCCTTGATGAAGGCCCGCTGGCTCGCGGGCGAGGAGCACCTGGAGATCGTCGGCCCGCAAGGAACGAAGGCGCTGGTGGACGACCTCCTCTCCGTGTTCGAGTATCTGGACGGCCGCCTCGAGCTCCAGATCCGCGAGGTGGTCCCGGACGACGAGTTTACCGTCGCCGGATTCGACGTCACCTCCTACGAGACGCGCCACTCGGTACCCTGTCTGGCCTACCGGTTCGACGACCGCTTTACCTTCGCCGGCGACAGCGAAGCCTTCGCTGGCCTCGCGAACTTCGCCGACGGCTGTGCGATCCTGGCTCACGACTGTTCGTTTCCCGACGACGTCGACGTGTCGAACCACCCGACGCCGGACTCACTTGGGAAGACACTTTCGGGCGTGGAGATCGGCCGACTCTACCTCACGCACCTGTACCCGCACACGCAGGGGCGCCACGAGGAGATGCGTCGATCGATCGCCGAACACTTCGATGGCGACGTCAGGTTCGCCGAGGATCTCCAGCGAGTGACGATCGAATCCTGATCGGCTCCCGCCAGTCGGCCCTCACTCGATCCGATAGCGAAGTAACGCCGCGATCCCGCCGAGATTCGAGAGTTGCTGGCCCGGCGGGAACTCGCTCGAGAACACGGTCACTTCGCCGCCTTTCTGTTCGGCCGTCCGGACGAGGCCGTCGATGTCGACGGCCCACTCGCCGTCGGGGCCGCGCTCTTTTCGGAGGCGGTCGTCGAGAATCAGCAGTCGCTCGACCGCACCGAACTCGGCCGCTTTTTCGACTTCGTCGGGTCCGTAGGCGGCCTTGGCTCCCTCGGCGATCCGGCGGGTCAGTTCGTCGATCGCCTCGGCCTCGGTCTCGATCCGGGTCTCCTGCTGGACGTCTGCCACGGCGCCGCGTTTGAGCACCTCGTGGACGCCACGGTCGCCGACGCTCGCCGTGTCGACCATCGTGATCAGTTCGGCGACGTCGGGCGCCTCGTCTTCGACGTACTTGTAGGCGTCCTGCTTGGTGAAGCCGGGCCCGGCGAGGATGATCGCGTCCACGTCGAGCCGGCGGAGGACGTCGGTCAACTCCGAGAAGAGCGCCGTGCGATCCTGCGCGTCTTCGTTCTTTCCCGTGGAGCCGGTGATCGTCGCGCGTTCTTCGGTGCCGTACTGGGCGACGCTGTGGACGTGCGCCCGGCCTTCCTCGACCGTGGCGATGGCGACGTCGGGGTTCTCGGTCGCTTCCTCGGCCTCTTCGAGGCGCCGCTCCTGATCGGGTTTCCAGTACTTCTCGATCGAGAGCTCGTCGCGCTCTTCGACGTTCAGTGTATGCTGAAACCCCAGTTGATCCTCGCGGGAGCAGGCGACGATCTCGCCGCCGACGCGCAGCCGGTTCGCAAAGCGGTGGAACTCGATGTCCTCGACCGCCAGCGCGACCCACATGGGCTCGCGTTCGCCGCCCGTATCGCGCATCTTGTCGTCGTTGCGCTGGATCCGCCGGGTCGTATCGCCGGCGACGCGGTCGCCGGGTTCCAGAACGTACTGGAGGTGCCAGAGGTCGTCGACGTTCTCCGGGACGACGGTCAGTCGCTCCCGACCGCCATCGAGTCGCTCCCGGTCTCTGACCTGCATGGGTCACCGTCGAACCGGCGCGGTGAAAGGTGCTGTTATTCGGCCCCACCGCGGCGATCGATTAGCAGTGTACCAGAGGATGTGTTCTCGGTCTGTCGAGACAAAGCGGACGACGGTTCCGGAGTCACGATAGTCCGTCCGGCGTGATCGCCCCGATTCGCTGGTCCACGTAGCGTCCAGGCTCGATCGAGAGGGTGCTCCACCTTCGACGCAGTGATGTCGACCGTTCTCATAGCATACGGCCACGACATATTTTTATACGATTGTGGTGGCTAATACTTACAGACGAATGCGACACGGACGGGTCCTGCTGCTGGCGGCGACGCTGCTTTCGATTCTCTCGCTGGGGATCGCCGGGTCAGCGCTCGAAGCGGTGTCGATCTCGTCGCCGTACGAGCCGCCCTCTGCTGAGGGACCCGACTCGGGTGTCTCGCTGTTCGGGATGCTGTTTATGCTCCTGGCCGCGTTGTTCGAGTTGTTTGGCATCGAGTTGACGGAGCCAGCGGTCCCTGCCGGCACTGGCGATATGACCGAGATCGTCGTCGCGGTGCTCGAGTTCCTGTACCCGAACGTATTGGTCTTGCTTGCGCTCGGTTTGGGTGCGGTCCTCCTGGCTCTCGCTGGGCACCGACTTCCGGATTCGAGCGGCGTCTCGCTGGTTCGGATGGTGGTCAAATGGGGTGCGTCCGCGCTGGACGGGTGGCGGTACGAGGCGGGCGCGACGCCACGACACACCGACGCGGGCCGCGAGTGGCCGCCCGCCGACCCGACGGACGAGGTGTCACGGGCCTGGGTGGCCATGACCACGGAGCTAAATGTCGACAATCCACGTTGTCGAACGCCCACGGAGTGGCGGCGTGCAGCCGTCGACGCAGGGATCGATCCGGCTGTCGCTCGCGAGGTGACCGACCTGTTCAGGAAGGTCAGGTACGGGCGTTCGACGGCGTCTTCGGACGACCGGCACCGAGCGAACGATCAGCTGCGACGGATCGAGGGGGAGTGAGCGATGGATCCCATCTCGATCGGTCGCCGTTCGTTGACCGCGATCGGGGTCCTCTCGCTTTGTCTGGGGCTTGCGGTGGTGCTGTTCGGTCCGATCGTCCCACCAGTTCCGTGGCCTCGAGACGACGAGGTCGTCCTGATCCTGTTCTTCACGGGAGTCCTGACGATCGTGTGTTTCTACGTGCCGCTCGTCCTGGTGGGAGTGAACCGACCGGGTGACTCGAACGGACCGCCGCCCGAACGAGTTGTGTCGACGCCAACGCCTCACTCTCGGCTCGAACGGCGCCTCCAGAGTCGGTGGTCGATGACGCTGCCGCGCCGGACACGCCGGCGTATTCGGGCGGAAATCCGTCAGGCGGCCGTTCGAGCGATCCGCAGGCGATCGAACTGTACGTCTCGGACCGCACGTGAAACGATCGAACGAGGGGACTGGACGAGCGATCCAGTCGCCGAATCGTTCGTTCGAAGCGATCGGGGGTCGGAACGGTCGCGCGTCCGGGCTGTGGTCGATCGGGTGCGGTTCAGCACTCGTGCGCTGCGAGCCGTCCGGGCGATCGTACGCCTCGAACGGGAGGGCCACCGCCGATGATCCGTCGACGGACTGGTCGATGGAACGTCACCGTCATCGTCGCGTTGTCGGCGATCGCCGTCGGCGTCCTGCTGGCGAAGCCGGTGGTGGCGCTCCTGGCGATCCCTGCGATCGTTTTCACGGGGTATTCACACGTTACGCGGGAGCCTGTCGTGTCGCTCTCCGCCGACCACCAGGTAGCCCCCACGGACCCGGCCCACGGGGAGTCCGTCGAGGTCACCGTGACGGTTCGCAACGAGGGCCCACAGCCGCTCGCAGACGTTCGAATGCTCGATGGGGTCCCGCCGATGCTCTCCGTCCGGGACGGTTCGCCTCGCCACGGAGCCGTTCTCGGGCCCGGTGAGTCGACGACCTTTTCCTATCGCGTCGAAGCGAAACACGGCGTCCACCGGTTCGAACCGGTGACGGCGGTCGTCAGAGAGGTCAGCGGCCGGCTGGTGATGGTGACGACGCTCTCGACGTCGGCGGCGATTTCGTGCCGGTCGCCGATCCGGACGATTCCGCTCGAACGGGCCGTCGGGAATCGTCCTGGCGCCACGGCTGGCGCGACGACCGGGAGCGGGGTCGAGTTCTCCAAGGTCCGATCCTATCGATTCGGCGATCCACCGGGACGGATCGACTGGAATCGATACGCACGATCCGGTGCGTTATCGACGGTCAGCTATCGCGAGGAGCGAACCGAGTCGGTGGTCCTCTGCGTGGATGCGAGGCGCGAGTGCTATCTCTCGGCGGGTCCGGCCGAACCACACGCAGTGCTGTACGAACGCGTTGCAGCCAGAGAAGTACTCGACGCGGTGACAGCCGCCGGGACACCCGTCGGGTTGTCGATTCTGTCGGCCGAGTCGACGTGGCTCGCGCCTGGAACGTGTTCTCACCACGTCGGGACCGTCGAACGGACGCTCGAAGACGACACCACGCTGTCGCTCGAGCCACCGGACCGTCGGACGGAAGACGGGTGTGTCGACGCCCACGTCAGCACGCTCCAGCCGGCCGTTCGCGCGGACTGGGACGTCGTCTTGTTCTCACCCCTCTGCGACGACGTTCCGGTCGAGATCTCGCGTCGACTCCGCGAACGAGGCTGTTCCGTCGCGGTCGTTTCACCGGACGTCACGAGTGGGCACTCCCTCGCCACCGCGTTCTCGCAGCTCCGGCGCAGAAATCGGATGGCCACCCTTCGGCGGGCCGACGTTCCCGTCGTCGACTGGGACCCCGAAACGCCTCTCGAGCCGACGATCCGGCGGAGCGTGCAGCGATGAGTCGTATTCCTGACCACCCGACCGACCCGCGACCGGCGGTCTTGAGCGCCACAGTCGCCTGTCTCGCCGCCTTCGGCGCCGCCATCGTCGGTTCGACCGGTCCCGTTCAGCGGGCACCGTTGCTCCTCGCAGGCATTGGCTCGGGACTCTATGCGTGTGGGATCGTCCTTCGGCGCCGTCGCTACCGGTTCGTCGGCCGCGGGGCCACGATCGTCGGCCCGCTCGTCGTCGGCGGTGCGCTCGTCGGGATCATCGCGTTGTCGCCACCGCTGCCGACGATGCTGCCGGTTATCGCGTGCGGTCTCGGCGTCGCGTTTCTCACCGCCGGGCTGTTTCCGATAGTCGTTCGATGGGCGCGTCAGTGTGCCGTGTTCGGCGTCGTCCTGCTGCTCGGTGGCGTGCTCGCGAATGTGGTGATCGCTGCCCCGTCGATCTGGCGATCGGCGACTGCGGCCACCTTGGTCGTGCTGTCCTGGGACGCCGCCGACCGTGCGGTATCGGTGGGCCGAGAGCTCGGTGCTGGCGCGACGACGGCGCCGGTGGAAGTGGTCCGGACGGTGCCGAGCGTTCTCGTCGGTGGGATGGCCGTCGTTCTCACCGTCGGCGCCTCGAGGATTCCGACCGCTGGTGGAACGGTTTTCGGCGTTCTGCTCGTGCTCGTGGCGACGGTCGCGTTTACGCTCGTACTCTCACACATCCCTCACACGTCGGAATCGTGATGTGGCGGCCGACGGTTCCGGTCCCGTCCGTCGTTCGCACGTGCGACCGGTCCCCGGAACCCGATCGAGTCGATCGAGCGCGCTCACTCGTCTTTGATCCGGCTGCCGCCCGGCGGCAAGAAGTGCTGGAGCTGGTCCGGACTGGCGATCTTGCGGACGAACGACTCGTCCGCAAAGCGTTCGCGCAATTCGCGGTAGATCCGCTTTGCCACGTCGCCCTGGGCGAACTGGCCCGGTTCGACTTCGATCGTCGTCACCGCCCGGTCTGCGATCGCGGCCGGCGGCCCACCGATGACGCGGGTCCAGGGTTCACACTGGATGCCGACCGCGACGTCGACCGGCGTATCCCGGTGGTAGGTTCGGTCGCCCCGAATCGCGAAGCCGCCCTTCTCCAGGTATTCGCCGCTCTCGGGCGTCTTGGTCACCTGATCGGCGTCGACGGCGTAGACGTCGCCGGCGTAGCGACCGTCCTTCCAGACCGAGGCGTAGGAGACGGCGAACTGGGCGGCCTGCTCGATGCTCGCCTCCGGGAACTCCATGTCGGGGCGGGACGATTCGCTCGGATCCGTGGCCTTCAGGACCGTGACGGGGCCGCCGTGGGCCTGCGTGTGGAAGACGCGATCGCCTGGTTCCAAATACTTGTTCACGAGCTCTTCGTTCTGGTCGGCGTTCCGGCCACCGATGACGAGGAAGCCGTCACTGGTCTGGACCCACCGGAACCGGTCGAACCAGGGTTCGTTCTCGCGGATCGGGATGGAGGAGCGAGCCAGCCAGTCGATGTCCGGCTCGTCCTCGTCCGAGTCGTCGCCTCCGGTCTCGTCGCTACCCTCGTCGTCGGCCTCCCAGGCGGCCTTGCGTTCGCGGACGTCGGCGAGTTCCTCGCGGGTGTTCTCGATCGCCTGCTGGGCGCCTTCCTTCTTCTCGGCGATGCGCTTCCCCTCGGTGTAGAGTCGGTCGGCGTTCTTCTCGACGCCGTCGTCGGCGTCGAGCCCGATTCGCTCGCCGTCGAGTTCGATCGTCACGCGACCGTTCGCACCGTCGACGTCGACGACCGCTTCGGCCGCGTCGATCCCCTGTTCGGCACCGGCTTCGAATCGCTCCTCGATCTCCGCCCAGGGGGTGCCCTCGGTTCTGGCATCCCGGACCGTCGAGAGAATCTCGTCGACGAAGCCGTAGTTCGCGTAGAGCAACTCGGCGCGCTCGCGTTCGGCCTCGGCCTCGCGCTCGAACTCCTCGATCGCACCCTCTTGCTGTTCGATGATGCGCTGTTGTTTCGCGATCTCGGCCTCGAAGTCCGGGCGCTGGCTGGCCGCGTCTGCAGGCTCCTCGTCGGCGAGTTCGAGTCGGTAGAAGTACTCGTCGAGTGCGTCGGTGAACGAGTCGAACGCCTCGGGTTCGAGCCCCGCTTGCTGGTGTTCGTCGAGCGGGAACGGCGTCACGTCGACAGGTGTGCCGGAGGCCTCGGTCTCGTCGTCAGTCTCCGCTGTTGGGCCAGCCTCGTCGTCGGTCCCGCTGTCGCCTTCGGTTTCGCCCTCCTCGTCCTCGTGTTCCAGATAGAGCCGCGGGTCGAAGGCCCCGTTCCTGACGTCGATCGCCAGCCGCTCGATAGCGCCGTAGAGCCGCTCGTATTCGGACTCGCCGGCGTCCTCGATGTCGATCGTCTTTTCGACGCCGGCGCGCGTACAGAGTTCTTCGGCGTAGAGGCCGCCGAAGTTGAGCTGTGTCGCGAGCGTTCGGACGACGTCCGTATCGGACTCGTCCATCTGCCGGTCGAAGGCCTCGCGGGAGACGGTTAGCGGATTCACCCGCGACTCGGGGAACTCGTAGCGAGCGCCGGGAGCCACGGTTCGCGATTTCAGTCGGATCGTCTCGAGCGAGTCCACGACTTCGTACTCGCCGTCGGTGACGGCCACGTTGCCCTCGCCGAACAGTTCGACGATGAGCCGCGTGTTGGCGTCCTCGCGCTCGAAGACGAACTCGAGGATGCGATCGAACTCGTACTGCGAGACGCCGGCGAAGTCGGCCCCCGAGAGCCGGTTCCGCAGCATTTTCGCGAAGTGTGGCGGCCGACCCGGCGCGTCCGGCACGCGCTCCTGGGCGACCGTGTGGACGCGCTTCGTCTCGCTAACCTCGATGAAGAGTTCGACCCGTCCGCGATCGAAGTCTCGCAGCTTGAGGCGCACGAGATCGTCGCCGTAGAGATAGGCCTTGTCGACCTTCGCCCCCTCCAGGTCGGAGAGTTCGCCGACGACGGCGGCGAGGTCGACGCTCGAGAGTTCCCGCTTGGGATCCATACTGTTCACTGTTCCTCCGGACCAAAAAGGGGTGTCGCTCTTCACACGTGCAAAGCGCTCCCGATACGCGCACCGATGAGATAGAAAGTGTTTCAACACTTGGGGATCTATTTTATCGCAGACGTGGAAGAATACGACAGCGGCCGATCGATCCGTCGGCGACGACTCCTCGCGGCGGTGTGCACCGGTCCGGTTGCCGCCGGCTGTCTCAGCCGGGAGGAGCGTCCGACCTTCGCCCTCGGCCGCGTCGAGATCCAGAACCGGAGCACGCAACCGGTCGACGTCGTCGTCACGATCACGAGAGACGGGGAGGAACGGTACCGCGAACGGAGATCGTACGAGGCGGCCGAGTTTGGCGTCGAGCACCCGACCTTCGGTGGTGAGGTGCTGGCCAAGGAGTGGTTCGGCACGACGGACGAGTACGAAATTTCGGTCGCGACGGTCGACGGCCGGTTCGAAGCGACGGCTTCGACGGCCGATGCCCAGGAAAAACACGGGCATCCCGTCGAGGGAGACGCGCCCGACGGACTGTGTTTCTCGTTCTACGTCATGATGGGAGTGTGGGGCGAGGACGAACTCGGCGCCATCCGTATCGGAACGACACTCATCCGGCAGAACTCGACCCACATGCCCTACGCCGACGGCTGTCAGGTAGTGGACGCCTGATCGCGACGGCGTCGTCGCACCCTCCGCGCCGCGCGGTGTGTGCCGGACCGTCTCACTATTCCGGCGACGGAGTTACGTCGCTCGATTCCCTTCCCACCTCCGTGTCGAACGAACCCGACCGACGGCCCGACGACCACGCCCGAATCGGCCCGTATCGCGTCGAGCCGCTGGCCGACCCCGAGCGCGGACTGCGCGTCGGCTGCGAGCGCCACGACGAGTGGACCGAGTTCGATCCCAGTCGCCGATCGGTGGCGTTCTACTGTCCCGACTGCAGCATGGAGATCGAGGTGACACTCCACGACGACCTGGACTGGCGAGACTGGGGCGAGCGGTGTTAGGGGCGGGCTAGCAGCGGTCGTCCGTCGGCCGCCCGAAACACGAGGGAGCCTGCCTAGAGCCGCTTGCTCACGTACGGGCCGTCCTGGTGATAGTCGAGTTTCTCGCGGTAGTACTCCCGGGCGCCGATGCCGGAGATGACCGAGAGCTTGGAAAACCCGGCGTCGGTGGCGAGTTCCTCGGCTCGTTCCATCAGCCGACGGCCGTAGCCGCGGTGCTGGTGCTGGCCGCCGTCGTTGCCGGCGTCACTCGCCAGCGTGCCCTGCCCGTTGGCGGATTCAGCGCCACTTTGCGGCTCGCTCCCGACGCTCACCTCGCTGCCGTAGACGTGGAGCTCACGGATCAACGCGGCGTCTTCGAGTTCTGGGCGAACGGGGTCGTTCGGGAAGCGAAGCCGGCAGAAACCGATCAGGAGGTCCTGATCGAAGTCTTCGATGGAGATGAAGTGCTCCGTGCCGCCGCAGGCCTCGTAGGTCATCACGTCCAGGTCGACGGTTTGGGGCTCCGCGTCGTTCATCCCCACTTCACGACAGCGGATACAGTCACACGACCAACCGTGTTCGTCCATGCGCTGTCTGGCGAGCTGGCGCAGGTTCGACTTCCAGACGCCGGCGTCGATGAAGTCCGCGGGGATGTCCCGCTGGACGCGCTGGAGGCGCGTGTAGCGCGGGATCATGTCCTTGATCTCGGCGACCAGGTCGGCCGCCTCGTCGTTCGTCAGGGGGTCGTACTCGTCTCGGTGCCACCAGTCGTAGGTGGCGGTGCCGCGGACGACGAGCGTCGGGTAGATCTTCAGGTAATCGGGCTTCCAGTCGTCGTTCGCGAAGAGTTCGCGGAAGTCCTCGAGACACATCTCTTTGCTCATTCCCGGCTGTCCTGGCATCATGTGGAAGCCGACCTTGAACGCCGCGTCGCGCAGGCGGCGGTTGGCGTCGATCGACTCCTGGATGCCGTGGCCGCGGTGCATCTCGCGGTTGATGCGCTCGTAGGTGGTCTGGACGCCCACCTCAACCTTCGTCCCCCCGAGATCGAGCATGCGATCGATCTGTTCCGGGTCGCACCAGTCGGGCTTGGTCTCGAACGTGGTTCCGATATTCCGGATCTCGTTCGTCTCGTTTTCGGTAATCACGTCTTCTGTGTACCGCCACTCGTACTCGTCGGGATCCTGCGCGAAGCTCACGCCCTCGGCGGGCTCGGGCGTTTTCTCGACGTCGTAGTCGTTCATCGCTTCGAGCGCCCGCTTGACGAACCACTCCTGGTAGTCGTGGCTCCGCGCGGTCATCGTGCCGCCCATCAGAATGAGTTCGACCTTGTCGACGGGGTGGCCGATCTGTCGCAACTGCTCCAGCCGGAGGGTGACCTGCCCGTACGGATCGTAGTCGTTCTGGACCCCGCGAGCGGCCGCCGGTTCCTGGCCGGTGTAACTCTGCGAGGAGGAGAACTCCGAGTCGGGGCCACCGGGGCAGTACAGACACTTCCCGTGCGGACAGCGCTCGGGTGAAGTCATGATCGCAACGGGCGAGACGCCCGAGGCCGTCCTGACCGGCTTTCGTCGCAGGACCGTTTCGAGCGTCTCGCGATGCTCGTCCGGGGCGTACTCCAGCAACTCCGCGTTCTTCGGCACCTTCGGCGCGGAGTGCTCGGAACACGCCTGTAGTTTCGCCGACTCGACGTCGTCGCGCTCGACCTCGCCCGACAAAATCCGCTCGACCAGCGTCTCACAGACGCGCTCGAACGCCTCCGTCTCGGTCGGATCCACCCCGGTACTCATCGGGACGTATTCACCGCGGACGCCGGTTAAGCGTGTCGCCCTGGCGGCGCGAGTCTCGGTGTTAGACGCCGTCGCGTTCCCGTTCGAATTCGACGTCCCGATCGTGGGCGGGCTCTGCCTCGACCGATCCACCCCGCTCCGCGGCGTCTTCCAGCGTCTCCGTCGCTAGCAACCGCTCCAGTTTGCCCTCGAACTGCTCGTCGGTGAGCTCACCAGCGGCGTAGCGCTCCCGTAGTGTCTCGAGTGCGTCGCCGGCACCCGCCTCACCCCGCCGCGCCGTCTCGGTCGATTCGTCGCGTTCGGCCTGCTCCGTCTCGTTTGCGTCCCACCACGTCTCGGCGTCTTCCTCGTCCCCGTAGAGCAGCGAAACAAGCGGGACGACGACGATGTAGCCGACAAGCAGGGTGACTAGCCAGAGGGTGTTGCCGACTCCCGAGAACATGAGCGCGAGCCAGCAGCCGGTGACCAGCAGCGACGCGATCCCGGTCGCGTTCTCCCGGAGACGCGTTGCCGTGTCGTCGCTCATGGTGGGATGTCCACAGGCCGGCGTAAAAGGTGTTTCTCACGTCCGAACGGAGGTCGGTCGGGCACTTCGAAGCAGCGCTCTCGACTACCCGAGCAGTTCGCCGAGTGCGTCGATCGCCGCGTCGTGGACGGCCGCGCGCTCGCCCTTGAGGAACTCGACGTGGCCGTCGGCGCCGCCGACGGTGTGGACGCCGGCGTTCGGGACGGCGCTTGCGATCGCGTCGCCGAGATCACGCACGTCGACCGCGTCGGTCGCCCGGACGTGTAGTTCGGTTTCGTCGACACCGAGGGTGACGAACGGGGGTTCCGTCCGGTTGCGCTCCCGACGGTGGAGTTCGTCTAAGAGCAGGCCAGTCGGCGGGAAGTCGAACCGGTGGGTGTACTTCGCCGTGTCGAGGACGGTGATCGTCACACCGTCGGTCCCGCGTACGCCGGCGTTCTCGCGAGCGGTCTCGAGTTCGGTCTCGAGTTTGTCGCGGAACTGCTCGGAGACGTGGGCCGCGAGATCGCCGTCGGGATCGAACAGCAGGTCGGCGATCAGTTCGCGCTTGTCGTTGTACGATTGGTAGTGGGCCTCCAGTGCGACGGCGTTGCGACGATCTTCGAGGCCGGTCGCGTCGTAGCCGGCCTCGGTCGCCAGGTCGACGAACGTGGTTGGCGGCTCCTCCCAGTAGCTAAGCGCCGGGAGGTGGGCCAGTTCGTCGCGAACGTCGGGGTTGACGGCGGACGCGAGCGGTGCGGCCAGTGCCGTCGTCGTACAATCGTCGACGGAGACGCCCTGGGTCGACGGTGTGACGGTCGTCGTCACGGCATCGGAGAGGTCGTCGGCGTGGCTGCTGTCGACGACGAGATGGTCGGCGCCGTAGCGGTCGAGGAGTTCGTAGGCCTCACGCGAAGCGTCGGTACTGCCGGCATCGACAACGACGACCAGCGGAACCAGTTCGTCGTGGCGGGTCTGCGCGTCGAGCAGCGATGTGACGTCACCCGTCGCGTCGTTCATCTCGTAGCGACTGCCCTCTAACGGTCGGCGCTCGGCGTAGTGATAGACGGCGTCGTCTCGCGTGTGCTTCTCGCGAATCAACGGGAGGATCGCGTGTTCGAGCCCCGCGGCGGCCGTGTAGCCGTCTGCCGTATCGCTGTGTCGAATCACGACGGGTCGACTCTCCATGACGGCGCGCCGAATCGCGGTCGCCGCGTCGGCCAGTTCGGATTCGACGGCGGTGACGGCGTCTAGTTCGCCGAACGGCTCGATCGCCGCCGGGCGGGCTTCGTCTTCGATCGCGGCTTCCAGTCGGTCGTGAATCTCGGTCGCGTCCTCGTCCGTCTGGACGGTGAGCGCTTCGGTCTCGATCTGGAGATCGCCGTTGTGTCGTTCGACCTCGCCTTCGAGTGAGACGATGTCGTCGACGTCGACGTCGGGATACGCGCGGACGCCGGCCTCTTCGAAGGCGGCACACTCGACGATGCCGGTCTCGTCTTTGAGTTCGAAGACGGTCGGTCCGCTCGTCTGTCGGACGCTCGTGATCTCGCCTTCGAGGCGAACGATCGTCCCGAGGCGATCCTCGAGCGAGTCGACCGTCGCGCGAGCGAGCGTCGCGTCGGCTTCGTCGGAGTCCGACTGATCCGCATCGTCTTCGTCGGAGACGGCGACGGCCCCGGCGCTTCCGGTTGCGACTGCGCCAGCGTCGGTCGTGCTAGCCCCGCCGGCCGTCCCGGCGCTCGCTGTACTGGCAGTCGCGCCCTGGTTTTGTGGCGCAGATTCGGTATTCGCCGCCTCACGCTCGTCAGATTCGGCCGTCGATTCCGTCTCGGGTGTCGATTCCACTTCGGCGTCCGCCGTCGTCCCGTCTGTGGGCGCGTCGTCCGCCTCGTCCTCGAGGCGACTCTCGCCCTCGTCGGGATCGTCGACGATCGTGCCGCGGAACTCGTCGGCCGATTCACGGATGGACCAGCCGAGGTCGACGTTTCCGTTGTCGCGGACCGAGAGGACCTGGACGAACACGGTGTCGCCCGGTTCCCAGTCGAGACTCTCCAGTCGACTGTCCAGTTCGCTTCGATGCAACAGGCCGGTGACACGGGGGCCGATATCGACGAAGACGCCGAAGTCGGCGTAGCCGTCGACGGTGCCCCGGTAGTATCGGTTCGGGGTCAGCTGCGAGGGGTCGTCGCCACGGAAAACGAAACAGACGTCCTCCTCGTGGACCTCGCAAACCTCACCGTCGACAGGCGTGTCGCAGATGATGCAGGTACCCATCTACCCGGGTAGAATGGGTTGAGCGTAAAACGGTTGTCGAATCACGCTCGTTCCCCGTCGTCTTGCTGGACGTCCGTCTCGACCGGTCAATCAGGCAATCACGAGGTCCTGGCTGTGTTCGGTGCTCCTCTGATCGTCACTCGAAGACGATCGAGTCGGCCTCGAGTGCGTCGAGGTCGGCGACGAGCGACCGAATCTCGTCGGGAAACATCGCTACCTGTATCTCGTTTCCCTCCGCGTCGGTGAACTCGAGTTTCACGCGCCTGTCACCGAATTCCCGTGCGCTCGCCGTCTCTACGTCGAACAACTTGGCCGTCGTCTCCGTGTTCGTCGGGCCGACGTTGTGAATCGAACCGTCTTTTACTTCGACCATGAACGGATCGAGTTCCAGGGTCAACATCGTCGGCGCGTTCGCCGTGCCCCGGGATAAAGCCAGGTGCTCGGGCGGAGGTATCTGAAATTCACCACGCTGGCACCAGTCGTGGATAAGAGGGGAATAGGAGAGCGACTGCTACGAGGGGGCGACACGTTGGTGCCGATTGGGTAGCGCGGCAGTTCCGTCTCGGAGCTGTCACGGCCGGGTGCCCGAACGGACTGCGAAATTCGTCGTCACTGAGCGGTGTACCGTCCAAATTCAGCCGTCCGGCCGAGCCGAACCCCGGCGAATCTCGTACTTTTATGGGTCACAGGACGGAAGTATCGCCCGTCTATGGAACTCACCTGGCACGGCCACTCGACGTGGCACGTCACGGTTGGCGAAACCGACCTGCTGATCGATCCCTTCTTCGACAACCCAAAGACGAGCCTGGAGCCGGAAGACGCTGTGGAGCCGGATTACGTGCTCCTCACGCACGGGCACGCGGACCACATCGCCGATGCGAGCGACTTCGCGAATGCGACGCTCGTCGCCACGCCAGAACTCGTCGCCTACTGCGAGGACGAGTTCGGATTCGACGATGCCGTCGGTGGCATGGGAATGAATCTCGGTGGGACCGTCGAGTGCGGCGACGCCTTCGTCACCATGCACCGCGCCGACCACACGAACGGCATCATGACCGACTACGAGTCGAGCGCCGGGATGCCCGCGGGCTTCCTGATCAGCGACGCGGATCCGACCGACGACGAGGCGGACGCGACGACGTTCTACCACACTGGCGACACGAGCCTGTTCAGCGAACTCCGAGACGTCGTGGCGCCGTCTCTCGATCCGGACGCGGTCGCCGTCCCGATCGGCGATCACTTTACGATGGGGCCGACGCAGGCCGCGATGGCCGTCGACTGGCTCGACGTCGACTACGCCTTCCCACAGCATTACGACACGTTCCCACCGATCGAGCAGGACCCTGCCGACTTCGCCGCCGCCGTCGAGCGGACGGGTTCGGACGCCGACGTCGTCACCCTCGACGGGGACGAATCGTTCGATCTCTCGTAACGCTGTCAACCCGTTCGCAACTCAGTTCGTTCAGCCGGTTCCGGTCGCGCCCGAGGCGGCCCTGTCTCGATAGTTTCTCGGACCAATGGTAACCCGCCACAGAGAACAACGTTTACACGTCGGGCCGTCGTCAGTCGGACCTGCATGTCAAAGAACGTGACCACAGTCTCCGACGAGGGCTACGACTCGACGAACAGTACCGACGACTTCGAGTGGACGGTCGACGCGACCGGCGAAACGGGGCCGGACACACTGGAGGCACTGCTCGGTGCGTATGCGTCCTGTTACGTTCCCGCGCTTCGCGTCGCCGCCGAGCAGCGAGACGCGGGCGACCTCGGTCGCATCCAGATCGACGCCGACGGCGAACTGAACGACGACGACAAACTGGCGTCGATCTCGTTCGATGTCACCGTCGACCCCGAACTCGACGAAGAGACAGCCGAGGCTGTGATCGACCGGGCGAACGATCTGTGTAAGGTCCACGATGCGGTCAAGGCCGAGCTTCACGCCGACATCTCACTATAGCCGCAGTACTCCGGATCGGTCACTGGATTTCAGCAAAACGAGACGGTCGCACTGTCGTCGGTATCACTCGTATACCCGTAATTGTGCAACCGAGCAACGAGGACAGCGGCGTCTGAAAAACTGTCAGTCCGGTGTCTATTCGGCCGGTTCTGCGCCTTCGAGAACGAACGTTACTTCCTTTTGTCCGTCGATCGTCACGTCTTTTTCGACGTCATCGAAGCTGTCGTCGGCACTCGTCACGGTGAACGTGTACTCTCCCTCGGACAGCTTTTGCGTGGTCGTCCCGTTCTCGAACCCGGTCGCCTGTGCGCTGAAATCCGGTTTGCTGCTGTCAGATGGCTCCGCGACGATTTCGAATCCGGCTCCGATTGCGTCACCGTTTCCGTTTTCGAAAGTCATGGTGACGGGGTACCGTTCGGTGGGTTCCCAATTATCGAGGTCCCCGTCCGATTCGTCGTCGGACTCATCGTCGTCGTTTTCATCGGAGAGACAACCCGCTACTGTTAGCGAACTGACGGCCGCGACTCCGGTAGTGAACTGCCGTCGTGTTGGTGTTGGACGTTCCATATCCGAAGCGAAACGTGGCACATACATAACCTCGTTGATATTAACCGGAACTTTCTGCCTGTTTGTAGTTGAGACAATCTCTACCAAGGCTGGTCTATAATTGTTTTTTAGCATGGTTGAGCTATGGGGCAGTGGTGAGTACTCAGAGGACTGCTGGGCCACAGCTGTACTGAGGTAACAAGCCAGGGAAACGCTGAAATCGACTCGGCGGAAATCACCCTCCATGTCGGAATCCTGGACGGATCACATCGTTGGAGAACGGATGGCGCTAGATCGCGAATTCGCCGACCGGGTCGTCGACTCCCAGTTTTCGAATCAGGAGTGGTCACTCATCATGACGGCGACGACGTTCGAGATCGAGCGCCCAGCCGATTCGGACCAGGCGGCGCTAGTTGCGAACACAGAGCAGGTCGAACACGTCCTCGCGGAGTTCGATTCGGCGGCGTCCCAGCCGGCCGGCTTCGGCGGGACTGGTCGCGGTGATTCCTCCGATTCTGCAGGTGGTCTCTTCGACTCGATCAAGTCCGCATTCGGTCTGGGGAGTGACGATGGTGGCATCACCGACGCGGAGCGCACGGCTGCAGACCGGCTCGCCCAGGAGTACGCGAGCGAACTCCAGACGAAACTCGAATCGAACGGGCGCTGGGACGAGGTGCGGGAACTCGCTGCCTCGATGTGAAGAATTCTCTCCATTTCGCCGGGACGAGCGGTACCCAGGGGGGTTCACGAGCGTTTCGGCGCGTAGCCGCAGGACCTTTAGGCTGGGCCGTCAGTGTAGCCGTATGGCCGACCAGATCGAGACCACGACGTTCAGTATCGAATCCGAAGCAGGCGACGCCGACGACGTGACGATTCCTGCCGGACTCGTCGACCTACTTGCAGAGGGTGACCAGTCTCCTGCCGAGACGGTCGGAGACATCACTCTCCTGTCGTTCGCAAGCCGCGCACATCACCTCGTTCACCACGGAGAGGACGCCGGCGACGACCTCGAAGCGCAGGAAGAACTCATCATGGAACTGTTCGAGGAGCGTTTCGGCGTGAGCTACGCCGAAGCCACGGGCCACCACCACTGATAGCGTCGTGTTTCGAAAGCGGTCACACGATTGCCCATTCGTAAACCGAAGCCTATAGGGCGGTTTACGAATCAGTGGTCGGTATGTCGACCGATCACGAGTACGACTCCGTGGCGCTCGTCCCTGAGTCGATCGTTCGCCCGTTCGCCCGGGCGGCGTTGCTGGCTGCGTTGACGGGAGCCGTCGCGTTCGTTTCGATCCCGATCCCGTTCTCGCCCGCGCCGCTGACGTTGCAGGTCCTGTTCGTCTTTCTCGCTGGCCTCTATCTCGGTCCGGTCTGGGGGTCGGTATCGTTGCTGCTGTACCTCACGGCCGGTGGCGCTGGGGCACCGATTTTCGCCGGAGGCCATGCCGGGATCGGCCACCTGTTCGGAAAGACTGGTGGATTCCTCTGGTCGTATCCGATCGCCGCGTTCGTCATCGGCGCGCTCGTTCACGGACGGACCGGATTTGGATTCGGCTCGATCGATCCGACCGCGGACGAAACACCGTCCGGCGGATTCTTCGATTCACTCGAGGTTCGCGATCCCGCGACTGTGGGGCTGGGGAGACTCGTCGTCGCCCTTTCGGTCGGGACGCTCATCGTGTATGCGATCGGTGCAGGATACGCGATGTGGCTGCTGTCTCTCTCACCTGTCGAAGCGGTCGCCCAGTTCGTCGCTCCGTTCGTCATCGGCGAAGTGCTGAAGATGGCGGCAACGATAGCCCTCGTCAGAGATGGCCGGTACGAACTGTCGTGAACGGACTCTTCCAGCGGGTTCTAACTCCACTCTCCCCATCCAATGATCGAATACGATACCGTTTCGTTCGCCTACGGTGACACGCCCGTCCTGGATTCTGTTTCGGCGACGATCGACGACGGTGAATTCGTCGTGCTCGTCGGTCCGAACGGCAGCGGCAAGACGACGCTCCTCCGGCACGCGAACGGTTTGCTTGCCCCTGATTCGGGAACCGTCCGGGTGAACGGGCGGGCCGTCGACGAGGACGTCGTCGCTGCCCGTACCGCAGTCGGGATGGTGTTTCAGCACCCACGTGACCAGTTCGTCGCGGCGACCGTCGGCTCGGACGTCGCGTTCGGGCCGGAGAATCTCGGCCTCGACCGTTCGGAGATTGACGACCGTGTCGAGCGGGCCCTCGAAGCCGTCAATTTGCAGGGACGGACGACCGACCGGATCGACGAACTGTCCGGCGGGGAGCAGGCCCGCGTCGCTATCGCCGGCGCGCTCGCCATGGAGCCGACCCATCTGGTACTCGACGAACCGTTCACCGGTCTGGATCGGCCGTCTCGCCAATCCGTTCACGCCCAGCTTCGCGCCCTCTCACGCGATGGAACGAGCATCGTGGTCTCGACACACGCACCCGGCAGTGTCGCTGACCTGGCCGACAGAATCGTCGTGATGGGAGACGGTCGACTCGTCCACGACGGGACACCTGACGAACTCCCTGACCCATCGCTGTCTGACGTATTCGACGCCGGCTCGGTGGGGTGACCGATGCTCACGTACGAACCCGACGAAACCGTCGCACACGCGCTCGATCCGCGCGCGAAACTGGCCTTTCAGGTCGCGTTCGCGGTTGCGGCCATCTCTCGTCCAGCGCTGGCACCTCTCGGAGTCCTCTCGCTCCTCGCACTCGGTGTCCTGCTGAGTGCGAACCTGTCGCCCCCTCGCGTGCTGTTCGGCTATCGCTACCCCTTCGGCATTCTGTGTCTCTCGGTCCTGATCGCCGCGGTAACGATCGGGCCGCCGTGGATCGACCTCGCGGACGGGGTTCGGACGGCCCACGCGGCGTACGGAGTCGGACTCGTCCTCCTCGTCAGTGCAGCCTACGTCCGGTCGACGCCGGTGCGCCACTCCCGTGCGGCGATCCAGTCGCTCGTTCCCGGCACGCCGGGGCGCCTGCTCGGAATCGGCGTCTCACTCGTCTTCCGCTTCGTCCCGGTCCTGCGGCGTGACATCGGGACGATCAGGGACGCGATGGCAGCTCGCCTGGGAACGGAGCGCAGCGCTACCGAGCGAGCAGTGGTGCTAAGCAGTCGCGGACTCACCAGGGCGTTCGTGCGCGCGGATCGCCTCTCCGTCGCCCTGCAGGCGCGGTGTTTCGCCTGGAATCCGACGCTCCCGCCACTGTCGTTCGCCCGGGCCGACGGACTGGTTCTCCTGCTTTCGGTCGTCCTCGTGACTGTTCCGCTGTGGTAGACCTGCCTGCTGACCGACGCTGACGATTTCGTCTTCGCTGCCTCCTCACGCCCTCATAGACGATGTGGCCTGTTCGTCCTGATCCGATCCCTGCACCCACCAGTCGATTTTTATCGAATGGTGTGGTAGGCGTCGCACCGATGAGTCTCATCGCCGAGTTTACACTGAACACGCCGATCCTCGTGGAGGCGCGGAGGGCCGTTCCGTCCGTCGACTTCAAGGTCGAAGACGAGTTCGTCTCGATCGAGGGAACTCCGTTTCTCACGGCGTGGGCGATGGGAGATAACTCAGATCTCACCACCTTTCACGAAGCGATCGGGGCCGATTCGACGGTGTCGACAGCGTGTCTACTCGCGGAAATGGACGACCGTCGTCTCTATCGACTGGAACTGTCACCCGAGGGAGCGGCGGGTATGACCTACCCCGCGGCCGTCGACGAGGGGCTAACGTTTCTGGAAATATCCGGATCGGGTGAGACTGTTCGGTATCGCGTCCGCGTTCCCGACAGGGAGTCGCTGACGGCCTATCGTCGGTTGTGCGCCGATCGAGATCTCGAATTTAGACTCCTCGGTCTGTACCAAGACGAGTCACGGAGCGTCGAACCGGCTGCCGTGACCGAGCGCCAGCGAGAGGTGTTGCGTGCGGCGTTCGAAGCCGGCTACTTCGCGGTTCCACGCCAGACGACACTCGAGTCGCTGGCTGCCGACTTCGACATCTCGGAGCAAGCACTCTCGGCGATCATCAGACGTGGCGAGTCGAACTTGCTCGCCGAGACCGTTGCGAGTGATCTGTCGCCGATGGGTGCTGCTGAAGACGCGTAAGCTGAGATAGCCGAACCCACTTAAAGTATTGATCAATCAACCACGCTACCTACCCTCCCAGTCCGACTAACTGGAAACAGATTCTCAATGTACGCAGACACAGACTCCGAATCGGCCGTCCGCGACGAGCGCTCGTTCACCTACCAGCGATCCGGCGCCGAGACACCAACTGAGGGCGTCTTGGAGGCCGTCTCCACGGCACTCGATCGACCGATCCTTCCGGACGCTGGGGCCGATCCACTCCCACCTCTGTACGACGCGATCGATCCCGATGCGCTCGATGCGATCTTCTCGAAACCCGGCCGCGAAAGCCCGCTCCTCACGTTCGAGTACACCGGCTGTACGATTACGATCGACGGCGACGAGATCACCGTCGAACAAGTCTGATCTGCGATCGGTCCCCGGCGCGCCTACCGCTCGGATCTGCGTTGGCGGTCTCCCGTTCGAAACGATTGAATCCACATCGACTCCCTGATGCCGGCCACCGCCGACATCGAGTGTGCCTCGACAGGGCAGACTGAGACACGTTGCTCACGGCTCCGCCGTTCACTATTCGTGGTTCCCGCTTCGCTCTGAACCACGCTCCGTTCGTCGCAGAAAGAGCCGGTGGAGGGATTGTGAACCACCTGAACTTCGGTCGCTTCGCTCCCTCGTTCCGTAGTTCAAATCCCTCCAGAGCGTATCTGCTGCTCGCGAATTTGCTCGCAGCAAAAGAAGCCGGTGGAGGGATTGTGAACCACGGTCGATCGCTTCCTCGCTCACTTCGTTCGCGAGACTGCGCTCTCCCTGATTCAAACCCCTCCAGTTGCTCTTTCGTTCTCATTGGCGTTCGAACAAAAAGAGCCGGTGGAGGGATTTGAACCCTCGACCTAATCCTTACGAAGGATTCGCTCTGCCAGTCTGAGCTACACCGGCGCGTGCGATCCGCCCGCCGACACGTCGCGTGTCTCGGGTGGGTCGCGTTCACTCAATGGTAGGGCCGATGGCAGCCATAAGGATTGCGAATCGTCGCGGTGCGGTCACCGGGTGAGGCGAACGTCGAGACAGACGTTGAGTTCGTGGGGCGCGTAGGATCTGACCTCGCGTCGGGTCTCGACAGTGACGTCGTAGTCGGGTTCGGCGGCGGCACGGATTGCGCGCTCGCCGGGTCCGAAGGGGTCGTCCTCGTGCTGGATGTCGTAGAAGTGGATCGTACAGTCGTCGCCCGCGACGGCGGCGGCGCTGTCGACGAACTCGTCGGCACTGTGGGGCAGGTTCATCACGATTCGGTCGGCCCAATCGGCGTACTCGCCGGCGACGTCGCGCACGTCGTCGTTGATCGCGGTCACTCGCTCGGCCACGTCGTTGCGCGCGGCGTTCTCCCGGAGGTACTCGATCGCACGTGGGTTGACGTCGACGCCGACACACTCAGCGCCGCGGGCGGCCATCGGGATCACGTACGGCCCCACGCCGGCGAACATGTCGAAGACGCGCTCGCCCGCCGCGACCTGTTCGGCGACGCGGTGGCGTTCCGTCGCGAGGCGGGGCGAGAAGTACACCTCGGCGAGGTCCAGTGCGAACGCGTGGCCGTACTCACGGTGGACGACCTCGGTACTCGGCCTGTCGTCGCCGCTAGCGCGCTCCTCGGTCGGTTCGTTTGCCTCGGCAAGCACCTCCCAGTCCCGCACGCGCGTTTCACCTTTCACTTTCGAGGCCTTGTTCAGCACGACGTCGACCGGGAGGTCGGAGGCGACGATGGCGTCGGCGATCTCGTGGGCCCGATCGACATCGTCCTCGTCGACGATGACTGCCCGACCCAGTCGCTCGTAGGAGGGCTCGAACCCTAGCAGGTCCGCGGGCGCCGTTTGCGTCTCGCGTTCGGGCGCGTCGCGGTCGATCACGTCCATCCCTTCGGGGACCATCGCCTCGTCCGTGACGGGAATGTACAGCCAGCCGTCTTCGTGGGTGATCTCGAACCCGTCGGCGACGAGATCGTCGTCGGCGAGGTGCTTGCGCGCCGTCTCACCGTCCTCGCGTCGCACCCGGACGCACGGCACTTCCATGTTCGCCTCTCGCGGCCGGCCGGCCCTAACGATGTCGCTTCGGCCGGCTTCGGCGGGTGGTGTTCAGCCTCATCGTGTCTCGACCCGCGGGAGTTTTGTCGCGCCGTCGGAAAGCCGTCCCCATGACAGACGGCACGCACCTCACGAGCGTCGACACCGTCCACGACGAGGGATCGTGGCTGTTCACCGTCCGCGACGCCTACGGTGAACTCGACGAGGTCATCTTGGTTCCTTGCGACGACGGCGTCGAGGGCTGGATCAACCGCTGTACGCACGAAGCACAACGCCTGGACGTGGGCCGCGGTGCGGCGATGCGCGACGGCGAAATCATCTGCCCGCGCCACGGTTCGACGTTCGACTCGTGTGCTGGCGGCTGTGACAATGGCGAGGCAGCGGGGACGCGACTCGTCCCGATCGAGACGACCGTCGAGGACGGTGGTGTCTACCTGTCCGACTCTGGTGTGACGTTCGCGAACGAGGGCGGCATCGACGAGGCGACGACGTCACCCGCCGACGACGTGGACGACGATGACGACCTGCCGTCGTCGACCTCGCATATCGGTCTTTAAGGGGGAATCGAACCATTTTGGTGGTACATCCGGGGTGTAATGGCTGGGGTGATTCCGAGATGCTCGGTTAGCGACACTTGCGGTGTCTGTTCTCCTGTTTTCGTGAAGCTGAACGAGCTCGACGTTATACACGACCGAAGTGAACTGCTGACACTGTACAGGCTGATATTGCCTATCTGACCTCCCCGGATTGTTCTCTCCTGTTTGCTTACGTAGCTGGCTTTCGGATCGCTGTCTGGTTAATATCTTTCTCCCAAAAGCATAGGACATTATGAATAGTTATTTATATTCGGCATTGATAAGTCGGGGTGAATGATGGTTTCGCGTCGGCACGTTGTCGCTATCGTTTTCAGTGTCTTGCTCATTACCTGGCCGATCGGGTCCGTCTGGGCGGCGGATTCGCCGTACGCCACGAATCAACCGGAACCCGAATTAACCGGGAACTGGGAGCAAGGACCTGACACCAACTCGATTGGGATGCGTAATCCCGCTAGTACGGACTATTCTGCGGCCGGAGAGAACGGGAGCGCTTCCGACGACGCTACCGGCGTGACGGTCAACTGGTCGGACCCGTCGCTGGACGCCAGGAACGTCTCGTTCACGACGTTCCCCCTCGACGGTGATCACGAACTCCCGAGTGCGGGACCGACGGTGCGCATTCAACGGGCCGACGGCGGCCAAACCGACGGGGCGACCGTGTCCATTCCGATCGACGAGTCCGTCCCGGCTTCGGCATTTGATTCGCTCGCCGTCTACTTCTGGAACGGCGGCGGCGTCGGTGGCTGGCAGCCGCTTCAGACCGATATCGACGAGACCGACCGTCTCGCTCGGGCGACGGCACCGTCGCTCGGTTTCGTGACGGTAATGAATCGGACCGCGTGGGAGGATGCGACGCGCATCGAGCGACCAGAGCCGATCGACCGCGAGCAGGCAGCCGGCGTCTACGTTGGCACCGACAACGGGACCGTCGGTAAGCTAGATCCCGAAACGGGGACGGTCACCTGGGAACGCCGGATCGACGACGCCGGAGAGACGGAGCTGACAGCGGATCCGGATGGCGCACTGTACAGCGGAGTAACCGGCGTCGGGACGATCCACCAGCTCGACTGGTTCGACGGCGCGACGGTCACCGAGATTCCCTTCGCACCCGGCCTGACAAGCCTGTCGACCACCCGCGCCGACGGCGTCATTGCGGCCGCGGATGTCCCCGCCGGCGGGAATATCACGGCCGTCGACGCCGCCAATGGATATCGGCCGTGGACCGTCTCGTTCTTCACCGAACAGGGACCCGACTACCGCGTCGACGACGTCGCCCATGGACACAACGGGAGCGTGTACGTGGGCCTCTATCTCGACGGTCGCGAATCGGGAGCCGAATTCGCGCGCGTCTCCGCCCCGGACGGGCCGACCGAGGGCGGATCATTCGAGCCCGACTGGAAGCGAACGATAGAGCCGCGACAGGTCACCGATATCGAACAGGGGCCGAGCGGCGGCCTGTTCGTCGCCACGGAGCGGGGCGTTCGGAAAGTCGATCCGCAGGACGGGAGCGACCTGTGGACCACAGCCGTAGAGGGCGGCGCGAGCGAACTCGCGATTGATGCTGACGGGAACGTGTTCGTCGCCGAACGCGGCACCAGCGTCACGGCGCCCTCGCTACTCCGGTTTGATCCGGCGACCGGCGACGAAATGGAACAGATCGACGTCCCGGTCGACCGGCGGACCGCGGTTGTCGGCCTGGAAACGCTCGCTGACGGAACGATCTACGTCGGGACAAACCGGACCAGTGACGGGACGATCGGTGGCGATCAGCCAACAGTCACCGGGCTGACCGTAGACGGACAATCGCTTGATCGCGGGTCGATCGTTGGTGAACAGCCCTCGGTGTCCGACGAGGTGACCGGGACGCGCGTCGATACCGGGGACGACACGGTCGACGACTCAACCGTTGCTGGCGACGTCGCGACTGGAGAGGGGAAAACAGCGTTGACCGATTCGACACTAGTGCAGTCCCCTGCGAGCGACCGCCTAGGTGCCGATTCGTCACACAGCAGCAACTCGTCGCTGATGGCAACTGCCTCGAACGAGGTTTCGATCTCGGCACAGGATCAGTCACTTACACCCGAGGATAACCTTTCGCTGCAGTTCAGTGCCGCGAGTAGCCGATCGGTAACAATCGGTCTGAAGGCGACAGGTGGGCAGGAGCTACTTAGCCAGCCGGCGACGGCGGAAACTTATCCGCAGGTCTTCCGCATCTCGAACCTGCAGCCCGGCGAGTACGTAGGAACGATCGAGGACGGGAACGGGGCGACGGATACGACGGGGACGATCACGGTCACAACGTCCGGTGGCGACAATCCGACCGGGCCCTCGGTTTCGATCGCGGCTTTGGAGACGAATCTCGTGCCGGGTGACGATCTGACCCTCGAATTCAGCGCCGACCAGCAGCGAGACGCGACCATCGTTCTGGAGACCGCGTCGGGACAGCAGTTACTGTCGAAAGCCGTCACGGCGGGGTCAACGTCCCAGCAGCTTACGATCCAGGATATGCAGGCGGGCGAGTACGTCGCCCACATCGAAGCGGACGGGGCCGACCTCGCGGCGTCGACGCAGACGATCGTCGTCGATTCCGGCGGTGGTGGTGACGATCCGCCGCCGGCAGACGATTTGACCGCGTCGGCTCCGCCCAATGAGTTCACGACCGACGAGCCGCTCGCGATCCAACTCGAAACGGGCGCTGCGCGGGACGTCACGCTGACGGTTGACGCGACTGGCGGCGGAACCGTCTACGAGACATCGCTGTCGTTGTCCGCCGGGACGACGACGTTCAACCTAAACGGGGTACCGGAAGGCGAGTACGTCGTGGCCGTCACGGCCGCCGACACCGGGGCTACGGTGACGACGGAGCCGATCACAGTCGAACGACTGGTCGGCGGAACGACTTACACGCCGTCGAAGCCAGTCGTCGACGAACCGGTGTCCTTCGCGGCGTTCGTGAACGAACCGGGTAACGACGACCGGATCGTCGAGGTTCGGTGGGACTTCGGCGACGGAACGACGACGACCACCGCGTCGCCGTCGGTCGAACACGTCTACGACGAACCCGGAACCTACGAGGTCAATATCACCGTCGTCGACGCGTTCGGCGGCGAAACCGAACTGGACGCGAGCGGTCACCTCCTTGTCGAGGCCGAATCCGCCGGGAATGCCACGGCCGGGACGGTCACGGCCCTCTCTCCCGATGGGACGCTACGGTGGCAACACGAGACGGACGCCAACGTAACCTCGATCGCGGCGAACGACCGCATCGAGCCCGCTGAAGCCGTCGACGGGACGACGACGCCGGTATGGTCGCTCGACGTTCCCGAGACCGGACGAGCCACGGTGGAAGCCCTCGTCAAGCTCGACGGTGGGAGCGCGGCAGCCGCTGACGTGCTCGCCCGTAACTCGTCGGGCACGATCCGAACGGCGTCGACTCCCGTCAACGGCAACTGGTCCCGTGTCAGGCTGAACGTGACCGACTTCGTCGACGAGGAGATCGTCGTCACGCCGCGAGAGCTCGACAACGCGAGCTTCGCCGTTCGCGACGTTCGTCTCCTGACGGACGCCGATGCCGACGGCGTCCCCGACTACGTCGAGAATGCGTCATTCCAGCTCCCGTTCGGCCACGCGCCGACGGTGGACCTCGATCCGAAAGCCGCCGATACGTCTGGAGACGGCGTCCGCGACGGCGAGCAGCTCGTTTTCTGGCCGTCGAACGGCTCTTATCTCGATACGACCGTCCGTCCGGCGGTGGCGGTCGGCGACCCGACGGTTGTCGACACGTCCGACGCCGGACTCGACGATCGAGTGCAGGCAAACTACCCGTTCTTAAGTCCGTGGTTGGCCGACAGCGACGGCAACGGCTTGATTGATGCCCGGGACGATTACGACGGCGACGGACTGACGAACGCCGAGGAGGTCAACAACGGCACGCGACTGGATCTCGTCGACACGGACGATGACGGGCTCCCTGACGACGAGGAACTCCGCGACTACGGCACCGATCCGCTGAACCCCGACACCGACGACGATGGTCTCCCCGACGGCGAGGAGATCGAACTCGGTCCCGACCCGCTTGACCCGGACACGACGGGTGACGGGACGCTGGACGGCAACGAGTCGTACACGACGACCGCCAGTAACGAGTCCGTCGGCGTCGCGCTCGAACTGACTGGCGACGGCAACGTGGCCAGTGGCGTGACGATCACCGAGGAATCGAACGAGTCGATCACCGGGCCGCGGGTCGCGAACGTGACCGCGTCCGACGTGGTCCACCTCGAATCCGAACGGGAGTTCGAGGAAGCCGAGGTCACGATCGAGTACGAGGCGAACCGGAGCGCGGAGAACCAGACCACCAACGAAACGGATTCCCTCGCGATCGCGACGTACGACTCGGACGCGCAGATGTACGTCCCGCTGAACTCGACGGTCGACGCCGAGAACAACACCGTGTCGGCGACGACGCCGCACTTCTCGACGTTCGCAGTGTTCGACGTCGACGAAATGGCCGACGCCTGGGACGCGCCGCGCCAGTCGTCGTACGACGTGGAGCCGGCGGACGTCATGTTCGTCCTCGACGAGAGCGGGAGCATGACCGGTGAGCGCCTCAGTAGCGCGAAAGTGGCTGCAAAGCGCTTCACCGCCTCGTTGACTGACGAGGAACTGGCCGGTGTGACCGGCTTTGCCAGCTCGTCGCGGCTGGTCCGACCACTCACGACTGACCACGCGCAGGTCAACGCGAGCATCGACCAACTGGGTGTCGGCGGGCAGACGAACACGGCGGCCGGCCTTCAGGCGGGCGTCGACGAACTGGTCGCGAACGGGTCGGCGACCCGTAACGACGAACTCATTCTGTTGGCCGATGGTGGCACGAACCAGGGAGACGACCCCGTCTCTGTCGCTGAGACGGCCGCGGCGAAAGGTATCGAGATAAACACCGTCGGTCTGGGGAGTAGCATCGACAAGGCCGAACTCCGCACCATCGCGGAGACGACCGGGGGTAGCTTCTTCCACGCCGAGAGCGCTGAGGACCTACCCGACACCTTCCAGCGGGTCAGGGGGGCCCTTGATAGCGACGACGACGGGTTACCCGATCAGCTTGAACGGGAGGGGATCACCCTCGGGATCGCCGGGGGCGTGATGAACGAACTGGGGAACGATGGGACGATTAGCACCGATCCGTTCGATCCTGACACGGACGGCGACGGGCTCGAAGAGGGCGAAGAAGTAGGTGAATACACCGAAATCTCACTGCTCGGAGGATCTTCGCGGACGATCTCGTACTACAAGGTAGGATCGATTCCGACGAAAGTGGATTCCGACTCGGACGGGCTCACCGACTACGAGGAGGTCGAGACGCTCGACGGCCTCGATCCGATGAATTCGGACGTCGACGGCGACGGCATTTCGGACAACGAGGATCCGGAACCGACCACACCGCGGCCCGAGGCAGGCCACGTCTGGGCGATGGAGTTCGCGGAGACCAACGATCAGGTCGCCGAGTTCAACCGGCGAGCGGTGTACGGTGCCGTGTTCGGTGAAGTCGGCGTCGAATATACGGGAACTATGGTCAAGTGGTTCGACTCGTGGGTTCCGCCTAACGTCGACTTCGACGAGGAAGACACGGAATCCATGGCGTACGTCGCCGGCTGGATTCTGTCGGGGTTCATCCCCGTTGCGGGTGCGGTAGCTGATACGCGCGATTGCCTAGTGTTCACCGGTGACGCGTTCTCCGACGCGACCGACTGCGTGTTCGCGGGAGCCAGTATCGTCCTGTCGTCGACGACGATTGCCGGTGCGGTTTCGGCGCCGTTCACCGGTGGTGGCGGCGCGCTCGTCGCCGGCGGTTCGGTGGCTCTCGACACCGTACAGTCCGCTGGGAAAGGTGCGAAGATCGTCGCGAATGCGATCAAGCGAGACCTAGTCGAACCCGGGCAGATAGTCCGCTGGGTCTACCACAAATTCCCGATCTCGGAACTGGACATCGACTTTACGGGCAAGGTCACCGCGAACTTAGATGATGGCCAGGACATTGCCCGGGTCGAGGAGGCCGCTGCGAAACAACAGACCCACAAGATCCTGACCGATGGCGGCTTCCCGAACGAGGAGGCCGCCGCGCTCCGGCCGATCCTGAGCCGGACAGGTGCGACCGTCGAGGAACTACAGGGAATCGAGCGAAATCTCGACACATTCGACGATCTCGGAGGGCTTCAGAAGCAACGGGCCCTGGCGAAGCAACTGGTGACGGAGACGGACGAACCGGTTGAGGCGGCGAAGCGACTCGACAAATTCGACGGCACCCGGCTGGTCGACGTCGATCCGGCACTACGCGAAGGAGTCATCCGCGCCCTCGATCAGGCCGACACGGCGGTGGTCAATCGCGTGGTCGACGAAATCGCTGCGCTGGACGGGGCCGCTCAGTACAATGCACTGGTCTTCCTCGGGACGGACGGAAGCGAGGACGCAATCAGGTTGATAGACGAATTCGACCAGACGACTCCACAGAAGTTCTTCTCGGTCGGTGCCGAGCAGTTCTGGCGAGGTGTGGGCAAGTCACTCGATAACGGCAATATCGGGTCCTCGAAGATCCGTACCGCAGTGACCACGATCGACGATCTCGGTGGCGTCAAGCGATTACGGGCGAAAGATGTCGTCGAAGATGCCGGCGGGACTGGTGGAATCGAGTTCATCGGGGACGCCAGCCAGGGAACGCTCGACGACTATCTGGAGCTCACCATCGACACGAGTGGGACTCCCTATCCAGCTGCTCTCGCTGACGACGTCCGGGTTGGGCTTGCGCAGGGTCATTCACGTAATCATTTCAGCGCGAATGGCTGGACACAGCATCTCTATCCCAATGCGGACGATTCCACGGAGGTCGTCGGGAAGATCGCCACGGAACTCGATGAACTCGATCGGGCGTCAAATGTCGAAGACGTGGTGCGAGTGGTCGAGAAAACGGATGGGGCCGGTAGTGGGTCCTATCTCGTCGACCTGCCGAGTCCCGGTGTGTCGTCCAAGGCGGTCAAAGGCGCAACCCTCGAGATCCGTGTCGGAAATCACGTCGCTGATGGCGGTGACACCGTCCGACTCAGCTGGAAGCCCGAGGTCGATCTGTCCGACATGAGCGACACGAAACTCAAAGACGTCGCCGAGAAAATGTACGGCGTCAGGGACAAAGCTCTCGTCGAAGATGCTGTCAGGAGTAACAAGATGGAATTCGACGCGGTGGAAAATCCGACCGGACAGACTGCGATCTATCACGAATCGAAAAATCGGAAGATTCCAGCCAGCTATGACAACAAACCGGACAAGTATGCCAACAGGATCTTAGATGATCTTAGAGAACAAGGCGCTCGATACTTCACAGCACGACGAGGGATGGACGCCGATGTGGCGGATGATACGATGGTCGTGTACGTTCGGACGGAGCGTCTCGCTACCGAACTACGTGACCTAGTCACGCAAAAGGGGTACCAGTGGTTAGAAGTCGAAACACCGCCAGCGGCGACTGATGCTGCCGGACAGACCTTCGTAAAGATATCCGGAACCTCCGCGGGTCTAGACTCATGTGAGGTCTTCTGTCCGGCAGTCTGATTGACTGTTTTCCCAATTCTTTATTTGCCTTTATCATGTATGGGCAAGTATGTCCTCAAATTGTGACTCCCGCCTATATATTAATTTCTGGACTGAAAATGTAGAAAACGTATTTCAAGATTGTATTGATTTCTTGGAACGTGAGGGGGAACCGGACTATCTTCAGGAAAGTGAGTCCAGTCTGCTACTGCATGGGTCTCTGTATGGCGGATTTCACCATTATGAACCCCAGTTGTCAGCATCACAAGGATGTGTAGAAAATATAGAATTTAACACGCCGTGTAATAACTATACATCGCCGGACGATGGTGCCGATAGACTCACTACGCTGCTCGGGTTTGTCTCCCGTCTCTATCAGGCCATTACTCCCGTATACGTGTACGGGATTCACAATTGGCGTGTCGAAGGGTGGCAGGAAGGCAGATCGGAGTACAAGATTCCCGATCCAGTCAGCGACGAGGCCCTCGCGAACAACCGAATCGACCACCCGACCTGGTTGATGCTGTTCCCGCCTGAGATGGTCGAGGGGTACGGCCGCGAGTGGTTGCTCGACCTTCCAGCCGAGCATATGGAGGAACTCGACGACGGTGCGATCATGGTTGTCGCTACGCGCGCATTTCCCGAGTGTGAAACGGATATGGAGACCGTCAAACTGATCGATGACGCGGTGACGCCGCTGGAAGAGTCGTTTCAGACTCGCGACCTCTGACCGTCCGCTAGAGTAGCGACGGATGGTGATCTTCCCTCCTGCAATAGACGACGGTATCGAACCCAAATCGCCGTACGCAGACGGGGGCGCGTTTCGCGTGTCCCACCCGGTGAGGGGATCGGTACAGTGCCCGATCTTTATTCCTTCTACGGCAGTCCGATGAGGCCACACGTTTCGTCGGTTAGTGGGCACGTCCGCTGGCGTCGAGTCACCTGGGTCACGGCTGGCGGGGGCCCGGCGACGCGTTCCGGAGGGTCGACAGTTTTGGTCCTCGTGCACGCGTACCCACCATGGAGTATACGACGCTCGGCGACTCGGGGATGACAGTCAGTCGAATCGGCCTTGGCACGATGAACTTCGGCTACGAGGGCGATGGCTGGAAACTCTCCGCCGACGAGAGCCGCGAACTCATCGAGCGCGCGATCGATCTCGGTGTCACCTTCATCGACACGGCGAACGTTTACCGCGACGGTGAGAGCGAGTCGGTGATCGGCGACGTGATCGCCGACTACGATCGGGACGATCTCGTCGTCGCCTCGAAGGTGTACTTCTCGATGGACGACGACAACCCCAACGCAGGCGGCCTCTCCAGGAAGGCCATCGAGCAGGAACTCTCGAACTCGCTGGATCGGCTGGGGCTCGACACGCTCGACCTGTATCAGATCCATCGCTGGGATTACGACACGCCGATCGCGGAGACGCTTCGCGCGCTCGACGACGCCGTCCGGCGGAACCAGGTGCGCTCCCTCGGCGCCTCCTCGATGTGGGCCCACCAGTTCGCCGAGGCGTTGCACACGAGCGATCGGCTCGGTCTCGAACGGTTCGTCTCGATGCAGAACCACTACAACCCCGTCTACCGCGAAGAGGAGCGCGAGATGCTGCCGCTGTGTGAGCGGGAGGGGATCGGCGTCATCCCGTGGAGCCCGATGGCGCGGGGATACCTGACCCGGCCGCACGACGAGTTCGACACCACGTCGCGGGCCAGCCGGGAGAACGAGAACCGTCCGGATCGACACGTCAAGTACCGCGCGGGCGGTGGCGAGGAGATCAACCGGCGCATCGAGGAACTCGCCGCGGAGTACGGCGTCTCGATGGCGCAACTCACGATCGCCTGGCACCTCCATCAGGAGCCGGTCACGGCACCGATCGTCGGTGTTTCCAGCATCGAGCACCTGGAGGAAGCCGTCGAGGCGGTCGACATCTCACTGTTGTCGTCCGATCTCGAGTACATCGCGGAACCGTCCGGACCCGTACCGATCGAAGGCCACGAGTGAGGGGACGTCGGCACCGGCCCGTTGCATACGCCACGGGTCCTATTAGGGTGCCCGCCGGTGGAGTGAGCGGCGATGGCGTTACAAGAAATCAAGCACGTCGCCGACGATCAGCGAATGGAGCGGTGTATCGACAGTTGTTCGGAAGCCTCCCAGGCCTGCGAGTGGTGCGCCGACGAGTGTATCGGGATGGGTGAGGAGATGGCCACCTGTATCCGACTCTGTCGAGACGTGGCCGACCTGACGTCGATGAACGCACGCTTCATGTCGCGAAACTCCGGGTACAGCGTCGACCTCTCGGAGCTCGTCATCGACGCCGCCGAGGAGTGTGCGGACGAGTGCGAGCAGCACGACCACGAACACTGCCAGGTCTGTGCCGACAAACTGCGAACCTGTGCCGACGCCTGCCGCGACATGGTGTCGGCGTAGGTCGCAGGGGTAGTCGAAGTCTCGTTTTTCTGCTCCAGTGGGCGAATCGATGGAGCCGATCGGCTCGATACCGATAGGTATTCTGTCGCCTTCGACCAGTTCATTCGCATGTCGCGGGAACGCCGTCAGGTTGCGAGCGGTACCGAGTGGGAAGATACCGTGGGCTACTCGCGTGCCGTCCGCGTCGGGGATACCGTCCACGTCTCGGGAACGACCGCGACCGACGAGAACGGCGACGTGGTCGGCGTCGGTGAGCCGCGTGAACAGACACGGCACGCGCTCGAACTGGGGATCGACGCCCTCGAAGCGGCGGATGCGTCGGTATCGGACGTCGTGCGAACGCGCCTGTTCGTGACCGACATCGACGACTGGCCCGAGATCGGGGCTGCGCACGCCGAGTTCTTCGACGACGTTCGCCCGGCGGCGACGATGGTCCAGGTCGAGCGCCTGATCGACCCCGAGCACCTCGTCGAGGTCGAACTCGAGGCGATCTGCGAGAACTGAAGCGATCGGGTGGAGGGAACTGGTGGCCGCGTCGAACCGTCGGTGGATCCGCGGGAACGGATCCGTTCGCCTAAGACGCTTCGCGGCCACGATCGGGTATGCTCACATTCGTCGGTCTCGGTCTCTACGACGAGCGCTCGATCACCGTCGAAGGTCGCGCGGCGATCCGCGACGCCGACCGGGTCTTCGCAGAGTGGTACACGAGCGAACTGATCGGGACGACCGTCGAGGCGCTCGCCGATCATCACGGCGTCGAGATCGAGGTACGCGACCGCGCGGGCGTGGAGCAGGATCCCGATCCTATCCTCGACGCGGCCGCGTCCGGCGACGCCGTCTTTTGCACCGCTGGCGATACGATGATCTCGACGACGCACGTCGACCTTCGTCTGCGGGCCGAAGAACGCGGTATCGAGACGCGAATCGTCCACGGCGTGACCGCTCAAACCGCGGCGAGCGGACTCACTGGCTTGCAGAACTACCGGTTTGGTCCTTCGACGACGCTTCCCTTCCCCTGGGCCCACGGCGCGGACGGGCTCCCGGCGAGCGTGACGAACACGATCGACGAGAACCGCGATCGGGGTCTCCACACGCTGGTCTTCCTCGACATCAAGGCCGCGGAGGAGGAGTATATGCGTGCGGATACCGCGGCATCCCTCCTCACCGAGGCGTACCCGGACCTCGTGGGGATCGTCGTCGCCCGGGCTGGCTCACCCGATCCGCTGGTGGATGGCGGGCCGCTCTCCGATCTCGCCGAGCGTGACTTCGGCGACCCGCTCCATCTGCTGGTCGTACCTGGCGAGTGCCACCTCCTAGAGGCTGACGCACTCGAGACCCTTGCGGATGTCGACCGCAAATCACTGGACGTGGCCTGATGAGCGCTCTGCTGTGTGGAAGACCTACGTATCATGTGTCGGTAGCCTCGGCCCCTTTCCAAGCGGATAAGTAGCCACATCGATCCCCTCTAGGCGAGATCACCATGGGCCTCTCCGGAAACGACCGGGCGATCGCCGGCTTCGCGATGACTGGCCACGGGCTCGTCCACTGGTTCGAGACCTCGATCCCGATCTTTCTGGTCGTCTGGCTCGCCGAGTTCGAGGTATCGACCCTGCTCGCCGGCCTCGTCGTCGCGCTGGGGTACGCACCGTTCGGCCTCGGCGCGCTCCCGGCCGGCATCCTCGCCGATCGATTCGGCGCCAAAACCCTCGTCGTCACCTGTCTGGCCGGCATGAGCGCGTCGTTCGTCATCCTCGGACTGAGCGGCTCGCTCGTCGGCGTGGCGATCGGCCTCGTCTGCTGGGGCGCCGCGGCGAGCATCTATCACCCGGCCGGCCTCTCGCTGATCAGCACGGGCGTCGAGCAACGCGGTCGCGTCTTCGCCTGGCACGGCATGGCCGGTAACGCAGGGATCGCCCTCGGCCCGTTCGTCGCCGCGACGCTCATGTTTCTGGGCCTGACCTGGCAGACCACGGCCCTGATCCTCGCGATACCCGGTGCGCTCGCCGCGGTGTACGGCCTGCGCGCTGACTTCGATCCGACCGCCGCGGTCGACCCGGACGTCGACGCCGGCGCCGACGAGGCACTATCGCTTGCGGACTTCGTCGGGAACAGTCGGGTTCTCTTCGCGAGTGCCTTCGCGCTCGTCTTCGTCATCGTCACCTTCGAGGGGCTGTTCTACCGCGGGATGTTGACGTTCCTCCCGGAGATCTTGCACGGCTCGTCCGTGCTGGCCGGCGTCGCTCCGGGGCCGTCGCTCGAGGGCTTCGAACCGGGTCACTACATCTACGTCGGCCTGCTCGTCGTCGGCATCGCCGGGCAGTACGTCGGTGGTCGGCTAACCGATCGGATCCGGCCGGCGACGGGTCTGCTCGCGTTCTTCGCCGTCCTGGCGATTCTAGCTCTCTCGTTCGTGCCGATCCTCTCGATCGAGGCCGGCGGGACGGCCGGACTGGTTGCCGTCGTCGGGCTCAGCGCGCTCTTCGGCTTCTTCCTCTTTGCCATCCAGCCGTTCTACCAGGAGGCCGTCGCGGTCTACACGCCACCCGATTCGCGCGGTCTCTCCTACGGCTACACCTACCTCGGCGAGTTCGGGTTCGGTGCGGCCTCGATCGCCATCGGCGGCTACGTCCTCGATGTTTCGACGCCGACGTTCCTCGTGACGATGGCCACCTTCGCCGTGATCGGGGTCGCCCTCTCGGTCGGTCTCTCCGTCGGCGTGGGGCGATTCCTGGGAACCGACTCGGAGCCGGGGGCAACTACCGCGGACGAGTAGCGATCACCGACGGCCGAGTGGACCGTGACAGCGTCGAACGCCCGCCGACCCGGTCGCAGTCTCGTCTCCGAACGTCTCGTCTTCTATTCGGGATCGGGGTCGTAGATCGATTCGTTCGGGTCGCCGGCGACGTCGATCGCAGCAAGGTTGCCCTTCCTCAGTGTTCGCGTGATCGCGTGGTCGACGAGTTTGATCGGGCCCGGAACCGGCGTGTCGAGTTCCGCGGCTGTCACCGTCCCGGGCGTGACCGGCGTCGTCTCCACCCAGTTGGCGGCGTCACCGAAACTTCCGTCGCGGTAGAGCGTCTCCCAGACGTTCCCGATCGGGTGCACTGCCGCAGTCAGGTTCGGGCCGCCGTTCGCGTAGTAGATCCGAACTCGCTCGCCGCGTTCCGCCTCGACGGCCCCGTAAGGGCCGTCCTCCGCGAACGCGTAGGCTTCTCCGTTCAGCAGCACGTAGGTCGGATTCTCCGCTACCATGGCGTCGAAGTCGACCTGGTGGTGGCCCGCGTCGCCGGCCTCGCCGTTCGTGTACAGTTCGTGCTGTCCGAAGTACAACTCCTGATCGACCTCGGGCAGTCCGTCTTCGGGTTCGACGAGTATCGCTCCGAACATCCCCGAGCTGATGTGGTGATCCATGTTCGGGACCGCACAGTGATAATCGAAGATTCCGGGATACTCCGCGCGAAACTCGATCTCGACTGGGCCTTCGCCGGGGGCGATCGTGGTGTCGTCGGCGCCGCCGCCCGGGCCGTAGACGGCGTGAAAATCGATATTGTGGGGGAGCGCGTTGCGATCGTCGGGAACGTCGAACGTCAGGTGGATCGTATCCCCGCGACGAACGCGGATCAGCGGTCCCGGGATGCGCCCTTCGAACGTCATGTACTGATAGGTCACCTCGGGCTCGATCTCGGCGACGTGTTCTTCCGTTCGAAGCGTGATCTCGTGGCGGCGTGGTTCGTCCCAGTCGACCGGGGGCGGGAGATCAGTCGGATCGGCCGCGATGCGATCGACGTCCGGCTCCTGGGCCGGCGCCAGGTCGTCGTCGCGGTCCGCATCGTACCCCGACCCGTTGTCGTCGGATTCGTTCGTCTGTGCGAGCTGGCCCGCCAGCAGCACGGAGCCACCACCGGCAACGCCTTGCAGGAATCGTCTTCGAAGTGAACTGAGCGTAAGCGGCATGTGCTCTCTGGCGTTCAGGTGGTGCCCGGATAAGGCGTCTGCCGACGTGTGACTGCATCCCACCCGTTAGGTGCCGCTCGGTCCGGGGCGACCGAACCGCGGCCGGCTGGTCTCGTTGGACGGCTTACTGTCGATCGGTGCGTGCTTCACGGCCGAGGTGGTCCTCGACGGCAGCGACTTTCTCGCTCGCCGGCTCGTCGCTCGTCCGTTTGTCATCGACTTTGAGGAACGTACTCACTCGATCGGCGTCGATCGATTCGTGTGCAGCTTCGACGGCCTCCAGTAACTCGACCATCGACTCGGCCTCGATTGTCGTCCCCATCGGGCCCGTCTCGTAGGTCAGTCCCGTCTCGTCGATCGCTTCGATCGCGCCCGCGACGTCCGCGGCCATGCTTTCGTCGGTTGCCGGGGCAGTGCTGAGGAATCCGATGACTGTCATACCGGCGGCTACTGCTCGACCGGACCTAAAACCGTGGGTCGCCTTCGTGGAATGCAGCCCAGTGACTCCTGGTGGCACGGAGAACAGGCGTGTGGTGCACTGGTCCGAATCAGTTGGTCGGCCGCTCGACCTGCGGTGGCGGGTAAATGTAGATCTCGCCGTTCGCGTAGACGTAGACCTCACACTCGAGGGCGGTGAACGCGACGTGGCCGCCCGTTCGCTCCTCGCCGTCGGCTTTCGGACTGAAGATGCGCTCTAAGGCGTCGGGATCGACGCTATCGTAGAGTGAGAACTCGCCTTGCGAGACGTCGACGTCGACGACCGCGGTGAGGCCGTGGACGATCGTCGAGAGCAGTGTCGCGCTGCCATCCGGATCGTAGTCGACCTCGAAGCGGTCGTTCGACTCGTCGTACGAAAGCTCGCTCGTCTCGGAATTACGGGTGATTTCGGTTTGCATTGGCGCTACAGGATCTACGATCGCTCACCACTCCGTACCGCATCCTCGTACAAAAGGTAATCGGCTGTGGCAGGCATTGACTCTCGTGACTGTCGCGGGAGTCGACTGATACGGTTGATCGGTTGGTCACTGCCCACGTCCCCGATCGGCGTTGTTGCACCTGTCATTGGGAGCAAACGTGGTGACCACTCCGACATTGGCGGCGAATCGCCGCGTCGTCTCTTCTCTCCCGAATCCCGCTACGGGTGAAATCCACGGAAGATAAGACGGATGGATGGAATGGATGTGCTATGTCTCTCAGTCTTCCGGAACTGGACTCCCACCTCTTCAAGTGTGCGGATATCATCCGTGACGCCGTCGATTCGACGGATTACAAGGACTACATCCTCCCGCTGGTCTACTACAAGACGATCTCGGACAACTTCGAGATCCAGTACGAGGCCTACGCCGAGGAGTACGGTGAGGATCACGCCCAGCGGCCGAACCTCTACGACGTGCCGTACGTTCCCGAGGGGTACCTGTGGGCGGATCTGCGGGCGGTCACCGAGAACGTGGACGAGGCGATCAACGACGCCTTCGACGCGCTTCGCGAGGCGAACGACGGCGAGGTCGAGGGCGTGTTCCGGGCCGACTACGTCGCCGAGGACGCGTTGACCGACGATCGACTCACGCGACTGATCGAGCACCTCTCGACGTACGATCTCGACACCGAGAGCATCCCCGCCGATATGCTCGGCGAGGCGTACATGGACCTGGTGCGTCACTTCGCCGAGGAGGAGGGCAAGTCGGGTGGCCAGTTCTTCACGCCGCCGCACATCGTCGAGCTGATGGTCCGCTTGCTCGCCCCGTTCGAGGACGGCGACACCTTCCACGACCCGACCGTGGGCTCCGGTGGGATGCTGGTCGAGGCCGCCACCCACTACCGCGACGAGCAGGGCGAGGATCCGTCGAAGCTCACCTTCACGGGCCAGGAGATCAACCCCGATATCGCCGCGATCGCGAAGATGAACCTCTCGATCCACGGGCTCACCGGGCGGATCGAGCGCGAGGATTCCCTCCTGCGGCCGCAGTTCACCGAGGACGGATCCCTGACCCAGTTCGATTTCGTGCTCGCGAATTTCCCGTTCTCGGCAGACTGGCAGAAGGACGACCTCCAGGACGACACCTTCGGCCGCTTCGACTGGCACGAGAAGCTACCCCGCGCCGACCGCGGCGACTACGCCTTCATCATGCACATGGCCGAGCAGTTGAACGCGACCGGCCAGGCGGCGATCGTCGTCCCCCACGGCGTGCTCTTCCGGAAGCACGAGGCGCGGTATCGCAAGCCGATGATCGACGACGACATCGTCGAGGCCGTGATCGGCCTACCCGAGAACCTCTTCCAGAACAACTCGATCCCGAGCGCGATCTTGGTCCTCAACCGCGACAAACCCGACGATCGCGCCGACGAGGTCCAGTTCATCCACGCCGCCGACGGGGACTTCTACGAGGAACTGAGCAACCAGAACGAACTGACCGAGGCGGGCCTCGACCACATCGAGGAGAACTTCGCGGGCTGGACGACCGAGGAGCGCGTGAGCCGGACGGTCTCACTGGACGAGATCCGCGAGAACGACTACAACCTGAACATCGCGCTGTACGTCGACACCACAGAACCCGAGGAGGAGATCGACGTCGCCGAGGAACTGGCGAAATTGCGAGAGCTCCAGGCCGAGCGCGACGAAATCGAGACGCGCATGACCGAGCACATGGAGGCGCTTGACTATGAGTGAGCAGGCCAACGTCAACGAACATGTAGACGAGGAGAACGAACATGGTCAGCCAATAGACGAGGATTCCGATGAGCTGGATCAGGAAGATTTTGGACCGTTCACTCTGTCCACCCCTGGCGATTGGACAGCGAAGCGGTTGGGGGACATTAAACGACTCATCACGAGGGGGAAGCAACCAACATACGCTGATGAGGGAGTTCCAGTCATCAATCAGGAGTGCATTTACTGGGACGGCTGGCATTTCGAGAACCTTCGTTATCTGGATCAAGGCGTTGCAGAAGACTGGAAGGACAAATACTTTCCACAAAAAGGTGACGTAATTCTTAATTCAACTGGGCAGGGGACACTCGGCCGCGCGCAGGTGTATCCTGATGGTGAACGGCGAGCCATTGATTCCCACGTCACTCTTCTCAGAACAGATGACAAACTGAGTCCTCACTTTCACAGGTACTTTCTGGAGAGTCACCTCGGACAGGCGCTTCTCTATTCAATGTGTGTAAACGGGTCCACTGGACAAATCGAACTCTCCAAAACTCGACTCGATCTTCTTCCAGTGCCGCTTCCACCACTAGAAGAACAGCGCAAAATCGCCAGCGTGCTCTACACCGTTGATCGGGCGATCCAGAAGACGGATGAAATCATTGAGCAACTGAACTGCGTTAAAACCGGTGTAGTCCAAACCGTGTTCCGGCGTGGAACCAAATCTCATGATACCTTCCAAACGACGGGCTCAGGCGAATACCCAGATCAATGGAATCTCGTTAAGTTCGAGAATCTAATTGAAGACACGCGCTATGGGACGGATAATAAGTCGAATACCGATAAAGATGGGTATCCAACGTTCAGGATACCTAATATCGTCGAAAAACGGATTACGACGGACGATCTCAAACACACGCCACTGACTGACGACGAGTTGGAGCGTCTTCGATTGAAAGAGGGTGATATACTCGTTATTAGGACCAATGGAAATCCAAACTACGTTGGTCGGTGTGCAACCTTCTCCAATAAGGAGGAACCGTTCGTTTTCGCGTCATATCTATTCCGACTTCGAGTTGACGAGTCACGAGTTCGACCGGCGTTTATCCGTGAGTTCCTGAACTCACAGCGTGGCCGGAGCGAAATGTCTGGGTGGGTACGCAGTTCAGCTGGAAACTATAACCTGAGTGTAGGCGCAATTGAGAGGTTCAACGTTCCCGTTCCGCCCCTTGACGAACAGGATAAAATTGTAGAGAGAATAAATGATGTAGAGCGGTCAATTCGCGTGAACGAAAGAGACCGCGACCGCCTCCAACGTCTCAAACAGGGCCTCATGCAAGACCTTCTCTCAGGCGAAGTCCGTACTCACGACACGGACATCGAGATCGTGGACGAAGTCCTTCAACACGGCTAACGATCGACATTCCGTTACTGCGATTACTTGGAAACGGCGCGCTAAACAAGAGACGAACTGTATTCTCCCTCACTTGACCAATTGATTCCGCCCTCTCACCAGTAACTATATTACCTTTCACGTCAATGAACCAGACGGAAGCCCCGTCCGTTGGGTACGAAAGTGCCCCGGGTGCTAGGAACACCCGAGACGTGGCTTCCAAATCCCACCCAAGGGATTGTGGTCGCCATGTTCCGCAAGACACCATCGAGACAAAAAGGTCTCGCACGCCCGTTGCCTAGAGAGTCGTATCGCTATCCGTCGCTGACCTTCGTTTTCGGGGATGGGGGGCCGAGCCCCTCCGATCGGTTCGGACTGCCGGACCGGGAGGTGCTCGGATGAAATCCGTCGAGCGAACGAGCGACGGCGCCGGCGATGAGACTCCCGACCGGGAGTGCTACCGGTGCGATCGGGACGTGGCACCACGGCGGCTCTTTCGGATCACCACCGAGCCGCCGGCGTCGCTCTCGCAGGACTACCAGACTGCGGAGCGATTTTGCTGTCCGGACTGTGCAGCTGGCATGAACCTCTCCGAGTTCTCCGAGCAACTGAAAGCCCGCGCTCGTCGGGGTGGGAACTCGGCGACGAAGTGACCGCGGCCATCATCACCTGACACCGCGGTTTTGGAACCTGGGTGTGGGCTCCCTCTGCTTATCTAACCACCACGCCGACTGCGGGACCTGTCCGTTGCTACGTGACCGTATCGTGACTTTCTGCGACCCGGTTCCTGCGACAATTGTCATTTGACTTAGCGAGTGAGAACCCCCGCTAACCCAAATTGTAGGGTCGGAATTTTGACTTAGCGCCGAGCACGGGCGTACTGTTTATTAGGCAGGTAGCTTCATCGGTCTGTCTAACCCAAATTGTCCCGGACGTCCCCATCAAAGATTCATCGACGCCGGTTACGACTACCGATAGAAACTTCGGGCTCGCATCAAAAGGGACATTAAATGACAAAATCGGTTCCCACCGAGGGCGGGCTCCAGCGGTCGGTCCTCCAGTGGCTCGACGGCCTCGGGTGGGAAACGTACGGACTCGACGAGGGTTATGGGGCGACGGTCCTCGACGAGCGCTACGGGCGGACGCGCTCTGAGGTCATCTACTGGGACCTGCTCGCCGAGGCCGTCGTCGACCTCAACGACGAACTGACGGCGGAGAACGTCGACCGCTTCCTGAATTCGCTCCGGCGCGACCTCGACCACGACAACCTCTTCGACGGCAACCAGGCGTTCCACGAACTCCTGACGACGGGGAAGAAACACACCGTCGATCAGCAACACAACGGCACGAAGACCATCTACGCCGACCTGATCAACTTCGACGAGCCCGAGAAAAACCGACTGCACGCCGTCGACGAGTTCGCCATCACCCGGCGCGGGTCGATCCGCCCCGACGTGACCCTGCTCGTCAACGGCATCCCGATCGTCCAGCTGGAACTCAAATCCGTCACGCAGGACGCCGACGTCTACGACGCGATTTCGGACCTCCAGGAGTACGAGGAGACGGTCCCGCGGGCGTTCGTCCCGACGCTGTTCAACGTCGCCGCCGACCAGCGGACCCTCCAGTACGGCGCAGTCGGCGCCGCCCGCGAGTTCTATCAGGGCTGGACGACCGCTCCCGACGCCTACGAATCGGAGAACGCTGTCGAGCAGGCTGTGCACGCGCTGTTGAACCCGACGACGCTGCTCGACATCCTGAAGCACTTCGTCTTCTACGAGCGCCAGGCCGACCAGGACGCGAAGATCGTCCCGCGACACATGCAGTACTACGCGGTCAGGGAGATTCTCGAACGCGTCGACCGGGGTGAGCATCGCAAGGGGTTGATCTGGCACACCCAGGGCTCGGGCAAGTCGTTCACGATGCTGTTCGCGGCGAAGAACCTCCTCGAACGCGACATCCTCGACGCCCCGCAACTCTTCATCGTCGTCGACACGGACAAACTCAACAGCCAGATGCGCGACCAGCTCGCCAACCTCTCCTTCGAGCGCTGGACCGAAGCCGAGAGCATCGAGGGGCTGGAAGCCACCATCGCCGCAGGGCGGAGCGAACTCGTCGTCACGACGATTCAGAAGTTCCAGGACGTCGATCCCGGCGTGGGGGCGACCGACGAGGCCGTCGTGCTGTCGGACGAGGCCCACCGCTTCATGGAGGCCGATCTCAAGAGCCGACTCGACGCTGCCCTGCCCGACGCCTACCAGTTCGGGTTTACCGGCACGCCGGTCCGCGAAGGCGACCGGGACAAGGATCGGAACACGTTCGACGAGTTCTCCCCCGAGGGCGAGGAGTATCTCCACCGCTATTCGATAAAGGACGGCATCGACGACGAGCTGATCCTCCCCGTCTTCTTCCGCCTCCGGCACGAGATGGAGTGGGACGTCGACGAGACGGGTCTCGACGAGGAGTTCGACGAAGCGTTCGCCACCCTCCCCACAGACGAGAAGCTGGCCGTCATCCGCGACCACGTCACCAGCCGCATGCTCGCCGAGATCGAACCCCGCGTCGAGCGCGTCGTCGACGAGATCGACGACCACTTCGACGGCGTCGCAAAGAACGGCTGGAAGGGCATGGTCGTCACCCCGAGTCGGGAGTCGGCGGCCATGTACGGGGAACGCCTGATCGACCGACGCGGCGAGGACGCCGTCGAGGTACTCTTCACCGCGACCAACGACGATCCCGACCTGCTCCAGCAGTTCCACACCGACCCCAACGAGCGCGACGAGATCGTCCGGGGGTTCAAAAAGCAAGACGAGCCCAGACTGCTCGTGGTTCACAACATGCTCCTGACGGGCTTCGACGCACCCGTCCTGAAGACGATGTACCTGGATCGGGAACTGCGGGATCACACCCTCATGCAGGCCATCGCGCGGACGAACAGACCCGCCGACGGCAAGGAAAACGGCGAGATCGTCGACTTTCAGGGCGTTTTCGAGAACATCGACGACGCGCTCGATTACGACGACACGACCAGGCAGTACGCCGCCCAGGACAGGGAGAAGCTGTTCGAAAAACTCGAGAACCAACTCGACGCAGTGCTCGCCATCTTCGAGGGGATCCCCCGCGAGGACAGCCAGGAGACGGTCGACGCCTGTCTCGACCGGGTGGGTTCCCAGCCCGAAAAAGGCGAGTTCAAACGAAAGTTCCGCCGCCTCCAGGACCTCTACGAGTCCGTCTCGCCCGACCGTCGACTCGTCGAGGAGGGGATCGTCGAGGACTACGGCTGGCTCGGCCGGATCCATACGGCGTTCCAGCGGACGGCCAACCGTTCGGAGCGCCCCGAAGACGAGATGCGGGAGAAGACCCGTGAAATCATCGAAGAACACGTCGACATCGGCGAGATCAAACGGGAGTACCCGGTCTACGAACTCGGCGCCGAGTACCTGGACGATCTCGATCACTTGCGCAGCGACGCGGCGAAAGCGACGACCATCGCCCACGCGATCAAGGAGAGTACCCAGCCCCGGATGGGGCAGAACCCGCGTTACGAACGACTGAGCGAGCGCGTGACCGACATCGTCGACGAGTGGCGGGCCGGCGATCGAACCGATCCCGAAACCGTCGAGGCCCTGCGGGAAGTCGAGGAGGCGGTCCTCGAAGTCGACGAGGAGGCGAACGAACGGGGGATGACGGACGCCGAATTCGCGATATTCACCGACCTGACGGAGGAGCGAGACACCGAGCTCTCCGAGGACACCGCAGCCACACTCGCCAGGGACATCGTTTCCGAGTTCGACGACCGCATAGACACGAGTTACCAGGGGTGGGAGACGAACCCGAAGACCGTCCAGCAGATCGAACTGGTCCTGCTCGATGTTTTGGTCAAAACGCACGAGCGTGGCGACCTGGTTACCGACGAGTTCATCGACGCCGTTCACACCTACCTGATTCAGAACTATGTCGCGGACGAGTGAGCGAACGACGACGCTGGCCGGTGAGGAGGTGGTCTACGACGTCACGACGAGTGCCGACGCCTCGCAGTCTCGAATCGACGCTGGCATCGATGGCATCACGGTGGTTCTTCCTGCAGATGGTGACGACGATCCCGAAGCGATCCTCTCCGAAAATGCGACGTGGGTCCTCGACAAGAAGGCGAAGTTCGACAGCTACCGAGACGACGTCCCGGATCGGACATTCGAACCTGGCGAGCGGTTTCCGTATCTGGGTGACGAGCACGAACTGGTCGTCGAGCCACGACAGAAATCCGCCGTCGAAGACGGAACGATTCGCCTCCGACGGAGTGCGGTCGACCAGTCGTCGGTCGAGCGGGCGCTACGGAACTTCTACCGACGGCAGGCCCGTGATTATCTCTCCGACCGGCTCGATCAATTTGCGGACGAGATGGGGGTTGCGTACGACAGGCTGGAAATCAGGAACCAGCGAACCCGCTGGGGGAGCTGTTCGACGACCGGCACGATCGGCCTGAACTGGCGATTGCTGATGGCACCGCCGGCGATCATCGACTACGTCTGCATCCACGAACTGGCCCATCTTCGTGAGGCCAACCACACGGACGCGTTCTGGGCACTCGTCGCCGATCACGATCCGGCCTATCGAGAACACGCCGAGTGGCTCGACGAACACAGTGCGCGGTTGATCTTCTCGTCGGAGGATCTGTAACAGAATCCGCGCTCACTTTGTCTTGTTTGGGTAAGGAACATTCTCTACGGGGGAGGAGTCGTCCGGGAAGTGTTGGCCCAGGAATGAATGGTTGTTGTCCACCGGCAGTTGGGCGGTCGCATTTTCAGGGGCGTGTACACGAGTCGAGGGTCATTTACGAAGTGAATTGGTCTCCATGGTCGAACGTACGTGCAACTCCAGTATGAGTAATGGAAGTGATGGATATCTCATGGCAGTGTGATGCAAAAAGCGGGTACCGGAAACGACTGGTCGATCCGAGTGAACTACGGCCCGTGAGTGACGCTGACTACCCCAAACTCGCTGGACGTACTTTGTTCCGATACAACCTCTCCGTCTTCGAGGATCTGTACTGTGAGTTCGGTATTTGAACCATCTTCTTTTTGAACCGTTGCGCTGATGATCATTGTATCGTCGGATACGTCGAGCGTGTCATCTCCGCTGCCATCGACACTACGGGTGGCAGATTCTTCACCGATGGCTCCTGACCACTCGCCGTCGTAGAGGATTCGTATTTGGTTGCCTTCGGCCCCTTCCTCGGCGCCAGTTACCCCATCGTCAGCGGTTGGTTCAACTTCAGCCGCAGACGGGCCTGCGTCATCTACATCCGTTTCTGGCTCAACACCATCCTGACCCATGAGTCCACCTGCTATGACGAATCCAATGACCACCACGCCCAGGACGATCCATCGTGAGAATGTTACGTTATACCCCTCTCTGATTCGACCTCGGGTTGCTGGGAGGGCAAACAAACCAACCGCTACCACTATCGCGCCAGCGGCTGGATCCGTTAGAAGCACCGCTAACCCAACGAGGATAATCAACGGTGCGATGATCCAAGCGAGTATGCGACCGATTGTGATTTTCTTCTCTTTTGACGGATTGGATCCATCATTACGGATTTCTGCTTCACCCTCATTGGATCCACTCATTCGTTCGGTATCGGCCAGGTCGGTACGTGTACCGGTCTGATCTGCCCCGCAATTAGGGCAGAACTGTGCGGTCTCCTCCAGTGCTTCCCCGCATTGATGGCAATTCGTATTTGGTGCCTTCTTGTCCATTGGTACCAACCCACATGATTGGCTATTCTCCACTACTAAGTATAGTTAGTGTAACATTTGCTTGAGTTTCGTTCCTGTTGGATAGAGGTCTTATGAGGTACGAGGGTTACAGTGGGCTACCTCGGGATACCGAACTAATTGAGATGAATCCACCCGTGGAGGGTGCGAACGAGAATCGAGCGGTAGCCAAGGGAATTGGGTAAGATCGAGAAAGTAGGCCAGTGCAATAGCCTCGATGAGGGCAGGACGTCGCTATGTGGAAATAACGTGGTAGGGGGGGAATTCGATGAACCCAAGTCTCAGAGGCTCGGTTTAAAGAGGATTCGTATCTTACGGAGATGCGCTGGCTGGGATTTGAACCACCTGAAGACGGTCTCACTCGCTTCGCTCGTGAGCGTGCGTCTTCCGTACTTCAAATCTCAGGACGATTTCCGTCGCTCGCGGATTTGTTCGCGACAGAGATGCGCTGGCTGGGATTTGAACAACGCGAAGACGGTCCTGCTCGCTCACTCCGTTCGCTGTGCGGGCTGCGACTTCTCTCGTTCAAATCCAGGGCGACTTCACGGCTCACGGGTTCCGAGCACACGCTACGCGGTGCTCGGGAAAGTTGTTCGCCGTAGAAGTGCGCTGGCTGGGATTTGAACCCAGGTTGTGACCATGGCAAGGTCACGTGATACCACTACACTACCAGCGCCCTGCTGCACTCTCATCTAATCGCCGATGGAGGTATAAGGGTTGCGAAAGGCGGGCGTTTCGCCACGCCGTGTCACGGTTGTCGTTGGTGGAGGAGCTGGCGGGTGTGCGCCCGGAAATGGTAATATATCGGGATCTCCTTCTCAGGCTGACAATTTCCCCGTGGGTACCCTGTCGCTGTCTATCACGTTTTCGTGGGTGAGAGGCCGTCACAGCCCCGAATCGTTTCGCCATGCTTTTAAGACCCTGTCCGCAATGAATCGCTACAGTCTAGTGACGAGGCGCCGAAGCGCTACGGTATGACCGTCAGCGTACTCGTGCCGTCGTCGATCGCCCGTGAAGCCGAGGACAAACGCGAGGCTACTCGCAAACTCGGATACGTCGCCCGCGCGGCGACGATCTTCCGGGCCGACCGCCTGATCGTCTTCCCCGACGGGGATGGCGAAACGGGTCGATTCGACGGCGGGTTCGTCGAAACCGTGCTGCGGTACGCCGCAACGCCCCCGTACCTCAAAACCGAGGCGTGGGGCAAGCGGGACGAACTGGAGTATGTGGGCGTCTTACCGCCGCTCCGCGCTTCATCACGGACCGGCTCCGAATCGAACGGTTCGGGGTCGTTAAGACGAGGGATCGTGACCGAGGTCGGACCTGAAGGCCGCGTCCGGGTCAATTGCGGACTGCAACACCCGATCTCCCTCAACGTGCCACCGAAAATGGTGGTCGATGAGGGGGAGCGCGTGACCGTCAGGATCTCTTCGCGACGACCGGTCCGGGCGAAGCTCGTCGACGAGCCCCTTGCGGGGCTGTCGATCGAGCGGACGGACCTCTCCGCAGCACTCGGCCGTGAGGACGCCGGTGTTCGCATCGCGTCGTCCCGGTACGGTGAGGAACTCACCGCCGGACGTCTCGAGACACTGGCCGGACGCGTCGAGCGCGACGGCATGACCGTTGCGTTCGGTGCGCCCGAGAGAGGGCTGCCGGACATCCTCGGAATCGAGGAGTCACGTGCCGGCGCGTCGTCCAGCGGGGACGGCGGGGCGGCAGACGGAGTCGAACCCAGCGGCGATCCGGGGTTCGACCTCTGGCTGAACACGGTTCCGAACCAGGGCAGCGGGGTGGTGCGAACGGAAGAGGCGATGTTCGCCACCCTCGCTTGCCTCTCACTGAGAGCGTGATAGAATGCCACAAGCAAATAGACCACGCAAAGGCTCACTCGGATTCGGCCCACGCAAGCGGGCGACCAGCGAGGTCCCGCGCTTCCGTTCGTGGCCGGATGACGACGGACAGCCGACGCTACAGGGCTTCGCGGGCTACAAGGCCGGCATGACCCACGTGGTGACGGTCGACGACGCGGCCAACTCGCCGACCGAAGGGATGGAGACGACCGTCCCGGTCACCATCGTGGAGACGCCGCCGATGGCCATCGCGGCCCTGCGAGCGTACGAAGAATCGCCATACGGACAACAGCCGGTCGCCGAGGTCTGGGCGGACGAGCTCGACGACGAGCTCGAACGCACACTCGACCTGCCGGGCGACGACTACGACCGCGACGCCGCTGCGGACGAGTTCACCGCCGCTCTCGACGAGGGGCGCGTGGACGACGTCCGCGCGATCACGTACACGACGCCGGGCGAGATCCAGTCCGTGCCGAAGACGAAGCCGGACGTCATGGAGACGCGCATCGGCGGCGGCTCGGTCGACGACCGCGTCGAGTTCGGTCTCGATCTGCTCGAGGCCGACGGTGGCGAGCACGTCATGAACGACGTGTTCCGCGCCGGCGAGTACGTCGACGCGAGCGGCGTCACGAAAGGAAAGGGCACCCAGGGCCCCGTCAAGCGCTGGGGCGTCCAGAAGCGCAAAGGCAAGCACGCCCGTCAGGGCTGGCGTCGCCGTATCGGTAACCTCGGCCCGTGGAATCCGAGCCGCGTTCGCTCGACGGTTCCCCAGCAGGGTCAGACCGGGTACCACCAGCGCACCGAACTGAACAAGCGCCTGCTCGCCATCGGCGACGGCGCCGACGCGACGGTCGACGGCGGCTTCGTCAACTACGGCGAGGTCGACGGCCCGCACGCGTTGATCAAGGGTTCGCTCCCCGGGCCATCACAGCGACTCATTCGCTTCCGCCCGGCGATCCGACCCGGAGACCAGCCGCGCCTCGATCCCGAGGTCCGGTTCGTCTCCACCGCATCGAACCAGGGATAATCTATGCAGGCAACAGTACACGACCTGGACGGCGCCGACGCGGACACGGTCGAGCTCCCGGCGATCTTCGAGACGGAGTATCGCCCGGACTTGATCTCCCGCGCGGTACGCGTCGCCCAGGCAAACCGAACACAGGCCTACGGCGCCGACGAGTTCGCTGGGAAGCGAACGTCGGCGGAGAGTCCCGGCAGCGGCCGGGGGATGGCTCACGTCCCACAGCAGGGTGGACGCGCACGTCGCGTTCCCCAGGCTGTCGGTGGACGGAAGGCCCACCCGCCGAAACCCGAGGCCGACCGCACCGAATCGATCAATACGAACGAACGAAAGCTCGCGACGCGGAGCGCCATCGCGGCGACCGCGGACGCCGACCGCGTCGCCGAGCGCGGTCACGAGTTCGACGACGACCTCGACCTTCCACTGGTCGTCGACGACGAGTTCGAGGACCTGGAGAAGACCAGGGAGGTCGTCTCGTTCCTCGAAGCGACCGGGCTCGACGCCGACATCGAGCGTGCCGACGAGGGACGCTCCGTCCGAGCCGGCCGTGGTAAGACCCGCGGTCGCAAGTACAAGCAGCCGAAGTCGATCCTCTTCGTAACGGGGAGCGAGGCCGGTCCGTCGCGGGCCGCTCGCAACCTCGCGGGCGCCGACGTCGCGACCGCAGCTGAGGTCAACGCCGAGGATCTCGCGCCCGGTGCGCATCCGGGTCGACTGACCGTCTGGACCGAAGCCGCACTCGCGGAGGTGAGCGATCGATGAGTTCGATCATCGACTACCCGCTCGTGACCGAGAAGGCGATGAACGACATGGACTTCGAGAACAAGCTCCAGTTCGTCGTCGACGTCGACGCGGCGAAACCCGAGATCCGTGAGGTCGTCCAGTCGCGGTTCGACGTGACCGTCACGGACGTCAACACGCAGGTACAGATGGACGGCACGAAGAAAGCGATCGTCACACTGAGCGAGGACGACGACGCGCAGGAAGTCGCCTCGCGAATCGGGGTGTTCTGACCATGGGACGACGAATTCAGGGACAGCGACGTGGTCGCGGGACCTCGACGTTCCGCGCACCGTCGCACCGATACAAGGCCGATCTCGAGCACAAAAAGCCCGAAGAGACGGACCTCGTCAGCGGGACGGTCGTCGATATCGAGCACGATCCGGCTCGATCGGCGCCCGTCGCCGCCGTCGAGTTCGACGACGGCGATCAGCGCCTCGTCCTCGCACCCGAGGGAATCACCGTCGGCGAGGAACTGCAGATTGGCATCTCCGCGGAGATCAAGCCCGGTAACACGCTTCCGATCTCGGAGATCCCGGAAGGGGTTCAGATCTGTAACGTCGAGGCCAAGCCCGGCGACGGTGGGAAGTTCGCGCGCGCATCGGGCGTCAACGCGGACCTGATCACCCACGACCGCAACGCTGCGGTCGTCCAGTTGCCGAGCGGCGAGACGAAGCGTCTCGACCCCAACTGCCGCGCGACGATCGGCGTCGTGGCCGGCGGTGGCCGCACGGACAAGCCGATGGTCAAAGCCGGAAACAAGTACCACAAGATGCGCGCACGGGGGACGAAGTGGCCCCGCGTTCGTGGTGTCGCCATGAACGCCGTCGACCACCCGTTCGGTGGCGGCGGTCGCCAGCATCCCGGTCGCCCGAAGTCCGTCTCGCGGGACGCCCCGCCGGGACGGAAGGTGGGCGACATCTCGTCGCGGCGAACGGGCCGCGGTGGTAACAAATGACCCAGGAGTACCGAACCGGCCGCGAGGGTGAGTTCACCTACCGTGGCCACACGTTAGACGAGCTGCAGGAGATGGAGCTCGACGAGGTCGCGGAACTGCTGCCCGCACGTAAGCGGCGAAGCATCCGACGCGGGCTCTCGACCGAGCAGGAGAAGCTGCTCGAGAAGGCCCGTAACCGAACGGAAGAGGAGACCGCGAACGATCCGATCCGGACGCACCTGCGCAATATGCCGGTGCTGCCGGAGTTCGTCGACCTGACTTTCGCCGTCTATGACGGCCAGGAGTTCGGTCGCGTTCGCGTCGAGCCCGAGATGATCGGTCACTACCTGGGCGAGTTCCAGCTCACCCGGACGTCCGTCGAACACGGACAGGCCGGTATTGGCGCAACACGCTCCTCGAAGTTCGTGCCACTGAAGTGATCGTCCAATGGGAATCAACTACTCAGTCGACGCGGACCCGGACTCCACGGCGAAAGCCATGCTCCGGGAGCGTCACATGAGCCACAAGCACAGCAAGGAAATCGCCCGGGAGATCAAGGGCATGACCGTCGGTGACGCCCAGGAGTACCTGGCCGCCGTCATCGAGGGTGAGCGCTCGGTCCCGTTCAAGTCCCACAACACCGGTGCCGGACACCGTTCGGACGTCGACGGCTGGGACGCCGGCAAGTATCCGGAGAAGGCGAGCAACGCCTTCCTCGACCTGCTGGAGAACGTCGCCGCTAACGCAGCCCACCAGGGCTTCGACGGCGAGACGATGAAGATCGCCCACGTCGCCGCCCACAAGGTCGGCGAGTCGATGGGCCGCAAACCCCGCGCGATGGGCCGAGCGACGGCCTGGAATACGCCAGAGGTCGACGTCGAAATCGTCGTCGCCGAAACCGAAGACATGGAGGGTGATGCCTGATGGCAGACGAACACCAGTTCATCGAGAACGGATTGCGCCGCTCGCAGATCGACGAGTTCTTCGCGGACGAACTCGGTCGCGCCGGCTACGGCGGCATGGACGTCGCCCAGACGCCGATGGGGACCCAGATCGTCCTCAAGGCCGAGAAGCCAGGGATGGTTATCGGCAAGGGCGGTGAGAACATCCGGAAGGTTACGACGGCCCTCGAGGACCGATTCAACCTCGAAGATCCACAGATCGACGTCCAGGAGGTCGACGAACCCGACCTCAACGCCCGCATCGTCGCGGACCGACTGGCCAACGCCCTAGAGCGTGGCTGGTACTTCCGCAAGGCCGGGCACACGACGATCGACCGGATCATGGACGCTGGCGCACTCGGTGCCGAGATCGTCCTCTCCGGAAAGGTCACGGGCGCACGCTCGCGCGTGGAGAAGTTCAACCGTGGCTACATCAAGCACAACGGCGAACCCGCCGACGAGGTCGTCGATCACGGTCAGGGCGTCGCCGTCATGAAACTCGGGACGATCGGCGTGGACGTCAAGATCATCCCGCCGGGTGCCGAGTTGCCGGACGACTTCCACGTCGAGGAAGACCTCGATCCTGAGGAGGTCGTTCCGGACGCCGTCGAAGCAAACGAGGGCGTCGAGGAACTGCTCGAAGGCACGCCTGCGGAAGACGAAGCCGAAGCGGATGTCGACGAGGAACCGGCCGAGGACACCGAGGCCGAACCCGAACTCGACGAGGAGGTCGTCGAGGAAGCCATCGAAGAAGAGATCGTCGAGGAGACGGTCGAAGACGAGACCGAGGCGGACGCCGACGAGGCTGACGCCGCGGCCGACGAGGTCACGGAGGATCTCGACGAAGAGATCGAAGCCGAGGCCGAGGAACTCGTCGCCGAGATGGAAGGCGAGGAGGACGACGCAGACGAGGGAGGTGACGCCTGATGGCGATCGTTCACGTCGAGGAACTCCGCGACATGACGCCCGCCGAGCGCGAAGCCGAACTCGAAGAACTCGAGACGGAACTGCTGAACCAGAAGTCCGTCCTCGCGGCCGGTGGGGCCCCGGAAGATCCGGGCCGCATCAACGAACTCGGCAAGACGATCGCTCGGATCAAGACGATCCAGCGTGAGGAAGGCGACTTAGACGAAGAATAACCATGCCACTGACACCCGAGACGCTCCCGCGACACGAACTCACTGGCCTTTCGGTCAGGGTCGTCGAGAGTGACGACCCTGGTCGGGTCGGTATCCGGGGACGGGTCGTCTGCGAGACGACCAGCACCCTCCGGATCGAGCGCGCTTCGCCGGAGGCGGAGCGACGCGAGTCGCGAGACGGCGGTGACGACGCCGACGCACGTGACGCGGACGGCGCTCGGGTGGTTACGGTACCGAAGGTGGGAACGACGTTCGAATTCGCGATCACAGATGACGCCGCCGGGGTCGAAAAGGCCCCGGGGACCGCGTCCAAACTGGCCGACACTCAACCTGCGGGGGAGTCCGACCCGGATTCCACCACAGACAGCGCTGGCGAGGGCGTGGCCTACGTTACGGTCGATGGATCGCGCCTGAACGAACGACCGGCCCGCCGTACCGAAACGGCAGGAGATTCACCATGGCAATAGGACTAGATGTAGACACCCCTCCGGAACCGGCAAACCCGGAGGAATACGACTACGAGAAGTGTCCGTTCTACGGCGAGCTTCCCGTTCGAGGACAGGTCCTCGAAGGGCAGGTCGTCTCGACGGACATGGACAAGACCGTAGTCGTCGAGCGAGAGTACGACGTGGCCGTACCGAAGTACGATCGGTACATGAAGCGTCGCTCGCGCATTCCGGCACACGTGCCGGGCGTGCTCGAGCCGCTCTCGGTCGGTGACTCGGTCAAGATCGCAGAGACCCGACCACTGTCGAAGACGAAATCGCACGTGGTCGTCGAAGTAACACAGGAGGCGACCGCCGAAGACGTCGCCGAGCTCACGCGTCAGGAGGAACCTGACCGTGAACTCTCGGCCGAGGACGTGACGGCGGACGCCGACGCCGAGGAAATCGAGGGTGAGCAGTGATGGAGGCGATCAAGGCCGACGTCACGCAGGGACTCAAGAAGGGGTCGCTCGTCACCTGTGCCGACAACACCGGTGCCCGAGAGCTGAAGGTTATCAGCGTCGCGGGCTACCACGGCACGAAGAACCGCCAGCCCAAGGCTGGCCTCGGCGACAAGGTGACCGTTTCCGTCACCAAGGGGACGCCCGAGATGCGCCGCCAGGTGCTCGAAGCCGTCGTCGTCCGTCAGCGCCAGACCGTTCGGCGCCCGGATGGCACGCGCATGAAGTTCGAGGACAACGCGGCCGTCATCGTCGACGAGAACGAGGAACCCCGCGGAACGGAGATCAAGGGACCGATCGCTCGCGAAGTCGCCGAACGGTTCGGTGCCATCGCGAGCACCGCCACGATGATCGTATAGAACCATGAGCAAGCAACCACGCACACAGCGAACGCAGACTGACCGTGCCCCGCTGCACAAGCGCGGCACGCAGCTGCACGCGACGCTCACCGAGGAACTCCGCGAGGAGTACGACACCCGTCGCACGCGCGTCAACGCCGGTGATACGGTCGAAGTGATGCGCGGCGATTACGCCGGGACGGAGGGAGAGGTTCTCACCGTCTCGCTTCGCGACGGCGTCATCCACGTCGAAGACGTCACGGTCGAGACGGCCGACGGCGAGGAAGTCGCTCGCCCGCTCGACGCGTCGAACGTCCGCATCACGGACCTCGACCTGAGCGACGAGCGTCGCGAGGCACGACTCGAAGGTGATAGCGAATGAGCAACCATCAGAAACGACTCTCGGTACCGAAGTCCTGGCCGGTCGAGCGAAAGACCGACACCTTCACGGTGAAGGCCGGGGCCGGCCCGCACGGTGAAGACGGCGTTCCGCTGCTCATCCTGCTGCGGGACGTGCTCGAGTACGTCGACAACCGAAAGGAGGCGCGCTACGCCCTCGCGAACGACGCTGTGCTCGTCAACGGCGACGAGATCAGCGACGAGGAGCGTCCGATCGGAATGTTCGACATTCTGGCGTTCCCCGACCGCGAAGAGGCCTACCGCGTCTTCCCGGACGAGGGTGGCCGCCTCTCGCTGACCCCGATCGACGCCGAATCGGCCGAGAGCCGACTCGGCAAGGTCGAGGGCAAACGACAGGTCACCGGCGGCGTCACGCAGCTCTCGCTGCACGACGGCACCAACGTGACCGTCGACGACGAGGCCACCTACGGTGTGAACGACTCCGTCGTCGTCGACAACGAATCGAAGGAGATCGTCGCACACTTCCCGTACGAGGACGGTGCGCTCGTGACGGCCGTTCGCGGCAACCACGCCGGCAAGATCGGCCAGATCGCCGAGATCGACGTCACGCCCGGGAGCGGCTCGAACATCGTCACCGTCGAAGCGGCCGAGGCGGCCGTGACGGACGAGGAATTCGAGACCGTCGAGGAGTACGTCGTCGTTATCGACGAGAACTTCGTAGACGGCGAGGCGACAGGAGGTGACGACGAATGAGCGACGCCGAATCGTCGGCAGACTTCCACGCGATGCGCGAACCGCGCGTCGAGAAAGCTGTCGTCCACATGGGCGTCGGGCAGGGCGGTCGCGAACTCGCCGACGCCGAGGACATCATCGAAGAGATCTCCGGTCAGCAGAGCGTCCGCACGCAAGCGGCCGCGACCGAACCGGAATTCGGCATCCGCCAGGGTGAGCCGATCGGGACGAAAGTCACGCTCCGTGGCGACGACGCCCACGAGTTCCTCGAGACGGCACTGCCGATCGCGGACCTCTCCGCTCGCCAGTTCGACGAGACGGGGAACTTCAGCTTCGGTGTCGCCGAACACACCGACTTCCCCAGCCAGGAGTACGACCCGAACATCGGGATCTACGGACTGGACGTGACCGTCAACCTGGTCCGTCCCGGCTATCGCGTTGCGAAACGCGATCAGGCGACCCGGTCGATCCCGTCGAACCATCGACTGACGCCCGAGGACTCGATTCGATTCCTCGAGGCGGCGTTCGACGTGGAGGTAGACGATGAGTGAAAGTGAGAACGAACAGACGGGCGAGCACGCCGCAAAGCGCACGGGACAGCTTGAGTCCTGTCAGCGCTGTGGCCGTAAGCAGGGACTTGTCGGGAAGTATGACATCAATCTCTGCCGCCAGTGCTTCCGCGAGATCGCCCGCGACATGGGATTCAAGAAGTACAGATGACAGGTAACGACCCACTCAGTAACGCGCTCTCGGGCATCGACAATGCAGAGAGCGTGGGCCATCTGAGCCACGAGGTACGGCCCGCCTCGAACGTGATCGGACAGGTACTCGAGGTCTTCTACGACCGCGGGTACGTCGACGGCTTCGAGTTCGTCGACGACGGCAAAGGCGGTCAGTTCGAGGTCGAATTGAACGGAGCGATCAACGAGTGCGGCCCCGTCAAGCCACGCTACAGTGCCGGCGCCGACGAGTTCGAGAAGTGGGAGAAGCGGTTCCTCCCCGCTCGGGACTTCGGTGCGCTCGTCGTCACGACGAGCGAGGGCATCATGAGCCACTACGAGGCTCGTGAGCGCGGTATCGGGGGCCAGGTGATCGCGTACGTCTACTAGCACAATGGCACGAACAACACTCACCATTCCCGACGACGTAACTGTCGAGGTCGACCACCTCGACGTGACGGTCGATGGGCCGGAAGGGACGGTTTCCCGTCGCCTCTGGTACCCGGACGTCACCGTCGAGGTAGATGGCGACCAGGTGGTTATCGAGAGCGACGCCGACGACGCCAAGACGACGGCGACGGTCGGCACGTTCGAGAGCCACGTCCGCAACGCCTTCCACGGCGTGACCGACAACTGGGAGTACGAGATGGAGGTTTTCTACTCGCACTTCCCGATGCAGGTCGACGTCGAAGGCGACGAAGTCGTCATCGAGAACTTCCTCGGCGAGAAAGCACCGCGACGAACGACTATCCACGGTGATACCCAGGTGAGCGTCGATGGCGAGGCCATCACGCTCTCCGGCCCGAACAAAGAAGACGTCGGCCAGACCGCAGCTGACATCGAGCAGCTGACCCAGGTCACTGGGAAAGACACGCGTGTCTTCCAGGACGGCGTCTACATCACCGCCAAACCCAGCACGGGAGGTGCCTGATCATGTCCGAAGACGAATCTGACGACGCCGAAGCAGCAGTCGAGGAGGGAACTCCCGAGAGCTTAGCGGAGATCAGTGGCGTCGGCGCGAGCAAGGCCGACGCACTTCGTGAAGCCGGATTCGAGTCCGTCGACGACGTCAAAGAAGCCTCCCAGGACGACCTGGCGGCGGTCGAAGGCGTCGGCATGGCGCTTGCGGCCCGAATCAAGGCTGACGTCGGCGATCTCGAGGTCGACGAGGAGACCGAGGCCGAGATCGAAGACGAGGCCGAACCCGAAGCGGAGGCCGAGGCCGAAGACGTCGAGACCGAACTGCAGCCCCGGGGCCTGACCGAGAAGGAGCCCGATCTCTCAGACGAGGAGGGCCGGCTCCTGACCGAGCGGCGCCACGAGGGCAACCCGCAGTTCAACCGACAGGACTACCACAAGAAAAAGCGGACGCCGGAATCCTGGCGAAAGCCACGTGGTGGTCTCTCGAAGCAGCGCCGCGGCGTGAAGGGCAAGGGCCCCAAAGTCGAGGCCGGCTACCGGACGCCGACGACGGTGCGCGGCAAGCACCCGAGCGGCTTCGAGGAGGTTCGCGTCGAGAACACGGACGACTTGGACGGCGTCGACGGCGACACCGAAGCCGTTCGTATCGCCGGTTCGGTCGGTGCTCGCAAGCGCGAACGCATCGAAGAACAGGCCGAGGACGCAGGCATTCGCGTCCTCAACCCGACCTACGTCGAAGTGGAGGTAGACGAATGACGGACCTGAGTGCACAGAAGCGACTCGCAGCGGACGTCCTCGACGTCGGCAAGAATCGTATCTGGTTCGATCCGGACGCCCAGGGAGAGATCTCCCAGGCGATCACGCGCGAGGAGATCCGCGAACTCGTCGACGACGGCACGATCCGTGCCGAGGACGCCCGCGGCAACTCCCGCGGTCGTGCCCGCGAACGGAACGCGAAGCGAGCATACGGCCACCAGAAGGGGCCGGGCAAGCGACGCGGGAAGGCGGGTGCCCGTCAGGATAGCAAGGAACAGTGGCGAAATCAGATTCGGGCTCAGCGACGGAAACTGCGCGAACTGCGCGACTCGGACGAGCTTACACCGACCGAGTACCGCGAACTCTACCGCAAAGCTGGCGGTGGCGAGTTCCGCAGCGTCCGGTACATGCTGACCTTCATCGAGAACGAATACGGTGACGAATAATGGCAACAGGACCACGATATAAGGTACCGATGCGACGTCGCCGGGAGGTCCGGACGGACTACCATCAGAGGTTGCGCCTGCTGAAATCGGGCAAGCCGCGCCTCGTCGCGCGGACGTCCAACGCGCACGTCAGGGCGCAGCTGATCACTCCCGGCCCCCAGGGCGACGAAACACATGCAAGCGCACACTCGGGTGACTTGGCCGAGTTCGGCTGGGAAGCACCCACGAGTAACCTGCCTGCGGCGTATCTGACCGGCCTCCTGGCCGGCATGCGCGCGGTCGAGGCCGGTGTCGAGGAAGCGGTCCTCGATCTGGGTCTCCACACGGCGACGCCGGGCAACAAGGTGTTCGCGGTTCAGGAGGGTGCGATCGACGCGGGGCTCGAGATCCCGCACAACGACAGCGTCCTCGCCGACTGGTCGCGCACGCGCGGCGAACACATCGCCGAGTACGCAGAGTCGCTCGACGAACCGCTCTACAGCGGTGATTTCGACGCGACCGACCTCCCCGAGCACTTCGATACGGTACGAGAGGAGATCAGCAATGAGTAACCGACAGGACGGCGGGTGGGAGCCCGTCACACGACTAGGGCGAAAGGTACAGGAGGGCGAGATCGACACGATGTCGGCCGCACTCGACTCCGGGCTTCCGCTGAAGGAGCCGGAGCTCGTCGATCAGCTCCTGCCGGGGCTCGACGACGAGGTACTCGACATCAACATGGTCCAGCGGATGACCGACTCCGGACGACGCGTGAAGTTCCGCTGTGTCGTCACCGTCGGTGACCGAAACGGCTTTGTCGGTTACGCCGAAGGGCGTGACGACCAGGTCGGGTCGGCCATCCAGAAGGCTATCGAGATCGCGAAACTGAACATCATCGAGGTTCCCCGCGGCTCCGGGTCGTGGGAGGATCGATCGGACCGGCCCCACTCGCTGACCCACCGAACGAGCGGCAAGGCCGGCTCGGTCGAGGTCGACGTCATTCCGGCACCCGAGGGCCTCGGACTGGCCGCGAGCGACACTGTTCGTGCCGTCCTCGAACTCGCGGGTATCGAGAACGCCTGGACGCAGAGCCACGGCAACACCCGGACGACGGTCAACCTCGCGAAGGCAACGTTCAACGCGCTCGAAAACGCCTCACAGTCCCGCATGCAAGCTCGGACGCAGGATAACGAGGGCGCCGAGGTGGCCGAGCGATGAAGGCGCTCGTCCAGCTTCGCGGCGAGGTCGATCGCTCGGATGCGGTCGATGACACGCTGATGATGCTCAACATCCCCGAGGTCAATCACGCCACGCTCGTTCCCGAGCGGGACACCTACCGCGGGATGATCACGAAGGTTCACGACTACGTCGCGTACGGCGAACCCAGCGCGGACGTGCTCGCGACGGTGCTCTCGAAGCGAGCCGAGCCGCTCGAGGGCCGTCAGTCCGACGTGGACGAGGCGTGGGTCGCCGACAACACGGCCTACGACGACTTCGACGGGCTCGCCGAGGCGCTACTCGAAGAGGAAACGACACTTCGCGAGGAAGGACTCTCCCCGACGCTTCGCCTGCACCCGCCACGTGGTGGGCACGACGGGATCAAGAAGCCGACGGGCGACGGTGGCCAACTCGGAAAGCATACAACGGAGCAGATTAACGACCTGCTAGAATCGATGCGCTAACCATGACGAGTAAGAAAAAGCGCCAGCGCGGATCGCGAACCCACAGCGGCGGGACGCACAAGAACCGCCGTGGAGCCGGCCATCGAGGCGGCCGCGGCCGCGCCGGGCGGAGCAAACACGAGTTCCACAACTACGAACCGAAGCACAAACACGGCTTCAAGCGCCCGCAGGACGCGCAGCCGACGGTCGAAGAGGTAGACGTCCGTACGCTGGACGAGGACCTCCCGCTGCTCGTTGCCGACGGCGTGGCCGAGGAGACCGACGATGGGTACGCGATCGATGCCCGCGACGTCGCCGACGACGGAGACGACGTCGACCTCGTGAAGGTTCTCGGCTCCGGTCAGGTCCACGACGCGCTCTCCGTGACCGCCGACGCGTTCACCGACGGCGCACGTGAGAAACTCGAAGCCGCTGGTGGCGCCGCCGTCCTCACCGAGCGTGGCGAGGCGCGAGCCGCCGAAACCGACGACGAGGAGACAGAGGACTAATACATGGGCTGGAAGGAAGCCGCAGAACCCGTACTCGCGCGGATGCCCACGGTCCGCAGACCGGAGGGACACGTTCCCTTCAAGCGAAAACTCATGTGGACCGGGGCGATCCTGGTACTGTACTTCTTCCTGACGAACATCTCCCTTCTCGGGTTAGGTCAGGGCGGAGAGGACCTCTTCGGTGAGTTCCGGGCGATCCTGGCCGGGCAGCAGGGCTCGGTTCTGCAGGTCGGGATCGGTCCGATCGTCACGGCGAGCATCGTCTTACAGCTGCTCGGCGGGGCGAACCTGCTCGGACTTGACACCGACGATCCGCGCGATCAGGTCCTCTATCAGGGGCTGCAGAAGCTACTCGTCGTCCTCATGACGGCGCTGACCGCGGCACCGATGGTACTGGCCGGGGGCGGCTTCCTTCCGACGGCCTCCCAGCTCACGCTGGGGAGTCTCACGCTCGGTCCGACGGGCGTGAAACTGATCATGTTCGCCCAGATCTTCGTCGGGGGGATCCTCATCCTCTACATGGACGAAGTCGTAAGCAAGTGGGGTGTCGGCAGCGGTGTCGGCCTCTTCATCATCGCCGGGGTGAGCCAGATGCTCGTCGGTGGCTTCTTCGCATTCGAACGGGGAGCCGGGTTCTTCTACAACTGGTTCCTCATCTTGACCGGTGACATCCAGATCGACTCGCTCATCGGCGGGAACGGGCTCTATCAGCTGCTCGTCTCGGAGGGGAAGATCGTCGCCCTGTTGACGACGCTCCTGATCTTCCTGATCGTCGTCTACACGGAGTCGGTCCGCGTCGAGATTCCGCTCAGTCACTCGCGTGTGAAGGGCGCCCGGGGACGATTCCCGGTCAAGCTTATCTACGCGAGCGTCCTGCCGATGATCCTCGTTCGAGCGGTCCAGGCGAACGTCCAGTTCATGGGTCAGATCCTGAACCAGCAATGGAGTGGCATGCCGGCGTTCCTCGGCACCTACACCAGCGGGGAACCTGTGAGTGGGTTCTTCTACTACACCGCACCCATTTACTCCCCGCAGGACTGGATGTGGTGGACCGGTGTCACCCAGGAGACGTGGCAGGTACTCCTGCGGATCGGGGTCGACCTCACGTTCATGGTGGTCGGTGGCGCCATCTTCGCCATCTTCTGGGTCGAGACGACCGACATGGGGCCGGAGTCGACGGCCAAACAGATCCAGAACTCCGGGATGCAGATCCCCGGCTTCCGCCAGAACGTCGGCGTCGTCGAGAAGGTCATGGAGCGGTACATTCCGCAGGTGACCGTCATCGGCGGTGCGCTCGTCGGCTTGCTGGCCGTCTGGGCGAATATGCTCGGGACTATCGGTGGCGTTTCCGGGACCGGTCTCCTGCTGGCCGTCTCCATCACCTACAAACTCTACGAGGAGATCGCCGAAGAGCAGATGATGGAGATGCACCCGATGATGCGCCAGATGTTCGGCAGCGAGTAACCGATCATCTACGTTTCGCCCGCGATCGGCTATTCGGACCGCTTTTGCTCCGGTCGGCTTTTCACGGAGTGGTTTCCCCGCGATCGGCGACCGACGGGCACACGTTTCAACCTCCGTCTCCGCCGTACCCGTCGCGAGGTTGCCAGAGCCCGCACCAGTCGACGGATCTGACCTCGCCAGCGACGACGGCACAGGCGCCGATCCCGTCACCCGATTTATCGTCGATGTAGAACGTACAGTTTCCACAGAGCATGCCTTCCTGCGGACCGCACGCGTAGCCAGCCTCTGTCTTCGACGCGAGGTTTGCTTCGGCCTGTCGTTCGACTCCGTCGATACTCAGAGCTGTCGCCTCTTCCTCGGGGACGCTGTCGTCGAGTTGTTCGAGGCAGTCGTTGGGTTCTTCGACCGCGATCGGCCCGCTCGTGGGTGTGTTGATGCACCCGGCCGAGAGGGCCAGCGAGCCACCGGCGGCGAGCATGAGTATCCGTCGGCGAGTCGACCTCCGTGAATCCATAGCCCGTCGTACACCGCTCGGCGTTATAATGCCCATCCGAGCCAGCGCGTGGCGTGACCGAACGTACGCATTCGGTACCGAACCGGTCGGTGAACGTGAATACGGGTTATTTGTCAATCGTTGTGGAAGGGGCCCGTGAGAATCAATGACGGACCCAGCCCACCCTGTCGAGCTGGCTTGGCTTACCGGGACTTGCACGGGTACGACCGACGCGGGGGTGAAACCCAATGAGTGATTCGGCGGATGATTCGTTCCACCCGCTCGGCCCCGAGTGGGAAGCCGACCTCGAGGCGGCACTGGAGGAGACCGAATACGATACCGAACTCGGGCTTGCCATGGCCGAAGACGCCATGGCCGTCACGGCCGGTGAACTTTCCGAGGAAACCTTCCACGATCGGTATCACGAGGCCGTGTTGTCGGAATTCGGCCAAGATGACCGACCGACTGCCGAGGCAGCGGAGCAAGCCGCACAGTCGCGGGTCGAATCGCTCACCGACCTCGACGGTGACGTCGATCGCCGGGCAGTGCTCGCGACACTCGGCGCGGCGGGAGCCGCCCTTGGACTGGGCGGTGCTGTCGACGACGATCGAACCGAATCGACCGCTGCCCAGGTCGACGAGGGAACGGAGACCGGCGTCCAGTGGGGGATGGCGATCGACCTGGAGATCTGTGACGGTTGTCTTGCCTGCATGCAGGCCTGTCAGCAGGAACATCGCTGGAATCCGGGTATGAACTGGATGTACGTGATGGACTGGGAGTCGCCCGAAGAAGATCTCAACACGGGCCGAGGCCGTCTCGTCCGGCCCTGTCAGCACTGTACCGATGCGCCCTGCGAGAAGGTCTGCCCGACGACGGCACGACACACACGGGGCTCGGACGGGCTCGTCCTGACGGATTACGACGTCTGCATCGGGTGTCGGTACTGTCAGGTGGCCTGTCCGTACGGCGTCAACTACTTCCAGTGGGACGAACCGAACGTTCCGCTCAGTGAGATCGAGCAGAATCACTACTACGATGCCCGTGGCCGACCGGTCTCGAGCCGGGCTCCACGCGGTGTGATGAGCAAGTGTACGTTCTGTCCGACGCGCCAGGACGGTTCACGAGGTCAGGAGGCAATCGGGACGACCGCATGCGAGGACGCGTGTCCACCGGGGGCGATCCAATTCGGCGATATGAACGACGAGGAGAGCGAACCGCAGCAGTATCTCTCTGACGTTCCGTTGGCCCGACTCCAGGAAGGCGACCCCGAGGACGAGGAACTGCAGACAGCCGTCGCCATCCTCACCGGAGAAGCGGACCCGGCAGAGACGACGGACGAGGGACTGACCGAGGAGGAAGCCAGAGAACTCGTCGACGCCGCAGCCGGCGAGAGCGCCTCGACCTTCCAGCTCCTCGCCGACGTCGGCACCGACCCGAACGTCATCTACGTCGGGAACGAGCCAGGACCGCACGCAGAACAGGTACCGGGCCCGATCAGCTACGAAGAAGCTGGCCTCCTCGACAACCACATGGATCGACTCGAGGAAGGCACGGTCAGGTTCGAATAGGTGGCGAGTTGGGCCACCATCGAACTGACGCGGTCTCACCGAACGTCAATTGAATTCACCGCAGTAGAACAGCCGTCCGCGTTGGGCTAACTTACCGAAGTGGGCGAACGTCCGTGAAATTAGGCGCCCTGGATCGAGTACCCAGCCGCGGCGACGAGCAGGAGTACCATGAACAGCGACGTCAACATCATGTACGTGATCGATCGCGGCTCCTCGATGAGGTGCTGGAAATAGCCGGCGATGAGAAGTATCTTGACCGTAGCAAGCACGAGGATAATTCCGATAAACGCCGTATTACCGAGGCCGAGCCCGTGAAACCCAACCTTTGCCGTCGCCAGCACCATCAACAGTATGTAAACGACCGTGTAGGTCCTGATGCTACTCATTATGACGTACTCGGTGTGGGCGTCACTTATAGCTTCCTCATGCGTGTCGTCGCCGGTAGCTCCCGTCTGCGGGTTTTCCGGCATCGCTCGCCCGTGACTTTCACGATCGGTTGGGTTCGTGAGACTACTGGTGAGGTGTGAAATTCAGCGCGGCGATGATCGATGAAGGAGTCGGGTTTCGAGCGAACAATTCGTGTGGGTGTCTTCCGCCGTCTACATCAGGTAGAACAGCGGGAAGAGGATGACCCAGACGATGTCGACGAAGTGCCAGTAGAGGCCGAAGTACTCCAGGTGGCGGTTATCACCCAGGTAGGCATCGATCGTGTAGACACGGTAGAGCATGAAGATCCCGATCAGGAGCCCCATGATCACGTGCAGCGCGTGGAGGCCGGTGGTGACGTAGTACATGGAATACTCGATGCCGCTGAACCAGTAGTCCCCGTGTGAGAACTTCTCGGCCCACTCCCAGCTCTTGATGCCGAGGAAGCCAAGTCCGAGGACGATGGTCGCACCGAGCGTCGCCAGCACGCCCTTCTTGTTCGAGCGTTCGGCCATCACGAGCGCGAGGATGACCGTGAAGCTCGAGGTGAGCAGAATGTACGTGTTGAGCAGACCGGGCCAGGCAGCGCTCGGGATCGTGTGGAACGTCTCCCAGCCGGACCACAGGCGCATAAAGATGTACGCGCCGATAGCCGCGCCGAAGACGATCACGTCGGACGCCAGGAACACCCAGACGCCGAACTTCGTGGTGTCGATTCCTTCGAACGGCCAGCGCTCGGCGATGTTCATCGTCGGTCCGGTGAAGTCCTCGGTCCCCAGCTTGAACAGCGACACCAGCAGGAGGCCGAGCCCGCCGAGGAACGCGGCGATGTAGTTCGGTCGGATGGAGCCGGAATCGGCGATCCGACCGACCGACGCCTGATCGGAGACGGCTTCCTGACCGAGATGGTTCGTCATCTCTGTGCTGAACAGCTCGATGATCACGTCGGTCATACCCGAGAGCCCGGCGAACATGATGAACGTGCTGAGCCCGAGCATGAACGGCCAGATACTCGCGTGATCGATGTGCGCCTCTTCGTGAGTGGTCGCCGCTTCGTCGGCGCTATCGGCGTCGATCGTCGCGTCGGTGACGGCGCCGCCGTCGGTTGCGACCGGTTGATCGGTCACCTTGTCGGTGACTTCGTCGTTGATGACTGTGCCGCCGTCCGTCATGATGATCGGATCGTCATCGTCGTCGGTTTCCGTGTCGTCCACGGTCGTTCCGCCGTCAGTCGCGACTGCTGGATCGTCCGCCTCTCCGCCGTCGGTTGCGGTCTCCGCAGAGTCGTCGACGAACTCGAGTTTACCGGACCGGTAGGTCGGTCGACCGGGCCAGTTGTCGAGCGGTGGCGGCGATGGAATCGCCCATTCGGCCGTGCGGGAGAATTTCCACGGGTTGTCGGGCGCCTTTGGCCCGTAGAGTAGGCTCCAGGCGAAGTTCCCGAACATGATCAGGAACGAGAATCCGAAGAAGTACGCTCCCACGGTCGCGAGCTGGTGCCAGATCAGGTCGCCAGCCTGGTAGTGGAAGACGCGTCGGGGCGTCTCCCAGGTGAGGAACATCGGGAAGTAAAGCAGGTTGAACCCGATGAAGTAGGCGGCGAAGTGAACCTTTCCGGCGAACTCGTGGTACATCTTCCCTGTGATTTTCGGCCACCAGTAGTACAGCCCTCCGACGAGGGCGGTGACACCGGAGACCATCACGTAGTGGAAGTGCGCGACGACCCAGTACGTACCACGGAACTCGTAATCGAGCACGACGGCACCCAGGAAGACTCCGGTGATCCCGCCCAGGATGAACAGGACGAGGGCACCGAGGCTGAAGAGGAACGGCGTCGTAAAGCGGACGCGCCCCTTGACCATCGTGTAGATCAGCGCGAAGACCATCAGGTCGAACGGTAACGAGATCCCGATGGTCGTTGCCATATAGAGCGTCTTGATCTCCAGGTTGATCGTCGTGAGGAACATGTGGTGCATCCAGACCAGGAAGGACTGGACGGCCACGAGGACCATCGCGATGATGACCCACTTGCGGCCCACGAGGCGTCGACCCGTGAAGGTCTGGAACGTCTCGAACATGAGCCCCAGCGCGGGGAAGAAGACGATGTAGACCTCCGGGTGGCCGAAGAACCAGAAGAGGTGGCCCCACAACAGGGACGATCCCTGGTCCGTCGCGAAGTACTGCGTCAGGAAGACGCGGTCGATCGAGAGGAGCAACAGCGCCGCGAGCAACGCTGCGAACGCAAAGAGCATCATCCAGACGGTGAGGAGCCACGACCAGGTGAACAACGGCATGTTCCAGAGGCCGAGTCCCTCAGCTCGCATGCGGTGGATGGTGGTCATGAAGTTGACCGTCCCGAACGTGATCGACATGACGAACATCATCAGTGCGATGATCGTCATGTTCGATCCTGCGGTCGCTTCCATCGCGAGCGTGTAGGTGGGCACGTTGAGCGGTGCGTACATCGTCCACCCACCGCCGAACGAGCCGCCCTGGAAGAACGCGAGCATGAAGAGGATGCCCGAGAACAGGTAGAACCAGTAACTCAGGGCGTTTAGCCGGGGGAACGCGAGGTCGTCGGCGCCGATCTGTAGCGGAACGACGTAGTTCGCGAACCCGGTTGCGAACGGCGAGAGGAACCAGAAGACCATGATGAGTCCGTGTGAGGTCACCGACTGGTTGAACTCGGAACCGCTCAGTAGCCCCGTTCCACCGGCCTCCCAGAGGTGTGCCCGGAAGACGAGGGCGAAGATCCCGCCCAGCAGTAGGAAGAACATCGCGGTGACGAGGTACATGACTCCAACGTCCTTGTGGTTGGTCGTCACCAGCCACCGTTTCAGCGAGCGCCGTGGTGGAAGCTCACTCATCAGTTCTCACCTCCGGACTCGTTGGTCTGTTCGTTATCGTTGGACGTTCCCTCGTCGGGACTGTCTGTACCTTGATCATTACTGTCTCCACTGCCATCGTCACTGCTGTTTCCGCTGTCGCTCTCACTGCTGTCCGACTCTTGGGAAGCTATGTGGGACTCGAACTCTTCGGGCGTCGAATCGACCGAGAGCTCCCCTGACTGAATTGCGTCGAAGAGCGTTCCCGACGCCTCTGCATCCATGGCAGCGGCGAAGAGTTCCTCGTTGACGACGATGAGATCGTGGTTCATACTGCTGTGGCGATAGCCACAGAGTTCGTAGCACTGAACGCCAGTGTCGTATACGCCTGTCTCGTCGGCCTCGAACCAGGTGGTGGCGTGCTCGCCCGGTATTGCGTCTGCTTTCACGCGGAATTCGGAAATTCCGAACGTATGCCAGACGTCACGGGAGCTGACGTTTGCTGCCACCGGGGTGTCGGCCGGAATAACGAGCTTCATACTGGTCTCCACCCCCGTGTTATTCTGGTACGAGTACGCGTAATCGAAACCGAACGCCCACGCAGTGACTTCCAGATCGAGGTATTCATCCACCTCTTCTTCGTTCTGGACCTGAATGTCACCGCCCTGCCCGATACCGCCAGGGCCGTCCTCGACGTACAGCAGCATGCCGTACGTCCAGACAATCAGCGAAATGACGATGATCGCCGAGAGGATGAACGACATGAAGAGTTTCTTTCCGCCCGTTCCACCGACCGGTAGCTCCCCGACTTCGGGTCGACTATCCGCTTTGGGATCGACCGTGGTTTCGTCGTCGCGGTAGATGTACGCGTTGTACATGATGTACAGCACGACGACGATACCAACGAGCGTGCCGAGTCCCATGAAGACCTGGAAGATTAACTCGAACACGTCCCCGCGGGTCATGTCCGCTGTCGGAGTTAGTAGTGCGTGATAGATCGTATTCACCTCTGTTTGACCGTTGTGCGACGATGGCGTGCGTATCTACTTATCTATTGGGACTTCGCTCTGCGGCCCGCGAAATGGAGGGCCCTTACGACCATGCCATCGTATCTCACGAAAACAGGATCGGGATGACCTTGATTCTATCGTTTTCGGAGCTGGTGGGAGTTCCCGGTACTTCTCTCAGACGGAACTCACCCACAGTCTGTATGACGCTGGGAGCCCGAACACGTCGGTGAAGAGTTCGTCGACGAACCGTGTCCGTCGGTCTAGCTCACCTGGTGTTTCGATTACCACGTGAACTCCGCCGGCTTCTTCCGGCCGAAGTAACTCCGCAATCTGGTACCGGGGATACGATTCGAGGAGTGTCTTTGCTCGGTCGAGTTCCGCCTCGGTACTGTCGAACGACGTTTCGTCGCCAGTGCATTGGACCCAGGGAATCCCGAGGTTCGATACGTCGTCGGTTGTGGACTCGTCCGCCTCGAACGTGCAAAACCCGCTCGATCGTTCTTGGTGGGCCCGAATGCCGTCCTCGATCAGTGCTCGCCGTTCGTCTCGCGCGGTTGCGTCGAACCGACTCACAGGCGCAGTTCGCGGTCCATTCTTTAAGCATTTATGCGGGGCCGATGAACGCCTTCTCATGACCGACCCACGAATTCTCATCATGGGCGCGCCGGGCGCCGGGAAAGGAACACAGAGCTCACGTATCGCCGAGACGTTCGATGTCGAACACGTGACGACGGGCGATGCCCTCCGCGCGAACAAAGACATGGACATCTCCGACCTCGGGCTCGAGTACGACACCCCGCGGGAGTACATGGACCAGGGCGACCTCGTCCCCGATGAAGTCGTCAACACGATCGTCGAGACGGCGCTCATCGAAGCCGACGGATTCGTCCTCGATGGCTACCCCCGAAACATGGACCAGGCGCGAGAGCTCGCGGAGATGACCGACTTGGACGTCGTCCTCGCCCTCGACGTGAGCGAGGACGAACTGGTCGATCGACTCACCGGCCGTCGTGTCTGTGAAGAGTGCGGGACGAACTTCCACGTCGACTTCGATCCGCCGGCAACCGACGGCGTCTGCGACGAGTGCGGTGGGGAACTCGTCCAGCGCGACGACGACACCGAGGAGACCGTCAAAGACCGCCTCCGTGTCTACCACGCCAATACCGAACCGGTGATCGAGTTCTACGAGGAACAGGGACAGTTGGAGCGGATAGATGGTGAACTGACGCCTGACGAGGTCTGGGCCGACGTGAAAGCGACGATCGATCGAGAAGCGTCTTCCTGATTCGAATAGCGGTTTACGGACATAGGGAGGGACGAATTCACTCGATTTTCCAGCTTTTTTGCGACTGTATTCGACAGTATTGGACCGGGTGCCGATAGCGGCCTGATCGATCTACGTGGGGCTCGCGTTTATCGTGACTTTATCGGACTAGCGTTCACTCCATTTGGCTCCGGAGTCTTGCTTCCGTCGCCCGGCGGTTACTGATCGAGCTCGATCGTCGTTTGACGCACCTCGATGGCGTATTCGTTCGACCAGTCGTTCGACTCCTCGAACGAGCCGATATCCATCGAGGCGATCGAGCGGTCCTGGACGTCCTTGCCGATGTTCTTGAAGAGTTCGTTGAGTTGACTTGCACTTGAGACGTGCGTGTAGTTCCCACCGGTGATGTCGGCGATGTCTTTCAACAGATCGACGTCAATGTCGTTCTCGTTGCCGAGCCCGACCGTGTACACCGTCACGTCGTCCTCGTCAGCTTCGGCCGCAATGGTTCTCGTCGTCGAACCGTCTTCGTCCGTTCCGTCGTTTTTCCCGTCGGTCAACAGGATCATGATCTTCTCGGAGTCGGTCGACGGTTCGTAATATTCAAGCGCATAATCGACGCCGTCACCGATGTAGGTCCCGCCGTTCGCATTGGCATCGAGTGACGAGTTGAAGTCGTCGAAGTTAGCGTGTGTGTACAAGTCAGTGGTAAGAGGTGAGGCCCGGGAGTTAAATTCGATAGCACCCGCCCGGTCACCATCTTTCATCTGTCCAACGAATTTCTTTGTTGCCTCGATTCGTTTTCCATCTGGGTCATTACCTGGATTCGAATATCTGTTTAGGGTGGTTTCCGCATCTGTACACCAGTTCCCGTAGCATTTTTCTTTCGCACGAATTCGCTCTCCTGGTTCGATTACAGCATATTCTCCTGGGTTTACAGTCTCAACATCCGATCCATTTTTTATCTGAACGGAGCCGGAGAATCCAAACCCTGAATCATCAACTCTGAAACTACCTGTGAATGGCGGCGATTGCCAATCGGCGCCATTAATCTCGTGTGATCTGATACGATAGCCATGCGGCCCCATTGACCCGGATCGATCGAGTGCAAACATGACGTCGACCGGTTTTCGTTCCCCTGGGTGTGGAATTTCGAGGCCCTGATTGGCATTAGGAATCGGGACGTCCGTCCGGAGCGTTTCGTCGAAGTGGATCTCCGTTCCCGCTTCAATATTTGTTATCTCGCCACCGACCACCGCACCGTGAACTTCGGGGTGGGCGTTACTGCCCGTCGTAGTGAGCGAAACATCGCTTCCGGGGGCGTAGAGAACACCCTGGAAATCGTTTCGGATTTTTACGTTCTTGTCGCTTTTTCCGTAGACCCAGAGTTTACTCGCTCCTTGATTCGGTTCGATGGTAACGTCTTCGGCGATGATTGAACCCGAGACGTAGAAGTACGCCCGTCCGTTTCCGGTCACCTCGACGTCGTCGAGTTTGAGATTACTGTCGACAGCAACGTGAATGATTCCGCCCGAGGTATCGATCTCATCGAGTTGCTGGCCGGCAGCACTCGACTCGTAGTAGATTGCGTCCGCTTCGCCATCCGGGACCCTAAGTGTCTTTTTGGTCTTGAACCCCGTTTTTCGGTCCATCTTTCCGATCTGTTCGACCGCTGTATCGATGTCGTCGTCGACCGCGCTAACAGTATCGAACCCGCCGTCCATTTTCGCCCCGTAGACCGTAGCGGGGTATGTTGGACGACTTACGTTGTAGAGCTTCGTCCCGGTTGCGTTGTCTTCACCGAACGACGGGACGTCGAATTTGGTCGCGTACCCAACTGCAGAGAGGTTTGCATCGGAGTCAGCCGTGAATTTACCGTTCGTTACGGGAATCCCGGTTACTAGCGAGTCGTCCGTGAGGCCGATGGTGTCAGCGGAGACGAGCAGGTCTTCGGTAACGTTGTTCGGGTCTGGATCGTGCCAACCGTCGTTTCCGTTGTACCTGTCGACTGTGAGGTCTTTGTCGAGCTGTAGGGGGTCGTCTGTGTACAGCCCGCCGTATATCGTCGGATCGACGCCGACGTAGCTTTCGAGTGGTTGGTCCGTTCCGAGCGTGGCGTTTACCGTCACCGACTGTTGGTCCGGTTTCGCGTCGACGTTTTCAGTTCCAAACTCTGCGTTGAAGAACTCGGCCCACCCGTGATGGTACGGCGTGTCCTCGACGGTGATTTCGACGCCGGTCGCGTACCTGGCTGCTGGGCAGTCGATGCTATTGTTCTGTTCGTATTCGGCCGAATGCGTACCCTGGCCTGGGTTCCCCGTAAGATCCGTGATCGAGATCTGGATTCCCGGGACCGATTCCCCATCGACTTCGTCGGTGTAATATCGAATATCGGGTCGGGAGACCATGGTCGAGCCACTTTCTGTCCGTGTGAAGACACCCCCGCCCTGGTGAGCCACGGATCTTCCATCGGCCGTTTCGTAGTGTAACGTCCCCAGTGAATCGTCGTCTATCAGTGAACACGTCGTTCCGAACTTCGTTCGAGCGGTGACGGAGATCGATCCTTGTCCATCGATTTCGTAGTTTCCGTCCTCGAGGAGCTGTACGGCATCTTTCTCGCTCGCCAGATCGTGATCGACTTGCTGCATAGCCCGCTCGGCCTGTTCACCCGTCGAATCCGTCTGTAAGTCATCGACGAGCGTCATTCCAGCGACGGCGACGACGGCAGCGCCGATGAACACCATCCCGAATAGCAGAATTATGCCGACGACTGGTGAAACAGCTCGTTCTGTCTCCCCGTCCGAATCGCCTGCATGCCGCAGACCGATTTCCGACCCTTGTTCCCCAGAACCCATTAGTTGTCTTGGTATTCTCTCAGACCATCATAATTGTATGGGAATATATAGGCGTATAGTTTGGTAAATTGAATTATTATGCCGCTATGCCTTTTAGATTGTAGGATGATGAATATGGGCGATCCAATTCTCACCCAACAACTGGCTACCTCGACTGCAGTTGCCGATCTGCGTTTTTCTCGACGGTCAACGTCTCACGCCGCGAGCGCTCTGCCTCACGCCGTCGGAATCAGGAACAGACCGTCCGTGAGTAAAAGCCTGTGCTCACTACGTTGGTGACTACTCGTCGAGGTGGACAACAGTCTCGCGGACCTCGATCCGTTGTTCGTTCGACCAGTCGTTCGACTCCTCGAACGAAGCTATCTCCACCGACACCACTGATGTTTCCTGGATATCTTCACCGATGTTCTCGAAGATATCGTTGAGTTGGTGAGCATCGGAGACGTGCGTGTAATTCCCACCAGTCTTGTCGGCAATATCCTCGAGAAGATCTTCGTCGATTTCGCCGGCGTCACCGAGGCCGACGGTATAGATCGTCACGTTGTCTTCGTCGGCGTCGTCGGCAATCGCTCTCGTCTCCGAACCGTCTTCGTCTCTCCCGTTGTTCATCCCGTCCGTCAGGAGGATCATGACCTTCTCCGAGTCATGGGCGGGGTCGTATAACTCCAGCCCGGCATCGATCCCATCGCCGATGTAGGTTCCGCCATTTGCGTTCGCTTCAAGGGATGCGTTGAAAGCGTCGAAGTTCGAGTGCGGATAGAGGTGGTCGGTGAGTTCGTAGGCATCGGTGTTGAACTCGACGGCGCCGGCTTGATCTCCGGGTTTCATCTGGCCGACGAAGTTCTTCGTCGCGTCGATACGCAGTCCATTGGGATCGTTTCCTGGGTGCCAGTCCACACAGTTCCAACCGGCCCATGCTTTGCAATGTCGATCCATCGACCCCGATCGGTCGAGTGTGAACACGACGTCCAGGGGTTTCCGTTCACCGGGGTGTTCTATCTCGAGACCCCGGTTCCCCTTCGGGATCGGGACGTCGGTCCGGAGCGTCTCGTCGAAGTGGACGGTGGCGTTCGCTTTGATCTCGGTTTGACCGCCCACGACCGCGCCGTACACCGTGGCATCGTTGTGCAGTGTGAGGTCACTTTCCGGTGCGTAGAGGACGCCCTGGAAGTCGTTACGAACGTCGACCTGGGTGGCGCTCTTTCCGTACACCCACAACCCGCTCGCACGTTCGCCGTGTACCGTCACATCGTCGAGAGATATCTCTCCTGAAACGTAGACGTATACCTGTCCACTCCCGGTCACGTCGACGCCGCTTAGATCCAGGTCACCATCGACGGCGACGTGGATCGTTCCGCCGGTCGTGTCGAGTTCATCGAGGTCGTCGCCGACGTCGGCTCCATCCCCGTAATACAGCATCTCGGACCCGTTTGCCGGAATACGTAGCGTGTCTTTGTCGTCGATCCGCTCGCTTTTACTTGCATTGTCGATCTGGGAGACCGCTCGATCGATGTCGTCGTCGATATCGTCGATATCGGTGAACGTATCGTCCATCTTCGCACCGTACACTTCCGGAATAGACGTCTCAGTGACGTTGTACAGTTGCGTGCCTGTCGCGTTGTCGCTTCCGAAGGACGGCACAGCGAAGTTTGTCGCGTATCCGACCGTCGTGAGGCTTGCACCCCGTTCTCCCGTGAGCTTTCCGTTTGTGACCGGAACGCCGGTGATCTTCGCATCGTCTTCGAGGTCAAGTCCGTTCTCGGCGACGAACAGATCCTCGGTTACATTCGTCGTGTCTGAACCGTCCCAGCCGACGCTTCCGTTGTACCGATCGATTGTGAAGGACTGATCGATAGGTGCCGTTTCCTCAACGTAGAGCCCTCCGTAGATTGTCGGATCGACCCGGACGTAGCTGTTGAACGGGAGATCGCTACCGATCGATGCACTTACACTCACTTTCTTGCGCGGTTCGTTGTGGATGACGGTCCCATCGAACTCGGATTTCAGGAAGTTGGCCCACCCGTGATGATACGGCGTGTCCTCGACAGTGATCTCGACCCCCGTTGCATACCTGGCGTCTGTGCATGCAGACCTGTGCTGTCGTTCGTATTCTGCAGCGTGAGTTCCCTGCCCAGTCGTCCCCGTTAAATTCGTCACGGACATCCGAAGTCCGTTGACGGTTTCCCCGTCGACTTTGTCCGTATAGTACCGGATCGTCGGGTCCGAGAGAGCGACGGAACCGTTTCCGCTTTGCTTAAAAACGCCGCCAGCTTGGTGGGCGATCGTATTCCCATCGTCGGTTTCGTACCGTAAGGTCCCCATCGGTTCGTCGTCGAGAATCGAACAGGTCGTCCCGAACTGTGTCGTCACGGTTACGTTGATCGTTCCTTCATCGACGATCTCGTAGTCGCCGTTCCCGAGCAGTTCGATCGTACTCCGTTCGCTCGCGAGATCGTGATCGATCTGTTGCATGGTCTGTTCTCCCTGTTCGGCGGTTGCCGTCGATTGCAGCGAGTCGATCAGTGCCATCCCGGAGACAGCGAGTACTGCGGCACCGATGAGAACCATCCCGAACAGGAGAACGATGCCCAGAACCGCTGAAACGCTTCGATCCGTCCGCCTTCCGAACCGACGATGCCAGCCACCCTCAGCGGTCGATGGACCTTCGTTCGTCCGATCCGCCCCCAACCCTTGAGACATTATTAGAGCCCAACGCTCTCTTTCGTAATAACATTATTTATTACAATTGCTAAATTATGCGGGTGCGTCGATCGTCGTGATGGGTCTGGGGGGAAAATTCACTATCGGGGAAGGATGGATCGTTCGCTAGGGGTCGCTGTTGGGACTATAACCGGGTGCGACTGCTTCCAGCTGCGTTTCCGACTACGGTGAGCGAGATCGAGTGTCGGGCCACCAGATCTGACTCCGGTAGAATGAGTTGCTTACGAGTGACCCGCTCTCACTCGCCGATCGATCCACCGTTTGGCTCCGTCGCCGGTTTTCGGTCTAGCTATTGTCCACGTCCATTTCGTACACGGCAACATTCAGGTACGTAATGCGTGGGGGTGGCGTATACTGATTTGGATACGGGTCGATGTCTGCGTTGTTGAGCGTCGAATCGTAACTGAACCCATACGACGAACTATGGCCGCAGATACTTCCAGCGATTAGCGAGCCGGTAAAGTCTCCATTAGCCTGAAAAGCGACTTGATACTTTTCGGAGTCGCATTTCCCTCGGCGGTCGTTGTAGTCCCACGACTCTTCATCGCTGGCAACGTAGATGACTCCCTCGTATCGTGGACTGCCCTGATTGATGCTGACCGATGATTCTGACGTTCCGTATACTTGGATACGAGAGGCGTCAGTGTCCTGATTGCACGGGTCTACGCAGATACTCCCTCCGTTTTGGATATCGAGATTCCCTGTCGTATATATCTTCAACTGGTTATTTCCGGAATATCCGGTCACAGTCATAAAGTCGCTCACCCCGTCCGAGGCGATATCGCCGTCGACGAGGAGTGTAATATTGCCGGTGGTGAGATCAAATTCGTGCGAGCCGCCCTTGATAGAATTGATGAGGTACGTCCCGCTATCGAATGATCTGTCGCTAGTTATCTGTCCGTACGTTGCATCAACCGAGTACGATCCATCTTTGGCGTCAGCCATCATCTCGGAGATCGTCTCGTCCATCGGTGGGAGCATTCCTACTTCACCATCGTCTATAATGTCTCCTGGGTGGTTACCGCCCGGCTCTGAAACGTACGTTGCGCCACGCGATAACGCGTCCTCGAATGATAACGGGCCGAACTTTACTTCGACTGTCTGTGATGTGTGATCGACATTCCGGATCGCTCCATCGCCGGCTTTACTTCGGAAGTACTCCTCCCAGCCACGGTAGTACGGACTCTGGATCGTCAGAGTTACCGTGTCGTTTTCGACCAGACTCGCCTCACGTAACGGGTCCGTGGCGGCAGTCGAAACATGAACTGGCCCGGACGAGAGGTCCTGGCTCTTGCTCATGTCCGTGATTGGGAGTGTGAGTGTTTCGTCGACGGGATCGTACGAAATAGGCGGATTAGAGATGACCCGTGTTTGATTTCCGCGTTCGGCGAAGACGCCACCAGCCTGGTAGGCGACGATGTTTCCGTCGTCGTGTCTGTACTCGATCGCCCCGACCGTTCTGGTGACGTTCACGTTCCCGCCTTGTATCGTGAACGTCCCGGCGTCCGTTTTGGTAATCGCGCCGGACTCACCAGCGTCGAACGAGACCGCTTTGGGCATGTCACCGGCTGTCGTTGCCGTCGCCATCGTCTGGCTAAGCTGGACGAAGGATTGTTCGATCCGTTCCGTCTCTGCCTGGCTTTGGGTGTCCGAGACGGCGCCGGTCGCAACCACCATGAGCGACAGCGAACCAACGGCAACCAGGCCGAGCAGTAACACGACTCCGAGAACCTCTGCCTGTGCCCGATCCGGCGGCGACTCCTCCGCGGGCACGGCGACACGTCCGGTCATGTACTCCTGAAATTCTGTGAATATGATAAACGGTGCCGCCAGTCCTTTCCGTTTTTTCCGTTTATATCGTTCACTGGGTGGTTCAATTCATGCACTATCCGAGAGAGCTTTCCTGGTCGCCCAACTCCTGGCCGTAATCTGTCGAAACGGCGGAATCGTGTCGCCGTCGGTCCCCAACCAGTCAATCGAATTACGATAACCCTGTGTACATTTGTGTGATGGGCCCGAACCGCTTCCCATGCACATTGTTATCGTGGGATATGGCCGCGTCGGGCGGCGAACGGTGCGAATCCTCTCGACCGAAGGTCACCGGGTCACGATCGTCGATTCCGACCCGGATCGCGTCGACCGGGCGACGAACGCCGGGTTCGACGCAATTATCGGCAGCGGGGACGAGGAACGCGTTCTCGAAGAGGCGGGCATCGAAACGGCCGATGCGATCGGTGCGTTCACCCCGGACCTGAACGTCAACTTCACCGCCTGTATGATCGGTGACCACCACGGCTGTCGAACCGTCCTCCGAATCGACGAAGACTATCGAGAGGAACTGTACGACAGGTACGCCGAGAACGTCGACGACGTCATCTATCCGGAACGCCTCGGCGCGGCCGGAGCGAAGACCGCACTCTTGGGCGGGAATTTCAACGTCGTGACTGAACTCGCGACCGACCTCCAGCTACGTGTCGTCGAAGTCGAAGCCGGTTCCCCGGCGATCGGGCGGCGATTGAGCGAACTCGACCTCCCGGCTGATGTCCGCGTCTACGCCCACGGGGGCGCAGACGAATCGCTGACGATTCCGCTTCCCGGCATCGAACTCGCCTCTGGTGACGAACTGGCGATCATCACGGACGACTCCGCCGTCGAGTCGTTGCGAACCCAGTTTACCGCCGCTTGAGTGCGTTCGCTGCGAACGGTTCCTCCGCGTTCTGGTCACTGATTCGTCCACGACCGGTCACGTGTCGGTGGATTCTACTCGGAAGACGAGCACGTTCTGATGAACCATCGACGGGACGAACGAGAAGGGGTAGCCGTAGACGTGCAAGTCTTTGGTCGGGTCGTACCACACGAGCGAGGCCTTCAGTGTGAGCGGAGCCGCCTCGCCGATGGACCGGGCGAGATCCGCCGAGAGAAATTCGTAGGACTGGTCGCGGTACATGTCGCCGATGAAGACGACGACGTAGCCGTCCGGTTTCACGGCGTCGGTGAACGATGCGAACCACTCGCCCATGTCCGCCAGCCAATCGGCCTTCGATTCCCACTGCGTCGCGGTCCCGTCTTCGCCGTCGTCGAACGAATCGAGTTTGCTCTCGCGTACGTTGTCCGCGTTGCGCGTCTGTTCCAGGTCGTCCATGTGCCAGTACGGGACGTCGGTCAACAGGAGGTCGATGCTATCCGCGTCGACGTCCTCGATCAGTGTCCTACAGTCACCATGACGGATGTCCTGTTCGGCAAGCGGTGGTTCACCGCGAGCCCGGCGCTCGGCGTTTTCACGCTCCAGGGCCGTCTCGTAGACGTCGATCCAGCGTTCCGTTTGTTCGAATCCGACCGCGGTTCGCCGGCCCGTCCCCTCGTGTTCGCACAGACTCGTCCCGAGGAGCGTGCCGCCGACACCGGCGAAGGGATCGAGAACACGGTCTCCGGCCGAGCTGAATCGCTCGATGAGGTCCGTACACAGCCTGGGCGGTTTTTGCCCACCGTGTTCGCTTCGCAGGTCGTGCTGGAGGTCGGGCGGATACCGGTCCGTGATGACGGACTTCGTCGCGTACTTCCACTCGCGACCGGTGAGGTCGTTGACTCGATTTCGTTCGTCGTAGATCCCCCGACCCTCCAGGTACGTCTGGTGATCGGCGAGTTCGTCCGTGTCGACGACCTCACCGTCTTCGACGGGAAAGGCTTCTTCGCGCGCACGCGACTCGTCGAACGACCCGTCTTCGTCGGTGAACAGCCGACTCTGTCGGTGCCGGTCCCCCTCGTCCATGGAGAGATGTCCCGCCCCCCGTCGCATAAACGCTGTGTCCGTCGCCCGTTCGCGTCGTTCCCCGAGTCTCGTCCCGACATCGAACCGGTGGGATGCATCGGTGATGGCCTGTGCGGGCGAGTACCGACTGGGGGCGGTTACATCGATGTCAGTTGAGTGCCTAAATACGGTGAGCCCCTAGCGCCGGTGATGAACATGCTCGTCGACGGCGAGTGGCGAACCGACGCCTTCGAAGCGACGGACGAGTCGGGGTCGTTCGACCGTCAGGAGACTCAGTATCGAGACTGGGTTCGAGACAGACCCGACGCGGCGTATCAGCCGGAAGCTGGCCGATACCACCTGTACGTCTCCTACGCGTGCCCGTGGGCGCACCGAACGCTGATCGCGCGGCGTCTGCTCGGCCTCGAAGACGTAATCTCGGTGTCGGTCGTCGACCCGTTCCGCGACGAAGGCGGCTGGCAGTTCACCCCCGAAAAGGACGGCTGTACGCCCGATCGCGTTCACGACGCCGATTACCTGCGAGAGCTGTACGTTCGATCCGACCCCGAAGCGACCTGCCGGGTCACCGTCCCCGTCCTCTGGGACAGGGAGACGGACACCATCGTGAACAACGAGTCGCGCGAAATCATGCGAATATTCGAGACGGCCTTCGCCGATCTCGGGACGGCCGATCGCACGCTGCTCCCGGACGGGCTCGAAGACGAGGTCGACGAGATCATGGACGCCATCTACGAACCCATCAACAATGGCGTCTACCGGGCCGGATTCGCGACCGATCAGGGGCCCTACGACGAGGCGATCGACGACCTCTTCGGCGCCCTCGATCGCTGGGACGAGCACCTGGCCGACCAGCGCTACCTGGCCGGCGACCGACTGACGGAGGCCGACGTCGCGATGTTCACGACCCTCGTCCGCTTCGACCAGGTCTACCACACGCACTTCATGTGCAACGTCAACCGAATCGTCGACTACGACAACCTCTGGCCGTACCTCCGGGACGTCTACCAGACGCCAGGCGTCGCCGAGACGGTTCGGATGGACCACATCGCCGAACACTACTACACGACCCACCCGGACGTGAACCCACACCGGATCGTCGCCCGTGGCCCCGATCTCGACTTCGAGGCGCCACACGACCGAGATCGGCTCACCGACCGCGACCCGCTGGCCACCTCGCCGTAACGACCGAGCCACGCCCTGGCGATCACTTCGATAAGTATTATCACGATAGGTGAACTCTATCGAAGTATGCCCTACAGCTACGAACCGCACTACTTCGAGGATCTCGAGATGGGCCAGACGTTCGAGAGCGCCGCCCGGACGATCACCGAGTCGGACTTCGTCTTTCACTCGATGTTCACCGGCGACTGGACCGAACTGCACACGAACGCCGAGTACTCCGAGGACGGCCCCTTCGGCGCGCGGATCGCCCACGGCCCGATGACGTTCATCGTCGCGACCGGGCTCTTCCAGCGCACCGGCATCGTCGAGCGCACGGTCGTCGCCTTCCTCGGGATGAACTACATGGACATCCCGAACCCGATGTACATCGACGACACGATCAGCGGCGAGTACGAGGTGACCGAACTGCGCGAACTCGACAGCCGCGACGACGCCGGCTACGTCGAGATCGACACCACGATGACCACCGATGACGGCCGTTCCGTCTTCGAGGGCGACATGAAGTTCCTGTTCAAGCGCCGCGACGCAGAATAGCCGTTGCGTTCGTCGATACTCCCCATCGACCGTTCTGGGCGGCTGCCCCTATTCCATCGCCCGCTCCAGTAGCGTCCCCTCAGCTCGTCGCAACCGCTCGAGGAACGCCGACTTCGAGACGCCCAGCTCGGCGGCGACCGCGGCCGCGTCGTTTCGTCGGGGGACCTCGAAGTAGCCCATCTCGTGGGCCGTTTCCAGAGCCTCGGCCTGGCCAGCGGTCAGGTTCCATCGTGACACGATGGGCGAGTCGTCGTCTTCGCCCAGTGGTGTGAGCCGGACCAGTTGGACGCCGACCGTCTCGCCGGCGGTTTCGAGAACGTCCTGGAGAACAGTCTGCCCCACAACCGCGCCGACGTGGCGCTCGCTCCCGTCCCGATAGCGAATCGATTCGACGAGAAAACCGCGGTCGATCAAGCGATGGACCACGCAGCGCTCCGTGGAGACGCAGCGGAACGTCGTCCCCTGCTCGCCAGTGGTGCGGTGGAGGTACCGGATCCGGTCGTCCGCGTCGAGCACCTCTCCGACCTCGCCATCGGGGGTCGAGAATCGCAACAAGGTCGTTCCGTTCGCCCGATCGAGCGGCGGGGCGGCGTCGATCGGTGCCTCGACGGCCGCGGACGCCTCCGCGAGCGGGCACCCGTCGCCCGTCACACGGAACTCGACCACGAGACACTCCTCGATCATACAACCACTGGGAGTCGAACGGCAATCAATCCAGCGTCCGGCGAACCCTCGTGTCACGACGGTCCTACCGCCGTCACTCCGTCGGACTCACTCGCTGGCCACGAGCGACGCGAGCCCGTCGAGCGACGACAGTTCGTGGGTCGGTTCGGTCTCGAGTTCGTATTCTGCTCGATGATCGCGCCGGACGAACGCGGCGTCGATGCCAGCGGCGCGGGCCGCGGTGATGTCTTTGTGACTGTCGCCGACGTACAGCGGGTTCGACGCGTCCAGGGCCTCGACGGCCCGTTCGATGTAGTACGGTCGCGGTTTCTTGCGACGGATTCCCTCGAGCGTGGGCTCGCGCCCGATCCACGGGTCGAACCCGTCGAGTTCGAAGTGTTCGACGATGTTGCCGATCGTCTCGTGCTGGTTGTTGCTGACGATGGCACGCGGCACCGACAGGTCGGCGATCGTCGCGACGTCGTCGTACAGGCGTTTCTCGCCCGCCCGGATCGCCTCGAGCTGGGCGTCGATCGCCGCCTCCTCGCGAGCGGCCCACAGGTCGTGTGGATCGACCTGGTGGGTCCGCGCGACCGACTGCAAGCCGTCGACGGTCGGCCCGATCAGCGTCTCGACGTGTTCGGCTGGTGGCTCCGCGACGCCGACGCGCTCGAACGCGGTCGCCATTGCCCGTTCCAGCACCGCCAGCTCAGTCGGCGTGGTGAGAACCCCGTCGTTGTCGAACACGAGGGCGTCGTATCGCATCGATGTTTCCTACGGGCTCGACCAATTTCTGCGTTACGTCGCCGAGAAGATCGGGCGACGGCTGATCCAGACCCACGTCCAGCCGGTGCGTGGACCGTGCACGAAGCCGGAGGGGCACACTACTCGCCGACCGTCGACGAACTCCCGTCGGTCCACCGCGCGTCGGCGAGGGTTCGCTGGACGATCTCCTGACCGACGGCCTCGGCGAGGGTCTCGAAGCCGACGCGTTCGGTGCGGTCGTCGGCGTTGGCGACCAGTCGGGAGACGATGAATTCCGGCGTCGACCGTCCGAGCGTGTCGAACCGGGGCTGGTAGTCGACGCGCAGTTCGAGTTCGGGGTTCAACCCTTCGGCGAAGATGCCGTCCACGCGTGCCGCGTCGGGCAGCGGATCCAGGTCCTCGGCGAGGTGGGTGACGAAGACGCCGAGTGCGTCGCGGTCGACGGCCAGGGTCACCAGCCCGAGCAACAGGTCGGCGGCCCGACCGGGTTCTGTGATCGCCTCGAACTCGTCGACGAGCATGAGCGTCTTGCCGTCGTCGGTCAGCGGTGGCACGATCGATCTGAGCGTCGATTCGAGGACGCCAGCGTTGAAACTCGCGTGGCGCCGGTGGAAGACGAGCGAGTCGACGGGCGTCACCTCGGCTCGCGCTGCCGGGACGGGGAGCCCCATACTCGCCAGGACGGTCACCTGACAGAGCGTCTCGAGGAGGGTCGTCTTCCCGCCGCTGTTCGCGCCGGTCAGCACGCTGACGCGCTCGTCGCCGGGGGTGCCGGCCGCATCCGGGCCGGACTCGACGTCGTGGGAGCCCAGTGCGTACGTGATCACCTGCACCGACTCGTCTGCCTCCGCGGCGAGTCTGAGGTTCCGGGCCTCGACGACGGAAATCGCCGCGTCGTCGGCGTCGGCGAACGTCGGTCGCGTGCAGTCGTAGGCGTCGGCGAACCTGGCCAGAGAGAGCGAGAGTGCGATCTCGTCGACCGCCGTGACGGCGTCGTCGATGGCATCCCGGTGGCGTTCGACGGTCGACTCGACGTCCGTGATCACCGCCTCTTCCCGCTCGTCGGCCGCCGATTGCACTGAGATGCGCAGTTGTCTGAGCGTCTGGGCGACGAAGTCCGCGGCGTCGGCCGCGTCCGTCGCCATCGCCTCTCGGATGCGGTCGATGGTGAGATCGGTTTCGGCCAGCAATCGATCTTCGAGCGCCTCGCGGAACCGATCGACGTCCGTCACGCCGCCGTCGCGCAACTCCGAGACGAGCGTGTCGGCGTCCAACCCCTCGAGCGAATCGAGTGCCGTCCGCAACGAGTCGAGTTCCGCGTCGACGTCGCCCTGAATCCGGTCACCGGCACTGGCTTCCAGCGCGGTCGTTGCATCGGCGAGTGCCTCGGGATCGAGCGACGAGACGGGTTCGAAGGGGCCGTCGTCGACGCCGATCTCGGCGAGGCTGATGGCCGTCTCGACGGCGGCGAGTTCCGTTCCGTCCCGTTCGTCGTAGGTGTCGTACGCGGCCAGCACCGCACGCTGGTCGTCGTCGGAGAGCGCGGCCCAAACTTCCCGGGCCCGCTCGACGTCGTCGAGCCGCGATTCCATCGCCGCCGGATCGATTAGCGGTGTGAGAATCCGGATCCGATCCGCGGCTCGTTCGGTCAGCGCGTGTTCGACGACCAGATCGAGGACGTCCTTGTACGCCTCCCTGGCGTCGGCCGTCGCTAACGTCTCCATGCCGTCGTTGCCCGTGGCCCGGCGAAGGATATGTGTCGCACGCCCACGCGTGAGGCCGGCGTCGGTGAGCGCCCGAACGTCACCTCGTTCGATCGCCGTCGCTGCTCGATCGGCACCGAGTGTGTCGACGAGTCGCTCCCGCGTCTTCGGACCGACTCCCCAGTACTCCTCCAGTCGCATATCCGTGGTATGGGGAAGGGGGTACAAACGTGGTGGGATCCACGCCGAGTGCACGCACCGATCGCTGCGTGGTCGTGGATGGAACTGTGGAACGTGGGTAGGGGGAAGGGGCGGGGCGTTCCCGCCCTGGCGTGAGAGACATGAGCGCACTCGAAGCGGGGGCGAGTCCACTTGAGTACTGGGCGCGAGCCCTGGCGGGCCGGTGGGCGCATGGTGGGCGGAGCCGAGGCCGCACCCGACGCGGGGCGTCCGCCCCGCATCTGACCTCTCGCGTTCGGACCCTTTTGTTATGGAGTTATTGGCAATTCGCCGCCGTCGTTGGCGACTTCCTACTCCGATCGGTGGCGCCGTAGGCGGTTCGTACCGGCTGCTGCTGGCAGATAATACGTATCGCGATTCGATGAGACGACTCGGTATGCCAGTCCAAGAGCAGTATCGAGTACTCACTTCGAGGGATCCGAGCGTCGAAAACGTATCGGTCGTTTCACCGACTGGGCGCTGGTAGTCCCCGTCTAATCGCCCGCCTGCGTCCGGCCCCGTCCAGTACCTGCTGGATAACTACGTCTCTCTCCGCCCCAGTAGGTGTATGATCGAGTGTACGAACTGTGAGACGGCCCAGTTCCTCCAGATCGTCAGGAGCCGGGTCTACTTCGAGGACGGGGAGGTGATCAACGAAATCTCCGAGCGCTACGAGTGTACGCTCTGTAACGCGACCGGCACCTACGCCCGGTCAGACGACAACGACGTGGAGGTCAACGGTGACATCACCGTGACGACCGAACGGCCGAAATACGCCTAACGTACGCCGTCGCCTGCCCCTCGCCGTCACTTCCCGCCGAACCACGCCGTCACTCGACTCAGGCTACCAATTTCGCAGACACCTGACTTCAGGCTACCAACTTCGCCGTCTCCCCAACCCACTACCAGCGACGCCGTCGCTCGAGTCACACTATCGACCGAATTCCTCCTCGCCACTCTCGGTGACGGCTCCGTTTCTCACGTGACTCCGTCGTTGCCGCGTCGGATCCCACCGTGGTCTTTCCCGCTCACTCTTCGGGGTCTGAATCTGCTGGGCCTGGTCGTCGCCGCTCGCCCGCGGCCGTTGCCACGCGCTCTCGGCTGGGTATCGCTCGGTGTCGCGGTCGGCCGTCCTCGGCGTACTGGCGGCGAGCGATGGCGTTCGCCCGCATCGATCCGTCCCACTCCGTGAACATGCCGTACTTGTTCATCGTCTCCATCCCGGCGATCGCTGCGGACAGACTGATACCGATCAGCGGGACGTCTGCGACGGTGACGATCACGTCGGCTCTGAGGACGGCGCCGTCGCGCAACAATACGTCGACCAGATCCACGAGCGCCTCGTCGGTCGTCGGTTCCACGGCCTAGGGCACCTCCGTCTGCCGTGGGGGCTCGTCCGAATCCTCGTCGAACGCTGGAACGAAGGAGTACGGGGGCCAGGGGCCCGTAAACCGGACGGTGATACCGTCGCGGTCGGCGACCGAGTCGAGCAGCGAGCCGACCTCGTCGATCGCGTCGTCGCTCGCGAGGACCGCGTACCGGCAGATCGGCTCACCGTCGTCAGTGACCTCGTCCCCTGTGGCATCATCCTCGCTACCTGCCTCCGTCGTGCTCGAGACGTCTGCGAGTGAGACCGAGGGTCGTCGATCGAGGGGTTGCAACGTCGCCACCAGCGGTTCGAGGCGTTCTTCGAGCCCGGCCACGAGCTGCCGGTCTCGTTCCCGACGGCGGCTGTCCAGTTGTTGCTCGTACTGTTTTTTGAGGAGGTGAGCCGTTCCCTCGCTGGCGGCATCGATTCTGGGTTCGAGGGCTGCGAGTTCGTCGTCTTCGGTGACGATCGCGGCCGTCGGTATCGGCTCGGTTCGACCGACGACGATTCGGTACTCGCACAGTCCAGCGACTGTGTCGAGCGCCCGACGAAGCGTTTCGGACTCTGCTTCGAGCCACGAGCCGACGCCGCCGTCACCACCCCGGAGGATGGTGTCGAACTGGAACGGGATCGGCGTGTCGAACTGCGCGGTGGCTTCGTCGACGACGCGCTGGTGTTGCACGAGCCATCGCTTGAGCAACCGTGGATCCGCCGCGTCGTAGAGTTCCTCGCAGTCGTGGACGATCGCACCGATGCCCGCTTCTACGCTCTCCGGTGTCTGGCCGCCATCCCACCGCTCTCCCGTGCTGGTGACGATCGAGACCGGTTCGTCGTCGACCCCCGCCACATCGAACGACGCGACGTCGTGTTCACGTCCAGTATCGCGTTCGCGTCCGGCGTCGCTTCCGCGGAGAGCCACCACGCAGTACAGGTATCGGCCCTCGTCGAGTCCGTGATCGGCCGCGGCTGTGGTCGTTGTGCGACGATCCTCGTCGGTCACGGTCGATCACCAGCGAGGAACTGATCCGCGACGCTTCGGTCGTCTCCGTCCGTCTCACCGAGGCGTTCGATCGCGTCTCGGACGAGGTCGTCAAGATCACCGCGGAGGTTCGCCACGTCGTCTCCCAGATCGTGATCGGCTTCGATCTCCTCGATCTGCGTTTCGATCGCGGCCAGCTGCTGACCGAGTCTGTCCACCTCGTCGTCGGTCAGGCGGCCTGACTCCATCCGCCTGATCGCTTCCCGCTCCAGTGCGTCGACCAGAATCTCGACGACCGCGAGCACGAGCGTCAGGAGCCCGTCGGCGGCTGATTCCCCGTCGACGTCGATCGTCGTCATGCGTCGTCCTCCGTCTGTGAGTCAGTGGCTGATTGTCGTGGCGTCTCTCCCTCGTCTTTCGGTGACCCATCGTCCTCGCCTCCCGGTGATGCGTGGTCGTCGTCTTCGAACTCGTCGAGCGTATGCTCTCGATCGGCTGTGGAACTGTCGCGCTGGATCCGACCATCTTCGCCCGTGACGTTGACGCCGCGGGTCGCGTCGATCGGGATGTTCGGGCGGTCGCTCTCTGCCAACTCGGGTTCGTCGACGGCGGCTGCGAGTCGGTCCATGTCCGTGCCTTCCGGAAAGGCCAGGCCGTACTTCGCCGCCGTCTCGAACGAGGCGATGGCTGCCCGCAACTGCACGCCGAGGAGTTCCGTATCGCCGATCGAGACGGCGATGTCGGCGTTGATGACGATTCCCTTGTCGAGCAGGAGTTCGAGGACGTCGGCCAGGTCCGCCTGTTGGCGACTGGGTTGAAAGTCCGTCATCGGTTCTCCCTCCGTTTTTCGCGCTCGCGTCTGAACCGGTCGCCGTAGATGTGCGACCGCGTCGGGCCGTCACTGTGGCGAATGGTCCGCGGGATCGTCGCGTAGTTCGGCACTGACGCGACGTCGGCTCGGCCCGTCGGGAGCGTCGACACGGCCGTCGGGTTGCGCGAGTTCGGCTGGCGGTCCCGGCGGCGCATTAGTTCCCGATTCGTCTCGACGATCCGCTCGAACGTCCCGTGCGTCGAGAGGAGGGCGTCGCGGAACGCGTCGACGCCCTCGATCGCCTGTTGCTGGATGACGGCCTGATACGCCGAGAGGTCGCCACTCTCTATATCGACATCGTCTTTGAGTTCTTCTGCGGCGGTGTCGACCAGCTCAGTATCGACCAGTTCGCCGTCGATGCCGGCACTATCCAGCATTCCGCCCAGCAGTCCGTCGTCATCACCATCGGACCGGTCGCCACCGAGTTCGTCCGTCGCACCCTCGATCGATCGTTTCGCTTCCCAGACCTGGTTGACGTCCATCGCGGCCAGGGTTCGACCCAGATCGATCGCCTGAATCACCTTCCTGAGTGAGACGGCGTCGGCGCTCTCGTCGCCCCGAAGTGCGTCGGGGATCTCGCCGAATTCGATCGCGTCTCGGATCGCGTCGGCGTCGACCGCCTCGGGGAGTGCTTCGACATCGATCGCCTCGAGGACGGTCTCTGCCTCCTGGAGGATCGTCACGACCGCCTGGAGATCCGTGCCGGGAGACTCGCTGACTTCGTCCGTGATGGCAGTCGTGACTGCCTCGAGTGTCGATTCGTCTGCGTCTCGATTGTCGCCGGTGGCTGGTGTCATGGCTGAATCATCGCTGGTGTCGTGGCTGGGTTCGTTCTGTCATCGTGGCAGTAACCGCACCCGGGATCGCTCCGACCCCTCTCGATTCGAGGGGTACCGGCCTGCAGCTCCAGAATCACCGCTTCACCTCCACGCGCCCGCTCGAGAGCCACTCGTGGACCTCTTCTGCGACCTCTAGATCCGCCTCCAGTTGATCTCGGGTTTCTTCGTACTCCTGACGTGAGCGTTCACCCAGCTCGTAGAGCAGTCGGTTCTCCGAGAGCTCGTCCTGAATCTCCTCGACGTCGTACAGTTCGTCGAGCGCCGTGGTTCGCAAGGTGTTCGCGAGGCCGACGATCGGTCGGAACAGCAGGTCGTCGATGACGATCATTGCTGGGCTCCGATTTTCATGTCGACGAAGCTGTAGGGAGCGTACGGTCCGGTGTAACGGACGATTGCGCTGTCGTGGCGCTCCTCCAGGCGCCCCACCGCTTCGTCGAAGGCATCTCTGTCGTCGCGATCGACGAGGAACGATCGATTACAGACGAGTCGATCGCTGAACAGCCGGTTCTGGACGACGTCACGGGCGAGCGGTTCGAGTTCGTCCTCGACGGTCGCCGTGATCGCCGCCTCGTCTACCGACCCGGACGGTGGCGTGACGACGGAGACGCCGAGTTCCTCGGCACCTCCGACGGTTCGGAGTGCGTCTTCGAACGCGTCGCGGGCGCCGGAGAGGACGTTCTTCAGTGTCTCTTCGTCGCGGAACACCATCCCGTAGCGCATCGGGACGACGGTTCGCCCCCCGTCGGTCGTCATCACCGCTCTTAAGACCTCGTCGTGGCGGCGGACGTTCTCGTCCGACCGTTCGGGCTCGGCTGACTCGATGTCTGAGACGAGGGCAGCGATCGATCGATCGGCGATCGGATAAACGTTGTCGCCGTCGCCGACGCCATCGACCGAGAACTCGATGGTCTCGTCTTTGTCGACGACGCCGTACACGTACGGTCGGCTCATCGTCCCGCCTCTCGACATCGTGCCTGCACCCTGAATCGCGTCGTCTCTCGGTGTCCTGCGGTGTGATCACTTCGGTGCTGTCCCGTTCGGAAGCGAGCAACGGTGGGTACGGCTGTTTGGTCGGTGGCTGTCTCGTATCTCATGGGGAGTATCGGGCACTCACGGCCGTTCTTCGACCGCGCGAGTCACGACGGAGTGCCACGCGGCGGTCCCTTACCATAGTGCCTGCGAGTGCCACGTCAATCGTGATACGTCGTGCTGGGGGACTACCGACGCATGACCTCACCACAACGCCGGCCAGATTCCTCGAGCCTCGCGGAGGTTCTCGACCGGATCCTCGACAAGGGCGTCGTCATCGACGTCTGGGCGAGAGTCTCCGTCGTTGGCATCGAACTCCTCACCGTCGAGGCGAGGGTTGTCGTGGCCTCCGTCGATACGTTCTTGCACTACGCCCACGAGATCGCCAAGATCGAACGGGCCGTCTCGGACGGTGAACTCGAGGATCTGGAGGAACTCGAGATCGAGCGCCGGCCGGAGTCCTCGCCGATGTCGACGGCTGAAACATCGTGACGGCACAGATTCGGGTGTAACGTATGGCACAGACGGCGACCTCCGACGGTCAGTGTATCGCCCTCACCGCGGACGGTGAGCGCTGTTCACGGACCGCTGGTTCGGGCGACTTCTGCTATCAACACGACGAGAGTGATTCAACCGTGAGCAACGCCGAGACAGCTTCCGAGGACGAATCGAGCGAGACAGACCAGTCGAGTGGCGACGCAGTCGACGAGTCCGAACTGGAACTTGACGAAATCGAGGTGACTGCAGAGGAGGCCGACGAGCAGATCGAGGGGCTCCTCTCGATTCGCCAGACCGTCAAATCGTCGGCTGGAGACCTCGTCGGCCATCCGTTCGACGGCGTCTCCGAGATAACGGCCGCCGAGGAAGGCTGGACCGCCGTCGTCGAGGTGATCGAACGCAAGGCGGTCCCCGATACGCAGGACGTCATCGGCCGTTATCGGATCGATCTCGACGAGAACGGCACGGTACAGGGCTACCGCCGACTCGACCGGTATCGGCGAGGGGACACGACCGCGTTCGACCCCGTCCAGTAATTCGGGTTTCGGCGGGCACACTGCCTGTCTGGTCACCACGCCCTCCTCGATCGCCATCGCTACCGACCAGAACATTCAGGGTCGAACCTGGCATCCGTCCGTGTGTGAAATCAGTTCACGGCGTCCCAGTCTGCGGCGTCGATCTCGACGCCGAGACCCGGTGTGCCCACTACGATAGCGATCGGGACGTCGTCGCCCTTCGGTTTGGCTGCTGTGACTCGTACTACGCCTGCCACGCGTGCCACGAGGCGGTTACCGACCACGAGGCGCAGGTGTGGCCCCGGTCCCGGTTCGACGAAGCGGCAGTGCTGTGTGGTGTGTGCGGCGCTACGCTGACTCCGGGGGCGTACTTCGACGCTGCCAATCGCTGCCCGGCGTGTGACGCGGCGTTCAACCCGGGCTGTCGGGCTCACCGCGACCGCTACTTCGAAACGGAGTGACTTCGAGATCGCGTGAGTGTCGCCGGAAGCGAACCGGCCGCTGTCGTCAGTCCATCGCTGACTCAGTCGTCACTGAGGACGCGAACCGGGCGGTGTGTCGTCGTCAGATCGGTTTCGGCTCGATCGCCGAGGGCGTTCTCGACGTTTGGTGCGAGCGTGTTGATGATCGTGCGCCCGTCGCGTCGCCGTTCGATCAGACCGTCCGATTCGAGTGTCGAGACGTGGTGAGAAACGGTACTCGGATCGAGCCCGAGCTCGTCGGCGAGCCGGCCGTTGTGGGCCTCGCCGACCGCTTCGAGCGTCGTCAGGATGTCGACCTTCGCCGGTTCGTCTAGGGCGGCGGCGAGTTCGACACCGTCGGTCTGGGCGGGATAGTACCGGCGTTTTCCACCTTGTTTTCTCGCCTCGACGAGTCCCTCGTCTTCGAGCACGGAGAGATGGTGGCGGATCGTCGACAGCGAGACGTCGTGGGCTGATTCGAGGGCCGTGAGGTAGCGACCGGGCTCGCGCTCGATCGAGTCGAAGATGGCACGGCGGGTCTCGTGTTCCAGCGGATCGGAGTCATCGTAGCGGCTGTATCGAAGGAGACTAAGCGGGAGTTTCCCTGCCAGGCCTGAAACACTGCCGAGAAGCCGAATCACCGACCCGGCGGTCTGTCCGAAGAGCGAACCCGTCGCCCCAGCCGCCCCTGCCCCGCCGGCACCCGCGCCACTTCCCGCCCCGATCCCGCCGAGGAGCGAAAGACCCCCGAGCAGGCCGACCAGGCCTGCGTCGACGGCATCGCCCGAGCCGCTCGCGGGTGGGACCATCGCCTCGGATCGATCCGTCTCGTCGTCGGTCGGTTCCGACCCGTCGTCGGCCGTGGATTCGGAACCGAGTTCGACGGTAACTGACGAATTCGTCTGGCCGAGCACAGTGTCGAGTCGGGCAGCGATCACCGACTCGTTCGACTGTGTTTCGAGGGAGAGAACCGACTCGACCTCCGTGAGTGTCCCATCGAGATCCATCCCGCCATCGAGGCTGCCGTCTTCGTCGGTCGAGTTGGTGTCCTCGAGTAGCTCCGTTCCGGGGTCGGCGCCGCTCGTCACTTCGGCTGCCGATTCGTTCAACTGGTCGGCTGTCTCGTTCAGTTCCTCGGACGTGTCCACCGTGGTCTCGGTGTCGTCGAGGAGGGTCTCGGAGGAGTTGACGAGGTCCTCCGCGGATTCGTCTAGCTCTTCGGATGGTTCTGTCAGTTCCTCGGTGGTGTTGTCCACGAAGGTCGCCTGTCCGCCTGTCGTGGCGATTGCGCTCCCGACGGTGAGTCCGCATAGGAGCACCAGCCCGACGGCGAGGGCGGTGAGTGACGACGTGGACGAGTGCATGACTGGTCGGCGCAAATGGCTGTCTCCGTAATAGGTCTTCCCCTCTGATGTGTAAACCGTTGGGCCGAAATCGGGGCCCGCTCAGTCGTTGCTCTTCGGGGTCGCTCTGTTACCGCTCTTGTGATGGTTCGATACTGAACGGACTCGGTTCGTCCGTCCAGGACCAGCCCGGAATGCGTTCCTGAAAGCCCGCTGCCAGTGCCGCGTCCAGGTCGTCGAGTCCAGCTGGCTCGTCCCCCTCACCGTGGACTCCGACGTCGGCGTAGTGAAACGTCGCCTCTCCCAGCGTTCTGAACGGCTGTGCTCCGCCGATCGTGGCCGCCAGTTCGCGGCCCAGTAGCTCGTCGACGACGAAGCCCGGATAGTCTCCCTCGACGTCGATCTCACGAAGGATGGCGACGAGTGCGGCGACGTTTACGGCGAGGTCGCCATCGGCGAACACCTGGTCGACAGCGGCACGGTACTGCGTGGCCGTGACCGGGTCGACAGCGGTGTCGAACTCGGTCGCGAGGGCCGATCGAACGTCGTTGATCAACGGGACGATGCGATCCGATCGATCGCGTACCCAGTCACGTTCCGCCGCGACACGCTCCGGTGTGAGGTCCATGTGCCACCGATTGGGTGCGACGGACCCTGACGTTTGCGAAGGCTTTTATATGCTGGATTGAGTATCTCGGAGTAAGCGGGTTCTCGCTGGAGTCCTCCCGCGTCGATCGGAATCCAGTGGGCGTCTTCGTCATCCAACGACAGTCGTGACACGATGTACCGGTCCGACAGTTCCGTGGGTGACAGCGGCCTCGTCCGAGAGCCAGTGAGCGGCGTCACGTCCGTCGACGTTATGTCACGGCGTCACGCTGATCCGGGCCCAGACGGGTCGCCTCGTCCGCTGTCCGTTCCCACCTCCGGCGAACCGACCACCTGCGATTATGAGTACTGTAGAGCAGCAACTCGACGATCTGAAAGCAGAGATCACCAGCGAATTGCCGAGCGATATCTCGGTGTCGTCGGTGAAGTACGAAGGCCCAGAACTCGTGGTCTACACGCACGATCCGAAAAAGTTCGCCCAGGAGGGAGACCTCGTTCGGAAACTGGCGAGCAAACTCCGCAAGCGGATCACCGTGCGACCGGATCCGAGCGTCCTCTCCCGGCCGGAGGAAGCTCGCGAGCAGATCATGGACGTGATCCCGGACGACGCCGGCGTCGAAGATCTGGATTTCCACGCCGATACCGGCGAGGTGGTCATCGAAGCGGCGAAGCCGGGCATGGTAATCGGTCGCCACGGCTCGACGCTTCGCGAGATCACCAAGACCGTCGGCTGGACGCCCGAAGTCGTCCGAACGCCGCCGATCGAATCCTCGACGGTATCGAACGTCAGGAATTTCCTCAAACACGAACGCGACGAACGCCGTGATGTTCTCGAACGAGTCGGCCGCCAGATCCACCGTGAAGAGATGTCTGACGACGAGTACGTCCGCATCACGACGCTTGGCTGTAGCCGCGAGGTCGGCCGGGCAGCGTTCATCCTGTCGACACCCGAAACCCGGATCCTCATCGACTGTGGTGACAAACCCGGAGCGGAAGGCGAGGTGCCGTATCTCCACGCGCCGGAGGCACTCGGCGCCGGTCCGCAGACGATCGACGCGGTCGTCCTGACCCACGCCCACCTCGACCACTCCGCGCTCATCCCCCTTCTCTTCAAATACGGCTACGACGGGCCGATTTACTGTACGGAACCCACCCGCGACCTCATGGGCCTGCTCACGCTCGACTACCTGGACGTCGCAGCCAAGGAAGGCCGCACGCCACCGTACGAGTCAGAGCAGGTTCGCGAGGCCATCAAACACTGCATCCCGCTCGAGTACGGCGACGTCACCGACATCGCGCCGGACGTCAAGCTCACGTTCCACAACGCGGGCCACATCCTCGGGTCCGCGGTCTCGCACTTCCACATCGGGGACGGCCTCTACAACGTCGCCTTCTCCGGTGACATCCACTACGAGGACACCCGGCTGTTCAACGGCGCCGTCAACGACTTCCCGCGCGTCGAGACGCTCGTCCTCGAGTCCACGTACGGCGGGCGAAACGACTACCAGACCGATCAGGCCGACTCGGAGCGCAACCTGACGGAGGTGATCAACGAGACCTACGAGCGCGACGGCAAGGTCGTCATCCCGGCGTTCGCCGTCGGTCGCTCCCAGGAAATCATGCTCGTCTTAGAGGAGGCCATGCGCGAGGGCGACATCCCGACGATGCCGGTTCATCTGGACGGGATGATCTGGGAGGCAACGGCCATCCACACCACCTATCCCGAGTATCTCCGTGACGACCTCCGGGATCGCATCTTCCACGACGACGAGAATCCGTTCCTCGCCGAGCAGTTCAACCACATCGACGGCGGCGAGGAGGAACGCCAGGACGTCGTCGACGGCGAGCCGTGTATCATTCTCTCGACGTCGGGGATGGTCACCGGCGGCCCGATCATGTCCTGGCTCAGCCATATCGGGCCCGATCCGGACTCGACGCTGACCTTCGTCGGCTACCAGGCCCAGGGGACGCTTGGTCGGCGCATCCAGAACGGCTGGGACGAGATTCCCGTCTCCGACATCGGTCGCCACGACAACAGTGGCGGCGGCCGCGGCACCCTCTCGCTCAACATGAACGTCGAAACCGTCGACGGGTTCTCCGGCCACGCCGACCGCGCCGGCCTCGAGAACTTCGTGAAGACGATGAACCCGCGCCCGGAGAAGGTCCTCTGCGTCCACGGCGACGAACGGTCCGTACAGGACCTCTCCTCGGCGCTGTACCACGACTACAACATGCGGACGTTCGCGCCGAAAAATCTGGAGACGTTCCGGTTCCTGTAGTTCGATCGCCCACGAAGCCGCCGTATTACGTTAGTGCTTTTCCTGGGCCTGTCGCTTTCGGATCACGGCTGCGACTTCTTCGTAGTTTCCGATGCCGCCGAGGGTCATCCCGTTGAGTCGGCTGGCGAGTAGCGATCCCTGGGAGAGGATATCGGTCGAGACCGTGATGTGTCCGTGCCCGAGCAGTCGTTCCATGAACGAGGCGCCGGTCTGCATGCCGCGGACATCGACCATCCAGGCCTCGTTCGTCGATCTGGAACTGATTCCCGTTACGACGAGAATTCGCCTGTCGGTCACGAGATACCGGACTTTCTTGCGCTGAAACCAGACGTAGCCGACGATCGCCGCCGCGATCAGGATTCCGAAGAGCTGCATCCCGGATTCGTCGGCGAGGAGTCCGCCGAGACCGGCGACGATCGCGACGACGAGGTGGATCATCCACGCGGTCCACGCCGGTCGTGCATCGATCAGCACATCTTCACCATCGAAAAGGTATTGTTCCCGTCCCGTGCCCGATTGTTCGAAACTTCCCGGTCCCCCGCCTGCTGATTTTGCTTTCGACATCCGGATACGGCTCTTCCCTTTACTATAAAAAGTGTTTTTGCCGAGATGTTTTGTTTTCTAAACTATTGTGGCGGGTATATTGGTGTGAGGGCGGGTAATACCGGGTAGCCATGGTCGTCCAGTTTGATCGACCGATCGGAGACTGGGAACATTTTTCTCCGGGAGTCACCTGCTCGACATGCGACTGGGGACGAGTAACGCTACGATCGTCTCTCGCGGTGCGTTCCGACCGCTACACAATCGAGCGCCTATTGCCAATCGAATGGCCCGACCGAACCACTGAGTGGGTCCTCCGAAACGTAGCCTGGCGAGTTCACTTCGGCATCCACTATTGTTTCTACCCTTCAACCAGTAACTATATTATACATCGAGTCAATAATCCACACGGGAGCCACGGACTCAATTGGGGTAGAAATGCCCCAGGTGTTTGGGCACCCGAGACGTGGCTTCCAAACCGCGCAGCGATTTGGTTGCCATGTTCCGAAACACACCATCGAGACAAAAAGGTCTCGCACGCCCGTTGCCTAGAGAGTTGTATCGCTACCCGTCGCTCACTTCAGCTTCTTGGGATGGGGCCGAGTCATCTCGATCAGTTCGAGCGGCAGAACTGCGAGGTGCTCGGATGAAATCCGTCGAGCGAACGAGCGACGGAACCGGCGATTCGACTCACGGTCGGGAGTGCTACCGGTGCGATCGGGACGTGGCACCCGTGCGGCTCTTTCGGCTCGTCTCCGAGCCGCCGACCGCGCTCTCGCACGACTACCGGACCGCAGAGCGATTCTGCTGTCCGGATTGTGCTGCCGCGATGAACCTCTCCGAGTTCTCGGAGCGACTGAAATCGTGTGTTGATAGCGGTGAGGGGCCGATTGGCGGTTAAGAGCGATCAGTACTGCAGTGGCAAAGCAGGGAGAATCTCGAGGACGGCAGCCGTTCCGACGGGGTGTCAGAACCCGACCCTGCGTCAGTCCGCCTCTGCTGGATCGACCACAGACTGAGCCTCGATATCGACGCCGACCCGATCACAATCCGCAGCGAGCGGACAGGCCTCGGGGCCATCGAGGCACGCTGGCTTGCGAGCACTGCAGTACTCGCGGCCGAACTGGATCATCGCGGTGTGACCGAAGCCGCACTTCGGGCCCGGGACGGCCGCTTCGAGCGCCTCGCGGACCCCTTCGTGATCCGCTTCGGGTGGGGCGATGCCGAGCCGGCGACTGATCCGGTGGACGTGCGTATCGACGGGAAAGACTCCGTCCTGCCCACCGGCGAAGAGCAACACGCAGTCGGCAGTCTTCGGCCCGACGCCGTGGACGGACAGGAGTTCGTCTCTGACCGTGGCCGGTTCCGTTTCTCTGACGTACGCGTCGAACGCAGTCTCCGCTCCGAACTCTGAGCGAACCCACTCGGCCGCTTCCTGGATCATCCG
>NZ_AOIQ01000022.1 GCF_000337515.1 Halovivax asiaticus JCM 14624
GCAGGTGAAGGCGTCCTGCCCGCCGTAGGTCTTCTGCCAGTACAGTTCGCCGAGGCGATCCACGACTCGCTCCGTCCGGGTATCGGCCGTCCCCGGATCGAACCCCGCAGCCGTCCCACCGCCGTCGGCACCCCCGCTAATGTTGACGGCGGGTTCGTCTCCGTCCGCCGGGCTATCATCGGGCTCCTCGCTCATGCCCGACGAGAGGGACGGACTGAAGAAATGCCCTGCGGTCACCGGACCGTCGATGTCCGATCGGCTGTCCACTCTCGTGATCGGACCGTCGGAACGGCGGTCGGTGGGCAGGCCGGTCCCAGCTAGTCAGGAGCGATTGGGATTCGGGGACTCTTCCGCCGTCCACCCGCCGTCGGTCGCGTCTTTCCACTCGCCCATCCCCGATGGATCGAGGTGGATGTGCGTGTCGCCGACTGCCTCGAGCGCGCGGACGCGCTCGACGAGGTCTGTCTCGATCTCGTGGGCCTCTTTGAGCGTCAAGCCGCCGTCGACTTCGACGTGTGCCTCGACTTCGAGGACCGTGCCGTCGTAGTAGACGACGAGGTCGTGAACCCCTTCGACGGCGGGGTGTTCTCGGAGTCGGTCCGTGATCTCGGCGCGGTGGTCAGCCGGGGCGGCGGCGCCGGCCAGGTAGCCGACGTTTTCACGCGCGATCGAGACGCCCTGATAGACGACCAGGAAACTCACGAGGCCGCCGGCGATCGGATCGAGCGGTTCGTAACCGATCATGAGCCCGAAGATCCCGACGAAGGCGGCGATCGTCGTGTAGATATCGTTCCGGCAGTCGGCGGCGAGGGCGGCGAGTGCCGTCGAGTCGATGGTCGCGTTGACGCGCTCGGTGTAGCGATAGGTGGCGTACATGAGTCCCATCGCGAACGTGAGCGCGCCGAGGAGGACGTAGCTGAAGGTCGCACTCTCTCCCTCGAGGAGGCCTTGTGCGGATTCCAAAAGGAGACTTCCCCCGAGGACGACGATCGTCGCACCGACGAACAGCGCCGTCAGCGGTTCGATTCGGGCGTGGCCGTGTGGATGGGTGTCGTCGGGATCCTGAAACCGCGTATCGCCCCAGACGAGGACGACTACGCTCGCTACCAGATCGCCGACCGAGTGTGCCGCGTCGGCGAGGAGTGCGACACTGCCGAACGCGAGGCCGGCGATCCCCTCGACGACGATCTTCGCCGCGTTGCCGAGGACGTTCACCCAGGCCGCGCGGGCGAACCGCCGCCGATCGACAGCCTCGCTCATACCGGGACGTAGCGACGGGCTATGCTTCAGTGTTCCCGTCTTCGACCGCGAGTACGACCCGCGCGTCGGCGCCGTCGGCCAGCGCATCGATCAGTTCTCGATCCATGTCGCCCGCCGCTCGATCGGCGTCTAGCATAATTGTCCTGTCGTCGACGTAATCGCTCGTCCGACCAACGGCGCTTCGGTTGCTCTCGAAGGTCAGTCGTGGATCTCCCCGGCCGGTGATCGTCGTCTCGAACCCGCCGGCAGTGATGCTCATCGTGATCGTCGCGGTGGCGTCCTGACACGCGGCGACGAAGTTCGAACCGAACTCTGCCGGCGCGCGGTCGGCCTCGATCGCGAGAATACAGTCGCCCGCGGGCGTGAGAAAGTCGTCGGTCGAGACTTCGAACGTACTGGCGTGCTCGCCGCTGACGAGCTCGTGGCCGCGCGCGTGGATGACTTCTGTGCGTCGGTCGTCGTCGACTGCATCCGCCTGTTCGGTCATGTGTAACCGGGTGAGCGTCGGGCTGAAAACGGAATCGATGCTGGGGAGAACTGGCTCGCTGTGGGTTTGATGGGTGTGTGCGGATGATCCAGTACGAGCGTCTCAGACCAGACTCGCGCCGTCGAAGTCGCCTCGCCGATACTCGATGTCCATGTATTCGAGGATCGTCGGGGCGATGTCGAAGAGGTCGGCGTCGTCGATCTCGACATCCGGGTCGTCGATGTACAGCGACGTGTCGTCGAAGCTGTGCATCCCGTTTCGGGGACCGGTGTCGAAGACGGGGCCCTCGTCCGCAAAGCCGGACTTGAGGTCGAACCCGTTGGCGGGAATCGCGACGAGGTCGGGCGCGATCTCGTCGTGGTCGCCCCGGAACGCGGTCTCTTTTTCGACGACACGCTCGACGACCGGGTTACCGTCCGGCCCGGTGAGCGAGCGCAGTTGCTCGGCGAGTTCGTCGCGGACCTCGTCGTAGTCCTCGGACGAGACGGAGCCACGCGGTTCGCGTCCCTCGAGGTTGAGGTAGAAGCGACCGGGGATGAACGAGTACGCCCGTGTCTCGTCGGCGATGTCGTCTAACCCCTCGGGCTCGTCCGTTCGGTAGGAGAGCCAGCCCTCCTCGGCGAGCCACCGGTTGCAGTGGACTTCGTGGTCGAGGCTCGTAAAGCCGTGATCGGAGGCGACGACGAGCGTCACGTCGTCCGGAAGCATTTCACGCAGGCGACCGATGTACTCGTCGACGACCTCGTAGAATTCGAGGAACTCCTCGGCGTACTCCCCGTCGCGTTCGTAGTCCTTGAAGAGGAAGTGGTTGACCCGGTCGGTCGTCATGAAGACGCCCATGAAGAGGTCCCAGTCGTCTTCCTGGATGTAGTGTGAGAACGCCTCGAACCTGGCGTCGATCGTCTCGTGGGCGTCCTCGATGAACGCTGTTTTATCCTCGTCGTGACCGAGTTTCGGGTTCACGTCGATGCGATAGTCCATGGCATCGAGGTCTGCCTGCACGGAGCCCGGGTGACAGGCGGCGTCTAACTCCGGCGAGAGGAATCCCGAGACCATTCGCTGCACGTTTCGCTGCGGGGGAAACGTCACTGGGACGTTGAGCACCGTCGCGTTCCGGCCGGCGTCGGTGACCCGATCCCAGATGCGAGTCGCCTGGACGTCCTGCCCCATCGGAACGTACGTCTCGTACGTTCCCACTTCCCTATCCTGGAAGCCGTAGACGCCGGTCGATCCGGGATTGACGCCGGTCGTCAGCGCGGGCCAGCACGCGCTCGACTCCGGCGGAACGATACTCGAAATCTCCCCCGCGGTACCCTCGGCTGCGAGCGCGGCGAAGTGAGGAAACCGCTTGGGATGGTCGGCGAGGAGACTGTACGGCACACCGTCGACGCCGATGAAGGCGACACGGGGGTCGTCCTCCCCCCGCAACCGGTCGAAGAGGCCCATGGGAGACGGTAGTCTGACCGGATACAAGAAGGTTCGTCTCTCCACACTGTGTGCGAGAATAGTGCTGTCTGCGACGTCGGTGTTGTGTCCGAGAGCGGTGGGCTATCCGAGTATCGGCGGCCGAGCGTGTTGATTGGCGTTCGAAAACGCACTTTCCGTGCGCGTCGATCAAACGGTCGCTACTCCCGATCGGCGTCTGAGTCGTCCAGATTGGTCGGGACGACCGTCAGGTGGGCCATACCGGCGCCCTCGTCGCTGGGGGCCGTTCGCGAGTCGGGTTCGTGGGTCGACCGTGGGGACCGCTCACTGGTAGCCATACACGGTCAGGTACGCACGCACCACTCAAAAGATTACCCATGCTCATAATGCATGTGCCAAACGGTGGCGATAACTGCCGAGTATGTCGTCAGTTCGAGGTTCACACCGCAGTCGGTGGCGGAAATTGGTTGGGGACGGCACCGTGGCCACGTTCGGCCGTCGTCGAACACCAATTGCTAAGGCGATTCCGCCGCCACAGTTCGATCGATGGCACCACTCTCACCCGATCGTGTTCCGCTCGTTGCTGGCGTGCTGTCGGCCGTCTCGCTGGCCATCGTCTTCGCCGCGGCGGGTGGCTACGTTCCCTCGTCAGTCCTCCCCACGGCGCCGGAGGCCGTCCTGGCGGCGATCCCGACGGTCAACGTCCTCATCAGTGCGGTCGCGATCGTGACCATCGCCACCGGCTGGCGGGCGATTCGCCGCGGTCGCGTTCGGACCCACCGTCGAGCGATGGGGTCGGCGGTCGGGCTGTTCGTGACCTTTCTCACGCTGTATCTCTACCGGCTCGTCGTCACCGGCGGGGCCGCGTCGTTCGCCGGTCCAGACGAGATCTTCCGATTCGTCTACCTGCCCGTCCTGATCGGTCACGTCGGACTCGCGATCGTCTGTATTCCGCTGCTTTACTACACGCTCGGACTGGCCGTGAGCCACGACGTGCGTGGCCTTCGTGAGACGGCACACGCGAAGGTTGGCCGCGTGGCCGCATCACTGTGGATGATCTCGTTTTCCCTCGGCATCGTCGTCTATCTCCTCGGCAGGGTCGTCTACGGATAGACTGACCGACGTTCGTCGTGGAAAACTGCCGTCGACGGTAAATCGACCCCCGTCTCAGTCGTCGGCGCCCATCGCCTGTCCGTCGATCTCCGGCCGAGTCACGTCGCGATCCGTCGCTTCGCCGTCGATATCGTAGGGATACTCGCCGGTGACACAGCCGAGACAGAGGTCGGACCGGTCGGTCTCGAGCGCTGCGGCAACCGCATCGGTCGAGAGGTACGCCAGACTGTCGGCGTCGATCGTCTCGGCGATGTCGTCGACCGACTTGTCGCTCGCGATCAGTTCCTCGCGCGTCGCCATGTCGATCCCCATGTAACACGGGGCGACGATCGCCGGGGCGCCGATTCGCATGTGAACTTCCGTCGCGCCGCAGTCTTTGAGCAGGTCGACGAGTTGCGTCGAGGTCGTCCCGCGAACGATGGAGTCGTCGATCAGCGTCACGGACTTGCCCTCGACGGTGCTCTTGATCGGGTTGAGCTTCAGTCGGACCGCGCGCTCGCGCTCGTCCTGCGTGGGCATGATGAACGTTCGGCCGACGTAGCGATTCTTCATCAGGCCCTCGGCGAACTCGGGGCCACCGTCCTCATCGTCGCGTGGCGCGCCGTCGGCCGTCGTCTCGCCGGCCGCCTCGGCGTAGCCGCTGGCGAAGGCCCTGCCTGAGTCCGGTACCGGCATCACGACGTCGGTTTCGACGCCGCTTTCCGCCCACAACTTGCGCCCGAGTTCCCGGCGCCCGTCGTAGACGAGTGTCTCGTCGATGGTCGAGTCGGGACGGGCGAAGTAGACGTGCTCGAAGAAGCAGTGGGCCGTGTGTTCGCGCTCGACGAGTTGGTAGGAGTCGAACCCGGAACCGTCCTGTTCCAGGACGACGAGTTCGCCCGGGCGGACATCCCTGACGAGTTCGCCGTCGAGCGTATCGATCACCGCCGACTCCGAGGCGATGACGTAGCCGTCGTCCAGTTTCCCGATGCAGAGCGGTCGATTCCCCTCTGGGTCGCGCACGCCGAGAACGACGTCGTCGTGACAGATCGTGAGCGCGTAGGAGCCGTGGATCCGCCCCATCGTCCGTTTGACCGCTCGAATGAGGTCCGACTCGAGGAGGTTCCGGGCCAGATCGTGAGCGATCACCTCGGTGTCGCCGTCGCTCGTGAACGCGTGGCCGAGTCCGGCGAGTTCCTCGCGGATCTCGTCCGCGTTGACCAGGTTGCCGTTGTGCGAGAGGCCGAGTGACCCACTCTTGAACGAGACGGAGAAGGGCTGTGCACAGCCCTTGTCGACGCTCCCGGCCGTGGGGTAGCGAACGTGCCCGATGCCGGCCTCGCCGGTCAAGCCGTCCAGGTCTCCCTCGTCGAACGCGTCGCCGACGAGCCCCATCTCGACGTGGCTGTGCTGCTGGAAGCCGTCGTGAGTGACGATCCCGGCAGACTCCTGTCCGCGGTGTTGTAACGCGTACAACGCGTAGTACAGCGGCCGTGCCGCCGATCGGCCGTCGAGTGAGACGCCGACGACGCCGCACTTCTCCGTCGGTCCGTTCCGGAGGGGTGTCTCGCCCCGCCCGTCAGTCATACACACCGCTTGGGCCTCCACCCGATAAAAGACTCCGTATTTCGCCGTGGCCAGAGGCGGCGGAATTCGTCTCGACGTGAGATGCTCTGGCGCGCAGAACTACGTTCAACTGACTCGGAGTGATGGTCCTGTGCCGACTATCCGGCCTGCATCCAGCTTCGGCTCTGCATCGGGCGTCGAATCGAACGAACGAGAAAAACCGATCAGTTGTCGCCAGCTTTGCCTTCCCAGGCGTAGTCGCGGCGGGAGGCCGACTTTCCGAACCCACAGGCCGAGCAGCGCTCCTTCTTCGTGTGATAGGAAGCCTCACCGCATCGTCGGCACTTCACGTGGACGGTCTTGTTCTTCTTGCCTTGACTCGGGGTTCCTGAACCAGTCATGGATTGATCGAAACGACGTTATCGCCGCGTATAATCGTTGTGTCTTGACTCGACGTCTCCTCGTCGCCGTCGGCCGGTGCCGTCTCGCTGGTCGCCGTCCGCTCGGCCTCCTCGAGGACCAGATTCATGTGTTGATCGTATCCGGCGAGTTCACCGACGTATTCCGTTCCGGTTTTCAGATTGACGCGAACTCGGTCGCCGAGGGCGGCTTCGAGAACGTCCAGCGGTCGTCCACTCATACGAAAGAGGCCAGTCACGCCCCACTTAACGATATCGGTCGGCGCACCGATTGCCATCGCCGACTGCCTCGCTGTTTCTGCCGGCGTATTCCGTCACCCTCACTCTCTCGTGCCGTTTTCGATCGCGGTGTTCCGGACTCAGGTGTGAATCTCACTCCCACAGCTCGGGCAGTAGACGCTGTCGGCTGGAAGGTCGGTCGCACACTCCGGACACGTATCGGAATCCGTGTCGGCAGAAGCGTTCGAGCCGGTGGCACCCGCGTACTCGCCGAAATCGTCCGTGAAAATTCGTGTTTCCGTCCCCGACCCGTTCGCAGTCGGCCCAGATTCGGTATTCGCCTCACTGGTCGCTTCCTGCTCCTGTTCCTCCGTGTCGGCTGAGTTGGGCGACGACTCGTCACCTACTCGATCCGACTCGGACGGTGCCGAGGTCGATGCCGTCGACGCACCCCCGGTTGTCTGTGCCGCGTCGTCGGATGTGTTCGACGTTCCTTCGGCCGAGTCTGCGGCGTTGGCTGCGAACGACGAGTCTTCCGTCCCATCTGTCCCGCTGGACCCTCCCCGAAAGACCGATCGGTTGGAGCGGTCCCGAGTCGATCCGTTCGACCGTCCGGTCGTATTACTCGCGTGTGGACTCGACGGCGGTGGCGCCCCGCCAGAACGGTTGCGAACCGACGATTCGCCGGAGGCTCTCGACGAGGGCGTCGATTCACCGGACGGCCGGAGTCGGTCGAGCAGCGATCGATCCGTCTCGACCGGGAGCGACAGCCGGTCGGTGTCCGTCGATATCGTCCCTTCCCGGGTCGTGAGTCCGTACACGCTGCCGACGGTGATCGGGGCCAGCAGTAGCGTCGCCGGAACCTGCGGGATCCCGGTGGCGTCCAGGGTCGAAACGACCAGCGTCCCACCCGCGTTCATTCCCGCACCAAGCACCTGCTCGGTGATCAGCGAGACGAGTGCGAGCACGGCCGGAAGGGCGGCGATCGTGCCAATGTGCGACCCGGTCCGTTTCGCGTGATCGAGCATCGAGAACACCGCGATCGACCGAAAGACGAGCGCGTGGGCGCTGACGATGGCGATCAGGGCGATCCACCACGGCGCCGTGATCGAGCTCCCTGACGCGACGCCGTAGCCGAGAGCGCCGACGAACGCGACCAGCGGAATCGCACAGAGCTGTAGCGGAGCGAGTGAACCGAACGACCGGTCGAAGACGCCCTGGTAGAGTCGAACGACGACCCCACCCAGCGCGCTCAGCGAGCCGACCGTCGCGGCGACGACGGCCACCCGTAGGACAGACTGCGCGGTCGATCCGATGGCGAGCGCGTCGCCAACGAGCTCGATTCCCGACAGGACGCCGGCGGCGAGAAGCAACGCGAAGAAGACTGCCAAAAACGAAAGCGGGACCACCGCCACTTCGTAGAAACTGAGGGTGACGTGGGCACGCATGGCCCGTTCTGGAACGTCCATTCTGGGATGACATTGGACTTCTCAGATAAATAGTTTCGTGACCGGTAGTGAGTCGAAGGGAGATCCCAGTGAGTCATGGTTCTGACGTAACCCCCTCACTCGACGTGATTTTTTTGGTGGTGTGGTTTCTCACCCCTGGATTTCTCGCTTCTGGAACAGCTGTCTGACCCTCCCTGCTGGCCGCACTGGCAGCACGAAATTGCTGCGGGGTTGCACTCCGATATGTCAGGGCCTCGGGTGGATCAGCCCATCGGGTGGTATCGGGCGCCTCGTTGTGATGTCGGGGTGGCGAGTATGGCTCCGTACGGAGCGATATCACCGTTGTCTCTCCAAGCCGACTCCGGCGGAGCCGTTGTACAATATAAAGTGAGACGACAATACTTTTTTCTATAGTGACTGTGAACGCGTCTACCTACTATGTCAGATGATGCGACCCTGGAGTGTGTTTCCTGTGAGACGACGTTCGATCCCGCACCAAACGGTGGCTTCTGTCCGGACTGTGATACACCGCACCCGAACTTCGAAATAGCAACCGACGAAGTGAGTGAAGACGATGGATCGACTGGCGACGAAACCGACGAGGTGGCCGGTGACGCTGAAGGGGCCTCGACGGACGACGGTACGTCTGAGAGCGACGATTCCGCGTCGTCCGACTCGATCTCGTACTGTCCGGACTGTGGGACCGACATCGCCGATGCCGTGACCGACGGCGACGGGGATGGCGAACTCGACGCCTGTCCCGACTGTGGTCGGGCGGTCTCGACGGAATCATACTGTCCCGATTGCGGGACTGATCTCGACGAGGCCCGTGCGGCAGCCGCTGAAGCCGACGAGGCGGACGACGCGGAGGCGGACGCCGATTCGGCGGACGAAGCGCCAGACGCTGACGAGTCGGACGAGGTCGATGGCGAGAACGCCGATGCGGACGACGAAGACGACGAAGCAGGCGACGACGAAGCCGCCGACGCGGACGATACTGACGACGGAGACGCTGACGACGAGGCCGACGCGACACCGGTCACGCTCTCCTTCGGGGGCGAGTCGTACGACTTCGAGGACGGCGACACGTTCGGCCGCCAGGACGAGCCGTGGCTGGAGACGCTCGTCGACGAAAGCGGCGGCTCGGACGACGTCGCGTACATCTCGAGCGACCATCTGACGTTCTCCGTCGACGAGGACGGCGTCTACGTGACGGACACGAGTCGGAACGGAACAACGCTGAACGGAGAGGACTTAGACGGCGACGAAGCGGAACTCGACGACGGCGATACGCTCACGCTCGCCGAGCGGGCCGAACTCACCGTCGAACTGTAGTCACCATCGATCGCTGCCGAGACCGCCGTTCCTGTCGGTTCGTTGGCGGTGATCGTTCGCGGACGTGCCGTGGCCGACGCCACGTAGCACACGCTTCAGATTGCCGTGGTGTCACACTAACTGAACGCTCCGAAAAAGTTATCCGACGTTCCTGCCACGATATACCAGTCACAATGCCGACGCAACTATCAACGAAGGTGAACCGTCCGTACCTGCCGGAAGACGGGGGCGGAGTCACCTGCGAGTTACTCATCGAACCGGACGCGCAGGACCAGCCGGCCCAGCGCCACATCGCGCTCTGTGTCGATAGCAGCGGCTCGATGGCCTACAGCAAGATGGATCAGGTCCAGGACGCGACGAAACTCGTCTTCGGCTTGCTCAACGACGACGATTACCTGAGCATCATCACGTTCGACAACGAGGTCGACGTGATCATGGACGCGACACGATGGGGCGACATCGAGCGCGAGGAGGCGGAAGAACGCCTCGAAAACATCGAGACGGGCGGTGGGACCGACATCTACGCCGGTCTGGAAGAAGCGCGAAAGTCGCTCGTCGAACTGGACGGGAGCGAAGATATCTCGAAGCGCATCCTCCTGCTTTCGGACGGGCGCGACCTGCGCGCGAAGCCGCCGGATTTCGAACCGCTCGCGAAGGCGATCGCGACCGCCGGCATCTCCGTCTACTCCGCGGGGATCGGGACCAACTACGGCAAGGAGGTCATCCGGACCGTCGGCGAGCACTCCCAGGGCCGGTGGGCGCACGTCGAAAAGCCGACGGACATCCGCTCGTTCTTCGGCGATGTCGTTCAGGAGGCGTCGACGGTGCTCGCGAACAATCCGGAACTCGTCATCGACCCGATCGAGGGCTGTGAGGTCGGGATGGCCTTCCGTCGGCTCCCGCAGGTCCAGCAGATCGACCTCGAATACGAGGAGGACGGCTCCGTCGTCGTCGGCCTCCCTGACCTGCAGGACAGAGAACGACAGGAGATCGTCCTCAAGATGGACGCCCCGCCGGGAACGGTCGGCGACGAGCAGGTCATCGCCGACGTCGAACTCGACTCCGAAGCCGTCGACGCCTCGACCGCGCTCTCCGTGACCTACTCCGACGACGCGCAGGAACTCTCCCAGCACGAAACCGAAGTCACGCTCGCCTACCACGACACGGATCTCCGGACGCGAATCGCCCACGCCGACTCCCCGGGCGAACTCGAGGAAGTCCGTGAGAAGATCGACGAGACGGAGGTCATCACGGGCGAGACGGAGATCGCCGACGTCCTCCGCGAGAACGTCACCCGGATCGAACAGGGTGACGAGAGCGAAGCGCGAAAGGTACAGGAGAACACGACCGTCGTCTTCGACGACAGTCAGTTCAACTGAGCGTCGGCTCGAGACGGCCTCCCAATCACGACTCCTGTCCGGCTCGTCACCGTACTCGGCCACCCTGGCCAGCGGACGAGTCGGCCGGTGTCGACGGTCGGGTTGCGTCGTCGACGCCATCGCTGACGAGATTTCACGTACAACATGTCTGAACCATCAGCTGGAGACGAACTCGCCGGTCGGTACGAACTCGAGACGGAGCTCGGCCGCGGCGGTTTCGGCGTCGTATGGCGGGCGCGGGACACGACCGACGGGTCCCGGGTTGCACTCAAGTATCCGAACTACAAGGGGAGCGCTCCACCCGAGCTGGTCGATAAGTACTTCCAGCGCGAGCGGGAGGTGCTCTCCGACATTCGAACGGCGGGCGGTCACCCCAACATTATGGCCGCCTACGGCGTCGAGGAGGGCTTCGGAACGTCCGTCCTCGTCGTCGAACTGATCGAGGGCGAGGAGCTCGGGACGGTCGTCAGAAACGAAGATCCCATCACCGATCCGGACGAGGTCCGGGAAATCGGTATCGGGATCTGTGACGCCCTCTCGTTCCTGCACGATCACGACATCATCTACCGTGATCTCAAGCCGGACAACATCATGCTGGACGGGTCGTACGAGCCGAAACTCATCGACTTTACGACCGCGAAGGGGTTCGTCGCGGAGATGGGCGGCGCGGAGTTCACGAGCGGTACTCACTCCAACCCGTCGGCGAGTTCGGAAGGCGATTCGACGGTCCCCGGCGAGTTCAAACCGCCCGAATTGAATCGTGGGTCCGAACAACGACAGGGGCCGTGGAGCGACGTCTACTCCATCGGCAAGATCCTCTGCTTCCTCCAGGTCGGCTGGGTGCCGGACGACGACGGCGTCGCCCCACGGGACTTCGGGGTCGACGGCGCGCCGTATCTGGACGAGATTATCCGAACGGCGACCCAGCACGACCAGACCGATCGCTACCCGAACGCCTCGGTCCTGAAGCGGGCGCTGGAGACGCGTGACTCGACGATGCCGGCCCAGGCTTCGCTCTCGTGGCTCGGGCAGGACACGCGCTGGCGACTCAGCCCCGGTGACACGATCGGTCGCCGGACCCGGGACGGCCCCCGACCGTCGATCATGCTAAACGACGACGAGCACCGCGCGCTCTCGGCCGTTCACTGCCGGTTCGACACCGACGAGGACGACAACTGGGTCGTGATCGACACGAGTCTCAACGGCACGTACATCAGCAAGCGCGACGAGCGATCGTGGGACCGGCTCCTCTCGGAGACCGGCCAGGAGCGCCAGCGAGAGAAGGGCGAATCGATCCCGGCCGACCTGGAGTCGACGCGCCAGCTCGACGACGGCGACGTCATCGCGCTCGTCAGCCCGGGCTATCCCGAACGATTCTACGTTCAATTCAACATCTGACCGACATTATGGAACACGCGAGCACGGTAGACATCGGTAGACGAAAGCGCGAGGCAAACGGCATCAACGAGGACAGCGTGGCGACGACCGTCTTCGAGAATCACCATCGGGGAACGAGTCGATCCGTCGGCCTCTTCGTCCTCGGCGACGGCGTGGGCGGCGAAGCGAGCGGCGACGTCGCGTCGTTTCTGACGACGTCGGTCGTCAGGGCGCACTTGACGGAGGCGCTGCTGGGTGACGGAACCGATCGTCCCGAGCGATATGCGATCGACGCCTACGACGAGACGCCGCCGACTGTCTCAGAGACGGACGACGGCACGTCACCCCTCTCCGAATCGTGGATCCGGACGGCGATCCAGGAGGCCATCGACGAGGCGCACGCACACGTCCAGCAGTACGCGCGAGACGTCGGTGCACGGCCGGCGACGACGGTCGTGGCCGCCGTGTACGCCGACGGCCGCCTTCACTACGGCTGGGTCGGCGACAGTCGTCTCTACGTTTGCAACCGGGACCACGAGACGATCGAACAGCTGACGCGGGATCACGCTGTCACGAACGACCTGCTGGAGCGAGGCGAAATCGATCACGACGAACACGCGCGCGTCCACGAAGATGCGACGGCGATCACGAACGCGGTCGGCGGATCGGGCCACGGCAAGCCAAGCGTCGACGTGGAGTTCGGATCGGTTCCGGTCTACCGCGACGACGTGATCCTCCTGACGAGCGACGGACTGATCGACGCGTTTCCGGACATCGCGCCACTCCGGGCGGCCTACGAGGCGGCCACCGACACGGAGGCCGTCCGGGCCGACATTCGCGACACGCTCGTCACGGACGACGAGATTCGCGACATCGTCCTCGGTGCCGACGATCTGTCCGACGCGGTCGAGGAACTGATCGACTTCGCGAACGACCGGGGTGGCAAGGACAACCTCTCCATCTCGCTCGCGAGCGATCCCGCCGCCGCCGAGACGCCCGATCGACCGCCGGCGCGTGGTATCGAATCCGATTCGCCGGGACTCGTCGATCAGGAGACGGAGATCGAATCACCGCCCCAATCGACGTCTGCCGAGGATGGATCGGCCGGCGATGTGGACTCGACAGCGGCTACAAGCCCTGAAACGTCGGCGGACCCCGAGGCTTCGTCCGGCACCCCCGAATCGTCTGCTCCCTCGACTGCTGACGACGATCCACTCGTTCCCGACGAACACGTCGTGACGCTGTGTGACGGCGAGCCGCCGACGGCCGCGATCGCCGTCGTCGGTGAGGACCGGGTCTTCGAGGTCGGTGACGGCGTGACGATCGGATGCGTGACTGACACGGCGGACGACGGTCCGGACATCGGACTGGACGTCGGACCGGACGGGATCGTCGAACCGGCCCACACGACGATCGGGTACGACGAGGACGCCGACGCGTGGACGGTTCGCGATTCGAGTTCCTCCGGAACGTACGTCGAGGCCGCTCCCGGTGAATGGGTACTGTTGCTCTCCGCAGAGGGTGTCGAACTCCACCGCGAACACGGGTTCGACCCGGGTGCGGCGGCCGAGGAGGCGATCTCGGCGACGACGACGATCGAGGACGGAACGGCGTTTACGCTCCAGGATCCGCGCTCGACCGAGACGGTTACCTTCCAGTTCTTCCGCTCCGTGGCGGACGCCCGTGACAGACGGAATCGACCCGACGAGACGGGTGAATCGGCGTTCGAACAGTTCATCGTCTGAGATGGAGCCGATACCGGTTCACCAAGGTGAGTCGTGCGGATGAGTTCTGATCCGACGGGATCGGTCGTCGCCGACCGCTATCGATTGGAGGCTCGCCTCGATTCTGGCGGGCTCTCGACCGTCTGGCGAGCGACGGAGCTGGATCGAGACCGCCCGGTTGCCCTCAAGCGAGCGGACGACGCTATTCACGACCGCGAGCAGGTCAGGCGTCACTTCGACCGGGAACTCCGGTGGGTTCGTCGGTTCGCCGAGGCGCCGATCCCCGGGTCGCTCGTCCGCTTCCTCGACGGATCGACCACCGACGAGGGCGGGTTCGTCGTGACCGAACTGATCGACGGCGGGTCGCTCGCGGATCGACTCCCGACTGGCCGCTCCGGAACTGACCCGGTGCGATCACTCGCCGCCCCGATCTGTCGGGCGATCGCCTTCTTGCACGAAAACGGCGTGGTCCACCTCGACGTCAAACCGTCTAACGTTCTGCTTCGCCCGCAAGGAACGCCCGTGGTGATCGACCTCAACTCCGCCGCCGCTATTGAGGAGGGGACGTCGACGGTGTTTCATCACGATCCGTTCAAACCGCCGGAGCTGTCGCCGACGGATGTTCGTGACGACCCGGCGGGGCCGTGGTCGGACGTCTATGCGCTCGGCGTGCTCATCTGGGCGGTGCTCACCGGTGACACGGCCGCGGACGACACGGCAGCCAATGATCCGGCAGTTGGTGACGATGCGACAGCCAATACCCCAGTAGCTGGTGACGATTCCTCACGGATTGCGGACTGGACGCCGTTCGACCCCTGGGCCCACGGTGTCGACTGTTCGGCCGACCTCGCGACGGTCATCAGAACCGCGACCGAACCCCGGCCGGCGGATCGCTACGACGACGCCACCGAACTGCTCTCGGCGCTCGAACCGATTCTCGGACTTCCCGATCAGCGGGCGACACTAACCGACGAGGCCAGCGGAGTCAGCGTCTCCGTCCGTTCTGGCGACGCGATTGGTCGGACCGATGCCGATCGAGCGTCACCGGCGGTCGTCCTTCCCGACGTCGAGCGATATCTCTCACCGACGCACGCGACGATCGAGTGGACGCCAGGTGGCTGGCGATACGTGGACCGGAGCGTGAACGGGACCTACGTCGATATCGACGGCGAGTGGCGGTACGTCTGCGCTGCCGACGGGATCGAGCGCAGACGTGCTGCCGGGGAGTCGGTTCCGGATCGATCGCCGCCCGAGCACGTGTCACTCGAGCACGGCACCAGGTTTTCCCCCGTCAGTCCGGAGTACAGCCCCACCCTCACCTTTGGGGCAGATCGCTGAGCGACCGATTTTGGCGACACAACGGCTAAGTGCCCGACTGTGGACAGGCCACGTATGGGTGAGAAAACGTTCACTCTGTTGGAGTTGCACTTCGACGGCGAGTACCAGCTCGGTCCGCAGTCGCTCCCCGGGCTGGGTTCGAGTTCGGACGACTCACGGGAGGATGCCGAGACCGCGCTGCAGACCGAGCCCGCGGCCGAGGAGTCGGCCGACGACGGCCGCGGTCTGGGTCCGCTGGTCGTGGGGGCGGTCGCCATGATCGCCATCGCGGTCGCCGTTCGTCGATATCGACGTGACGAGTCCGAACCCGACTCGTTGGACGAGCGAGATGTCGTCGTCAACTGACCGCTGAGAGCCGAACCCTTTTGCCCGGTAGCTTCGTAGGTCGCGTGTGAATCTGTATCGGAGTGCTCGGGCGGTCGCCGGCGCCTCGGGCGAGCACGCGATCGACTGGACGGCGGCTGCCGAGGCGTCGAAAGCGCTGACGCCACCCGGTTCGCTCGACATAGACGAGGCCGACAAAGCGGGGTACAGGGCGGACGTCAGGGATGCCCGCCGGGAGATCGAACGAGTCGGCGGCGTCGACGTGGTGCTGCCCGACGCGATCGACGTCCACAACCGCCACCACTGGATCGACGCCAACGTCACGACCTTCGAGCGCGTGATGGCGCCAATAGAGCACGAGCTCGGGTCGTTTCCCGGTATCGCCAGGACGGTCAACACGGGAACGATGTCCGTCTTGCTCGGCTATCTCGGCCGGAACGTCCTCGGTCAGTACGACCCGCTGTTGCTCGCTGAGTCCGCCGATCGAACGCACGCGCTGTACTTCGTCCACCCGAACATCGTCCGCGTTGCCGAACAACTCGACCTCGATCGCGATCGATTTCGCCGCTGGATCGCGTTTCACGAGGTCACGCACGCGGCGGAGTTCGCGACGGCGCCGTGGCTGTCTGCCCACCTCGAACGCCACGTCGAAACGAGTCTGCGGACGCTTTCGTCGGGGTCGTTCGACGCGAACGCGTTCGAAACGCTGGACGTCGCGATGACCGTCGTCGAGGGCTACGCCGAACTGCTGATGGACCACGCGTTCGATCAGGAGACCGGGGACTTGCGGCGAAAACTCGACGATCGCCGCCAGGGTGGCTCCCCGCTCCAGCGCCTGTTTCGGCGCCTCCTCGGCCTCGGACTCAAACGTCGACAGTACGAACGTGGCAAGCGCTTCTTCGAGACGGTGGCCGAAAAGCGCGACCTCGCGTTCGCCGGTCGGGTCTGGAACGGCCCTGAGGCGCTGCCGACTGCAGCAGAACTGGACGCACCGTCGCAGTGGATCGATCGGATGGACGAGACGCTCTGAGGCTGACCGGCGTCGCTTGGCTTGGCACGTCCGTGTTCTGTCGTCGCGTGCTCTGTCCGGTCCGGCGGTCGGGGGCTATCGTCGCGATCCGACCGTGCAGAACCGGAAAAGTGGTACGTTCTCACATACCTGTCCTAAACGATTAGGCCATACTACTACGTGGTCATGATCTGTAGACAGAGACGGCACCAGTAGTGGGGTGCCTGCCTCTGACAGTGGCAGGGTACATGCCCTGCCGTTTTCTATCAACTGTGAGCGTGGGATATCGGTGCCGTTGGAGCGACAGTACGGGCATTCGTCGGAAATCGTTGTGGGATCGAGCTGGGGTCGTCGGGTGAGCGGCTGGTAGGCGCCGATCGCCAGCGCAATCACATGAATCCGCGATCGACGTCGTCAGCCTCGATGAGGTCGTCCAATTCTTCGTCGAGGACCGATTCGGCCGCTTCGAACCGGGCTGCGAGCTCGTCTAATTCCTCGGGCCGATCGAACTGATCGTACTCCATCGGTCCGAAGGCTGGACTCTCGAGTGCGTCCATCACGTCGTCGAAGAAGTCCTTCGGGGTGGTCGGCGCGTCACGGTGGGTTTCGACGACCGCCTGTAGCCGATTCGTCACCGTCTCGGCGTGATCTTCGTCGTCGGGCGGTTGCTGGACGGCGAATCGACCGTCGGCGTCGTCGGACGGCAGGAACGAGCCGAGTTCGTCGTCGAGCGATCTGGCGACTTCGGCGCCGAAGCCGCCAACCTCGTAGGGGTTCTTGGCGTACGTTTTGAGGAGGTAGACGCCGACCTGTGGGTGTGCGAGGTACAGGTCCTCGCCGACGCCGCCGGCCCGATCGCCGGCGATCGCTCGCCAGTCGGCCGGGGCTGCCGACTCGTCGCTGACGTCTTCGAGCAGGTCGTTCCACTCTCGAATCCGCATACTCCCACTTTCGACGCGGAGTGGATGAACGTATCGAATCCCGAGAAGCGAAGACGGCGCGGCGCGTACTCACTCGATCGTCGGGACGGGAACCGAGTCGAGGACGCCTTCGACGATGTGTGACTTTTCGACGTCGTTGACGGCTGCGTCGGGTGTCAGGACGAGCCGATGGGCGAGTACCGGCTGTGCGACGCGCTTGATGTCGTCCGGGGTCACGTACTCGCGACCCTGGAGGGTGGCGTACGCTCGCGAGGCCTCGAAGAGTCGCTGCGTGCCACGCGGGGAGACGCCGACGGCGACGCGGCCGTCGGTTCGCGTCTGCCGAGCGATCGCCGCGATGTACGAGAGCAGGTCGGGATCGGTGTCGATGGTCTCCGGTGCGAGCCGGAGGTCGCGAACGTGGCTCTCTTCGAACACCCGCTCTACGGTCGGACTCTGTGCATCTCGGCTCGCTCGCCGCTCTAGCAACTCGATCTCACCGGCTTCGTCGGGATATCCCATCGAGGTCTTGACGAGGAACCGATCGACCTGCGCTTCGGGGAGGGGAAACGTTCCCTCCTGTTCGACCGGGTTCTGCGTGGCGATCACGAAGAACGGTTTCGGGAGCTCGCGGGTCTCCCCGGCGACGGTCACCTGCCCTTCCTCCATGGCCTCTAAGAGCGCCGCCTGTGTCTTCGGTGGCGCGCGATTGATCTCGTCGGCGAGCACGATGTTCGCGAAGATGGGTCCTTCGGTGAATTCGAACGTGGCGTCGTTCTCGTTGTAGATGTGCGTGCCAGTCACGTCGGACGGAAGGAGATCGGGTGTAAACTGGACGCGCGAAAACGAGAGGCCGAGCGCCCTGGCGACGTTCCGGGCTGTCAGCGTCTTTCCCGTGCCGGGAACGTCTTCCAGTAACACGTGCCCGCGGCCGACCACTCCGACGAGGATGTCTTCGAAGAAGCGTCGATCGGCGACGATTGCTTCACCGATCGTCTCGAGAACGCGTTCGCACTCGTCGTGCGCCTGACTGGCGTCCATGTTGGTATCTCAATTCTTTCTCGGATAGTTTTTGCGATCCCCACGGAATCCCACCAGCCACGGCCGTTTCGGACCCGAATCGAAACCACTAAAATCACCCACCCGGTAGACGATGACGAGCCGAGATAGCCTAGCCCGGCCAAGGCGGCAGATTCGAAATCTGCTGTCCTCACGGACACGGGAGTTCAAATCTCCCTCTCGGCGCTTCTTCGCGAACAATGTGGCGAGCACCGCGTAGCGCGTGCTCGTCTCTGTGAGCGGAGAGCGCGAATAGTGAGTTTGAAGGAGACGAGTCGCAGCCCGGGACGCGAGCGGAGCGAGCGACCCGGAACGTCTCGGCGTGGTTCAAATCTCCCTCTCGGCGTTCTTCACGGCCCAATGCGGCGAGCGTAGCGAGCCACGGCGCCGTGAAAACTCGAACGGGGATTTGAATCAGGGAGGTCGCACGCTCGCGGACGAAGTGAGCGAGAACGTCGGACCGTGGTTCAACTCTCCCTCTCGGTGTTCCATCGTTTTACTGGACCGTTCCGACCCACTCCCGGCGGTGCTACATCGGTGCGTATCGACTCTCGGGATCGACGGGACTGCCTCTCACGTCTCGGTCAGTGAGAGCTGGTCCCCGACCTCGACTCCATCGGCGCTACCGGCGGGGAGTTCGACGATCAAATCCGCCTCGGCGCGGGCGATACCACGCCAGGGATGCAGGCGTTCGACGTGGGTGACGACGCCGTCTGCGATCCAGATCACGTCGAGCGGAACGAAGACGAACACCATGTGGATGGTGCGTGTCCGTCGCTCGTCGAACCGAAATGCGAGGCCGTAGTCTGCTGGAAGGGACCGACGAAACATCAGCCCGAACGCTTTCGCGAGGAACGAGTCCGCCGTTCGGACGGACGACGCGACGATCGATTGCGAATCAGTCGGCGGTTCGTGGACGAGCTGCACGCTATCCGGTGGGGATGGCCGCACAATAAGTACTTTGTCCGTCGTGTCTCCGCGACCGGGTTTCGTCAGTGGACGGGCTCTCTGACTACGAGCAACCGTCCCGGCGAAAACGAAGAAGCGATCGTGTTCTCGAATGTGGCGGGGGCTACCCGTCCAGGGAGAACGTTTCGTCTTCTTTGTCGCCCCAGGTGGCGTCATCGTCGGTCACGCCGGCCTCGGACTCCGTCGAATCAGTCTCACTGTCGTTCGGTTCGTCGGACGTGATCGACGCCGACTCGTCGGTTTCATCGTCGGTCGCGTCCGCCTCGTCGTCCGCCGGTTCGCCGAACGAGAACGTCTCGTCCGCGTCTTGGTCGCTACCGGCATCGTCGTCATCGTCGGTAGATCCGTCGTAGTCGAGGTCGACGACGGACGCGTCCGCAGGGGCGTCAGTTTCGAAGCGGTCGAGTGCTTCCGAGAGCGCCATCGCCTGTTCGGTCAGGTCGTTCGCGGAGTTCGAAACCTCGGTCATCGCCGTCGTCTGCTCTTCGGCCGCGGCGGCGACGCCTTCGGCCTCGGTCGTCGTCTGCTCGGCGATCGACGCGACATCGTCGATCATCGCGACGACTTCCTCGGTGGAAGCCGCCTGCTCTTCCGTCGCCGCGGAGATCTCCTGCACCCCGTCGTTGGTCTCCTGGGCGTACTCGGCGATCTCCTCGAGTGCGTCGACGGTTTCGGTCACCAGTTCGCCGACACGTTCGATCTCGTCGCTGGTTCGTTCGACTTCGTCGGCGGAGCGTTCGGTCTGGGTCTGGATACCCTCGAGCTGGTCGTCGATCTCTTCGGTGGCCTCCTTGACGTCCTGGGATAGTTCCTTGACCTCCGCTGCGACGGCCGCGAAGCCGCCGTCGTCGTCGCCGCCGGCGGAGCGGGAGGCTTCGATGTTCGCGTTCAGCGCGAGCATGTTGGTCTGCTCGGCGATCTCGCCGACGCGTTCGACGAGGTGGTCGATCTCGGCGACGTCGTCGCGCAGTTGTGCGAACTCGTCGACGACCGACTCGCGTTCGTCTTCGAGCGTCTCGACCGCGTCGATCGCCTCTCGCGCCGCCTCTCTCCCGTCGCGTCCCGTCCGGGCGGTCCGTTCGGCGACGTCTGCGACCTCGTTCGAGGAGGCAGCGATCTCCTCGGTCGTCGTCGAGAGGTTGCTCATCTCGTTGTCGACCGATCGGAGCGACTCGTACTGCTGGTTCGCGCCGTCGGAAATCTCCTGGACGGATTCGCTGACCTGTTCGCTGGCCGAGCGGACCTCCTCGCTCGAGGCAGTCACCTGTTCACTTGCCGTCGCGACCTCGGTTGCGAACTGGTTCAGGCTCTCGACGGTCGCCTCGATCTCGGTCAGCATGTCGTTGAAGTCCTCGCCGATCTCCTGCATGGTCTCGTTGTCCGTCGCGGACGAATCCATGCGGACGGTGAGGTCGCCGTCTGCGGCTTCTTCCATCACGTCGCAGTAGGAACTGGCTGCAGATTGGAGCTCGTTGTTGAGCTGTTGAACACGTTCGCGCTCCTGTTCCGCTTCGGCCCTGGCGTTCTCGGCCTCCAAAATCTGGGTCTTGAGGTCGTCACGCATTTCCGCGAACCCGTCGTACAGGCGGCCGATATTGTCGATCCGCTTGGTCTCGAACTCGACGTCCAGGTTACCGTCCTCCATCTCGGCGACCTTTCCAGTCAGGTTGTCGATCGACGTCGCCGTATTGCGGCCGACCACGGCGCCGATCAGGACGATAAAGAGAATTCCGGCGATAGTAGCGTAGATGCCGTACTTATTGACCGTGCTGACGAACCCGAACGCTTCGTCGGTCGAGGTGTGGACGAGTACCGTCCACCCCATCTCCGTCGTGTGGTACGACCCGACGAATTCGTCGTGGGTGAACCCGTGCGGATCGTCACGAATCGACGCGCTCGCCTGCTGTTTGACGACCGTCGCCCCGCCCTCACTCTCACCCGACATGGCACGCGCAACCCACTCCTGGTTGCTCTCGTACGGTTGTAGGAACACGTTTTCCATGTACCCGGTGTTGAGCGCGTCGCTTCCGCTCCCGGTGAACGTGTCGTCGAGTACTATCTGTCGATCCTGGTTCAGCGCGACGACGGTCGTCTCACTACCCGTGTTCTGTCCGAACTGACCGGAGAGCTCCCGAAGATCGTACGTAATGATCATCGCAACGTCATCCGGATACTGTTCGGTATCCTGGTGCCCGATCCGGATGTAGTACGAGACGACCGGCGTCCCTCCGGACGTGTACGCATCCGTGTAGGATGGTGTTTGTGCCGACATGTCGGCCGAGAGTTGTTCGCTCGGGAACTGTATGTCGGACAGTGATTGGCCGTCCGAGGTCGTCGTAACCAGCTCGCCGGAGCCGATATCAGCGATATGAAGACTGTGGACTCCCTCGCCGAGTTCGAGTTCGAGATTGGAGATCCGATTTGACATCTCAGCTTTCGTCCCTTCCTCGATAATCGGCGTGTTGGAGTTACTTTCGATCGTTCGCAGGTTTTTCTCGTGCCACGTATCGATCGTCGATGCTTCCTGGGCAGTCAGCGCCTCTTGATCTTCTAGAGCGTTGTCCTGGACACTCTCGGTAATCATCGACGTGCCGAGAAAGCCGATGGTTCCGACGGCGAGCCCGATAACGAGCAGGACGACCGCGAACTTTGCTGCGTAGCTTTGTCTCAACGATTTCGGTATCAAATTTCTCATCTGTTGTTTCATTTCTTCCCCCCGTGCATACGAAATGCAGGTTCGTTTGGGGAGGAAAGTGTTATGGCCATTTTACTGGTTCGATTGTCTATTATACCAGCCCTCTGACCCTATTGGCCGGTTTTGAGGCCTGACACGGCTGGGGGCCGGCTGTACTCGGGTTCTGGTTGCGAGGGCCGGTTAGCGAATGAATCACATCACTCAATTTGCTCGGGCGACAACGACAGGCGATGAGCCACACGCCTAACGGGACGCCCGTTGGTGTCGACGATCCGTACGACTACGTCGACCGCTGTGACTACCTCACGGACGACGGTCGGTGTCGCTACGCGATCGAGCACGCCGCTCAGGATCCGTCGTTCGCGCGTAATCGGCGTGCTGAGGACTACCGGTGCCTCGCCGTCTCGCCGTCTGAAACGGACGCGGGCTCGGACGCGATCGAGTGGCGTTCCTGTCCGCACTTTCGGTGTCGAAATCGCGATCGCGAGTGCAGTCGGTGTGGACTCGAGGAACGACGGGAGGCACACGCCGATTCACGACCGTTGCTCGAAGAACACCACCTCTCCTACGCGTCGGAGACGGACGCAACAACGGATCAACCCTCTCACGAGATAACGATCTATCTCTGCCGGTGGTGTCACGCGAAGATTCACAATTCGTGGGCCCGGGTGGCCGACGAGGTCAATCCGGATCCCGAGGCGCTCGCGGCGCGTGAGGGGCGCCGAAGCCGTGAACGGGCGGAGTTCGCGTTCGAATCGGCGGCGGACCGGTACGACACCGAGTGATCGAGGACTCAGCCGACGATATCACCGATCCGTCTCGGTTCTCCGGTGAGTTCCGGGTGCTCGGCGACGATCTGTAGTACTTCGTGGTCGGTCACGTCGTAGTACCGTTTGTCCGTGGCGTCCTCGATGAGCGCCTTCTCGAGTCGGAACTCTGTCCCTTCGTACACGACATCCACGCCGTCGTCGTCGAACGCGAGTGAAGTCATCGGTGGCGCTACGCCCGGTCGGCACAAAAACGAGTCGACTGGGTCCCAGTTTGCGTCTGCCACCCGTCTGACGGCCGTTTATTAGGGTTCGGCACGCGGGTTTCGGTTGTGCCGGGACACGGAGCGCCACTCGACGAACTCGTCGTTCCAGACGGGACCGAAGCCCAGGAGCGCGATCTGGTTACCGACGGGGACGTCCTCCTCGGGACGCGGTCGTCGGTCGAGTTCGGCGTCCGTGGCCGAAACGTCGTCGCGAGCGAGGGAGTCAGGTTCGGTGGCGCCATCGAAGCGGACGGCGATTGCCGCCTGGACATGTGGAGCGACGTCGCCGAAAGCGTGCTCGTCGGCGGCGACGCCTACCTCGGTGAACGCGTCCACATCGGTGGCGAACTCATGGTCGCGGGGGACTTAGACATCGGCGACGATGTCGACATCGAAGAAGGGTTCGAGGCCAACGGCTGGATCGTCATCCGGAACCCGATGCCGACCATCGTGTTCCTGTTTGTCTATCTCAAACACCTACTCGTCGTCGGGGACGAGGACGCCGCCCAGCGACTGATCGACGAACTGATCGACGAGGACACGGCGGACGAGCCGGAGGCGGAACCGCTCGTCGTCCCGGCGAACGGAACCGTAAGCGACGACGCCTGGCGGGTTTCGACGCCCGCTCGGATCGGTGACGACTGCCGATTACACGGAAACATTCGGGCCGAATCGATCGACGTCGGCAGTGACACGGAACTCTACGGGAGTCTTCGTGCCAGGGGCGACATCCACATCGATCGGAACACGATCGTCCACGGCGACGTAACGACGCGAGACGGCTCGATCACGCTCGCCGAGGGAGTCAGAGTGCTCGGCGATATCTCCTGTGGCGAACTCGAACTCGGGAGCGACACCGTCGTCGACGGCGTCATGCGCGCGGCGGGCCAGATCACGATGCAGAACGATCCGCGCCCCGAGGCGGATTGAACGCCCGTGTCGTAGGTTCGAGTTCGGTAGCAGGTGCTGGTTCGTCCGATAGCGGACGTTGATTGGATTTCGATAGCGACAGCACCGAGTCGTGTTCCACAACTCGTTGCTAAATCGCGTTCGATTGGTGGGTTTCCTGGTCCGTCTTCGCAAGTGTCGCTCGAGCGTGGGATTGCAACCCTCATCGAAAACAGTCAATATTGTGGTACATTTGCCGCCAGAACCTGTCTTGGATGCCGATTGTCACCCCCGCATCTTATTACCGATTCCTTCGATAGGGAAACACGAGCATGGGACGAGTGACCGTGGAACGAATGCGAGGTGTACCGTGCGGTCGGTAGTCCTGACCAAGGGTGTCCCGGACTTCAGCGAGGGGGCCGTCTCCTTCAACGAGGAGGGACACCTCGAACGTGGTAAGACGCCGACGGTGATGAACCCGAACGACGCGTTCGCACTACAGGCAGCGCTGCAGACGCGCGTCCGTCACGGGGGCCACGTCTCGGTCATGAGCATGGGCCCGCCCGGCTACAAGGAGGTGCTGGGTGAGGCGATGGAGTCGGTCTACGCCGACGACCTGTACTTGCTGTCTGATCGTGAATGCGCGGCTGCGGACACCTGGGCGACGGCGATCACGCTCAGTGCCGGTCTCGAGACGTACCAGGAGGAAGTCGGCGACATCGACCTGGTGTTCGCGGGCTTCAAGACGGCAGACGGAGAGACCGGCCACACCGGTCCGCAGACGGCCTGGGCGATGGAGTGGCCGATGATCACGCACGCTCTCGCGCTCGACATCGAACCGGAGGCGGGTCGTTTGCGTGCCAAACGGCTCGTCGAGGGCGACGTCGACGAGATCGAGACGGTCGACGCGCCGGTGCCGAGCTTCGTCGTCGCGGATCCGGAGTTCGAACCGTCCTACCGGAAGGCCGCTCACCGCCTCGAACACTGTCTCTTATACACATCTCTGAGCGGGC
>NZ_AOIQ01000023.1 GCF_000337515.1 Halovivax asiaticus JCM 14624
TCCCTCGCGCCATCAGAGATGTGTATAAGAGACAGGTGCTAGAGGAGATGCAACCGTTCGCCGCGGGGGGTGATTGACGATGGTGAACCCCGACGAACACACGGTGGCTGCACTGCGAGAGGAACTGACCGACGTCGACGATCTCGAAACGCTGAGCGCCGCCCTCGAAGACGAACGTGAGAACCAGGATCGAAAGACGGCGCGCGAGGCCATCGAGGCGCGGATGGATGAACTCCGCGAGGCAGGCGAGGTCGACGAACCCGAGACCGAGGGCGAGTACGAAGAGCCCGACGATGCCGACGAATCGGCGGCAGCCGAGGAATCCGACGACGAGTCCGACGCGGACGACGAATCGGCCGATGAAGGGGAATCGTCTGACGAAGCGGAAAAGGACGAATCGGCTGACGAAGCGGAAACTGACGACGCAGCTGAGGGCGAGGACGAAGACGACGGCCTCACCCATCCGACCCGGGACAAAAAACACATCCGAGCGCTTCAGGGTGGCCACTACGAGGATATGTGGGTTTTCTGTGAGACCCAGCAGGGTGAGTTGCTCGACGTCTCGAAGGAGATGCTCGGCAAAGCCCGGGAGTTAATGGACGAGTACGCCGCGGACTACGGCGACGAGGAGCGTGTCGTCGCGTACCTGATGGGCGACGACTGTCGAGCCCACGCCGAGGAGGCGATCCAGTACGGCGCGGACGTCGCCGTCTTCCACGACGATGACCGCCTCGAACGCTTCCTCAACACGCCGTACACGCAGATTACGTCGCACATGGCTCGCGGGGAGGGTTCGTTCGACGACGACAGCTGGTACGACTACGACAAACCGCGCTACGCGCTCTTCCCGGCGACGAACAACGGTCGCGACCTCTCGGCGACGGTCCAAGCCGAACTCGACTCCGGGCTGGCATCTGACTGTTCCGACCTCTTCATCGAGGAAGAGAAGATCTCGAATCCCGTCAAGACGGGCGAACCTGGCGAGAAGAAAGTGTTCGAGAAGGTACTCCACATGAAGCGCCCGGACTTCTCCGGGTTCGAGTACTCGACGATCCTCTGTCTCGACAATCCCGATCGGGACTTTCACCCGCAGGGGGCGTCGGTCATTCCGGGAACGTTCGACGTTCCGGAGCCCGACTCCGACCGCGAAGGGCTGGTCGTCGAACACGACATGGGCCTGGACGACGAGTGGTTCGCCGTCACGGTCGAGGAGTCCGACGAACTCGACGAGGGTGTCGACCTCACCGGCCACGACGTGGTCGTCTGTCTGGGTCGCGGGATCGGCGACGCACCGACCGAGGGCATCGAACTCGGCCTCGATCTCGCCGACGCGTTCGAGGACGCGGCGTTCGGCATCACGCGCGGTATCGTGACGTCGTCCTACCAGTTCGACGGGCACGTCGAGCAGTACACGGGTGAGGATCGCCAGATCGGCGAGACCGGTCAGGAGGTCGCCCCCGACCTCTACGTTGCGGCCGGCGTCTCGGGCGCCGTCCAGCACAAGGTCGGGATGGACGAGTCGGAGACGATCGTCGCGATCAACACCGACCCGGATGCGCGGATCCGGGACTTTTCGGACTACTTCGTCGAGGGCGACCTCTTCGAGGTCCTTCCGCACCTGATCGAGGCGGTCGAGAGTGGCGAGTTGAACGTCGAGGCCGTCGCGGACGGAGGTGAGGACTGATGACAGACACTGGCGAGTACGAACACTACGAGGCGATCGTCGTCGGCTGTGGGCCGGGCGGGGCCGCAGCCGCGGCGCGACTGGCGGATCACGGGGTAGAGACACTGGTGCTGGAACGCGGCGTGGAGTCGGGATCGAAGAACGTCTCCGGCGGACTGGTCTACGCGGAGCAGTCCGCGCCGTACACGATGGACGACCTCTTCGACGGCTTTCGCGAGCACGCGGCCGAACGCCCCGTGACCGACTACGAGATCCACAACGTCGCCGGAAACAAGGTGAAGTCGATCTCGCTCGAGGACCTCCACGAACACGACACCGACTGGTGTGACGCCGTCCTCCGACGCAAGATGGACTCGTGGCTCGAAGACCGCGTCCACGAGAAGACGAGCGAGACGGGTGGCGGCGTCTTGACGGGCGTTCGCGCCAACGGGTTGCTACGCGAGAACGGCGAGATCGTCGGCGTCACCTTCGACGAACTCGATCCGATCACCGCAGACGTGATCGTCGCGGCGGACGGCGTCAACTCCGAACTGGCGCGTGACGCGGGCCTGATGGACTGGGACGAACCCGACGAGTGGTTCCAGGGCGTCAAAGCCGTCGTCGAGATGGATCCCGACGCGATCGCCGACCGCTTCGACGTCGGCGAGAACGAGGGTGCGGCCCACCTCTTCTCGGGCGACCTCTTTGAGGGCGTTCGCGGCGGCGGCTTCCTCTACACCAACGAGGAGTCCCTGTCCATCGGGACCGTGTTCCACTTAGACAGCCTGGTGGCCCAGGAGGCCAATCCACACGAGTTACTCGACGCCTTGCTCACTCACCCGCTGCTCGCACAGTGGCTCGGCGACGAGTACCACGAACGCGAATACAGCGCGAAACTCGTGCCCGACTCGAAGAAGGTGGCCCACCNCCCGCTGCTCGCACAGTGGCTCGGCGACGAGTACCACGAACGCGAATACAGCGCGAAACTCGTGCCCGACTCGAAGAAGGTGGCCCACCCCTCACCCTACCGCGGACGGCTCCTCCTGGTCGGCGACGCCGCCGGGCAGATGCAAGCCCAGGGCCCGATCATCAAGGGGATGAACCACGCCGTCTCCGCGGGTGCGCTCGCAGCCGATGCGTTCGCGAGCACCCGCACCGAGTCGGCGCCGGACGCGGCTGGGCGCAGCTACGTCGACATGCTGGAAAAATCCGGCACGATGGACAAGCTTCGTCCCCGGCGCTATCGCCTCGCGAGCAAACTCGGCGAACACGATCTCGTCGAGCGCGTGACGAACGGCCTTCTCAAATCGAAAGTTGGTCGCGTCGCCGCGACGAATCGGCTCTCGGCGAAGCTACTCGAGAAGGCGTACAACTCCCCGTTCCTCGTCGGTATGCTCCCCGATACCAGCACCGGGTACGTGACCCTGCCGACGGTCCTCGGCGAGGAACTCGGCCGGACGGTCCACTGGGACTCCCCGGTCGAACCCCCGGCGCTCGCCGAGCGAATCGGCGACCTCACGTACGACACGGACGTCGGTAACCCGCACATCCGGTTGCTGGACGAATCCTACGAGGCAAGCGGCGCGGCGGTCGCGGCCTGTCCGGTCAGCGCCGAGGACTTCGGTGGCGGCTGTTATCGTTCCGAGGACGTCGGGGCGAACGGCTCGACAGAACGCCTCGTCAGTCTCGACACGCAACCCTGTGTCGAGTGTGGAACCTGCGCCGTCGTCGCCGACACCGAGTGGGAACACCCGAGCGGCAACAAGGGAGTCGAGTTCAAACAGGGCTAGGTCGCCGTGTCGACTCCGTGCAATCACGGATGCAGACGACCCGCTGGGACACTGGATACGAACCGATGGGACACTGGATCCGAATCGATGGGACACTGGAGACGAACCCATGAAACATCGTGGCGCACGCATTTTGGCGCTGGCCCGGCAGGCCGAGCGGGATCGCCGGCGCTGTGAGCGCGACGACTGGTCGGCATCTGATCCGGAACAACGATACCTCCGTGAGGGTGCCGGACAGGCCATCTGGCTCTACGTGGAGGGTCGAACGGGTGGGCGGTTCGTCCAGTTTTCCGCGGCCGAGTACGATGCACTGGAGACGGCGATGAACGATTGGCTCGCCTGTTACGCGCGGGCCACGGGTGTCGACCTCGACGCCTCCTTTACCCTGCGGACGGCGGCCGAGTTACTATTGGAAACGCGAAATATTCACGATGTGGCCGCGTTGCTCATCAAGAATGACGATTGGAGCTCGGCGCGTGCCTAACGCTGGCGCTCGTCACATTCTGCGTCGCGAAGAAAATCTGCTACCGGGAAAACGCTCGCCGTGTTACAGGCGGGTGACGTTGGTCGCCCGGGGGCCCTTGGGGGCCTGTTCGATGTCGAATTCGATCTCTGTGCCTTCTTCGAGGTCCGGACCGCCAACGTCTTCCATGTGGAAGAAAACGTCATCGTCCGCGTCGTCAGTCTCGATGAAACCGTAGCCGCCTGTGTCGTTGAAGAAATCAACGTTGCCTTCTGCCATTGCTTCTAAACACAACGCCGGATCACGGATAAGACTTGCGTGGGTACTGTTGTCGCGTGAACACACGCCGCGACTGTGGTGATCATCGGTGTGTCCCGGTACCGCTCTCGGTACCATCGAGCGCGACGGATTCGAGCGCCCGGTCGGCGTAGAACGCGACCGAGAAGTCCTGTGGGCTCGGGAGCGCACAGGCGAACCAGCCGAGCGCGAACGACAGCTGGACGGGGGAGGCTGCCGTCGGCGTGTGGCCGAGCGCAGCCAGGGTGAACAGCGGGACAGCGAGGAGCAGCGGGGCGAGAGCACCAAGTTGGAGCGCCCAGGTGGGCGTGGCGGGCCGGGGAGCGGGCAACACCACTGCCCAGGGCGTCCGCGTGAGCCACCTGATCGGGTGGCCATCGCGGTGAGGGAGGATCTTCACACGGTACGGAACGCCGCTCAGGTGGAGGGCGACGGCGTGGGTTCCTTCGTGGGCGAGGAGGCCGAAACTCACGCCGAGAGCGAGCGACGCGCCGAGCAGGGTGAATTCCGGAACCATGCGCGCGAGCCACAGCGGTGAGCCCACGACAGCGGGTTGGTGGGCCCACCAGAGCGGGTGTCCACGAACTGTGTCTCGCAGCAGAGGCTGGGAAGGCGACTGCAAAACGCCTCAGGGTGTCCAGATCGCGCAGTTAAGTATGGGCCGCTGTCCGACGATCGGTTGGTCGGGCGGCGAGCACTCACCCGTCGGGGTCGAGCTCGACCGTGGTGAGCGAGCGATCGAGGTGGCAGACATCGTGGGGTGGGTCGCCGTGGACCGTCGCGATGCGAGCCGACTCTCCGTGCTCGATGCCGTCGGGTTCGCACAATTCGTGACTCGGGCACTCGACGTAGGGGCACGGTCCGGCGAGGCTAGCCGTACTTCCGGCGAAGGAGCCGTCTTCGGGGACGTTCGCTCTGACTGTCGTCGGCTCGACCTCGACAGCGCGGACCCCGCGATCGTGGATCGCACACTCGAGCAACTGGCCGTTCTCTCTGACGTCGGTTACCCGATACCGCCGTCCGGACTCCAGCGTGAGACATTGACTCCGATACGGACAGCCGGCACAGGCATCGGCTTCGCCTTCGTAGACGAACTCCGTGCCAGGCTCGGCCAGTAGATCGCCGAGCAGTGTGATCGTCGACATGAATCCTCGTAGTCGCCGCGGCGGGTTAAGCCCGACGGGGCGACCGCCTCGTCGATCGCCGTTCCCGGCTATCGGGTCGACGATCGGCCGGTCAACTCGTCGAGTCGATCGAGGTAGCGGTCCCGGGGGACCTGATAGGCGGCCCGGTAGTCGATTTCGCCGGCGGCGAAGCGCCTCAGCAAGTCGATGGCGGTCGACTCGGCGTCCGCCTGCGAATCGACTCGCTCGACGTCCCCGACGTACACCTCGGGTTCGAGATAGAGGGTGACGAACCAGTCGTCGTCGACGGTCCGGTCGGTGGGGTTCTGCCCGGGCCGGCGCGTCCGGGCGCCGTGGGTCAGATAACACACGGGAAGACAGGGGGCAGGGTACTCGCTGCCGTCGAAGACGTCCGGTCGGTAAGCGTAGACCGTTCGTCCGTCCGACTCGTCGTCCCAGACGACCCATCCGGGCGGCAGTTCGGTGGACGGCGTCATACCGCCACGTACACCGTGCACTCGTATAGCCCCGGCGGTTGCTGTGGGCTGTTGGCTGTTCCTTTGGTCTGTCCGTTGGGTGCGGTCCCCCCGCAGGGGCAGCAGCTATGGCGCGCGCCAAGCGCCTGGTCGGAGACGTGGCAAGTGCAAGCACGCCGCTTTAGCCATCGCTTCGTGTTGTCCGGGTACGCTGCCCCTGCGAACTTGATTCCCCGGCGCGAGGGGACGAATCGAGTGCTCATATAAACGCCTTGGGGGCAAGCTTATGTGTGTGGATTACAACCATATTAAATACCACCGATATCTGTCCAACGATCGGTGCCTGCGGTATCCGGGTGCGCACGTCCCGGGTGCCACGAGGAACAGTATGGTGTGTCAGCCCCTCCGTCAGCGCTGGTCCGTCCGTCCCCAGTGTCGCCGATCACGCGATCACAGCGTTCGGTGGACCCACCTGCCAGCGGGATCGGCCTCGAACCGAACGTGGTGGTCCCGCGGTGAACGGATGGACACCGTTTCGGGCGGCCGATACGCGATTCCAGTGATACCATGACCAGTGACACCGACACGCTCGAACGACTCAGTACCGCCTACCAGCAATCGATGCCCGCCGATCTGCGCGAGGCGAAATCGTTCGGCTGGTACCTAGACGAAGTCACCGCCGATCCGAAGATCGCTCGCAACGCCCACCAGCGCGTCGCGGACATGTTCGATCACTACGGCACGACCTACGACGACGAACGCGGCGTCGTCGAGTACCACCTGGCGTCGTTGGACCCACTCAACGACGGCGAGAACACGTTCTACGGTCGTGTCGTCCACCAGGCGATTCACGAGTTCGTCAACAAGGTCAAGTCGGGCTCGCGCCGGCTGGGGCCCGAACGCCGTATCAAACTCCTGCTGGGTCCCGTCGGCTCCGGGAAGTCACACTTCGACCGCCAGCTCCGCCGATACTTCGAAGACTACACGCTGACCGAGGACGGTCGAATGTACACGTTCCGGTGGACGAACCTCTGTGACGTCATTCGGGATCAGGACCCGTCGGACGACGTCGTCCGATCGCCGATGAACCAGGACCCGCTCGTCCTCTTGCCGATCGAACAGCGACGAGACGTCATCGACGCGATGAACGACGGTCTCGACGCGCCGTACACGATCCAGAACGAGCAGGCGCTGGATCCGGAGAGCGAGTTTTACATGGACCGGCTCCTGGCGCACTACGAGGACGACCTCCAGGCCGTACTGGAGAATCACGTCGAGATCGTCCGGTTCGTCGCCGACGAGAACAAACGCCAGGGGCTCGAGACGTTCGAACCGAAGGACAAGAAGAATCAGGACGAGACGGAGCTGACGGGGGACGTCAACTACTCGAAGATCGCCGTCTACGGAGAGTCCGACCCGCGCGCGTTCGACTACTCGGGCGCGTTCTGTAACGCGAATCGGGGCATCTTCTCCGGCGAGGAACTGCTCAAACTCCAGCGGGAATTCCTCTACGACTTCCTGCACGCGACCCAGGAGCAGACCATCAAGCCGAAGAACAATCCACGGATCGACATCGACCAGGTGATCGTCGGCCGGACGAACATGCCCGAGTACAAGGACAAGAAGGGCGACGAGAAGATGGAAGCGTTCAACGACCGCACGAAGCGGATCGATTTCCCGTACGTCCTGTCTTACGAGGACGAGGCGCGCATCTACGAGAAGATGCTCGAAAACGCCGACGTTCCGGACATCCACGTCGAGCCCCACACGCTGGAGATGGCCGGCCTCTTCGGCGTCCTCACCCGCGTCGAGGAGCCGGACTCGGACCGTGTCGACCTCCTCTCGAAGGCGAAAGCCTACAACGGCGAGATCGACGAGGCGACGGACGTCGACGTGAAGAAACTCCGCGAGGAGGCCGATCAGACCGCCGAAATCGGCGAGGGGATGGTCGGGATCTCTCCGCGGTTCATCGGCGACGAGATCGCGGAGGCGATCATGGATTCGAAGCATCGCGACCGCGAGTATCTCTCGCCGCTGACCGTGTTCTCCTTCTTCGAAGAGAACCTGGAGCACCACGGCTCGATCCCGGAGGCGGAGTTCGAGCGGTACTACCGCTATCTGGAGCGCGTCCGCGAGGAGTACCGCGAGCGCGCCATCGAGGACGTCCGCAACGCGCTGGCGTACGACGTCGAGGAGATCCAGCGCCAGGGCGAGAAGTACATGGACCACGTGATGGCCCACATCGACGACGCGACGATCGAGGACGAGCTCACCGGCCGCGAGCAAGAACCCGACGAGACCTTCCTGCGGGCCGTCGAGGAGGAACTCGACATCCCCTCCGACCGCAAGGACGACTTCCGACAGGAGGTCTCGAACTGGGTGTCACGGCGCGCACGCGAGGGCGAGGCGTTCGACCCGACGGACAACGAACGGCTTCGTCGTGCCTTAGAACGCAAACTCTGGGAGGACAAGAAGCACAACATCAACTTCTCCGCGCTGGTCAGCGCCGGTGAGATCGACGACGAGGAGCGGTCGGCGTGGATCGACGCGTTGGTCGAACAGGGCTACTCGAAGAACGGGGCGAAGGAGGTGCTCGAGTTCGCGGGCGCCGAAGTCGCCCGCTCGGAGATCGAAGAGCAATGACGCACGGAACCGACTACGTCTCCGACGCCGACAGCACACTGGCGGAGACGTACGAGGAGCCCCAGCGCCTGGACGCATTCGTCGATCGCCTCTTCGAGCGGCCGACGCTCGCCGCCCACGCCTCGAAGTACCTCCTCGACGCTATCGAGGCTGCGGGGACGCGAACCGTGCTCGAAGAGGGCGAGTATCGGACGCGCTATCGCTTCTTCGACGATCCGCACAACGACGGTGAGCACGCCGTGCTCGGCAACACGGAGATGCTGAACGCGTTCGTCGACGACCTGCGATCGATAGCCGCGGGTCGAGGCAAGGGCGAGAAACTCATCTGGTTCGAGGGACCGACGGCGACCGGGAAGTCGGAACTCAAGCGCTGTCTGATCAACGGCCTCCGTGAGTACTCGAAGACGCCAGCGGGCCGGCGCTACACCGTCGAGTGGAACGTCCGGTCGGCGACGGCGGAGGATCGCAGCCTGAGTTACGGCGTCGATCCGACAGCGGCCGACGACGAACACTGGTTCGCGAGCCCAGTACAGACACACCCCCTCTCGGTCTTCCCCGAGGACGTCCGCGACGACCTCCTCGCGACGCTCAACGAGTCGTCCGACGAATCCGTCCCGATCCGGCTGGAGACGGATCTCGATCCGTTCTCCCGGGAGGCCTTCGAGTACTTAGAAGAGCGCTACCGGAACCAGGGTGTCGATTCGCTGTTCTCGGCGATCACGGACGACCGGCACCTGCGCGTGCGCAACTACGTCGTCGACGTCGGCCAGGGGATCGGTGTCCTCCACGCGGAGGACGACGGAACGCCCAAAGAACGGCTGGTCGGCTCCTGGATGCACGGTATGCTTCAGGAACTCGACTCGCGCGGGCGGAAGAACCCGCAGGCCTTCTCCTACGATGGCGTGCTCTCGCAGGGAAACGGCGTCCTGACGATCGTCGAAGACGCCGCCCAGCACGCCGACCTCTTACGGAAACTGCTCAACGTCCCCGACGAGGGGACGGTCAAGCTGGACAAGGGGATCGGGATGGACGTCGATACGCAACTGGTTATCATCTCCAATCCCGATCTGGAGGCCCAGCTCGATCAGCACGCCGACAAGAACGGGATGGATCCGCTGAAGGCGCTGAAGCGCCGGCTGAACAAGCGGCGCTTCCAGTACCTGACGAACCGCTCCATGGAAGCCGAACTTATCAGGCGCGAGCTGACCGACGAGACGACCGTCTGGACGGCGACCGATCCCGACCAGCGAGACGAGAAGGTTCGCCAGCCACTTTCCGTGTCGGTTACCACCGAGGCCGGTCACACGCGAGCGCGAGAACTGGCCCCACATGCCGTCGAGGCGGCCGCGCTCTACGCCGTCGTCACCCGGCTCGTCACGGAGGATCTGCCGGCGGACCTCGACCTGGTCGAGAAGGCGGTGCTCTTCGATCAGGGGTATCTGCAACAGGGAGACGTTCGCCGCGACCTCGACGACTTCGGGTTCGAGGATGACGCGCCGGACGGTACGCACGGGATTCCAGTGACGTACACGCGCGACGTGATCGCCGACCTCCTGCAGGAGGGGAGCGATCGTCACCACCCCGAGCTCCCCGTCGAAGACGTCGTCATGCCGCGAGACGTGCTAGACGCGATGGCCGACGGGCTCTTCGAGGCGCCGATCTTCTCCACGGGGGAGCAGTCGGAGTTCGAGTCTCGCGTCACGCCGGTTCGCGAGCATGTCTTCGGCCGACAGGAGTCGGACGTGATCGAGGCGATCATGGCCGACCGCCGCGTGGACGAGGAGACAGTCGCGGAATACGTCGAGCACGTCTACGCCTGGGAGACCGGCGAGCAACTCACCGACGATCGGAACGATCCGGTCGATCCCGACCCGCTGAAGATGAAACTGTTCGAGGTCGAGGAGCTCGGTCGGTTCCACGAACTCGACTACGACGGAAATCGGCCAACCGAGGACGTCCGCGAGTTCCGCCAGGAGAATGTCATCACCGCGCTGAACCGGTACGCCTGGGAGCACCGCGACGAGGCGTTCTCCGCGGCGGATGCGGACCTGACCGCGATCCCGGTTCTGACGGACGTCCTCGAAGCACACGACTGGGAGGACGTCCGTCGTCACTACGAGGATCTGGATCCGCACGCGTGGGACGACCCGCCGAGCAATACGGAGACCGAGCGCGTCAAGTCGACGACGATCGATCGGTTGGTCGACGACTTCGGCTACTCCGTCGCCTCGGCCGAACTGACGAGTCGACACGTCATGAGCCAGGTGAGTTACCAGTGGGAGTGAGCGTCGAGAGCCGAGTGCGACACCGACGCATCCCGTACGATGAGGGAGGCCGGTCGATACTCGTCGTCACACCCGGTGAGGTGACTCGCGAATGGGGCTGAGAGACGACCTGGAGCGATTCCGGGCGGTCGGCGAAGACCGCCGGGAGGACCTCGCTGACTTCATTCAGTACGGCGACCTGGGCCACAGCGGCGCGGACGAGATCAACGTCCCGATCAAGATCGTCTCCCTGCCCGAGTTCGCGTACGACCGTCGTGACAGAGGCGGTGTCGGCCAGGGTGACGGCGACACGCCCGACGTGGGGCAACCGGTCGGCCAGCCACAGCCCCAGCCTGGCGACGGTGACGAGGAGGGTGACCCCGGCGAGGAGGGCGGCGAACACGAGTATTACGAGATGGATCCGGAGGAGTTCGCCCAGGAACTCGACGAGGAACTCGGCCTCGACCTCGACCCGAAAGGCAAGACGGTCGTCGAGGAACACGAGGGCCCCTTCACTGACCTCACTCGTTCCGGCCCGAACAGTACGCTCGACGTCGAACGCATGTTCCGTGAAGGGTTGAAACGGAAGGTCGCGATGGCGTTCGACGAGAATTTCGTTCGCGAAGTCTGCAAGGTCGAGGGGATCACGCCGCGCGAGGTCTTCGAGTGGGCCCGGGGCGAGCGGTTGCCCGTGTCGATGTCGTGGATCGAGCGCGCCCACGAGTCGGTCGCCGACGAGCGCGGGACGTGGGCCTCGATCGAGGAGGTCGAGGCGGGCGTCGATCGCCAGCCGGTCCAGCAACGGATCCGGCGCGACGGCATCGATCACGTGCCGCTCCGCCGCGACGACGAGCGGTATCGCCATCCGGAGATCGTCGAGGAACGTGAGCGAAACGTCGTCGTGGTGAACATCCGCGACGTCTCCGGGTCGATGCGAGAGACCAAGCGCGAACTCGTCGAGCGCGTGTTCACCCCGCTCGACTGGTATCTCACGGGCAAGTACGACACGGCGGAGTTCGTCTACATCGCCCACGACGCCGAGGCCTGGGCGGTCGAGCGCGAGGACTTCTTCGGCATCCGCTCGGGCGGCGGGACGAAGATCTCGAGCGCGTACGAGCTCGCCGCCGAACTGCTCGAGGCCTATCCCTGGAGCGACTGGAACCGCTACGTCTTCGCCGCTGGCGACTCGGAAAACTCCTCCAACGACACGTCGGAGCGGGTCATCCCGCTGATGGAGGAGATCCCGGCGAACCTTCACGCCTACGTCGAGACGCAGCCGAGCGGCAACGCGATCAACGCGACCCACGCCGAAGAACTCGAGAAACACTTCGGACCGGACGACGAGGACGTCGCCGTCACGTACGTCAATTCGCCCGACGACGTCGCCGGTGCGATCTACGACATCCTCAGTACGGAGAGTGAGCCAGATGAGTAACAGTACACAGCCGCCTGGCGGTGAGTCCGATGCGTGAGCCCGAGCACCGTCGCAAACGCGCGATCGCGACCGACCTCGAAGAGCCGGTTACGGCGGCCCGTAATCTCGCGGCAAAACTCGGGCTGGAACCGTATCCGGTCCGCTACTGGATCGTCGACCACGACGAGATGAACGAACTCATCGCCTACGGGGGCTTCCAGCGTCGCTATCCGCACTGGCGTTGGGGGATGCAGTACGATCGCCAGCAAAAGCAGGACCGCTACACCGGTGCGCGGGCGTTCGAAATCGTCAACAACGACAATCCGTCGCACGCGTTCTTGCAGGAGTCGAACTCGTTGGCCGACCAGAAGGCGGTCATCACCCACGTCGAGGCCCACGCCGACTTCTTCGCGAACAACGATTGGTTCGGCCTGTTCACCGATCGGCGCTCCGACTCGGACGACGTCGACGCCGCGGCGATGCTCGAGCGCCACTCGCGGGCCATCGAGGCGTACATGGCCGATCCGGAGATCGACCGAAGCGACGTCGAGCGCTGGATCGATCACGTACTCTCGCTGGAGGACACGATCGACCAGCACCGACCCTACCGCGGGCGCCTCGAACGGGACGTGGAGCCGCCGGATCTTGACGACGATCTGCAGGAGACGCTCGAAAATCTGGACCTCTCTTCGGAGGTAACCTCGGAGGTTTTCGACGACGAGTGGCTGGAAGCTCGGGCGGCAGACGATGGGGACGGTGACCCGTCGACGCCCGAGACGGACGTCCTCGGCTTCCTGCGCGAGTACGGCAAAGCCTACGATCCCGAGGAGGAACGCGCCGTCGAACTGACCGACTGGCAACGAGACATCCTCGAGATCCTCCGCGAAGAGGCCTACTACTTCGCGCCCCAGCAGATGACGAAGGTGATGAACGAGGGATGGGCCGCCCTCTGGGAGTCGCGTATGATGGCCGACGAGGCCTTCGCCGGCGACGACGAGGTGGTCGAGTACGCCGATCACATGGCGAGCGTTCTGGCCTCTCCCGGGTTGAATCCCTACAGCCTGGGCCTCGCGCTCTGGCAGTACATCGAGAACGTGACCAATCGGCGGGAGGTCGTCGAACACCTGCTCCGCGTCGACGGCATCACGTGGCGGACGCTCACTGAAGATATCGACTTCGACGCCGTCCTCGACCGGCTCGAACCGCCCGCAGCGATCGATTCGATCGATTCTGCGTCGCTCTCGGCGCTCGAAACGGTCCCTGACGCGTGGGTCGATGCGGACGCACTCGAGGCAGCCCGAGCGGGTCGGATCGACGTCGACCGGTATCCGTGGCGTGTCCTCTCCTACGAGGGACTGGCCCGCAGGCACTACTCGCTCGTGAAACCCGCCAATCGGGGCGTCTTCGAACGAATCGGTCGCGACCGCCTCGAGGAGCTCGGTCGGTACATCTTCGATTCGGATCGCTACGACTCCGTCGACGAGGCGGTCGCGGCCGTCGACTTCACGGCCGGCTGGGATCGCCTGTTCGACGTCCGCGAGAGTCACAACGACGTGACGTTCCTGGACGAGTTTCTAACCGCGGAGTTCGTCCGCGAGAACGACTACTTCACCTACGAGTACTCCCAGGCGACCGGCCAGTTCCACGTCGCCAGCACGGATCCCGAGGACGTCAAACGCAAACTCCTCTTGCAGTTCACCAACTTCGGCAAGCCCACGATTACCGTCGCGGACGGCAACTACGACAACGCCGGCGAGTTGCTGCTGGAACACGAGTACAACGGCATCGAGCTCGACTTCGAACAGGCCAAAGCCGTTCTCGAACGCGTGTTCGAACTCTGGGGGCGACCGGTGAACCTGCTGACGATCAGGAAGGAACTCGACGACCACGACGTCGAGGTGGCAAAACGCCGGAACCGGGAACCGACGCCCGACGAGCGCGGCGTCCGTCTTCGTCACGACGGCACCGAGACGACGGTCGAACGCGTCGACTGGACCGCCGTCGAACACCTGGCCGCTGACGACGTCGATTACGACACGAAACCCGACGAGTGGCTCGCCTGAGCGATTTCCACGGCCACCGAACGGCGTCTCCATCGTGGACGCGACGGCACGTATTCGACCCGATCGCTGTCGTTCCGACCCCTGGTAGCGTCACGATTCGCTTTCGTTGTCCGTTCGTTCGACGGGATTGTCCTGAAACTCGCTCAGTGCGTCACCGGTCGCGAACCTAATCTCGTCTACATCGTCTGCGCCGAGCGTGACGGCGAGCATCTCTTCGTCCGGATCGCTGATCTCGATCGACGTACTCGCTGTCGCGTCGTCCCCGACGGTCTGGGCTTCGTCGAGTTGCACGCGCACCTCGTACGTTCCCGGCCCGTCCCACACGTCCTCGAACACCTGGGTCTCCTCACTGGCCGCTGTCGACGTGTTCTCCGCGTCTGCCTGCGAATCGTTTCCGTCGTCTTCCGATGGCGGGGCGTCGAACGAGGCGTCGAGTACGTCCGTTCCGTCGGAACCGGTCACGACGATCGATCCTGTGACCCGTTCGGTCCTCCCGTTGAAGATGTTCACGTCCCCAAGCACTTTGTCGCCGATCCAGTCGACGAATGCCGTACAGCCGGCCAGCCCTGCGAGCGTCCCACTGCCGACGATTCCGAGCAGTTCTCGTCGCCGAACTCTTGCTCCGCATTCGTCCATGGTATTAGAATATGCCCGTGGAGAAATGAATTTTTCCGTCACCGGTCGCATTCGCCACCCGAGCATTGAACCAGTCCGGGAGTGTCAGGGGCCACCATGCCACGAACGGCAACCTTTGCGTTCGACGAGACGGTGACGATCGTCACTGGAGCGACCGGCTCACTCGGCACGGCCGTCGCCGACCGGTTCGTGCGTGCGGGGTCGACGGTCTGTGGGGTCGACGTGGCCGAGCCCGACCCAGCCGATTCGGCTACGGACGACGCTCCGTTCGCGGCGGCGGAGCGCGCCCACTTCTCCCAGGCCGATCTCACCGACGAATCCGACGTCGAGCGAGTTATTGCGGAGATCAGTGACGAGTACGGTCGTATCGATCACGTGTTGAATATCGCCGGGACGTGGCGCGGCGGCCAGCCGATCGAGGCGACGAGCGTCGACGAGTTCGATCTCCTCATGGACGTCAATCTGAAAACGGCCTTCCTGACGAGTAAACATGCCTTACCCGCATTACAGGAGGCCGAAGGTGCTATCGTCAACGTGAGTTCGCGTTCGTCGCTCGAAGGGGGTGCGGGCGACGGCCCGTACCGCATCTCGAAGGCAGGTATTCGGCTTCTCACCGAGACCCTCGCCGCGGAGAATCGAGGGACCGTTCGTGCCAACTGCGTCATGCCGAGCGTGATCGACACGCCGATGAACCGTGAGATGATGCCCGACGCCGATCACAACTCGTGGGTCGATCCCGGAGAGATTGCGGACATCGTCGCGTTCCTCTGTAGTGACGCGGCGTCGGTGACGAGCGGTGCGGCGGTGCCGGTGTACGGCGAAGCGTGAACCTCTCTATCAGTCTCGTTGACGGCCACGAGCACGCGTTCAGGACGTTCCAGGGTACCCGCCAAACAGTCACCGGTCACGGAACGTCAGAACCGCCAGCAGGCTGCGGGTAATCCGTTCGGTATGTTGGCTAGTAGCGTGAAGTATATTACCTATGAGCAGAGAGTCGCTGACAGGCATGGGTGAGAATATCAGTGGAGGTCGGATTTCGGACAGCGCATCCGCTGTGCGAAACCGCCTTTCACCGACGTCAGGTGCTGACATTGTGGGGCTTTTCGTCGCCCTTCTCATGGTATTGCTGGTGCTCGATATCGTTCGCCGGTTGGTAACCGGTGGCATCGCATACACAAAGCTTCTGGAGTACCTGTGGTGGGGGCTCCGGGATGCTATGTACATCGCACTCGCCGCAGTCGGTCTGTCGATGACCTACAGCATCCTTCAATTCGCGAACTTTTCGCACGGTGATCTGATCACGACCGGTGCGTTCGGGGGCTGGGCCGCCGCCTATCTTGTCGGAGGGTGGGGGCTGGCCAGCGTCGGCGAACTCGTGTTGGTTCGTGCAACGTCGGGCGGTGTCTCACCGGGGCAGGTGGGACTACAGGTATTCGCGTCTCCGCTCGCGATCCTCATCGGGATGGTGGTCGCCGGGGCGGTGACAGTCCTCGTTGCCCTCGCGATCGATCGGCTCGTGTACAAACGAATGCGGGATCAGGGCGGTATTTCGATGCTCATCGCGAGCGTCGGTGTCGCACTCGCCCTTCGGTACTTCCTCGCCGTCATCTTCACGAACAGAAAGCGTGGCGTGACCGCGACCGCACCCGATGTTGGACCGTTTACGGCACACGAGTTGACGCTCGTCATCATCGCGTTCGCCCTCATCGTCGGTTTGCACCTGCTGCTACAGCGCACGAAACTTGGAAAGTCCATGCGGGCGATGGCGGACAACAAGGATCTCGCGCTGATTACGGGCATTCCGACCGAACGCGTCATCACGGCAACCTGGATTATCGGTGCGGCGTTCGCCGGAATCTCCGGCTACCTCATCGTCCTCGATCGGGGATCGGTCTCCATCAACCTCGGCTGGTTCCTGCTGTTGTTGATATTCGCCGCAGTCATCCTCGGCGGCATCGGTTCCATCTACGGAGCCCTCGTGGGATCGCTCATCATCGGGATGACCGTGAACGTGTCGTTGATCTGGTTGCCGTCTGACCTTGCGAAAGTTTCCGCATTCATTCTCATGATTCTGATACTGGTATTCAAACCAAACGGCCTGCTCGGGGGGGTGGAGACGACATGAGTACCGAAACTGTCGCCGACTCGGACGGCGAAGACAACGCGCCGGCACCGATGGTTCGACCGAGCTGGTTCGCCGATATCGGTCGAATCGCCGCGGTCGTCGCCGTGACCTACGTGTTCTTCATGGGCCTCGGACTTCTCGCCGGGTTGAACGTCAACTTCATCATGAGTTTCCTCCAGCGCATCACGTTCTACGGGGCCGTCTTCGCGATGGGCGCACTCGCCCTGAACCTGCACTGGGGCTACACCGGAATGTTCAACATCGGCGTGGTCGGCTTCATGGGCGTCGGCGTGTACGCGATGTCGTTCGTTACCGCCTCACCAGACGCGTCGCCGGCCGGTCTCGGCCTCCCCATTCCGGTCGGGATCCTCGTTGGCTTCCTGGCAGCGTGTCTCGCGGGGTTGGTGATCGCACTCCCTGCGCTTCGCGTTCGTGCGGATTACTTCGCGATCATTACCCTCGGGTTCTCCGAAATCATCCGGTTACTCGCGGTCTCGGGGTCGTTACGGACGTTACCAGGTGGCTACGGGACGGGCGGCGGGAGTGGTATCAGTGCCCCTCGAACCGACAGTGTCGTCTCGTGGCTGCAGTCGAAACCGGTCACCGGAGAGCTCACGGATGGCATTATCTGGGCGGGGGTCAACCTCGGCGGGGTTCCGGACTCCGTCATGGAGAACTACGTCTATACGGGCATCCTGATCGGGATCGTGATTCTGATCTTTTTGCTCCTGACGCGGATCGCCTACTCGCCGTTCGGACGGGTACTGAAAGCGATTCGCGAGGACGAACTGGCCGCGAGATCCCTCGGGAAGCGGACGGACCGGGCGAAGGTCGTGGTGTTCGTCCTCGGCTGCGGGCTGATGGGTCTCGCTGGCATGCTATGGCTCGGTAAACGGACACTCGTCACCCCGAACCACATCAGACCGATCTGGACGTTCTACATCTTCGTCGCACTGATCGTCGGTGGGGCTGGATCGAACACGGGCAGCGTTATCGGGGGCTTCGTCTTTGCAGCCTTCGTGTACGATGGTCCGGACTTCCTGAAGCGAGTCATCGAGTCCTTCTACGAAGTGCAATCACCGCCGACGATCGCCGATGCGTTCGTTTCGTCGAATCCGCTGGCAGTGATCGACTACCTCGTCAATTCGATGGACGAAATAAAGTACATTATCCTCGGTCTGGTCCTGATTGTCCTGATGATCAAGCGACCGCAGGGACTGCTCGGCCACCGCAAGGAGATAGCCGCGGCAGTCGACCTCAGTCGACCCAGTACCCCCTCTGACGGAGCGAATTCCACGGATGAATCTGCGACGACTGGTTCAGCGGGAGGTGAGTCGGATGAGTAGCGCCGACTCCCCCGACCTGGAATCGCAGCGTGACGATGCGGAATCGGTGGACGAGGACGCATCGGCCCGGTCGGTCGACGATGCGGTTCTGGAAGTGTCGAACCTCCACAAGCGCTTCGGCGGAATCGTCGCGGTCGACGATACGAGTTTCTCCGTCGAACGGGGGTCGATCACCGGATTGATCGGTCCGAACGGGGCCGGTAAATCGACCACGTTCAACTGCATCACTGGGGTCTACGAACCGGAAGACGGATCGGTGACGTTCGATGGAACGGATATCACCGGCTGGGAACCCCATCAGGTTGCGAATCAGGGACTCGTTCGCACGTTCCAGATCGCACGCGAATTCCCGGAGATGACCGTCCTCGAGAACATGATGCTCGCCCCGAAGGACCAACTGGGTGAACACCTCTGGCGGTCGGTTCTTCCCGGTGCGCGCGGTGGTGTCGTCGAGCAGGAACGAGAACTCAGAGACCAAGCCTGGGAGACGCTCGAGTTCTTCGAGATCGATCACCTCGCCGAAGAGTACGCGATGAACCTCTCTGGCGGCCAGCGGAAACTCCTCGACCTGGCACGCGCACTCCAGACGGATCCGGAGATGCTCATGCTCGACGAACCGATGGCCGGCGTCAACCCGACGCTCGAAGAGAAGATCCTGGATCGGATCCACGCCCTTCGCGAGGACGGTTACACCTTCCTCATCGTCGAACACGATATGGACCTGATTATGGAACACTGCGAACACGTGATCGTGATGCATCAAGGGGGTGTCCTCGACGAGGGGACGCCAGAAGTGATTCAGTCGAACGAACAGGTTATCGAGGCGTACCTCGGAGGTGAGGTCTAATGACGCTACTCGATGTGGCCAACCTCGACTCCGGCTACGGCGACCTGCAGATCATCAACGGCGTCGACATGCAAGTTGGGGACGGGGAGTACGTCACCATCGTCGGCCCGAACGGCGCAGGAAAGTCGACCGTCATGAAGTCGGTCTTCGGCCTCACCACCTACATGGGTGGCTCGATCGAATTCAAGGGTACCGAGATCAGCGGCTATCGCCCGGAAGAGATCATTTCGACCGGTATCGGGTACGTCCCACAGAGCGACAACGTCTTCCCCTCGATGTCGGTGATGGAGAACCTGGAGATGGGCGCGTACATCTTGGACGAGGTTCCACAGGAACGGATCGATCGGATCTTCGACCGGTTCCCGATCCTGGAGGAACGCCGCCAGCAAAACGCCGGTGACCTGAGCGGTGGTCAGCAGCAGATGCTCGCGATGGGTCGGGCTCTCATGCTCGATCCCGATCTCCTCTTGCTCGACGAACCGAGCGCGGGCCTCGCGCCCGATCTCGTCCAGGACATGTTCGACCGAATCGATCGCATCAACGACGATGGAACGGGCGTTCTACTGGTCGAACAGAACGCGAAAGAGGCGTTGCGTCGGTGTAATCGCGGCTACGTCCTCGTACAGGGGCAAAACCGCTACGAAGACACCGGAGACGCGTTACTCGCGGACGAACAGGTCCGAAAGGACTTCCTCGGCGGATAACGCGCCGCGCCCGGTTTTCTGGGAGCAAGCAGACACCGAGACGACGTAATGGAACGGCGCACCCGTAATTCCGGCGTGTGTCGTCACGGATGGTGTGTCCTTACGTGTGGGACCATGATTTCGTGCCCGTCTACCTGAGGCGGACACGCTCGCCGAGCGGCCGGGCGGTGTGTTCGCGATACATGAGTGTGGTATACAGACCCAATAGTCGCTGGGCCGAACTGTCTGGACGCAACGTTGTCGGTCACCCGTCGCGACCGTGGTTCCGTGGCGCTACTCGTGGAGTGATGCTCTCGGTCTCGTCCGATCGATCGAACGTAAGCGTTTGTGTCGACAGTCGATCACGACACCGCGAAAAGTAGTCGGGTTGCAGCCGGCGTCAGGCTTCGTAGGTGACGCTGCGGTCGACGGAGTAGCCGTCCATCGTGTAGCTACCGATCTGGTACGTCACGGCGGAGGGGTTCCCGTTATCGAGGAAGTCGACGGGACCGGATGCGCCCTGATAGTTGATGGCGTCGCCGTTCTGTGCCATCTCCACCGCCTCGTCGAGATTACCCGGACCGACCTCTTCGCCGTCCGGGTTGGCGACCTCGCGGACGTTATCGGCGATCGTGGGGCCGTCTACCTCGCCACCGTACAGCGTGGCGAGGATGAGGACGGCGCTCGCGTCGTACGCTTGCGCGTTGAAGACCCCAGGTGCTGAGCCGTACTCGGATTCGTAGAGGCTGGTGAAGTCGTCGATACCCTCGCCGTCCGCTCCGGGTGCCGTCCCGATGACGTTCTCCATCGGATTGTCCGCGTTCGTGGGAAGATTGTCGTCGATGAGCCCGTCGGGAACGAGAATCGGCATGTCGTTGTCGAAATTCTGGTAAAATTCACGGAAGATGACTTGCCCGGCCTCGGGGTAGCCGACGATCATCAACAGGTCGGGATCGGTTCCGGCCGAGTTCTCCAGTTGCGACGTGAACGACGTATTGCTCGAGGAGAAGGAAACTTCGGCGAGCACTTCGGCGCCTCGGTCCTCACAGCCGGCGACGAATTCGTCGTTGAGGCCCTGCCCGTAGTCGTTGTTCAGGTAGAGCGTGGCGATCGAACTGGCGCCCTGGTCGTTGACGGCGATTTCCGCCATCGCGTCGCCCTGCCAGGCGTCGCTGGGGCAGGTCCGAAGCAGGTAGTCCCCGTTCATCCCCGTAATGTCGGGACTGGTACTCGCAGGCGAGATTCCGACTACTTCGTTCGGAATGAGGATGTCGTTAGCGATGTTGATCGTGACGGCTGAAGACGCCGCCCCGGTGATCGCCGGATAGCCCGAGTCGACGAGTGTCTGGGCCTGACTCACGCCGACCTCCGGTCTCGTCTCGGTGTCACGGCGACCGACGTCGATGGTGAGATCGGTGTCGGATTCGAGCTGTAGTGCGGGCAATTCGGCGCCGTCCGCGATCGGGGTCCCGAGGGAGCCTAGCTGGCCGGACTCCGGTTGCAAAATCCCGAGGCGCGGTTCGATATCGCCGCTCCCTGATCCATCGTCTCCACTGAGCGCGTTGAGACAGCCTGCGATCGAGAGTGTTCCTGCGGCACCGATTCCCCCGAGCACCCGCCGCCGATTCAGCTTTCGTGCCATAGGTTACCGTATAGCGGTCCATTATATAGTACTTATGTATTTGTTTCCTAACACAATATATCAAGTAAGGTGGCCTTCGGTGTGACATTTTTAGCTATAGGAGCCGGATACCCCGCATCCATACTCGTTAGATCTGTACCCGATCGGCGACACAGCTGGGGGTCGGTCGCGGGGTGAACGATTGGCGAGAATCTCGTTGTAGGCACCCAGTACCATCGGATGGTCGCGTCGCGTGTCCGTCGAATGTCCCGCAGTTCGACCGACCGGAGTTCGTGGACTAGGCGGGCGGGATTTATCCTCGCGGCCGTGGGAAGCGCCGTCGGATTGGGGAACGTCTGGCGGTTCCCGTTTCAGGCCGGCCAGGAGGGTGGAGCCGTCTTCGTCCTCCTGTACCTCTGGTTCGTGTTATTGATCGGCGTCCCTGCGATGCTGGTCGAGTTCACGGTCGGGCGGCTCACCGGGCGGAGCCCGGTCGGTGCACTGGCCGAGTTCGGCGGCGGTGCGTGGCGGTACCTCGGTGGGTTGTTCATCCTGATCGGGTTTCTCATCCTGTCGTACTATAGCGTGGTCGCCGGCTGGGTGCTTCGGTACGTCGTCGGCAGCGTAACCGGTGGGTACGCCGGCCGATCGGAGTCGTACTTCCTCGACATCGCGACCGGGTTCGACGCGCTGGTCTTTCACGCGATATTCATGGCACTGACGGTCGCGATCGTCGCACTCGGGGTCAGGCGGGGGATCGAACTGGCCGTCACGGTGATGGTCCCGGCAGTCGCGTTCGTCGTTCTTGCCCTCGTCGTCTACGCGTGGACGCTCCCTGATGCCGGCGCCGCCTACGAGTACTACCTCTCGCCGGATTTCTCCCTCCTGGCTTCGGACTGGCGGTCGATCGTCCCGGCGGCGGCCGGGCAGGCCTTTTTCAGCCTCTCGGTCGGGATGGGGGTCATGATCACGTTCGCCTCCTACCTGGACGAGGAGCGGAATCTGCTCGTCGACACCGGAATCATCGTGGCGATCGATACGGCCGTCGCCTTTCTGACCGGGCTGTTCGTCTTTCCGATCCTGTTCACAGCCGGTGTCGGGCCCGCGGATCCGGGTCCCGGCGCCATCTTCGTCGCGCTCGCTGGTGCCTTCGCCGACATTCCGGCGGGCTCGGTCGTCGGGGTCGTCTTCTTCGGGATGTTCGCCATCGCGGCGCTCTCGTCGGCGATCAGTATCATGGAGGTCGTCGTCTCGTTCGCCATCGACGAGTTCGGCGCCGTGCGGCGACGGACGGCGGCCGTGACCGGGGTGGCCATGTTTCTCCTCGGCACGCCGGTCGCACTCCTGTCCTCCCAGCGCCAGCCGATTCTCGTAACGCTGTACGACGCCCTCGCTGCCCAGATTCTCCTCGTCTCCGGCGGGATCGTCCTGATGATCCTGGTCGCCTGGATCGGGGCCGACCGAGCGATGGCGGAACTCCGTCGTGGCATGCACTCACCCGGGGTACTCCCGCAGGTGTGGATCTGGCTCGTCAGAATTCCCGTCATCGTCGTGTTGCTCGTCACCCTCGCCCTCGCGGTCGGCGACTACTGGTCCTTCCTCTCGGGAGACTTCGCCGACTTCCTCGGCCTGTGACCGATCAGCGTCGGCGTTTTTCTCTCTCTTGTCACTCCGACGGAGACGTGCGGCCTGGCCGCATTCCGACGTTCCACAACGGGGGTGTCGACGACGTACGGGCCTGATTGTGGAGCGTGTCGCCAGCCGGAACGTCGTTACCGTGGCCAATACCGACGACTTCGCACACCGTTCGCATTGCAGAACGCTTTTTGTGTGGCTGGCCGTTCGACCCGACAATGATTATCGCAGGGAGGAGTCGACAATGACGATGGAGGAGCGTATCGAAGCACTCGAACGCCTGCGGGAGGAGGCGCTTCTGGGTGGCGGCGAGGAGCGTATCGAGCGCCAGCACGAGAAGGGCAAGATGACCGCCCGCGAGCGTATCGAGTACTTCCTCGACGACGACACGTTCACCGAATTCGACCAGCTTCGTACGCACGACGAGACGAACTTCGGGATGGACGAAAAGCAGGTCAAAGGCGACGGTGTCGTAACTGGCTACGGCGAGGTCGACGGCCGGAACGTCTTCGTCTTCGCCCACGACTTCACCGTCTTCGGCGGCTCGCTCGGCGAGGTCTTCGCCGAGAAGGTCTGCAAGGTCATGGACATGGCGATGGAAGTCGGCGCACCCGTCATCGGGCTCAACGACTCCGCGGGCGCGCGGATTCAGGAGGGGGTCAAGAGCCTGGCCGGCTACACCGAGATCTTCCGGCGGAACCAGCAGGCGAGCGGCGTGATCCCCCAGATATCCGCGACGATGGGGCCCTGCGCCGGCGGTGCGGTGTACTCCCCCGCTATCACGGACTTCATCTTCATGGTGAAGGACACGAGCCACATGTACATCACCGGCCCCGGCGTCACGAAGACCGTCACTGGTGAGGACGTCACGCACGAGGAACTCGGTGGGGCGATGACCCACGCCGGCGAGACCGGCGTCGCCCAGTTCGCCTGCGAATCCGAGGAAGACGCGCTCGACAAGATCCGCCGGCTCCTCTCGTATCTCCCGCAGAACAACGTCGAAGACCCGCCGCGGGTCGAGCCCTGGGACGATCCGGAACGACGCGACGATGCGCTCGAATCGATCGTCCCCGACAACCCCCAGAAGCCCTACGACATGACGGACGTCATCGAGACGACCGTCGACGAGGGCTCGTTCTTCGAAGTGGCGGAGAACTACGCGAAGAACCTCGTGGTCGGCTTCGGCCGCCTCGACGGCCGATCGGTGGGCCTCGTGGCCAACCAGCCGCGAGTCAACGCCGGGACCCTTACCGTCGACGCCTCGATGAAGGGCTCGCGCTTCGTGCGCTTCTGTGATTCGTTCAACATCCCGATCGTCACCTTCGTCGACGTCCCCGGCTACATGCCGGGTACCGATCAGGAACACCGGGGGATCATCCGCCACGGCGCGAAATTGCTCTATGCTTTCTCCGAGGCGACCGTCCCGCTCCTGACCGTCATCACGCGCAAGGCCTACGGCGGCGCCTACTGCGTGATGGCCTCGAAGAACCTGGGCGCGGACGTCAATTACGCCTGGCCCACTGCCGAGATTGCTGTCATGGGCCCGAAGGGCGCGGTCAACATCCTCTACCGGGAGGAACTCGCCGAGGCCGACGATCCCGACGCGCTCCGTGAGGAACTCATCGAGGAGTACCGCGAGGAGTTCGCCAACCCCTACACGGCGACCGACAAGGGCTTCCTCGACGACGTCATCCGCCCTACCGAGACCCGGCCGCGACTGATCTCGGATCTCGAGATGCTCCAGTCAAAGCGCGAGGACACGCCCGACAAGAAACACGGAAACATCCCGCTGTGATGGGGGCCGAGCTATGAGTCAGAACGAATCCCCAGTGTCCGACGACGGAACGGACGAGTCGGCGGAGGCGTCGACGGATGATCGTCGCGACGCAGGGGACACGGCGGCCACCATCGACCTCCCTCTCGACGGCGACGTCTCGCTCTCCGTTCCGCCGTCGGCTACACCGGCCGAGACCGCGGCCATCGCGGTTGCGATCGGCGCGCACCTGCGCGATCGTGAACTCGCCGCAGCGGCCGCGGACGGACCGGACGAGACGTGGGACGGTGAGCGCTGGGCGTTCGCTGGACGATTGGATGCGCTCGGCGAACGGTCCTCACGCGTTCCGACAGCGGCGCCAATGGATCCGTGGACTGCCGCGGGTCGACGTGACCGGTTTTAACCCACACCTCATTCGTTACGATTCTTCGCTTATAGATGTCAAATAGCTCGTTTTGCAGGGTATTATTGGGGAATAGTATAGATTGTCGCTTGCACTATCGGTATATTTGTCCCAAATGTTTAAGTGTAGGCACGTTCGGTCCGTCAGAAACTATTAGTGATAGTAAAACCAATACAAAATAACATAGATGAGTACGCTCTGGCTCTCGTCAGAATATTCCGATGGCGAGTGGACGCCGCCGAACTGCCCGCCTATCTGCCCGACGACAAACGAATGACTGGACACTATAGCCGTCGCGGGTATCTGTTGGGGACTACCCCGTTTGTTGCGGGGGCCGTCGCAGGCTGCCTGACAGACGATAGTACGACGAGCGAAAGTCTGCCCTACATCGATGTCTCGAACATGTCAACCTCCTCGGTGGCTGTCTCTATCGAAGCGCACGCTGCCGAGACGGATCGCGAACTGGTATCTGAGACGGTCAGGACGGAACCGAAGGGAGTGGAGACACAGTACATGCTCGATATGGACATCGAGAAACGAACGGAGATTCTTGTTACTGGGGAAATCGAGGCCGATAGCGATTCGGCTACCCATCATGCGTATCCGACAGGACATAACCCGTTTAGCGTTTCTATTACTGATGGACCTGCAGTAGATGTCGGATACACTGAAGTGTAATTGATTGAACAAAGACAATCATAAATTCCGTTACGGCACGTTCTAGTGGTGTTATTTATCAAATTATATGGGGGATATCTGGAACCACGATTCCGCCAGCGGCTCGCGACCAGCTGTTTACACAATTTGGAGCGAAGCGGTGACCTAGAGACCCCTGGTCAGCCGCTGGCCGGACAGATCGATTCTGAGCCGTGGCGTCGGGTTTTGGACAACTCGGACCGTTATTGACCGTCCTAGTTTCGGAGGGCGCTGATTGCAGTATATTTATGCCCAACTGTTGGTAACATATCGACCGACGGATGTGGGTTCACGGTCGTACTAACCGGAGGGGAGAACCCGAGCACGCGTACGTTTTCGGACCGGGGTCGGTGTGAGTGGATCGTTCTATGAGGGCGGTCGTGGCTCTTGTTGTCGTCGTGATGCTGGCTGGTTGCGGTGGGTTCGTCGGAAGCGATCAGCAATCTCCATCCACCGACCCAGCCGATCTCGCACTCCTTCCTGGCCTCTCCGGAGCCGAGGTCACGAACAGTAGTCTTCTGGCCGCCCAACACGACGAGCTATCCGGGAAAGCGTATCGAATGGAGTGGAAACAGACCGCCACGGACGGCTCTGGATCCGTTCTCTCGTACGAGAACGGGACGAGTATCGTCGCAGCAGGTGGCAACCCTGCCCGTGAACGGATCGTCCGTAGGGGCCCAACTGCGACCGCCTCGAACGTGAACCGGACAGACTACTGGTCGGACGACGAGCTGTCCGTCGTCCGGGAGTCGGGCGCAGGATCTGTCCGTTACGCTGAGGTGACAGATGAGGGGGTCAGTCCCGACCCACCGTTTCCGCTAGAGCGGGCGTACGATGCGGTCGATACGGTGATTGTTCGCCCGCGTACCAGCGAGCCGTACGTCCTCGAGGGGCATACTGACCACCTCGGTCGGTACGAGAACGTCTCGTTCCGACTCACCCTTTCTGCCGACGGCTATCTGACGGCGGCAACGCTCGAAGGAGAAACGCTATACAGTGCAATCTATCGTGCTGACGAGGTATCTGTCGAGCTGACGTATACCCTTCGCCAGCTATCAGTCTTCGAGTCAGGTCCGACGGAGCCGACGTGGATCGAGACGGCGCGAACCGAAATCGGAAATCAGTCGGCGGGGTGACCGTCAACTCGTTCGCTGTCCGGATCGTCTTCTTTGAGGGGGCTGTGCGTGGGTTCGTCGTCCCGACTCCGTTGCGAAAAAGTAAGGTACGCCCCGAGCGACCGTCCGAGCAGGAATGTTCCGGAAGGTTCTAGTCGCAAACCGCGGCGAGATCGCGGTGCGGGTCATGCGGGCCTGCGAGGAACTGGGCGTCGAGACAGTCGCAGTCTACTCCGAGGCGGACAAGAACGGGGGGCACGTCCGCTACGCCGACGAGGCGTACAACGTGGGTCCGGCGCGCGCGGCGGACTCCTATCTCGATCACGAGGCCGTCATCGAGGCCGCGCACAAGGCCGACGCGGACGCGATCCATCCCGGCTACGGCTTCCTCGCGGAGAACGCCGAGTTCGCCGCCAAGGTGCAGGACGAGGAGGGGATCACCTGGGTTGGGCCGTCCAGCGACGCGATGGAGTCGCTCGGCGAGAAGACCAAGGCGCGGACGATCATGAGCGACGCGGACGTCCCGATCGTCCCGGGGACGACCGATCCCGTCGAGTCGGCCGAGGAAGTCGAGGAATTCGGCGAGGAACACGGTTTCCCCGTCGCGATCAAGGCCGAAGGTGGCGGTGGCGGTCGCGGGATGAAAGTCGTCGAGAGCGCAGACGAGGCCGCAGACCAGTTCGAGAGTGCCAAGCGTGAGGGTGAGGCTTACTTCGACAACGACTCGGTCTACCTCGAACGCTACCTCGAGAACCCACGACACATCGAGGTCCAGATCGTCGCCGACCACCACGGCAACGTTCGCCACCTCGGCGAACGGGACTGCTCGCTCCAGCGCCGCCACCAGAAGGTCGTCGAAGAGGGGCCGTCGCCGGCGCTCTCCGACGAACTGCGCGAACAGATCGGCGAGGCCGCCCGTCGCGGTGTCGCCGCCGCAGACTACACCAACGCCGGGACCGTCGAGTTCCTCGTCGAGGAAGAGCCCGGCCGCGACGGCCTGCTCGGCCCCGACGCGAACTTCTACTTCCTCGAGGTCAACACGCGGATCCAGGTCGAACACTGCGTCACCGAGGAGATCACGGGCATCGACATCCTCAAGTGGCAACTCCGGATCGCCGCCGGCGAGGAGCTGTCCTTCGGGCAGGACGACGTCGAGATCGACGGCCACGCGATCGAGTTCCGGATCAACGCCGAGAACGCGGCGAACGACTTCCAGCCCGCATCCGGTGGGACCCTCACCACCTACGACCCGCCGGGCGGCGTCGGCGTTCGCGTCGACGACGCGATGCGCCAGGGTGACGAGCTCGTCACCGACTACGACTCGATGATCGCGAAGCTCATCGTCTGGGGAGCCGACCGCGAAGAGTGTCTCGCCCGTTCCCAGCGCGCGCTCGCGGAGTACGACATCGAGGGCGTGACGACGATCGTCCCCTTCCACCGGCTGATGTGCACCGACGAGCGCTTCGTCGAGGGCACGCACACGACGAAGTACTTAGACGAGGAGGCAGACCGCAGCCGCTTCGAAGACGCTCAGGAGCGCTGGGGGCCGGACGAGCCGTCCGCGTCCGCCGACGACGTCGATGTCGTCGAGCGCGAGTTCACAGTCGAGGTCAACGGCAAGCGTTTCGAGGTCGATCTGGAGGAACGCGGTGCGGCGCCGCTGGCGAACGGCGGTGGAAGCGGGGGCCAGGCTCAGCGCCCACCCCAGCAGACGGGGAGTGACGGCGCGTCCAGCGGGGACGACACCGCAGTCGCCGGTGACGGCGAGTCTGTCACCGCCGAGATGCAGGGGACCGTCCTCTCCGTCGAGGTCGGCGACGGTGACGAGGTCACGGCCGGCGACGTGGTCGTCGTGCTCGAAGCGATGAAGATGGAAAACGACATCGTCGCCTCCATCGGCGGCACCGTAAGTCAGGTGCCGATCTCCGAGGGCGACAGCGTCGACATGGGCGACACGCTGGTCGTACTGGAGTAAGACTTCGGACCGCCGGTTCAGTGTTGCCGATCTCGGTCAGTCGGCCGTTTTGTCTCCTCTGTTCGGTCCGTGTTAGCCCTTTGAGCGTGCGCGATGTAGCCGGTCGCATGAAGAACGTCGACGACCTTATCGAGGGGGCGGCTGAACTCGCCGAACAAGGACTCTCACGGGGGGAAATCGCGGACGAACTCAACGTCTCTCGCGAGACGGCCAGCTGGCTGGTCGAGCGAAGTGGGATGGAGACGCCCGAGAGCGACGCGCCGAGCGAACGGGCGGACGCCGGTCGACCGCAGGACATCCACGTCGACTGGTCGGCCATCGGGCGCGATTCGCGCCGACTGGACGCCATCGCGGTCGCCATGGCCGATCTCCTCGCGAAACACGGGGAGGACGTCGACCTGACGGTCGGCATCGAGAAAGCTGGCGGACCGATCGCGGCACTCGTCGCTCGCGAACTCGAGACCGATCTGGCGACCTACACGCCGGCGAAACACCAGTGGGAGGAAGGCGACATCGCCGAGCTCCACGGCACGTTCAGCCGCAACTTCGCCGGGATCAGGGATCGGGAGTGCTACGTCGTCGACGACACGATCACGAGCGGCACCACGATGACCGAGACGATCGAGGCGATCCGTGAGGAAGGCGGTGAGCCGCTCTCGTGCGTCGTGCTGGCGGACAAACATGGGGTCGACCAACTCGAAGGGGTGCCGGTGTACTCGCTCTTGCAGGTGATCAGCGTCGGGCGGGACGAAACTGAATGAGGTGTCCACGTGCACCGAATTAGCCTGCTCAGATCTCCTCTCGATTCTGAATCTCTCCTAGGAGAACTGATCACGAACACTGAACCAAAGGCTACAACCGTCCGAGTGGTTCGGGTGGTATGGGCATCGAGTATCGCGGGCTCCACGATCCGAACGCCGAGTACACGATGCGCGATCTGGCGGCCGAGTCGATGGGGATCATCGCGAAGCGCGGCGGCGGTCGCGACGTCGAGATCACCGACGTCCAGACCACGATGGTCGACGGCAACTTCCCGTGGACGCTCGTCCGGGTCTACACGGACGCCGGCATCGTCGGGACTGGCGAGGCCTATTGGGGAGCGGGAGCGCCCGAGTTGATCGAGCGCATGGCGCCGTTTCTCCGCGGGGAGAACCCGCTCGACGTCGATCGGCTGACCGAGCACCTGCTCCAGCGGATGTCGGGCGAGGGGTCGATCGGCGGCGTGACGGTGACCGCGATCTCGGGCATCGAGGTGGCGCTGCACGATCTGGCCGGCACGATTCTCGAGGTGCCGGCCTACCAGCTGCTCGGCGGCAAGTACCGCGACGCGGTCCGCGTTTACTGTGACTGCCACGTCGAGGGTGGGGAAGAAGATGGGCCACCGACGCAGGCGGCGACGGACGCACAACCTCAACCCGCCGAGCCGCTGGCACAGGCCGAGGAGGCCGAACGGGTCGTCTCGGAACTGGGCTACGACGCGCTGAAGTTCGACCTCGACGTGCCCTCCGGTCACGAGAAGGATCGGGCGAATCGGCACTTGCGCGAGGCCGAGATCGAGCACAAGCGCTCGATCGTCGAGGCCGTCACCGAGGCGGTCGGCCACCGGGCGGACGTCGCGTTCGACTGTCACTGGTCGTTCACCGCCGGGAGCGCGAAGCGGCTGGCGAGCGCGCTCGAACCGTACGACGTGTGGTGGCTCGAAGATCCCGTCCCGCCGGAGAACCACGACGTCCAGTGCGACGTGACGCGGTCGACGACGACGCCGATCGCGGCCGGGGAGAACGTCTATCGTACGCACGGGCAGCGTCGCCTCCTCCAGGAGGGCGGCGTGGATATCGTCGCGCCGGACCTGCCCAAGGTCGGCGGGATGCGCGAGACGGTGAAGATCGCGAACCTGGCCGATCTGCACTACGTCCCCGTCGCGATGCACAACGTCTCTTCGCCGGTCGCGACGATGGCCAGTGCCCAGGTCGGTGCGGCGATCCCGAACACGCTGGCCGTCGAGTTTCACTCCTACGAACTCGACTTGTGGGCGGAGCTGGTCGAGGAGTCCGTCATCGAGGAGGGGTACATCGAGATCCCCGAAGAGCCGGGGCTGGGTGTCACGCTCGATCTGGACGTCGTGTCCGAGCACATGGTCGAGGGTGAGGAACTCTTCGACGAGGCCTGATCCGGATGAGCTTCCTCCCAACCTCAGACCGCGTTGGCGACAAGCCGCTCGCCACCATCGTCGACAGCGGCGTTGTCGCCGTGCTCCGTGGGGTCGATCGCGAGTCCGTCGCTCCGGTCGCGAAGGCGCTCGTGGCCGGTGGCGTGCTAGGGATCGAGATCACGGCGGACGATCCCGGTGCGGCCGAGAAGGTCTCGCGGCTCCGGGCGGAACTGGCCGAGACGGACGCGGTGATCGGGGCGGGGACGGTTCTCGACGCGGCGACGGCGAGCGCCGTCGTTGACGCCGGTGCCTCGTTCGTCGTCACGCCCCACACCGCACCCGAGGTTGTCCGGACGTGCAACAGACGCGACGTCCTCTCGATGTGCGGTGTCCTGACTCCCACCGAGGCCGTGACGGCGATTGAGGCCGGGGCGGACGTCCTGAAGGTCTTTCCCGCCAGTAGCGTGGGACCGGGGCACCTCTCCGCGCTCGCCGGCCCGCTGGGTGACGTGAATTTGATCCCCACCGGCGGCGTCACGTTGCAGAACACGGCTGCCTACATCGACGCTGGCGCGTGTGCGATCGGTGTCGGTGGCGATCTGGTAGACGGGGACGCGATCGAATCAGGTGACTTCGACATGCTGGAACGGCGCGCCGAGAAATTCGTCGACGAAGTCGCCGACGCCCGTGGGAAGTAAGTATCCCGATTTGGTCCCGGTTAGCGCTGTTGATATCCTCTTCTCCAGCCACGTCGTAGCGAGAAACGGACGCTCTCTATACGCACAATGTTAACAGGGAAAGAACTATTGTAATGTCGATGAACATTCTATAACATGGGTGCGGATAATCCGAACACAAGAACGAGGCTCGGCTTTATTTTCGTCTTCGCTCTTCTCGTCGTTCTGCTAATAGCCACTAGAGGCGTCATGGGGGGTATGTATGGGTATATTTCTGATATAAGCTGGGTGGCTGGAATCTTATTTCTCCTATTTGCAAGTGCAACCTCTCTTTGGATTGTTTTCCGATACGTTGGTTCTTATGGTGAGGAGTAAACCACCTGTACGTACCGCGGCGGTATCAGACTTATATCCGAAGGGTCCCGACAGGGACTCCCCCGTTCCATTACTTCGATCGCTTTGCGTGGACAGCTGGATCGCGACCGGTTGACACCAGTCAGATGCCTCCTTCCAGAACTGTAACGGCTGAATTACTTCCGTACTGACCGACCCAGCTACCATTGCTGTCCGGTGTAAGGCGTGTGAGGGGAACTGCTGGTGTGGCCGATCCTGATTCTGCGATTGAGGGGTTTGCCGACAGCACTCACCGCGAGCGACCGACGGGAGAGCGGGCCGACGACCGACCCAGAAGCCGCGCTTCGCGCGGCTGGCGGGGAGGGAGGAGGCCTTTCATCAAAGTTTTCCCGAGTGCGGTCCCGTCAGCGACCGCACGCAAGGGAAAAGTTTGGTCGCAAGCCCTATGCGGCTGAGTGCTCTTAGATGGGATATGGACGACTTCCCACCGAATCAGGGACTCGATCAGGACGAGGTCACTGAACAGGTCGAGACGGCGCTCGCGGAAAACGAGGTAGTCCTCTTCATGAAAGGGACGGAGCTCATGCCCCAGTGTGGGTACTCCCGGAAGGCGCTGGGGCTCCTCTCGGAGCACCGAGACGACATCGAGACTGTCGACGTGCTCCAGTCGTTAGACGAGTACCGACAGGCGCTCGAAGCCCACAGCGGTTGGGAGACGATCCCCCAGACGTACGTCGACGGCGAGTTCGTCGGCGGGAGCGACATTTTGGAGGAACTGCACGAGCGCGGCGAACTTGCCGAGACGGTCAACGCGGCGTAGACCTGCTGGGCGCAGTTATCCAGATCGTCACTGATCGGCGATGTCAGCATCCCGGTGTTTGCTGGGTAAACACGCTGCCGTCGTCGTGATTCATCCGATCTGCACGAGGCGGTATCGAACAGCAGGTCATTTAAGCGCGGCCCTCGTAGTATCCCGCAAGCGAGCACTCACGAACTTTCACCATGTCAACAGAGGAATCCGGCCACGTCTATCGTCTCCACTCGACGCTCGAATTGCCCCTCGAGGAGCTCCACGATCACCTCGACGAAGCAACCTACCCCGACGGGATCGCCGACGTCGAACTCACGCGGCGTAACAACACGCTCATCCTCAAGGCGGACGCCGAGGACGAAAGCGTCAGTAAGTACACGCCGTCGGCCCAGCTCAAAGCCAGCGTGGTGGAGAACCGGGTCTACGAGGAGGATCCCGAAGAGCGCCGGAACGCCTTTCGCTGGGAGGACGACGAGGAAGAGGAGATCGAGTCCGAACTCGTCGAGTACGCAGCGTTCAAGGGCGATCGCGAGACCGTCCTCCAGAACTCCCTCCTCCAGTACGAGATGTTCCAGGTCCTCTGTGACATCGCCCAGCAGTCCGAGAAGGGCACCCTGACGGCCATCTCCGACCACGACGGAGATCTCGAGGCCACCCGGATCGTCGACAGCGAGGTCCGCCCGGCGGACGTCGAAGTCGTCGAAGGCCCCCGCGACAGCACGGGCCAGTCCGGCGGCGTCAACTGGCGCGACAACAAATTCATCAGCGACTGAGGGTGGCCTCGTAGCGGTTAGGTGCTATCTCGTACTTGTCTCCTCAGTCCACTCTATGAGAGGTATCCAGACCGCACGATTCCGATACTAGCGAAGAGGACCAGAATTCCTAAAAAATAGGCAACCTCTGTCTTCATCTGCGTTCGGTTTTCCGACTGGGCGGGTGTTTCATTTTCAGGCCATCGAGGGAGCGATTTTCGTCCAAACAGGTATCCAAACCCAATTATCAGGCCAATAACAGGTGTCAACACAAACGACATATAAATCACTGGTTGCTTCACATTTTGCCGGTGTGCATCAAAATAGACGAGAACCGCACCCAGCACTTGTACCGCGAAAACCAAAAGAAAGCCACGCAACAGCCATTCGTCCATATCAATTACTTATGTTATTCGGATAAGTAGATACCCCTCGTTTGCTACGCCCACTATTTGAGAGAACGGCGCGATCACTACCCAAATCTATATGGCGGTTAGTGAACCGTCGCGTGAACCTAGTTTGGCCTTGGGGATTAGCAATGCTAGCTGACTCATCAGTGGATAGCTTCTCCAATATTGACCAGCCGTTGTGTCCCACCGTGAATTGCCTTCTAGATCGAATGCGACTGATGGGCTCGTGACTTCTCCATTAATTCCACCTTCTAACCAGTAACTATATTATCCTTCACGTCAATCATGCAGACGGAAGCCCCGTCCGAAGGGTACGAAAGTGCCCCGGGTGCTGTAACACCCGAGACGTGGCTTCCAAATCCCCACCATGGGATTGTGGTCGCCATGTTCCGAAACACACCATCGAGACAAAAAGGTCTCGCACGCCCGTTGCCTAGAGAGTCGTATCGCTACCCGTCGCTCACTTCAGCTTCTTGGGATGGGGGGCCGAGTCACGTCGATCAGTTCGATCCACAGAACTGCGAGGTGCTCGGATGAAATCCGTCGAGCGAACGCGCGACGGGACCGGCGACGCGACTCCCGCCCGGGAGTGCTATCGGTGTGATCGGGACGTGGCACCATCACAGCTGTTCCGCGTCGATGTCGAGCCGCCGGACGCGCTGGCTCGTGAGTATCGGCCCTCGATGCGGTACTGTTGTCCGGACTGTGCGGCCGCGATGAACCTCTCCGAGTTCTCAGATTGGATGAAATCGCGACCGCGACGGGGTGTCGGGTCGGGAGGCGAGTGATCACGCCGCTCGACCACTGATCCGGCACTTGTGATCTGCGTTTTCGATCCGATTTCTCGCCGCCGATTTTTCTGCCGTCCGGCTCTCCGTCGGGGGTGAGACGGCAGTCGTCGACGCCGGACTCGACTCGGAATCGTCGTCGGTGAATGGTCGATATGCTCGCCCGCGTGCTTCGGGTCGGAACCTTCCTCTCCGTTGGTTCGACCCGAATGGTGACTTCCGTTCGATCTGTCGTGGTGGGAGTGTTCACGCATTCTCGGCGGAGAACAGTTGCGTGAGGCCATGTTAAGCAACCCTCTCATTTTGCAAAGCTTCCTTAACATTCATGTGGGTGCAGTCAAAAGGGTGCTGTATGGTCGAGAACCCACGAAAAGCGTACAGTGCCCTTCTCGTGCTGGTGGCAGCAGCTGTTAGTGGCGTCATTATCGCGTCGGGATTCATCGCGCCGGAATTCATGGTGGAAGGCAACACCTTCTGGCTCTTCATCGGGGCCATAGTGGTGATGATTGCCTGTGCGATCATCAGCTGGACCGTCAACCTCCCGTACATTATCGCAGAAGAATTTGCCGCCAACGGAGGGGACAACTGATGGTGAGGATACTACCACTAAAATACAATTTGCTTCTATTCGTAGTCACATCGCTCCTCTATCCCATTATTGGGTTACTGCTCGGTGAGCCATTTGCAAACCCAACAATCGCAGATTTGACCGTGCTCCCTGCAGTTCTCCTTCTCTTCGCTAACCTCGGTTATCTCGCGCAGTCCCGGCGTGCGGAATCAGGGGTGGTTGATGAGCGTGACATGCAGAATATCGATCTTGCGCTAGCTGGTACTGGAATCGTCCTGCTCGTCTCGATCCTAACGATGTATGTCGGGTATGCGGCGACGGATACTGGCACCCCAACGGAGATCGATTATCTCGCGTTAGCAGCTGTCGGGACGATATTTGCCGTGCTGGGTGGGACGGAAGTCTATCAGCGTCTCTAACGGAATATGGACAACAATCTCCGGGTCAAACGTGCAGAGAGGGAAATTACCCAGCAAGAGCTCGCGGATGCAGTCGATGTAAGTCGGCAGACGATCTATGCGATAGAGAAATCGAAGTACGATCCGTCGTTGGAACTCGCCTTTTCTCTCGCGAACTACTTCGACTGTTCAATAGAGGACATATTCGACCCAGCTATCGACAACTAGTCTGTCGGTGGCAAATACGTGGGGAACTGGACGGACGTCGGATACCCTTTCATGAGCTGGCCAGCACCCGACACCCACGGAATCCTCGTTCGAGGCCGCATCTGTACGGCACCCCTGATCCATGTCTCTCGATAAATCACCGAACCGCAGTACAAACTACGGGACAGTAAACTGAATCCACGTTACGACTGACTCGCCACGACATCCGCGAGCGAGGCGATGGCCCCGTCGAAGGCGTCCGGCTCGGCGTAGGAGAAGGAGAGCCGGAGGGTGTTCGACCCACCGTCGTCGGGGTAGAACATCGACCCGGGGAGGTAGGTCACGCCGGCGTCGATGGCGTCGGCGAGTAACTCGTCGGTGTCGACGGTATCGGCGAGTTCGACCCAGACGAAGAAGCCGCCGTCGGGTTCGGTCCAGGTGGCCTCGGGCGGCAGGTGGCGGTCGAGCGCTTCGAGCAATCGGTCGCGACGCGTGGCGTACGCCTCGCGGAGGACGGGGAGCGAGTCGTCGAAGTGGCCGGCGTCGCAGTAGTGGCCGACGACGCTCCGAGTGAAGGTGTTCGTTCCGCCGGCGGCGAGGGAGTCGATCGCGTCGCAGATCGGTTCGGGGGCGACGAGCCAACCGAGGCGGACGCCCGGGGCGATCGTCTTCGCGAACGAGCCGACGCGGATCACCCGCCCCGAGTCGTCGAGCGCGGCCAGCGGCGGGATCGACTCGCTATCGTACCGGAGATCGGTGTACGCGCCGTCTTCGACGATGACGAAGTCGTACTCGTCGGCGAGGGCCAGCAGGCGCTTCCGGCGATCGAGCGAGAGCGTCGCGCCGGTCGGGTTCTGGAAGTCGGTGATCGTGTAGAGGAGTGTGGGGGCGGATTCGCCCGCCGCCTGCCTGGTTTCCAGTCGATCCGCGAGCGCCTCCACGTCGATCCCCGCATCGTCGACGGCGAGCCCGTCGATCTCGACCCCGAAGTTCTCGAAGACGCTGATCGACCCCATGAACGTGGGCCGTTCGACGGCGACGACGTCACCTGGTTCGAGGAACGCCCGGCAGACGCTGTCGATGGCGTGCGTAGCGCCGTTGGTCAGGAGGACGTCCGTCTCCGCGGGGTCGATCCCGCGCGCCGTTTCGCGCTCGCGAACGAACGATTCCAGTCGCGCCGCGTACTGGCCACCGCCGTATTGGAGCGCCTGTGGGCCTTCGGCGTCGAAGACCGCCTCGACGGAGCGGGCCAGCTCGTCGGTCGGAAACGATTCCGGGAACGGAAAGCCGAACGCGAGCGAAACCGCGTCGGCCTCGGCGATCTCGCGCCAGTTGCCGTACGCGGAACGCTCGAGTGTCGACCGGGCCTGCGGTGTGAGCAGGTCCGTCCCGGCAGGGACTGCGTCGTGCATTCGTTGTCCGAGCAACGATCGACCGACGCAAAAACGTACCCATCCCGGCGGTCTAGACTGATTCCTGCGGAGCGACTCGGTCGTGTTAACACGGCCTCGTGCTCGTTCGGCCCAACCAGATCGATCTCGATGGAGAGCGACGATGGTTTCGTTCGGCGAAAAACGGTGTCAGCGTGCAGACCGAGGTTATCCGTCGGTACTCGACTCGTTACGACTGCCGCGTCCGCCGGCGCCGGGGAGCACGCCGACGAATTTCCGGGCGTAGCCGAGTTTGAGTAGGCCGATCTGGAGGGCGATCCCCACGACGAACAGTGCGAGGAAGACCGGCTCGGTGGTCTCGAACAGCAGCGGATCGACGCTCGTCGAGGACTGGGCCTCGGCGATCGCCTCGAACGTGAGCGACTGGCTGGCCAGGGCGGCACCGATGAACGACGTGATGGCGATCATCGTCACGTTGGTGAGCGTCATGCCGGCGAGGGCGACGGCAGCACCGATGGCGACGCCAACCCCGATCTCGACGTACCATGCGCCGTCGACGAGGATCGGCGCGAGGGCGGTCAGGCCGAAGTACGTCCCGACGATGAAGCCGATCGCCCCGATCGCGAGCGAGAGCAGCATGTGGGCGACGAGGACGCCGACGACGATGCCGAGTGCGATGCCGACTGCGGCTGCGGCGGGGGTCCCGACACCGGCTGCGCCGGCGATCGACGGTGCGACGAGGTAGCCACCGCCGGCACCGAGCAAGGCACCCATGAGGGCGACGCCGTATCGTGCGAGCGTCGCGCCGGCGAACAGGAGGACGATCCCGATCCCGATCGGCGCGACGACCAGTGGGTCGAGCATGACGGAGACGTTCGCTCACAGCGGCAAGTACTTTGCGCCTGACTGTCTCTCTCGCCTATCAGTCAGGGTGGCTATCATTGCCGTCCGATAGCCGTCGGTTCTCGATTTCGGTACCGACACCGCCTACGCGTCCACACCATGCGAGTCGTCCAAATCTGGAGAGCACGTCGCCGTTTTACAGCTGGTGCGACGGCACCACAGGGTTTTCTCCGTGAGATGAGAAGGAGAACCTGCGACGTGCAAACCCGAGGATTTACATCCGTTAATTACATCTAATTACGCACATGGCCAGCGACTCCCAGATCACAGTCGACGTCGACTACGAAGACGGCACGGACGAATCGCCCGAGAGCTATTCCGACCTGCAGGACAAGATCGAGAAGGCGATCGACGTCACTCGCGAGGGCCTCCAGCAGTACGACAACCCTGCCGTGATGTGGACCGGCGGTAAAGACTCGACGCTTACCCTCTATTTCATCAAGGAAGTCGCCGAGAAGTACGACCTCGACCTGCCGCCGGCGGTCTTCATCGACCACTACCAGCACTTCGACGCCATCCACGACTTCGTCGACCACTGGGCCGACGAGTGGGACCTAGAGGTCATCTACGCACGCAACGAGGACGTCGGCGCGTACGTCGAGGAACACGATCTCGAACCCGGCGACGACATCCCGATTTCCGACCTCTCGGAGCACAATCGCCACCACGTCCGTGAGATCCTGGAGTACGAGGAGGACACTTTCCCCTTCCTGCTCGACACCTACGTGGGCAACCACCTGCTGAAGACCGTTGCGCTCAATGACGCGCTCGAAACCCACGACATCGACGGCGTCATCTCCGGCGTCCGCTGGGACGAACAGGAAGCCCGCGCTGACGAGACGTTCTTCTCGCCGCGTCACGATCCCGACATCTACCCACCACACGACCGCATCCAGCCGATCCTGCAGTTCGACGAACCCGCCGTCTGGGACGCCTTCTGGCACTACGTCGTCCCCGACACCGTGGCCGACTTTCCCGACGACGGCTACGTGCCCCAGAGCGGTGACGACCTGCCCAACGGCCTCACCCAGGACGACATCCCCGTCTCGCCCAAGTACTTCGCCGGCTTCCGCTCACTCGGCAGCGAGGTCAGCACCGAGAAATCCGACGAGGAACCCGCCTGGCTGCAGGACATGGCCAACACGACCGAGCGCGCGGGCCGCGCCCAGGACAAAGAGGACCTGATGGAGCGCCTGCGTGACCTCGGATACATGTAACGAACTTTTTCCGCCTTGGGTGCGCTTCGCGCACCACGCGGCGCAAAAACTTCGATGAAAAAGGCCGCCTCCGCGGACTCCTTCCGCTCCGGCGGTACAACGCGCTGAACTACGGTTCGCTTCGCTCACCCCCGAAGATTTCCCCTTCACCATTCGTGCGTTTTCCGTCCCCTGTTTCGAACTCTTCGTTTCTGCCCACCTGCGAGACGTCGGTCGTTGTGACCTGCTCGTTCGTGGCAAAGTGATTTTTATCTGAACGACTGAGTCTCTCCATGGTCGTTCCGCTGGCGATGGGGTGGCGCCACCTGCTGTTCGAGAACTGGCCGATCGAACCGGCCGTGATGGACGCCCATCTCCCCGACGGTTTGGCACCCGACGTGTACGACGGTTCGGCGTGGCTCTCGATCGTGCCGTTCACCAACGTCGCCGTTCGCCCTAAGGGCGTCCCCGAATCGCTCGGGGTCCGATTGCCGGAACTCAATGTCAGGACGTACGTCACGCACGCCGGTGTTCCGAGCGTCTACTTCTTCAGTCTCGACGCGCAGGGTATCGCGAGCGTTCTCGGAGCCCGTCTCTTCCACCATTTGCCGTACTTCTACGCGCGCATCTCGCTGGAGCGGGTCGACGATCGAATCTGGTTCCGGAGTCGCCGGCACCATCCCGGGGCTCGCCCCGCCCGATACGCGGGAACGTACCGGCCGATCGGCGACCCGTTTTCGGCTCCCGAGGAGCCGTTCGCCGCGTTTCTGGTCGAGCGCTACCGATTCTACACCGAGGCGCAGGACGGGTCGCTCCGGTACACGGACGTCGACCACGATCCGTGGACGCTCTCCCCGGCTGAGGCCACGATCGAACGGAACACGCTATTTTCTGCGCACGGGTTCGAGACACCGAATGCCGGGCCCACGTACTACTACAGTCCGGGCCTGGACGTGATCGCCTCGCGGAGTAACTCGGTGTAGAAAATGCGGCGTCGATCGCAGCGGCCGACGTCGTCGGCTCAGGACTCGTCGTCGCCGTCGTCCGGCGACGGGCGGACGAGGTTTGCGAGGGAGACGAGGATGCCGAAGAGCCACCCGGAGGTGACGGCGAAGCCGAACCACATGGCGGCGTAGGCGGCGCCCTCGAGGTCGAAGTTGTCGCGGAAGTAGTCGCTGATCCCACCGACGTAGAGGACATTGTTGAGGAGCCAGGCGGCGAAGTCGTAGCTCGGTTCGAGGACGTAGGGTTCGAGCGACGGCGTCACGAGTGCGGCGGCGACCGGCGGCAGGAAGATCGCCGTCATCGCGAACGGGTAGGCGATCAGCACCGACAGCCAGCGACCGCCGTACTTCGAGGTGGTGGCGGCGATGGCCGTCGAGACGACGGCGACGGAACTCGCCGCCGCGATGGCGACGAACGGTTCCCACTCGAGTTGGAGGTACGCGAGCGCGCTCAACAGTCCCCAGACGACGACGGCGACGAGGGTGATGCCGGCGATGCCCAGTCGCGTGACGGTCGAATCCAGCTTCGAGGCGTAGAATCGAGTACCGAGTCCGACGACGGCCAGCGGATACAGACAGAGAAGGACGAGCGCTCCGAGGAGGTACCAGCTATAGTAACCGAGCGCCTGCGGAAGCGTCTCCGGTTTCCACTTACCCATCACCGAGTGACCGCGCCCGCGCTGGCGCGGGAAGAACACCTCCATCCACGAGCCGTGTAACATCGCGAGATCGAGCATCACCGCACCGATAATGCCGGTACGGTTTCTGCTCCGCGTGCGGGTTGCCATATCCAGTCCCTGCGACCGGCGGACCGTAAACTTTCCTGTGTATTCTTCGGCGCTGATCACTCAGAAACGCTGGGAAATCGCCCGCTCATATTACTCACGCTGCTTCCTGCCCAGAACCCCTAACGGGAGGTTTGGACGTCAGTGCTGGTTCCAGGGACCGAAACCTGGATCGACTTCGCGCTCACCGCGATCGAGTTCGTCGATGCGAGCGATCTCGTCCGCCGAGAGCGACAGGTCGAGCGAGGCCCAGTTGTCGGCGATGTGGTCGCGCCCGGTCGCTTTCGGGATCGCGGTCACGCCCCTCTCGCGGAGCCAGGCGAGGCTCACCTGTGCGGCCGACACGCCGTGGTCGTCGGCGATGTCGGCGAGTTCGTCCTCGTCGAAGACGTGTCCGCGGGCGAGCGGCGAGTAAGCGACGACGTTGATGTCGAGTTCGTCGCAGGTGTCGAGCACCTCCTGTTGCTGGAGGAACGGATGCATCTCGTACTGGTGGGCGAAGATGGGTGCGTCGAGAATGTCGGCAGCCTCCTCTAGCTGGTGGGGCAGGAAGTTACTGACGCCGACGCGCCGTGTTACGCCGTCGTCGACGAGTTCGTCGAACGCGGCCAGCGTCGCCTCGGGGTCGTACTCGCGGGCTGGCCAGTGAATGTACAGCAGGTCGACGGTGTCGACGCCGAGATCGTCGAGACTCTCGCGAGCCGTCCGTTTCACGTCTTCTGGAGCCAGGTTGTCGATCCAGACCTTCGTCGCGAGGAAGATATCGTCCCGATCGACGGTGGCTCGCTCGATGCCGTCGCCGACGGCAGACTCGTTGCCGTAGGCCTGGGCCGTATCGATGTGGCGGTAGCCCATGTTGAGGGCCGTTTCGACGCTGGTTGCACACTCGTCCGGGTCGGTGTTCTCCCAGGTACCGAGACCGAGGCGGGGCATTCCGTCTGTCGTCGGACAGTCCGTCGGCTCGATGGCAGTTGGGTCGGTTGTCATACACGCCCCTTTGGACGCGATGACCGTAATGGGTTCCCCTTCCGGCGAGCGACACGTGTACCGAAACCGATCGACTCAGTTACAGGCCGGTGGACGGGACGTCGGACGGCTGGGCAACGCGCGGCCCGCTTCGAACGATGACTTCGAAACCCACAAGCGACGGCCGGTCGAACGACGGACAAATGGAGCCGTTCGAGCGGTACCGGCCGATTATCGACGACTTCGAGGCGTTCCTCGCGGCGTGTGAGCGATCGCTCGGCAGCGCCGTCAGGGTCAACACGATCAAGGCGACACCCGAGCGGGCGATGGCGACGCTCGATGTCGAATCCGTCGGGTACGAACAGGCCGACTGGGACCCGCGCGTGCTCCGTCTCGAGACCGATTCACCCGGGTCGACGTGGGCGTCGTTCCACGGGTTCACGCACGGCCAGGAGGAGGTGTCCGTGATCCCGCCGCTCGTTCTGGACCCGGAGCCGGGCGAGCGCGTCTGGGACGCCTGCGCCGCGCCCGGGAGCAAGGCGACACAGCTCGCCGCGCTGATCGACGACCGCGGAACCGTCGTGGCCAACGACAACAACCTCGGACGCCTCTCTGCGCTCCGATTCAACGCCGAGCGCCTCGGTGCGACGTCGCTCGCGGTCACGAACGACGATGCGCGGAACTACTCCCTGCAGCCGTTCGACTTCGACGAGTTCGACCGGGCCCTCGTCGACGTTCCCTGCTCCTGTGAGGGGACGATTCGGAAGAACCCGGACGCGTTAGACGAGTGGTCGATGGGCCACGTTCGCTCGATCGCCGGGATCCAGACCGGCATCCTCCGGCGGGCCGTGCAGGCGACCCGCACCGGCGGGACGGTCGTGTACTCGACGTGTACCTTCGCTCCCGAGGAGAACGAGGCGGTCGTCGACCGTGTGCTCGCACGCGAAGACTGTGAGGTCGTTCCGTTCGACCTCGCGCTCGAGCACGACCCCGGTCTCACCGAGTGGGACGAGGAGACCTACGATCCGTCGCTCGCCGAGGCGGCCCGGATCTATCCCCACCAGAACGACACCGGCGGCTTCTTCGTCGCGAAGCTGGAGGTGACCGGCTGATGGCGGACGACGAGCGTGTAACCGGGGCCGACGCCGCTGACACTGCGGACACCGAAGACGCCGAGAACGCTGCCGATACGGACGCCATCGACGGCGAACTCGCCACCAACGAGGGGGAGCGATTCGACCGCTTGCCAGCGACATCCGCCGAACGGACCGTGGCGGGGCGAGTGTCTCGAAAGGAGGTGCTCGAGTACTACGACGAGCGGTTCGGTATTCCACCCGAGACTTTCGCGGACTACACCTTCTGGGAGAAGGGAGCCGGCAAGATCTGGGTCTACGCGGGGGAGGCTCCGTCACCGACGGCGGTCGAGTCCCTCGGTATGCTGTGTCTCCGAACCCGCCAGGAACACTGGAAGCCGACGACGGATTTCGTCCAGCGATTCGGCCAGCATGCGACCGAGTGCGTGATCGATCTCGATCCGGATGCAGCCGCCCGATTCGTCGCGGGCGAGGACCAGGAACTCGACTGGGACGGCGACTGGGGGTACCTGATCGCCGCTCACGAGATGGCGGGCGAGCGGGAGCCACTCGGGATCGGACTTTACGTCTACGACGAACTCCGCTCGCTGATTCCGAAGGGGCGCCGACGCGACCTGTAGTGGGTCGCTGTGGCGCCGTCGATCACTAGTTTTGTCGTCGTTCACACGGCTTGCCGTCGACACACCGAGTCTCTACAGGCCGGCCCCGAGGAAGACGCGGACGAGCACGCCGACGACGAGGGAGTACGTGACGTTGACGAGCGTGCCCGCGAGGTAGAACAGGCTGTTGTTCTTCATGTCGTCGCTGCGGACGATGCTCTTGGCGGCGAAGACGATCGCGAGTGCGGCATAGGCGCCCGCGAGGACGAATGTGAGCAGGAGGACGTTCTCCGTCTTGCCGACGATGGTGCCGATGTCGCGGTCGGTATCGGTGACGGACGCGGCGTAGCCGTCGTCGGCCCAGGCGAGCGCGTTCGTCACGACCCAGCCGCTGGTTCCGAGCAGCAGCGCGTAGCCGGCCAGGACGTAGACGGCCGACTCGTCGAACGGGGCGACGTCGATGCCGACCGCTTGCAGCGCCATCACGCCGATTGCACCTCCTCGTCGCGACTATCGGCCGCGTCGGCCGGCCACCCGGCCGACAGCGTCTCGCGGAGTCGGCCCTCGATCGTCTCGATCAGCGGCCATGAGGCACTCTGGAGGGTGTTCGAGACGGCCTGTTGGCTGATGCCCAAATCGTCGGCGACGGCTCGCTGGGTCGGAGCCCGCTCGTAACGGGTCACGACCTCGCGCTGGCGATCGGTCCAGGACTCGCGCAGCGAGAGGAGGAGGTTGACCTCGTCGGCGACCGCGGTGTCGAGCGGATGGGTGTCGGTGTCGAGCCCGAAGCGAAGCCCGTCGCGTTCGACGGCCTCCAGCAGCTCCGTCGCCCGGTGGAACGCCTCGCCGTCCATGTGTGCGACTGCATCGGTCTCGCCGACTGAGATCTCGCCGCTGGCGACGGCGAGCCTGATCGCGTGGGGGTATAGGACATTCTGGAGCGTGATGGCGACGTCGTAGAGCGAGTCGAGCGAGGACAGCACCGCTCCCAGTTCGTCGATGCCCTTCAGAACCGACGGCCCGGCGACGAACGACGATTCGTACCGCGCCGCCACCGTCTCGCGCGCCTCGGTGAACGTCTCTCGAAACCCGTCTCGATCGGCGATCTCCCGGGAATCGACCACGTCGCCGAGGACGACGTATCGATCGGCTCCAGCGTCGGTTCGGTCCGTCATTCGTCGATGCCGACGAACCCACAATAGAAAAAAGTTGTCTCTGAGAAAACAAACATAAATGGTTGTTCGATGACCGTTGTGATTCTCGCGTGGTGCGTCGAGTGCAGATGACGGTGCGTTGCCGATCTCTCACGAAACACAATCTATTACCATAGTATATTGTAATACAGGCTTTATTGATTGTTGTTTCGGGCTCCTACTGCCGGAACCGGTCGTTCCTCTTCGTGACCGCTCATCCCGTCGGTGAATCGACCGAGTAACGACCGGCTACGGCCGGGTCCCTGTCACCCGTCCGGACCGGTCGACGGAACTGATGGTCTCCCGGACGTGGCAGTTTGCTAGTATTAATGCCTGTGTGTGGCGTTGTCTAGCTATCGATGACCCGGGTTTCGATGGAGTCGGTCAGCAAGTACTTCGACGGCGGCGAGACCGTCGCGAACTATCGGCTGAATCTCGAGATCGAAGACGGCGAGTTCGTCGTGTTTCTCGGCCCGTCGGGCTGTGGCAAGACGACGGCGCTGCGGCTGATCGCCGGGCTCGAAACGCCCTCGGAGGGAGCGATCTACTTCGGCGACGAGCGGGTCGACGGCTGGTCGCCGAGCGCGCGCAACGTCGCGATGGTGTTCCAGAACTACGCGCTGTACCCGCACATGAGCGTCTGGGAGAACATCGAGTATCCCCTGAAGGTCCGCGGGTTCGAACCGGACGAGCGCGATCGGCGGATCGAGGATGTCGTTTCGCTCCTCCACATCGAGGAGCAGGTGAACAAGCCGCCGTCCGATCTGAGCGGAGGCCAGCGCCAGCGCGTCTCGCTGGCGCGCGCGATCGTTCGCGAACCGTCTGTCTTCCTGCTCGACGAACCGCTCTCGAACTTGGACGCGAAGCTGCGCCAGGAGATGCGCATCGAGCTGAAACGGTTGCAGGACGAACTCGACGTCACGACGATCTACGTCACTCACAACCAGGAGGAAGCGATGAGTATGGCCGACCGGGTCGTCGTGATGAACCGGGGGACGATCCGGCAGATCGCTCCCCCGGGCGAACTCTACGACCGGCCACGGACCGCCTGGGTCGCGCGCTTCATCGGCTCCCCGCCGATGAACCTCCTGGAGGGCGTTCGAACGGACGGTGCGATCGACTTCGGAGATGCTGGCACCGTCCACGTGGACGCGATCGACGCCGACAGATCGGCGGCCGTCGCCGATAACGAGTCGAGCCCCACTCCGGAATCGCAAGCGACAGAGGCCTCGGGTGCCGTCGTCGCCGGCGGCGGAGAGCCGGGGGCCGGTACGGGATCGAGCGGTGACGCAACAGAGGCGATGGAAGCTGTCACGGCGGCCGAGTCGACCAGCGGCGGGGCGAACGCCGTCTTGCTGGGCGTCCGTCCCGAGGACTTCTCCCTCTCGACCGATCCCCCACCGAGTGGAAACGCCATCGTCGGGGAGGTCGACACGATCGAACCGCTCGGGGAGTACACGCTCGTCAACGTCGCGGCGAACGACCAGCTGGTCAACGTGAAGGTCGCCGATACCCGGCTACAGCGGGACGACCGGGTCTACCTTACGTTCGAAGACAGCGACGCCTACCTGTACGACGCAAACGGGGAGCTAGTGGCCTGACTCAGGATCATGGACCTTCGATCCCACCTCGACGCCGTCGGATTCGACCGGCTGTGGCCGCTCTCGACGAGCGGGGACGGAGATGCCACAGCCGGCAACGGGACGAGCGGGGACGATGATGACGCAGCCGCCAACGAGACGAACGACCCAGCCCAGACGGACGGCGGCTCGACCGTCCACTCCGATCCCGGACCGCCGAGCGCGTCTGGCGGCGGACTCTCACGTCGGGTGAGCCGGCGACTGGGGATCGATCACGAGAAGGCGACCGCACTGGCCATCTTTCTGTTGCCCGGCATGACGCTGTTCGCGATCTTCTCGATCGGGCCGATCGCGTACTCGGCGGTCGGGAGCTTCTTCTCGTGGGACGCGTTCACCATCGGTGAATTCGTCGCGTTCGAAAACTGGGTCGAGACGTTTCGGGACCCACTGATCATCAACTGGGAGAATATGCGCGAGTTCCGGTTCCCGATGGGTGCCTTGCCGCAGAACCTCCTCTGGGTCGTGATTCACGTCCCACTGAGCACGCTGCTGGGACTGGGCCTGGCGCTGCTGTTCGCCGATCTGAAGGGCCGGCGGATCCTCCGCTCGATGATCTTTCTCGGCTTCACGACGCCCACGATCATCATCGGACTCATCATGCTGTTTATCTACGACCCACAGGCCGGGATCTTCAACGAACTCCTTCGCGTGATCGGCCTCGAGGCTCAGGTCAGAAACTGGACGCAATCGCCACAGGTCGCGATCTACGCCCTGATCGCCGGCGGCGTCTGGGTCCAGACCGGATTCTCGATGCTGCTGTACAGTTCGGCGCTGGCCGCGGTCGATCCGTCGCTCATCGAGTCGGCGAAGATCGACGGGGCGGGCCGGATCAGGCGATTCCGCGACGTCATCTGGCCCCAGGTCAGACCCGTCACCGCCGTGGTCGTGATAATGGGCATCATCTGGGTCCTCCGGATGTTCGACATCGTCTACGCGGCTGGCGGCTCCGCGGGCGGCCCGAATCACGTCTACTCCGTCCTCGGAATCGAGGTGTACCGCGCGGCGTTCGAACCACCGATACAGTACGGCAACGCGATGGTCGTGGCATTGGTCGAGTTGCTCATCGTTGCACCCCTGGCGCTGTACATCGCCCGCATGAGGTAACAGATGACCGAAGACGACACCACCGACGACAGCATCGAGGATACCACCGACGGCGGCATCGACGAACCCTCCGCCTCCGACACGAGCGACGATACCGACGGCGATGGCACCGGATCGGAGCCGGTCGCTCATCCCGACGGCGGTGCGTCGACTGCGGCCGGTGCCCGAGATCAGTACATTCCGGCCGCGGAGATTCCAGATAGCAGACCCGCGCGTGACCGCGACTGGGCGGCCTGGCTTCGCGACCATGCGCCGTCGCTCCGGCGCACGCTGACCTACGTCGTCGCGATCGGGGTGGCAATCCTGTGGATCGTCCCGTTCATCGGGCTGTTTATGGCCTCGCTCCGCCCGCTCTCTGAGATTATCGGCGGCTGGTGGCAGCTGGAGGGGATGACGCTCACGCTCGAGAATTACCAGCGCGCGTGGGAGTACCAGACGGCGCCGCTCGGCCGGGCGCTGATCAACACGATGATCGTCACGGTTCCGGCCGTGCTGGTCGTGATGCTCCTCGGTGCGATGGCCGCGTATCCGTTCGCCCGGTTCGAGTTCCCGCTGAAGACGGTGATCTTCTTCGCGATCTTGCTGGTGATGGCTGCGCCGCCCGAACTGGTGGCGATGGGCAACTACAACACGCTTCGGAACACCGGGATGTTCGACACCTACATGGGGCTCATTCTGGTCCACATCGGCTGGGGTCTGGGCTGGGTCGTCCTCTTCCTGCGGAACTACCTGCTTGGTATCCCGGAGGAGTTAGAGGAGGCCGCCCGCATCGACGGCGCCTCTCGTTTCCAGATCTTCCGGACGATCATCCTGCCCCTGTCGGTCCCGGCGCTCGTCTCCGTCGCCGTCATCCAGTTCACCTGGGTCTGGAACGCCTTCTTCTTCCCGCTCGTCTTCATGCGCTCGCCCGATCTCTACCTCGCTCCCCAGGTACTCCCGCTGATGCGCGGCCGACTGCAGGTGGACTGGGGCCTCGTCGCCGCTGGATCCATCATGACGATGGTCGTCCCGATCGTCCTGTTCCTCCTGCTCGAACGGTACTACACGCGCGGAATGGTGGCCGCGGTCGTCGACTGAGGCCAATCAGAGATCGTCGACGGCGACCAGCTCGACGTCGTCGACTGAGACAACCCACGATCGTCACTGGGATACCCCACGATCATCACTGGGACAGCCCGCGGTCGTCGACTGCGACGTACACACTGTCGGTTCCTCGGATGGTGGTCGATTCGTCGACCCGAACGGCCCCGTCGCTACCCCGGTCTTGCCCCCTCGCTCAAAACGGCACGTAGCCTGTTATCGTCGCGACTGCGGCGACGACGATGGTGATGAGATTCGCGACGAGAAAGGCCATCGACGAGCGCCAGGCGAACAGCAGAAACGTCGCGAGGGGGATCGTTGCGATCGCCGCTGGCCAGGCTCCCTGCAGTGCGAGAATCGTCAAGAACCCCGTCGTGAACAGGAAGAGGACGTCGATGACGAGAGCGTTCGCGTTCCGGCGGCGGAGTTCTTCGACCGTAATCGCGAGTGTCGACGAGCGCGAGCGCCGGTCGCCGTCGGCGGCAGCGTCGCTCATCCGCCACCGCCGCCCGCGCTCTCCTGCTGGACCTCGGCGAGTGACTCGGCCATCGACGAGACGTCCTGGTCGGGATCGGCCCAGAGGCCGGTGAGCTGTGACCAGAACTCGGACTGGAAGGGGTCGCCGAGCGTGTCGTCGAGGTCGGGGACGAGATCGACCTCCTCCGCCTGCTGGGCGAGCGTCTGCATGACTTCCAGGCTATACGCGTCCGTCGGGACGTCCGTACTGGAGGCGATGAAGCCGCCCTGCTCGGCCCAGATCTGCTGGGCGTCGGGGCTGACGAACGCTTCGACGGCACTCGTCGCCTGATCGGCGTCGTCGACGTACGACGGGACGGTGAACCAGTTCTCCGCCGCGACCATCGACTCTGTCCCGGGCAGTCTGAACACGCCCAGATCCGAGGGCTCCTGGATGGCGTCGAAGCCGGTCGTGAACGATCCCTGGAAGTACAGCGGGATCTGGTTCTCCCAGAGGTACTCGAACTGAATCCCGAAGTCGCGCACCTCGCTGAAGTAGCCGTCCGCGATCAGTCCCTGGATCTCTTCTAAGGCGGTGACGACGCGGTCGTCGGTCATCGACGCCTCGCCGGCGATGAGGTCGCGCTGGAGTTGCGCGCCGTCTTCCTGGCGCAGGATGAACGCCTCGGTGACGTCAGAGAGTGGCCAACCGGTGCCGTTGCCCGACGCCAGCGGTGCGTCGACGCCGTCGATTCCCTGGATCTCGTCGAGCAGGCTCATGAATTCGTCGTAGTCGCCCGGCTCTTCGAGGTCATTGTCGTCGAAGAACGACTGGCGATACCAGAACCCCGGTTTGAGGTCCATCTTGAAGGGTGCGCCGTACTGGTCGCCGTCGACGGTCACCTGTTGGGAGTCCGGAGCGAAGTTTCCGCCCTCCCAGACGCTGGTCACCGGCTCCAGGTGCCCCGATTGAGCGTCGGACTGCACTCGCGCCGGTGATGGCATCACGACGATGTCGGCCGTCGCCACGCCGGCTTCGTAGTCCATCAGCGTCCCGGTGAGGATCGCCTCCGTATCGCGCGGGTCGTAGGCGATGTCGATGTCCAGCTCGTCCTGGACGTAGTCGACGACGTCGAGGAAACTCTCTTCTTCGCCACCGGTCCAGACGCCCGTTACGGTCAGATCACTGTCGCTACCGCCGCCTGGCCCTCCCTGACACCCAGCCAGGCCGACGATGCCGGCGCCGGTCGCAGCGAGGACCGTTCGTCGGTCGAAACGGTGTCGTGTCGCGTCCATGTGTAGCCCTGCCACCGAGGACGGGGATATCAGTATCTCATGGTCTCGTGACTACTTCTGACTGACATTGTGACAGTCGTCCGTTCGGTGGCGTCGACTCCCGAACGGCGCTGCGCCCGCCGCCACGCCTGACGGGCCCGTACCTCAATCCTTTTATTTCCCGTCTTCCTTTGCCCCGACATGAGCGAAGACGAGGGCACGGAACCGACGGCTCGCGGGATCCGGCCGGACGACGAGCCCCCGGGGGACGAGTCGGCCCCGCCCGCCGCGTCCGAATCGGGGGGCACGGACGACGGATCGAGCGACGAACCGACCGACATCGACGGAGACACCCACGCTGACGATACTGTCACCGCGGCGGATCCGAACGACCCAGCGGGTGCGCCCGCTCACGACCACGAGTCGGACGAAGCGACAGACGAGTCGACGGGTGATCGATCGAGACAGGGTCCGGAGACCGCTGCGGAACTGCAGGCGCTCCTGGACGACGTCGCCGAGTACGACGAAGCCCTCTCACAGGAAGTCGCGAGCGTCGTCGACACCGCACGCGAGGTCAACGAGACGGTCGAACACCAGCGCACGGAACTCGCCGACCTCCGCGGGCGAAACGACGAACAGGCGGAGACGATCGACGGCCTCCACGACGAACTCGGCGATAGCGCAGCGCGGATCGAGACGCTCGAAACGAAACTGGCCGAGCGCGACGACCGTATCGAGGAACTCGAAACCGAGCTCGCGGAGACGACCGACCGCGTCGACGAACTGGAAGAGGCGCTGAAACGCAAGCAAGCCGACTTCCAGAACTACAAGAAACGGGCCAAAAAGCGCCAGGAGCAGCTCAAGACGAGGGCGACGGAGGATCTCGTCGGCCGACTCGTCGGCGTTCGGGACAATCTCAAGCGCGCACTCGACGAGGAGAGCGACGACGCCGGCTCCCTGCGCGAGGGCGTCGACATGACGCTGCGGGAGTTCGACCGCGTCCTGGCCGACGAGAACGTCGAGGAGATCGATCCCGAGCCGGGAAGCGAGGTCAACCCCCAGCGCCACGAGGTGATGGTCCAGATCGACAGCGATCAGCCCGAAGGGACGATCGCGGAGGTCTTCACGCCCGGCTACGAAATGGGCGAGAAGGTCATCCAGTCCGCGCAGGTCACGGTTAGTAACGGTGCGCTCGCCGACGACGTGGACGCCGAAGCCGACGGAAAAGGCAGATCGGAGACCGACGAGGAACCGGATTCGGCTGACGACGGATCAAGCGACGGGGGCGACGAATCGATCGATGCGCCAGACGACGAAGCCGAAGCGACGGGTTCCCACGACGAGGCTGGCGCGTCGGACGCCGAAGACGCCGACGCTGATAATGCTGCCACAGGCGACGCTACGACGCAGGACGCCAAGCAGTCCGACGACGCTGCCGAAGCGGCGAGCGAATCGGGCGCTGACGACGTCAACGCGGCTGGCGAGGCGTCCACTGGCGCCGGTGAGGACGCGATCGAACTCGGCGGCGAAGTCGATTCGAGCGACGACGCCGGTGCTCCCGACGAGGGCGACGGCGACACTGAAGAGGAGACGATCGAACTCGGCGGTGACGTTGCGGACGGAGACGAATCCACGACCGACGACGCGGCGTAACTGTACGCCGGGGCGGCGCACCGGCCTGTCGGGGAGACGCTCTTCTTTTCTCGGTCGCAACCACTCTCGGCGAGCGGATACTGGTGGAGTAGTTCTTGCGTGTGATCGCTGTCAGATTGACTGTCAGCTCTCGTAGTCCTTTTTCAGTCCGGTCTGCCCGCCCGCCGGTGAGAAGTCTCTGCGTGGCACACAATCGCCCTTACGAAGAGGTCCTCGAGTGTCCGATGTCTGTCGTGCTGCCTTCTCGACTCGTTACAATCGGCCTGCCTGAGTGTGCTACTGCCCGCCAGCGCTGCTTCCTTCTATAATACCAAGTAAACTCGGTCTCGTCCACCAACATTTAAACCAAAGTGCGCACAAAGAGGAGGTGATGACGAGCAACAAGATTCTCGGGATCGACCTGGGGACGACAAACAGCGCGTTCGCGGTGATGGAAGGGGGCGACCCGGAGATCATCGTCAACGCAGAGGGCGACCGGACGACGCCGTCGGTGGTCGCGTTCACGGACGACGACGAACGACTCGTCGGGAAACCGGCGAAGAACCAGGCGATCCAGAACCCCGAACACACGATCTCCTCGATCAAGCGCCACATGGGCGAAGAGGACTACGCCGTCGACATCGACGACGAGGCGTACACGCCCGAGGAGATCTCCGCGATGACCCTCCAGAAGATCAAGCGCGACGCCGAGGAGTACCTCGGTGACGAGGTCGAGAAGGCGGTCATCACGGTCCCGGCGTACTTCTCCGACCGCCAGCGCCAGGCAACCAAGGACGCCGGCGAGATCGCCGGGTTCGAGGTCGAGCGCATCATCAACGAGCCGACCGCGGCGGCGATGGCCTACGGGCTAGACGACGAGTCCGACCAGACGGTGCTCGTCTACGACCTCGGTGGCGGGACGTTCGACGTCTCCATCCTCGACCTCGGTGGCGGCGTCTACGAAGTCGTCGCGACCAACGGTGACAACGACCTCGGTGGTGACGACTGGGACCACGCCATCATCGACTGGCTCGCCGACGACTTCGAGGACGATCACGGCATCGACCTGCGCGACGACCGCCAGGCCCTCCAGCGGCTCAAGGACGCAGCCGAGGAGGCCAAGATCGAACTCTCCTCGCGCAAGGAGACCGAGATCAACCTGCCCTTCATCACGGCGACCGACGACGGTCCGATCCACCTGGAAGCGTCGCTCACGCGTGCGAAGTTCGAGTCGCTCACCGCGGACCTGATCGAGCGGACGGTCGAGCCGACCGAGCAAGCTCTCGAGGACGCCGGCTACGACAAGGACGACATCGACGAGGTGCTGCTCGTCGGCGGGTCGACCCGGATGCCCCAGGTCGCAGATCAGGTCGAGGATCTCACCGGGAAGGAACCACAGAAGAACGTCAACCCCGACGAGGCCGTCGGGCTGGGCGCGGCGATCCAGGGTGGCGTGCTCGGCGGCGAGGTCGACGACATCGTCCTGCTCGACGTGACGCCGCTCTCTCTCGGTATCGAGGTCAAGGGCGGGCTCTTCGAACGACTCATCGAGAAGAACACGACGATCCCGACCGAGGAGTCGAAGATCTTCACTACCGCGGCGGACAACCAGACATCCGTGCAGGTACGGGTCTTCCAGGGTGAGCGAGAGATCGCCGAGAAGAACGAACAGCTCGGCGAGTTCCACCTCACCGGTATCCCACCGGCCCCGGCCGGCCAGCCGAAGATCGAGGTCGCGTTCTCCATCGACGAGAACGGGATCGTCAACGTGACCGCCGAAGACCAGGGAACTGGCGAATCCGAGGAGATCACGATCGAGGGCGGTGCGGGTCTCTCCGACGACGAGATCGACCGCATGCAGCGCGAGGCCGAAGAGCACGCCGAAGAGGACGAGCAGCGTCGTGAGCGGATCGAGGCTCGCAACGCCGCCGAGGCGACGATCCAGCGCGCCGAGACGCTATTAGAGGAGAACGACGAGGTCGACGACGACCTGCGCGACTCCATCGAGGCCGCCGTCGACGATCTGGAGGAGACGATCGACGACACGGACGCCGACGCCGACGACATCGAAGCGGCGACCGAAGAGCTGAGCAAGGAACTCCAGGAGATCGGCAAGCAGATCTACCAGGAGGCCGCCGCCGGCGCCGAGGGCGCTGGGGCCGACATGGGTGGCGCCGCGGGTGGCGCGGCCGGTGCTGGCATGGGCGGTGGTCCCGGTCCGAACCCCGGCCCGGGCGGCGCTGCCGGTGACGGAACCGAAGAGGAGTACGTCGACGCCGACTTCGAAGAAGTCGACGACGAGGACGAGGACGCCTAGGCGACACTGACGGCCCAGCTTCGACGAATAACTTGCATCGCGGCCGGTTCTGTCTCCGGCTGGCGACGCCCGCGACTCGCTCTTTGATTGCCCGATGCGGTTCGTCCGACAGCCTTTCTCGTCGCGCCGACCGCGGTTTATCGACGGTTACGATCGAACACCACGCGGTGTCCCCCGCGGGCGAACCCGCCGTCCGCCGGCGGAGCGGCGGACGACGACCGAGTTACCGGTAACGCGCCCTTGATCGGTGGGCCCTCGAATCACCGCCGGTTCCGCCTCGAATCTCGGTTCGCCCGTCGCCGGAAATCCGGAACTATCGGTGAAACGATTCTCCGCGTTTAGGAGTCAGACGCCGGAACCGCCGAACGCTATGAGTCGAGATTCGACCGATGCTGACGAGCGGCGAATGTCCGCGGACCGAAAGACGATCCGCGGCTGGGCGGACGAACACCAGGCGATCCCGATCAGAGACGACGACCGATCGACGGACGAGGCGCCGCGGTATCGAGTAGTCGGCGAGTCGACCGTCGGCGACTCGCACGAACGAGCCGACTGGGACGAATTCTTCGACCATCTGGACGAGGGCGACCAGGTCGTCGTCTACCGGGGTGCGGAGACGGACCAACCGTTCGAGGTGATCGACCGGACGGAGGCGATTACCCGGGGCGACCTCTCGGAGGCGGAGCTCGAAGAGCGCCTCATCGAGGGCGAGGTGGTGACGAGCGAGGTGCGGGAGACGACGGTGGTCGAGAGCGTGGTCGTCGAGGAGGCCACCATCGAGAGCGAACTCGTCGACACCGACCTGATCGATCAGGAGGTACTCGACGCGGAACTCGTCTCCCGTGAGTGTACCGGCTGTCGCCTCGTCGGGGACGGGGAGCACGAAGCCAGCCACCGCGACTGGTTCGACGAGGGCCGGTACGTCGGGTCGCTCGATGCCCGAATGCCGGCCGACGGGACGACAGCGTCCGGGCAGACGGCTGGCGGGGGCGCAGGCACACTGGACCCGGACCACGAGCACGCGACGGAGATGGACGTCAACGAGGCCGGCACGCGTGGTGAGGGAATGGCAGACGACCCCACTCCGCAGATCGACCTCTCGAACGCGCCGTACGCCGCGGAGTTCGACGTCGAGGAGATGTGGTCGGTGACGCGTAGCTTCGTCGAGCGGTTCACGATCGAGAGCCGGGTCGCGGAGACCGACGTCGCCGGGACCGATACGGTGGAGGGTCGCGATATCGACGTCGAAGGACTCCACCGATCGATCGCGACGAGCGAGTTGCTCGACGTCGACCTCTCCGCCGACGAGGTGCTGAGCCAGTGTGAAATCCAGACGGAGTTCGCCGAGGACGATCGCATCCGTACGCAGTTCGATCGCGAGCGCGTCGTCGAGGACGACGTGGTGGATCGAAAGCTGCTTCGGGCGGACGTGACCGGCGGCACCGTCGAATCGATGGAGGTCACGAGCAGTCGGGACGTCTCCACCGAGATAACCGACGAGGCCGTGTCGGGCGACTCCGGGACTTCGACCGGGCTGACCGGCGGCGAGTCGATCGACGCTGCTGATCGGGAATCGGGCGCGGTTGGCGGCGTCGAACCTGACGTCGGCCGGGTGACGCTCACGGACGACGAGGTCGGAAAGACCGTCGTCGACGCGACCGGCGAAGAGGTTGGGATGGTCGCGGCCGTCGAGGAGAACGGCGAGGTGATGCAGGTCGACGCGCACCCGGGTCTCACTGACCGGATCAAGGCCGCCCTCGAGTGGGGAGATGCAGGCGAGGACGAGTATCCGGTCGAGATCGAGCAGGTGGCACGCGTCACGGACGATCAAGTGCAGTTGAAGGGAACCGAGAAGTTGGACGGCTCCGAGCGGGCCGACTGACGGTCCTCGGTCGGCCGGGCGTTCGCCACATCCACTCGTTGCAAATCGACTTCAGTTTCCGGCTTCGAGCGCCGATTCGACGGACCACCTCGCCGCGAGGCCCGAACGGTCCCTTGAAGTGTTTCAACCCATTATCGAGTGGTAACGAATGAGCGAGGACTTCTACGACGTGCTCGGCGTGAGTGCCGACGCGTCCGCCGAAGAGATCAAACGGGCCTACCGGGAGAAGGCGACGGAGTACCACCCGGACGTCTCGGACGAACCCGACGCCGAGGAGAAGTTCAAGAAGATACAGAAGGCAAAGCAGGTGCTGACCGACGACGAAAAACGCGAGGCCTACGACCGGATGGGTCACGACCGCTACGAGCAGGCCGAAAAACACGGCTTCGATGCCAGCGACGCTGGTGCTGGCCCCTTCGGCGGCGGAGCCGGGATGGGTGGCAATCCGTTCGGCGGTGGCGGCATGGGCGGCGGTGGCATCGGCGACATCTTCGAACAGGTGTTCGGCGGTGGTGGCGGTCGCGGCCGTCGCCGACCGCGGTCCGGAAACGACCTCCGAACGGAACTCGATATCTCCCTGGAGGACGCCTACGAAGGCGTCGAACGACAGTTCTCGTTCGAGCGACCGACCGAATGCGACACGTGCGAGGGAGCCGGGCACCCGCCGTCGGCCGACGCGGAGCAGTGTCCGGAGTGTCAGGGCCGCGGCCAGGTGACGCAGGTTCAGCAGACGCCGCTCGGGCGCGTCCAGCAGACGACGACCTGTCGGCGCTGTGAGGGCGAGGGGACGCTCTACTCGGAAACCTGCAGTGACTGTCGCGGCGAGGGCTACGTCCGTGACGAGGTGACGTTGACGGTGGACGTGCCGGCCGGTATCGAGGACGGCCAGACCCTCCGGATGGAGCGCGAAGGGGCGCCGAGTCCCGAGGGCGGTCCAGCCGGCGACCTGCTGATCGACGTCTCGATCGCCGAACACGAGGAGTTCGAGCGCGAAGGCGACGATCTGCACTATCGCCTCCCGGTTTCGTTCCCCCAGGCGGTCTTCGGCGACGAGGTGACCATCCCGACGCTCGACGGCTCCGTGTCGTTCGACGTGCCTGCCGGCACCCAGAGCGGCGAGACGATGCGTCTCGGCGGGAAGGGCATGCCGCGCCTCCGGGGCCGCGGCCACGGCGACCTCTTCGTCACCGTCCAGATCGTCACGCCCGAGTCGTTAAACGAGGAACAACGCGACGCGCTGGAGGCGTTCGCCGAGGCCGGCGGCGACGAGATCGAGGTCGCAGACGGCTTCTTCGATCGGATCAAGCGCGCGTTTTGAGCGCTCATCCGTGTTCTCACGGCGGCTCGACTGTGAAAGTCCGTTCGTACGTTCGCACCCGCTCGATGACATCGGGCGGGGTCACGGTCGACCTGGATCACCGCGTTTTTGCGCCCACCGGACCGACGGCTACGTATGGAGACCGTCGCCGACTATCTCACGCGTGATCGACGGAGTGATCGGCCGGCGCTCGTCGATTCGACCGGGCGCACCTACGACGCACACTGGGTGTGTACCTCGGCCTGGAAGGCGGGAAACTTCCTCAGGCACACCGGCGTCCGTCGTGGGGTCACCGTCGGCGTCGTCGGTGATGGACCGCTCGCCGTCCTCTCGTTTCTCGGGACCGCGTTGCTCTCGGGGCGGACCTGGTTCGACCCGCCGTCGACGGCGATCGACGCCGCCTCATCCGCCGCGAGTGACGCCGAATCGCTCCGGACGATCGTCGCGCCGGCGACCCAGCTCGAGGACGTCGAAGCCGATCCGTCGACCCAGCTCGTCTGTTACGGCGGTGAGCCACCTGCGCCAGGTGTTCACCACCTCGACGCGGGGCTCTGGAGCGAGAATCCGTCGTTCCCGCCGGTCGATATCGATCCCGAGACGCCGCTGCTTGCGGTGACCGACGGCGATGGGACCCGACATGGATCGATCAGTCACGCCACGGCGCTCGCGGAAGCCAGGCGAATCGCCGGGACGTTCGACATCGAGGCCGGGACGCGCGTCGTGGTCGACCGGGCGTTCGACGACCCTCGAACCGTCGTCGCCGGCGTGCTCGCACCGCTCGTCGCGGACGGGGTCACCGTCCTCACTGGCGGGACGGGTGGACGAACGCAGTCCCAGACGCCTGAATCGTCTCTCGACGGTGGTGAGGACGGTGCCGAGTCGACCGAGCCCGAGGGAGCGCTCTTCGTCACCGACGCCGACGCGACGTCCGTACCCGAGCGACGACTCCCACTCTCCGCGGTCGAACTGGACGTCTCGTAGCGACGGATGGTTGCGACGTGGCAGTGAGTCGAGGGCCGCCCGTCGACCGTCCATCGCTTGCACGCTCGGGTGCCGTGACTAAGCCCACTCTCGATGCAGGTCGGACCGGGTGATGTCCATGAATGCACTCGAAGACATGTTCGAACACAAGCTCCGTCAGCAGTACTACGCCGAGACACAGCTGGTCGACGAACTCGACCACATGGCTCGGATGGCCGACAACGAGCAGCTGAGCGACGGGATGGCCGAGCACCGCGACGAGACCAGAGACCACGTCTCCCGGCTCGAAACGGTTTTCGACGAGATCGGGTCGACACCGGCCCCGATCGAGGATGCCGTCGTCGACGGCCTCCACGAGGAACGTATCGAACTGGACAAGTCGATCGACGACGCCGGGATGCGCGACATGGGCTATATGACGGCCGGGATGATGACCGAACGCGTCGAGATGACGGCCTACGAGGGACTCGAGCTAATGGCGGATCGGATCGGGTACGGAAGCGAGGTGATGGATCCGTTGTCGGCCAACAGAGAGGAGGAAAAGTCGGCGTTCAGGGAGCTCGAGGCGATGTCGGAGTCCTCCGAGATGAGGTCGTTCTGGGATCGGATCACGCCGTCTTGAACCCAACGGCGTCCCGTGTCCTGACAGCGCACCCTGTCTGACCAGGCCCGCACGGATGGACCGAACTGCCATCTCGATCGGCCAACGGGCCCGGAGCCGTGCGATGCCGGGCATCGATTTTCCCGTCCGGTCGTCGGAGCGTGACTATGGACACAGCAGCACACTGGGACGACATTCGGACGCAACTCGCGGCGCTCGACGACGGCGCGGCGCTGGAGACGCCCGTCTCGGGCCGTCGGTTCACTATCCGGTCGATCGAGGACGACCGACTCGTGATCGAATTTTTCGACAGCGGGGAGGATCGAACGCTCCGGCGCGAGCAGTTCGACGTGCTCGTCGACCGGCTCGAATCGAACCCGATCCGCGTCGAGACGCTGCAACCGGGCGTCGAGCCCTACGTCACCGTGCTCACACTCACGTCCCACATCGTGATTGACGGTGATGACATCGTGTTCGACCCGGCGGCGGAAACGGCCGGCGAGAGTCCGTTTCTCGTCAGCCCTGCCGAGGCGCGAACGGCGCCGGACCGGCTCCACGACGACGTGCTCTTGCTCGCCGAACACCTCCATCGGTTCGACGTGTCGGAACCGGACGAACTGACGACGACGGACCTGACCGATTGCTACGTCATCAGCTCCGACGTCCAACGTGGTTCGGACCGCCTCCGAACGACGTTTCGCGACGAACTCCTCGACCGCCTCGGTCCCGATCAGCGATTGCACGGCCGGTTCGGGACGATCACGCGGGCGACCCGGGAACGTCGATCACTCCGCGACGAGGCGACCGTCTTCGACGCCCTCGATGCCCACGACATCCCGCACGAGTGGGTCCGCGGCATCGATCCGACGAAGGTCGACGTCGTGCTGTCGGTGACCGACCTCGAACCCGACGAGGTCTACGACCGATCAGAGTCGGTCTACGTCCAGAAGACCGGCGTCGACGAGGACGAGAAGTACGAGTTCCTCGCTGGTATCCGCGACCGGCTCACCGAACTCGAAGGGAAGGAAGGCGACGAACTGCGAGACGAACTCACGGATATCGAATCGCGGATCGAGGCGGCGCTCGGTGCTGGCTAATTCGTCTGCCGAACATCGGGCTCCGGCGATCGGAACGTCCTCCTCGTCGGTCCTGGGGCGGACATGTGCAGGCACAGGCGCTATCGCCGGTCCTCCCCAACATCCGCCGAATGATCGTCTCGCGGCTGGCTCGTCACTATCTCGACCCGCCAAACTCCCGATGGCTTCGGCGCTCTTTTCACCTGTTGTGGCTCGTCGACATGATGACGGCGGTGCTGTTGATCTTCGCCCCGTACGCGAAGGAACTGAACCCTGTCACGGTCTTTTTCTACGATGTGTTCGGATTTGCGGGAGTTGCGCTTGCCGCCGCTACCTACGCGGGGATCGTCGTCGCCGTCGGTCACTATCTCTCACACCCGATCGACCTCGCGTTCCTCGTGACGGTCGTTTCGATGTACCTCTTCTTCGTGTTCAACAACGTGATCGTCCTGGCGTTCGACCGGACGATCCGCGGGATTGCGGCGGAAGCGTCGCCCGCGCTCGTCGGCTTCTGAGCGCAAGTTGCGTGTCTCCTCGTCGACGGATACGCCGGCGGAATCGACAGGAGCGTTCTATCGCGCTTCGTCGAGCGCTTCGAGTGCTCCAGGGTTCTCGATGCTGCTCATGTCGCCGAGATCCTCGCCGGTGTAGGTGGCCTCGATGGCGCGGCGGATGATCTTGCCCGACTGGGTCTTCGGGAACTCGTCGACGAAGAGGATCTCTCGCGGGCGGAAGGGCTTGCCGTGTTCCTCGCCGACCTGTGCGCGCAGTTCGTCGCGTAGGCCGTCCGACTCCGTTTCCTCGTCCTCCAAGATCACGTAGGCGACGACGGCAGTACCGGTCGTCTCGTCCGGCGCGCCGACGGCGGCGGCCTGGTTCACGGCGGGGTGGTCGATCAGTGCGCCTTCGACTTCGGCTGGACCGACCTTGCGACCGGCAACGTTGAGGGCGTCGTCGGCGCGACCGTGGAGGAACCAGAAGCCGTCCTCGTCCTGCTGGGCCCAGTCGCCGTGGTCCCAGAGGTCGTCCCAACTCGACCAGTACTCCTCGAGATAGCGCTCGTCCCCCGACCAGAGCGACTTGGTCATCGAGGGACAGGAGTCGCGCGCGACGAGGAACCCGCGTTCGTTCTCGTCGGCGACGGACTCGCCCGCCGAGTCGACGATGTCGATGTCCATCCCGAGGCCCGGGCCGCCGAGCGTGCAGGGCTTGAGATCGTTGATGGGCATCGGCATGAGGAAACAGCCACAGATCTCGGTCCCGCCGGAGATGTTGATGATCGGCGCTTCGCCGCGACCGACATTTTCCAGGAACCACTGCCAGGATTCGGGGTCCCAGGGCTCGCCGGTCGATCCGAGGATCCGCAGCGAGGAGAGGTCGTGTCCCTCCAGCCACTCGTCACCGTGCTTGCGCAGTGCGCGGATCGCTGTCGGCGAGATGCCGAACTGCGTGAGTTCGTGGCGGTCGATCAGTTCCCAGAATCGGTCCGGCTCGGGGTGGTCCGGGGCACCCTCGTACATGAACATCGTCCCGCCGAACGAGTGGACCCCGATGAGCGTCCACGGGCCCATCATCCAGCCGATGTCCGAGACCCAGAAGAATCGGTCTGCGGGTTTCAGGTCGAACCCGAAGTAGAGCTCTTTTGCACACTGCAACTGGACGCCGGCGTGGGTGTGGACGATCCCTTTCGGCTTGCCGGTCGTCCCCGAGGAGTAGAGCAGCATGGACTCCTGGTCGGCGTCGAGCGACTTCGTCTCGTACTCGTCGTCCTGCGTCGCGACGGCGTCGGCCCACGTCTCGTCGCGGGCGTCGTCCCAGGGCATGTCGGACTCGGGCTCGTGACCAAGCCGCTGGAACGTGACGGTGTGTTCGACGTGACCGGCTTCGTCGATGGCCTCGTCGGCAGCCCCCTTGAGCGTGATCTTGCCGCCACGGCGGTAGAAGCCGTCGCCAGTAAACAGCACCGAACACTCGGCGTCGGCGATCCGGGTCGCGGTCGCGTCCACGCCGAACCCGGAGAAGATGGGGACGGCGATGGCGCCGACTTTGAAACAGCCGTAGAGGATCGAGATGACTTCGGGAACCATCGGCATGTACAGGCCGACGGTGTCGCCGGTCTCGATGCCGACCGATTCGAGGTAGTTCGCGACCTTGTTCGACTGGCGAGCCAGTTCGTGATACGTGACCTCGCGGACATTGCCGTCTTCGCCCTCCCAGATGCAGGCGACGCTGTTGCGAGTCGGCTCTTCGACGTCGGCCCAGCGGTCGACGGTGTTGTGGGCGATGTTGAGTTCCCCGCCGGGGTACCACTCCGAAAACTGCGGTCCCTGTTCGTCATTTCGCACGCGATCGTAGTCCTCGTAGAACTCGATGTCGAGATAGTCGACGAGTTCGTCCCAGAACCACTCGACACCGCTTTCCTCGACGCCATCGACGTCGCTCGTCGTTCGTTCGATGAGTTCGTCGTAGTCGTCGATGTCGTACGTTTGCATGAACTCCCAGACGTTCGTCGACTCGACGAACTCCCGGGACGGTTCGTAGGCCACCTCGTCGATGTACTCGCCGGTCATTGTGCTCGTCGGGTGGGTTTCGCATACACCCCGAAGAAATTTGCCATCCGTTGCCACGCCTGCGGCCAGCGCTGGGTCGACCAGTTGGTCCGCTGGCTCGGCGCTATCGCTATCGTCGGACGTCACGCCGCTCCACCGTTCGGCGTGCCCGCAAACACTTTTGCGCCACACCACCAAGTTATCCGTATGTACGTACGGGACGCGAAGAACCGGGAGGAGGTGTGGCTGCTCGACCGGATCGAGGAACTCGGTCTCGATGCGACGGCGTTCCGTTCGCGCGACTACGTTATCGCCATCGACGAGGTCTCGAACGAGAAGGCCGGCTTCGGGCGCATTCGTCTCCACCGGCCGGACGATGGCGAACCAGCCTGTGAGCTGACGAGCATCGGCGTCCTCGAAGACTGGCGCGGACAGGGCGTCGGCGCCCACGTCGTTGAACGCCTCGTCGAGTACGCCGGTGATCAGGACTTCGAGACGGTCTACGCGTTGACGGGCGAGGGCCCGTATCTCGCACAGTTCGGGTTCGAGTCGATCGACGCGGATGCCCTGCCGGGACCGCTTCAGACTCGTCTTGAAGCGAAGCGAGACGGCGTCGATCCCGACGCCAGCCCGCTCCGGGTCGCCGTCGACCAGTTTCAGGTCCCTGATCGGCTTCGCGGGGCGTTCAAGGCAGCCAGCAAGGAGGAGGCTGCCGGCGACGACGAGACGACAGCGGAGGAGTTCGGAATCGATCCGGAGACGGCCACGTACAAGTACGACACCGGCCGGTGACCAGAACGACACTGGCCGGTGACCGGAGCCACCCGCTGTGAATTTGAACGACGACCGACCTCTGACTTTCACTCTGTAATCTCGCTCACGTGCGTGGCGTTCCGGATCAATCGTCGTACCGGAATCCGCCTCGTACGCCGGCGTCTGGACGCTCGTACCCCAACCGATTACCGCCGCCGGTAATTCTCAATTCTAACATTTTTGGGCATATTAATGAATGTATAAGGTACACATATGGGGGTAGGATTTTATATTTGGATCTGATGTCAGGTTCCGAGACAGGTGATGGAGTTGATGAATCGAACGAAAGTGGTGGGGCACAGGCGACGTACACCGAGCCCGAATCGGGCGGACAGACCGGCCGCCAGCACCCGGGCGGCTTCGACCGTTCCCAGCCCGGCACGGATCTCGGTGAGCTGTTGTCCGATCACGAAACGCAGCGATTTCTCAAGGGACTACTTGGAACGTTCGCCGTCCTCTCGGTGGCGATCTTCCTCATGTTCCTTCTGGTCGATGCGTTCGGGGATCCGTCGCTTACGATCGATGCGGACCTGGCCAGTCAGGAACAGGAGCAGGTACACGACATCTACCTATTCAGTATCGTACAGACCGCGCTGGGTTTCCTCCCGTATCTAGGCATGCTCGTCGTCGCCGGGTTCGGTCTGCTCGTCGGGACACAGTTCTCGAAGTCCAACGGCGAGAAGTTCAAAGTGAGTGCGATCGGTGCTTTCGGTGGGCTGGCGCTGTTTGTGTTCGTAACCATCTTCCTCGGCTCCACGCAGCTTCCGGAACTCAGTTCGGGCGGCTCTTCGGGGATCGTGGTTGGTACGTCCCTCGAGACGACACAGTTGCTCATCAACAGTCTCGTCTTCGGCACGGTCGGGGCAATCGTCTCGGTCGGCGTCACGTACGTTTCGGTCACGTTCACCGAGTGAACAGCCGCTTCTCGCACGAAGAACGGTTTTTTTTGCAGGGACGCGATCGAGTATCGTCCTCGCACCGTTGTGACGTGGCTGCGGTGGAGTGTTCGAGGGCGAAGGTTTGCCATACGCGGAGTCGAACACCGTCGGACGAACGCGACGAACTCGTTGCTTCACGTTCCGATCGGTTCGTTTCTCAACTTTCAAGCCGCGTGACCGCGTTGGTGGGGATAATGTTCGACTCGGACGACCTCGAGTCCATCCGCGAGGGGCACGCGGCGTGGAACGAGGAGACCGTCGACCCTGTCGTCGATCGGTTCGGCGAACGCAAAGAGACGTTCACGACGGACACGAACGGCCAGGAAGTCGATCGCGTCTACACGCCGGCGGACGTGGCCGATCTCGACTACGAGGACGATCTCGGGTTCCCGGGGGAACCGCCGTACACGCGCGGCGTCTACTCGACCGGCTATCGTGGCCGACTGTGGACGATGCGCCAGTACGCCGGGTTCTCGACCCCCGAGGACACCAACGAGCGGTATCATTATCTCCTCGATCAGGGTCAGACCGGCCTCTCGATGGCGTTCGACCTGCCGACGCAGATGGGCTACGACTCCGACGCCGAGATGGCCGCCGGCGAGGTCGGGAAGGCCGGCGTCGCCATCGACTCGTTAGACGACATGCTCACCGTCTTCGACGGTATTCCGCTGGACGAGGTCTCGACCTCGATGACGATCAACGCGCCCGCGAGCGTGCTCCTGGCGATGTACATCGCCGTCGGGGATCGCCAGGGCGTCGACCGCGAGGAGTTGCGCGGGACCATCCAGAACGACCTCCTGAAGGAGTATATCGCGCGCAACACCTACATCTACCCGCCGGAACCCTCGATGCGGATCATTACGGATATCTTCGAGTTCTGTGCGGACGAAACGCCGAACTTCAATACGATCTCCATCTCCGGCTACCACATCCGCGAAGCCGGCTCGACTGCGGCGCAGGAACTCGCCTTCACCCTCGGTAACGGGATCGAGTACGTCGAGGCGGCCGTCGACGCCGGACTCGACGTCGACGAGTTCGCCCCACAGCTATCCTTCTTCTTCAACGGCCACAACAATATCTTCGAGGAGGTCGCGAAGTTCCGCGCTGCCCGTCGGATGTGGCACGACATCATGGAGGAGCGCTTCGACGCGCAGAACCCCAAGTCCAAGCAACTCAAGTTCCACACCCAGACGGCGGGCTCGATGCTCACCGCCCAGCAGATCGAGAACAACGTCGTCCGCGTGGCCTATCAGGCGCTCGCGGCGGTGCTGGGCGGCACGCAGAGTCTCCACACGAACGGCAAGGACGAGGCGCTGGCGCTGCCGACCGAAGAGTCGGTGCGCACCGCGCTTCGCACCCAGCAGATCCTCGCCCACGAGTCCGGCGCGGCCGATACGATCGATCCGCTGGCGGGGAGTTACTACGTCGAGAGCCTCACTGACGAGGTGGAAGCCGACGCCTACGACCTGCTCGACGAGGTTGCAGACCGGGGCGGGATGTTAGACGCCGTCGAATCGCAGTGGGTCCAGCGCCAGATTCAGGACACGGCGTTCGACCGCCAGCGTGAGATCGAAGACAGCGAGCGCATCATCGTCGGCGTCAACGAGTTCGAAGTCGAGGAAGAACAGGAGATGGACGTCCAGGAGGTCACCGCCGAGGACCAGCAGCGCCAGATCGACAGCCTGGAGGAGACGAAAGCGTCCCGGGACGACGAAGCGGCTGATGCGGCACTGGCGGCGGTTCGAGACGCGGCGCGCGGCGACGAGAACCTCATGCCCCATATTATCGACGCGGTCAAAGCCTACGCGACGGTCGGCGAAATCTGTGACGTGCTCCGCGACGAGTTCGGCGAGTACCAGGGCGGCGGCGCGGTGTAGCGGCCTGATTCCGTGCAGTACTCGCTCAACGGAGTAAATCGGCCTGTCGAATACTATCGGTCCGTCAGTTCTTCCACTGAAACAGCTGGTCTGCCGGACTGCACACTTACCGAAGACGCAGGAGTAGCAGAAGCGATAGTGGGAGGAGCACGGCAGGCAATGCCCCGTTGAGCAGGAGCACCCTTAGCGAGGGAATAATAATCATAAGAATTAGAATAATATTACTAATCAACAGTCCGATAATCAGATTGAGGCGGAAGATGACAGGGTTCCTTGCCATTATATTTTTCTAATCGCTGTCGGATATGTATCTTATGGGTTGGATACTTAGCCTATTCTGATCGTTCGGCAGTCCTCTCTCTCTCTCTCTCTCTCTCTCGAGCGCCACATTCTCGGCCACATCACGCCCTGTTTCGAAGATACGATTTCACCTGTATTGCAACTCAATGTACCGTGCCGTGGTGAGCGACGGTACTCTTCGAGTCGTGGAGCGGACTTGTACCCCGCGACCAATTCCAACAGAGTCATCGAATCACAAGAGTGAGGCCACGCCCCGTCGAACACCCGGCTAATGCAGTTCGATCACGCGGGCATCGCGACCGAGGACGCCACAGCGCTCGCCGAGTTGTTCGTCGACCTCTGCGGGGTCGACGTGGCCCACGAGGAGACGTTCGACGGCATGCAGGTCGTCTTTCTCGACTTCGGGAACGGCTACCTCGAACTCTTAGAACCGACGGAGGACGGAACGATTGCGAGCTATCTCGAGGACAACGGGCCCGGCATCCATCACCTCGCGTTCGAGACGGACGACGCCGGTGGGGCGATCGAGCGGGCGCGCGAACTGGACATCACGCCCATCGACGAGGAGCCACGCCCCGGCGCGTGGGGCCACGACGTCGCCTTCCTCCACCCGCGAGACACCGGCGGGATCCTCGTCGAGTTCGTCGAGCACTGAGCCTGCCGGCCGTCACTCGCTTGCCACCTAGCCGAAGTTCTCGATCAGCGCGTCGTCGGGATCGCCACCGGCGTCCTCGATCGCGTCGGCGACCGTAGTGACGAATTCCGTGAAGCCGAACGCGAAGAGTTGGCCGTCCGCGACGTGGTCGGCGATCGCCCCGCGGAGCCGCTCCTCGTCGCCGTCCGCGACGATCGTCACCGGCACGTCGTCCGCTGACAGCGCGTCGAGGCGGTCCATATGAGCTGGCTCGTCGTCCAGGTACACTACGGCGGCGTCATAGTCGCTGTCCCGGGCGGCTTCCGCGATCGCGACGGCCGGTCCGACGCCGGGGCCGCCAGCGATCGCGACCACGTGACTGTCGCGCTCGTAGGCGATTTCGCCGAACGGGCCCTCGATCTCGATCTCGTTGCCCGGCTCTCGGTCGGCGAGCCACGGCGAGAGGTCGCCCTCGGGATCCACGCCGACGGTGATCTCGAACGTCTCGTCCATCGTGGGCGAGGAGAGCGTGTAGTGGCGTGCGATCTCCTCGTCACCCGGCGTCGCGCGGACGAGAACGAACTGTCCCGGAGCGGCGTCGAATCCGTCCGGCGATTCGAGCTCGAGTGCGACCGTCTCCGGTCCAACTCGGTCGACCGCGGTCACTGCGACTGTCGCGTTCATACGCACGCTTTGTGGGAGGGAGCCAAATGGGTTCTGGGAACGAACGGGTTCCTGGAGCCAATGATCTCGGGGCCGGGTGGGTTCTTTTTCGAACGGTGGCGTGTGATCTCGTCACGATCCGATCGGCCCGTCGTCAGTTCTCCACGCAGACAAACAGAACGGTGGCGTAACCGTTACCTCGTGCGGTCAGTCACCGGGGGTTTCAGAAGCCTTTTCCTCTCCCCCGGGCAAGGGCCGCTAGAATATGCCAGCGGATCTCAACTGGGCCATCGGCGGGGAAGCCGGGGACGGTATCGACTCCACCGGCAAGATCTTCGCCCAGGCTCTCGCCAGAGCTGGACGGCAGGTGTTCACCTCGAAGGACTTCGCCTCACGGATCCGGGGCGGGTACACCGCCTACAAGATTCGAACCTCGGTCGAGGACGTGCAGAGCGTCGTCGATCGACTCGACATCCTCGTCGCGCTCACCCAGCGAACCATCGACGAGAACGTCGACGAAATGCACGACGGTAGCGCGATCATCTACGACGGCGAGCGCTCGTGGGACGCCGAACTCCCCGACGAGGCGACTGGCGTCGACGTGCCGCTCAAGTCCCTCGCCGAAGAGGCCGGTGGTGCCATCATGCGAAACGTCGTCGCCCTCGGTGCCGCCTGTGAGATCACCGGCTTCGACGTCGCCTACCTCGACGAGGCGCTGGAGAAGCGCTTCGGCGGGAAGGGGTCCCAGATCGTCGAGAACAACAAGGAGGCCGCCCGGCTCGGTCGAGATCACGTCCGCGAGGAGTACGATCTGGACCACCTGGGCTACGATCTGGAGACGACCGACGAGGACTACGTCCTCCTGAACGGCAACGAGGCAATCGGCATGGGCGCCATCGCGGCCGGCTGTCGCTTCTACGCCGGCTACCCGATCACGCCCGCGACCTCCATCATGGAGTACCTCACCGGCCGTGTCGACGACTACGGCGGGCACGTCGTCCAGGCGGAGGACGAACTCTCGGCGATCAACATGGCGCTCGGCGCGGCACGCGGTGGTGCCCGTTCGATGACGGCGACCTCGGGTGCCGGGATCGACCTCATGACCGAGACGTTCGGCCTCGTCGCGACGAGCGAGACGCCGCTGGTCATCGCGGACGTCCAGCGATCCGGTCCGTCGACAGGGATGCCGACGAAGCAGGAACAGGGCGACCTGAACATGCTCCTGTACGGCGGCCACGGCGAAGTGCCACGGTTCGTCGTCGCCCCTACCTCGATTACTGAGTGCTTCTGGAAGACGATCGAGGCGTTCAACCTGGCCGAGAAGTACCAGACGCCGGTCTTCCTCGTCTCCGACCTGGCGACGTCGGTCACCGAGCAGACGTTCCCGCCGGAGGCGTTCGAAATGGACGACGTCGAGATCGATCGCGGCAAAATCGTCGCGGAAGACGACGTCGAGGAGTGGCTCGACGAGGAGGGTCGCTTCCGGGCGCACGCCGCGACCGACGACGGGGTCAGCCCGCGCGCCCTTCCGGGAACGCTCGACGGCGCCCACATGAGCACTGGCCTGGAACACGACGAACTCGGCCGCCGGACGGAGGACACCGACGTCCGTGTCCAGCAGGTCGATAAACGAAATCGAAAGGTCGAGACCGCGAAGGCAGAGGAGGACTGGGACTACCGCGAGTTCGGCGACCCGGATGCCGACGACCTCGTCATCTCGTGGGGCTCGAACGAGGGTGCCCTCATCGAGGCGCTCGACCTCCTCGAAGAACGTGATATCTCGGTCCGCGTCCTGTCGGTTCCGTACCTGTTCCCGCGGCCCGACCTCACCGAGGACGTCGAGGCAGCCGACAACGTGATCGTCGTCGAGTGTAACGCCACGGGGCAGTTCGCCGACGTGATCGAACACGACACGCTGACGCGGGTCAAGCGGATCAACAAGTACACGGGCATCCGCTTCAAGGCGGACGAACTCGCGGACGACATCGAAGCGGAACTCTCCACGGAGGTACCAGCATAATGAGCTCAGACGTTCGATTCACCGACTTCAAGTCCGACAAGCAACCGACCTGGTGTCCCGGCTGCGGTGACTTCGGGACCATGAACGGCATGATGAAGGCCCTGGCGAACACGGGCAACGACCCCGACAATACGTTCGTCGTGGCCGGAATCGGCTGTTCCGGCAAGATCGGGACCTACATGCACAGCTACGCGCTTCACGGCGTCCACGGCCGCGCGCTGCCCGTCGGGGCCGGCGTCAAGATGGCCCGTCCCGACATCGAGGTCATGGTCGCCGGCGGCGACGGCGACGGTTACTCGATCGGGTCCGGCCACTTCATCCACGCCGTCCGCCGGAACGTCGACATGTCCTACGTGGTCATGGACAACCGCATCTACGGCCTGACCAAGGGTCAGGCGTCGCCGACCTCGCGATCGGACTTCGAGACCTCGACGACTCCCGAGGGGCCGAAGCAGCCGCCGGTCAACCCGCTCGCGCTCGCGCTCGCCTCCGGCGCGACGTTCATCGCCCAGTCGTTCGCCTCCGACGCGATGCGCCACACCGAGATCGTCGAAGCCGCGATCGAGCACGACGGCTTCGGCTTCGTCAACGTCTTCAGCCCGTGTGTCACGTTCAACGATGTCGATACCTACGACTACTTCCGCGATACGCTGGTCGACCTCCAGGAAGAGGGTCACGACCCGAACGACTACGACGACGCCAAGGACGTCATCCTCGACTCCGACAAGGAGTATCAGGGCGTCATCTATCAGGACGACGAGTCGGTGCCGTACGGCCAGCACCAGAACCTCGGCGCGAACATGTCCGAGATTCCCGACGGCGCCCCCGAGGACGCGATGGACCTCGTTCGCGAGTTCTACTAACGCCGTCTCGTCCGTTCTTGCCGCTCGGTTCACTCCGGCGCCGATTTTTCCACGTCCCAGCTTCGACTCCGGTTACGATCGGTGTCGAAGTCGGCCGGCTGTCGCGTCGATGACGGTCGTTCGCCGCGTGTGCTGGCGTTGGCCGCACGTCGTCGCCGGACGTGGCCGCCCGTGGTGGCCATCGCAATCAGGCTGCGGCCCCTGCCGATACCAGCAATCGTTATGAGGGTTCGGTCCAGCCTGTCACGTATGACGGACTTCTCGACGCGAGTCGAAAACGTCTCGATCAGTGGTATCCGCGAGGTGTTCGAAGCGGCCGGCGAGGACGACATCAACCTCGGGCTCGGCCAGCCGGACTTCCCGACACCCGAACACGCCTCGCAGGCCGCGGTCGAGGCGATCGAATCACACGAAGCGGATCCCTACACGGGAAACAAGGGGATTCCCGAACTTCGCGAGGCGATTGCTGGCGCCTATGACCGCGAGTACGGCTTCTCGATCGATCCGAACGACGTCATCGCGACGGCCGGCGGCAGCGAAGCGTTGCACATCGCGCTCGAGGCTCACGTCGGAACCGGCGAGGAGGTCATCTTTCCCGATCCAGGGTTCGTCGCCTACGACGCGCTGACGACGATCGCCGGCGGCGTCCCGAACCCCGTTTCGGTGCGTGAGGACCTGACGCTCGACCCTGCGGCCGTCGAGGCGGCGATCACCGAGGACACCGCGGCGTTTATCATCAACAGTCCCGGCAACCCGACGGGAGCGGTCGCCTCCGAGGACGACGTGCGCGAGTTCGCCCGTATCGCCGACGAACACGACGTGCTCTGTATTTCCGACGAGGTGTACGAGCACATCGTCTTCGACGGCGAACACCACTCGCCGATGGCGTACGCGGAGACGGACAACGTCGTCACCGTCAGCGCTTGTTCGAAGACCTACTCGATGACCGGCTGGCGACTGGGCTGGGTCACGGGCTCGAACCGGCGAATCGAGCGGATGCTGCGCGTCCACCAGTACGTTCAGGCCTGTGCCTCGGCGCCGGCCCAGTACGCGGCCGAGGCGGCCCTCACCGGCCCGCAGGATCCCGTCGACGAGATGGTCGCCACCTTCGAAGACCGACGTGATCTCGTCCTCGACGGACTCGAAGATGCCGGCCTCATCGTTCCGACGCCGGAGGGTGCGTTCTACGCCATGCCGGAAGTCCCCGACGGCTGGTGCGACGAAGTGCTGGATCGGGGCGTCGTGGTCGTCCCCGGTGAGGCGTTCGGCGAGAACGGCGCGGGCTACGCTCGACTCTCCTACGCGACGGGAACCGAGGAACTGAAAGAGGCGCTGGAGATCATCGACGCGGCGACGGCAGCGGTCCAGTAAGTACCGAGATCCAGTACGCACCGTGTGAAGACGGGCCCGACGACGAAGCCATCGGGACTGACCACGTATTCTCACCACGTCGGTCGACCCCTGACGGTTTTGTCCGCGTCCGTGGTGAGGGAGCCTATGGCCGTCTCCCGTCACGGTTCGGGCCTCCGCGCCGACCTTCGAGCGTACGCCTCGCAGGTCCACCCCGTATTCATGCTGCCGCCGGTCGCCGCGTCCCTGTTCGGGGCCGTTCTCACGACCAATTTCACTTTTTTCCCGGCCGCAGTCCACGCCGTCGCGATCTTCGCGGCAGTCTACACGGCGCACGTCAAGGACGGCTACGTCGATTTCCACGTCCGTGACGAGGACGACGATCATCCGCTCACCGTCGCTGGTTGCCTCGCGGGGCTCTACGGTGCGACGGCGCTGTTTGCAGTTGCCACACTGATCCTTGCTGTCGGCGTCGATTTGCTCGCCGCTGCGCTGACGGTGCCGACCTGGGTGATCGCGTACCTCCACGCACCCCAACTGGACGTGCATCCGATCGGCGCGACGATGGGCTACCCCGCGGGGATCGGGCTGGCAATTCTGGGCGGGTACGCCGCCCAGACCGGGACACTCTCGCCGCTCGCGCTCGCGTTCGCGCTCGTCTTCCTGGTGGTCCTCACCGGGATCAAAGTCGTCGACGACACGACCGACGTGACCTACGATCGCACTATCCGGAAGCGGACGGTCGCAGTCGTTCTGGGGACCGATCGGGCTATCTTCCTGGCGTATGGGTTGATCGGCGTCGGTCTCGTTACGTGCCTTGTGTTCGTGCTCGTCGGGCTGTTCCCGCTGGGGAGCATCCTCGCAGTGGCTGCCCTGGCACTGGTCGCGGTCACCGCACGTCGTGCGCCGCCGAAACTCGCGACGATGCTCCTGATTCGGGGGTGCTACGTCTTCCTCGCGGTTCTCGTCGCGGCGGTCTGGTTCGAACCAGTCGATATCGTGTTATAATTGGTGCCGAACGGTACCGCGTCCCGTGATACCGGTCCTCCCGCCAACTTATACGGCGTGGTCTCGTACATCACATATGAGCGAAGAATCCGGGCGACGGAACCTCCGTATGCCCTCGAACGACGAAGTGTTCGCCGTCGTCACCGATCACCTCGGCGGCAACCACGTGCAACTGCAGTGTGCCGACGGCGTCGAACGTCTCGGTCGCATTCCTGGTCGCATGAAGTACCGCACCTGGATCGAGGAGGACGACGTCGTCGTCGCTGAACCGTGGGACTGGCAGGACGAGAAAGCGACGATCGAGTGGCGCTACACCAGCCAGGACGCCAACCAGCTCCGACGCGAAGGCCACATCGACTGATCGATTTCGGCTGAACAGGCCGGTCTTTTGCTGTTTTCTACCCACACCTGCCAGCGACGGCGCTGTTCGGGCGATCGATTGAACCCGATCGCCTTCGATCGATGTGTCGGACTCGGGTCGACAGTCGTTCGACCGACAGCGTCGGGGAAACGTTTAGACGGTGTGTGAGTAACGCTCTCGTATGACATACGACATCGAGTTCTGCTTCGAGCTCGGACTTGCTGACGACCAGATATCGGTCGCCGAGGGACGACGCGAATCCCACGCCGCAGACTGGGGTGCCTCCCAGCTCGACGAAGGCGTCGTCCCGGACGCCGTGGTCTGGCCGGAGTCGACGGGCGACGTTTCGGCCGTCCTCGCCGCGGCGACAGACCGCGGTGTGCCCGTGACGCCGTACGCGGCGGGAACCGGGCTGGAGGGTAATGCAGTTCCGGCTCACGGCGGTATCAGTCTCGATCTGACGCGGATGAACGCGGTCGTCGACTACCGGCCGGCCGACTTCCAGATCGACGTGCAGCCAGGGTTGCTCGGCTCTGCGGTCGACGAATTCGCTGGCGACGATGGCCTCTTCTTCCCACCGTTGCCGTCTTCCGGAAACATCTCGACGATCGGCGGGATGATCGCCACGGACGCGAGCGGCATGCAGACGGTGAAGTACGGCGAGGTGGCCGACTGGGTACTTGGCCTGGAGGCCGTCCTGGCCGACGGAACGGTGATCCGGACGGGGTCGCGGGCGGTGAAGACCTCGAGTGGCTACAATCTGACCGAGTTGCTGATCGGCAGCGAGGGGACCCTCGCCGTCGTAACGGAGGCCACCCTCGAGTTGGCCGGTCGACCCGCACAGAAAAGCGGTGTGCGTGCCATTTTCGAGACGCTCGACGCGGCGACCGCAGCCGTCTCCGACACCGTCAGGTCTGGTGTCGACGTCGCGCGCATCGAAGTCGTCGACGGATTGAGTGCCCGGATGGCGAACGCCTACCAGGGGAGCGATCTACCGGACGCGCCAATGGTCTTCCTCGAGTTTCACGCGAACCACGGCGTCGACGAGGAGGTCGCCCTCTGCCGATCGATCTTCGAGGAGTACGCCCTCGACCGGTTCGAGACGGACGGTGAGGGGACCGAGATGGCCGATCTCTGGACGGCGCGTCGGGACCTCGCCTACGCCGTCGCGAGCTACGACGCTGACCTGGATCCGCTCCACCCGGGCGACGTGACGGTCCCCATCAGCGCGTACCCAGAGATCGTCCGTGAGACGAAGCGGCTGGCCGAGGAGGCCGACCTACTCGTTCCCTGCTTCGGCCACGCCGGCGATGGCAACCTCCACTACAGCGTTCTCGTCGACCGCTCCGACCCTCAGCTGGTCGAGCGCGGGGAGGAACTGTACGCCGCGATCGTCGACCGGGCGATCGAGCTGGGCGGGACGGCAACGGGCGAACACGGAATCGGACAGGGAAAGCGCGAGTACATGGAACCGGAGCACGGTGACGGTGCCGTCGACGCCATGCGGTCGATCAAGCGTGCACTGGACCCGACTGGCACACTGAACCCAGGAAAAATATTTCCGGAGACGGAAAGCGGGGAGCGCGTTTGTGATCCGGTGAGTGAAGGGTGAGCGGTGTGATCGAGTCGAGTGACGGCGGTCCGGTCAGTCGTGGACGAACACGTCGAGGACGTCCGGACCGTCGCGAGCGAGCGCGTCCTCGAGTACGGGTTCGATCTCCTCGGGCGTCTCGACGAGCGTCCCACGCGCGCCGTGGCTCTCGGCGTTGGCGACGAGGTCGACCGGCGGATCGAAGTCCATCCCGGGGAACTCGTAGTCGGCTTCCTCGCCGCCCATGAGGTCCAGCGTGTTGTTCTTCAGGATGCGATAGTTGCGGTTGTCCGAGACGACGACGGTGAGATCGAGGTCGTACCGAGCGGCGCTGTACATCGCGTGGGGGTAGTAGAGGTACGAGCCGTCGCCGACGAAGCCGACGACCTCCCGGGGATCGTCGCGATCTCCTTCGGCGAGAGCGGCGCCGACGGTGGCCGGGAGGCCGTAGCCGAGCCCACCTCCCTTGTTCGAGATGTACTGCTCCGGCTCGAACGACCAGCGCGTGAGCATCGCGTACTTCGAGGTGACGCCCTCGTCGACGACGAACGCGTCGCCGGCGACCCGTTCCATCGCGTCGACGAGTTGGGCCTTCGAAGCGCGAGGGTCGTCGGGCCGTTCGTCGCTCGTCATCGTCGCCATCTGTGCCTCGACCATCTCGGAGACGGCGTCGACGTACTCGAGGCGTTCCTCGCGAACCTCGTCGGGGAGTCGCTCCGCAACGCGATCGGCGACGGCCGCGAGCGCCTGCCCCGGATCGCCGACGACGGCGACGTCGGCCGGCTGGTTCTTGCCGACCTCCCAGACGGCGTCGCTCACGTGCAGACAGGTCGCGTGGTCGGGGACGAGCGGCTCTTCGTGGCGGGTGAGCGTGGTGTTGGTCGAACAGCCCGCGAACAGGATCGTCTCGGCCGACAGCAGCGTCGAGGCCAACTCTTCGTCCGGCGGGACGTGCGAGATCCACTGGGGGTGTTCGGTCGGGAAGTTCACCTCGGAGGAGAGGATCTCACCGTGGACCCGCGCACCCGACGCCTCGGCGAGGTCGACTGCGGCTTGGACGGCGTCGGCGCCCGCGCGGGCCACGTGATCCCCGACGACGATGATCGGATTCTCCGCCTCGACCAGCGCGCCCGCCGCGGCCTCGATCGCGTCCGGGTCGCCGGGACCCGCGGTGGGGACCCGTCCGAGTCGCTCCGGTTCGGCGTCGGTTTCGGCCATCGTTACGTCGAGCGGGAGGCCGAGGAAGACGGGTCCCGTCGGCGGCTCGAGCGCGACGCGAAACGCCCGTCGGAGCATCGTCGGTAGCGCGTCCACGTCTAACACCTCGTCGGACCACTTGCAGAACTGGTCGGCCATCGAGGCGAGTTCGCCCGAGAGGATCGGCTCCTCGTGGCGGAAGTCCGTGCTGTGGTTGCCGGCCGTGACGACCAGCGGCGCGCCCACCATCTTCGCCGCGTAGAGGTTCCCGAGCCCGTGTGCGAGCCCCGGCGCGATGTGGAGGTTGACGACGCCGACGGGCAGGACGTCGTGGTCGTGGTGTGCATGATAGCGTCGCGTCTGAGCGTAGCCGCCGGCCATCCCGACCGCGACGTCCTCGTGGAGTCCGAGAACGTACTCGAGGTCGCTCTCGCCGATCGCGTTGACGATCGGCAACTCCGTCGTTCCCGGGTTGCCGAAGACATACTCGACGCCGTAGCGCTCGAGGGCGTCGACGAAGAGGTCGGCGCCGGTAGTCGCTGTCATGGACTACCGTCTGGTGCGTATTCACATCAAATTGTGTGTGGCAGTCGCACCGGTGCCACGACGGGCGGCTATCCCGTGCATCTCCGAATCTCATTAGTGGTTGGACTGTCTTTCCGTACGAAATGCAGTACGATGAGTTGGAGCGAATCTACGGCCGTGACGAGTACTACTGGGGGACCGAACCGAACGAGATGGCCGAGGAGACGGTCGACGCGGTTCCGGACACGACGGGGACAGTCACGGCGATAGATATTGGGGCCGGGGAGGGACGAGATGCGGTGTTCTTCGCCGAACGAGGGTGGAACGTGTACGCGATGGACGTTTCTCAGAACGGGCTGGCGAAGGCCGAGCGACTCGCTGCGAGACGCGGTGTGACGCTGGAAACGATCGAGGCCGATGCGAACGATACCACCCTTCCCGAGTCGGTGGACGTCGTCTACTCGGCCGGGACGATCCAGTACATCCGCCCGGAGAATCGGGAGCGCCAGTTCGATCGATTTAAAGAACGAACCACTGACGGCGGGATCCACACGATGTTCGCGTTCGTCGACCATCCCGAAATTCCGACGCCACCCGACTGGACCGACAACGAGCACTTCTACGAGCGGGGAGAGTTGGCGGGATATTACGAGGACTGGGAGACAGTCCGCGCCGAACGGTTCGTTTTCGAGGATACCTCGGGTGGAAACCCGCATCGACACGCGGCCGAGACGCTGATCGTACGGAACCCGAACTGATCTCCGACCGCTTCCGGCGGGCATACTCCTCGGACTGAGCGCCAGGCTGCCTCGCGAGGGACTGGTCCTTCGAGATCGCCCTCGAAATTCCTTCAGGCCGTGGAGACGATCTTGATCACGTCGCCCTCCTCGAGTTCGTACTCGTCGGAGATCTCCCGCGAGGAGCGCGCGTCCACGGCGTGGAGGTAGCCGTCGCCGATGTCGGAGTGGACCGCGTGGGCGAGGTCGACCGGCGTCGATCCGTGTGGGAGCAAGAACGCGTCCGGCAGTACGTTGCCACTGCCGTCGGACCACTTCGCCGCGTCCTCGACGGGGTAAGCCGTGAGGTGGTCGAGCAGGTCGTAGACGGCGTGATCGAGCGCGGTCTGGACGCCCGTGCCGCCCCACTCGGCCATCGTGTCGGCGAGGTCGTCGAGCGCCTCTCGCTGGGCGTCGCTCACGTCGTCGCCGATCTCGAGGGACTCGTCGCCCGGATCGTACGCCACGAGGTCGTTCTCGGCGGCCCGCCTGAGCGCGAGCTCTCCCTCTGCCGTCGTCGGGATCACCGGTTTGTCGAGGTCGAGCAGGCGCTCGACGTTCTCGTCGGGGGCGACGTCGATCTTGTTCGCGGCGACGACGATGGGCTTGGTCGTCGCGCGGACCTCGCGGGCCAGCCGCTCGCGGTGGGTGTCGTCCCACTGGATCGGGTCGTCGGGGTACTCCAGGTCGCGCAGGATCGTCGCGATCTCGGTCGGGCCGGCGCCGAACCCGGAGAGCATCTCGGTGAGTTCGTCGTCGAGATCGAAGTCGGGCGAGCGCGAGGCGCGTTCGACGCCCTCCCAGTTGCGATCGACGATGCCGGCCAGCCAGAGGTCCATCTCCTCCTCGACGAAGTCGATGTCCTCGAGGGGATCGTGCGAGCCGACGTCGACGGGTTCGCCTTTCTCGTTCGTGCCGCCGGAGGCGTCGACGACGTTGACGATGGCGTCAGCGTTGGTCAGTGCGTCGAGGAACTGGTTGCCGAGGCCTTTCCCTTCGTGGGCACCGGGAACGAGGCCGGCCACGTCGATCAACTCGACCGGAACGTAGCGCTTGCCATCCCTGCAGTTATCGGCGTTGCACCGTTCGTCCCGTTCGAGACAGGGACACTCGGTGCGGACGTAGCTCACCCCGCGGTTGGCGTCGATGGTCGTGAACGGGTAGTTGGCTACGTCCACGTCGGCCATCGTCGACGCCGTGTAGAACGTCGACTTGCCGGCGTTGGGCTTGCCGGCAAGCGCGATCGAGAGCATGTCGGGGACTTACCGGAATACGGAGAATTGTCTTTCGGTATGCGCCCTCTCGTCGGTGAACCCGCCCGTCCGGAACCGTCGCGATCGTGTCCCGGATGCCTACAGTGAGACGGCCATCATCACCTCGTCGACGTACTCGCCGTCGATCTTGTAGTGTCCCTCGCGGACTGCCTCGATCTCCCAGCCGTAGTCTTCGAGGAACTCGATGGCCCGTTCGTTCGTCGAGGGGGCGCTGTTGTAGACCTTCTCGTAGCCGTTCGCGCCGGCCCACTCGAGTCCGCGTGCGAGGAGCTGTGATCCGATCCCGTGGCCTCGATAGTCCTCGATGACGCCGACGGTGAGTTCTGCGGTGTGGCTCAGTTTGTCGAGCTCTGGTGCGTGGAGGTGCACCCAGCCGACGACGTCGTCGCCGACGGTCGCGACGAAGAACATCCGCGATTCGAGCTCGTTGTGCCGGAGCAGGGCCTCTTGGTGGTCGATTTCGTCGGCAACGCTTTCGGCTTCGATGTACGTGCCTTCCGTGGCGACCTGTCGAATTGCACCGACGATCCCCGTGAGGTCTTCCTGCCGGGCCGCCCGAATGTGGAACGTGACGTCACCGGTCGCGTGTTCTTCCTCAGCCCCCGCTTCGAGGGCGACGTGGTAGTGGTCGTCGTCCATCTCGAGGTGCCCGTCCCGTTTCAGGATCGCGACGTGGTGTCTGAGCCCGCTGGGATCGACCGACACTGCGTCCTCTAGCTCCGCCATCGTGGCCGTCCCGTGGCGTTCGACGTACTGGTAGATGGCGCGGCGGTCGTCGTGACCGAACTCGAGCGTGCTGTTTAGTGACATGGTATTCGATAACTCATCCCAATACTTAACTGTTGGCCGTGCCAGTCACACTCGATTCGACGGTGGCCGGCACGGCTGTGGCTGTGGGCGGTGATCGACGGGTTCGATGGGGGTTTCGATGGAACGACGCGTTCGTGGAAGAGCGGGTGCAGATTCGCGAACACTCACTCCGCGGCGAGCGGCGTGTGATCGAGTCGGTACCGACGACCGGCGGGGAGTTGTTCGCGCTCGACAGATTCGACCGAGTACAGTCGCAGGTCACGCTCCTGGCTGGTCGTCACCGGGAAGTCGTAGTGTGAGGACTCGTAGGAGAGGTCGTCTCCCTCGTCACGGCGGCTGGTGACGAAGTCTCGATGGCGTGCGAGTCGGCGCCGACCGACGTCGGTCGCCATCGACTGCACCTCGCCGACGCGCTCGTCGAACACCGACACAAGTCCCTCGTCCAGTTCGACGCCGATCGACGATCGCCCGGCACACATTGCCGCGAGCGAGGTCGTCCCGGTTCCCCAGAACGGATCGAGGACGGTGTCGCCGTAGACGCTGTACATACAACACAGTCGATAGGGGATCTCGAACGGGAACGCCGCGGATCGGTCGCGAGCGCCGTCTTCTCCCAGTTGCTGGAGTTCGCCAGTCACGTCGCTCCAGAGGTCCGAGAACCATCGGTTCCGTTCCTCCCAGAAGTACGCGGCTTCGTACCGTCGGTTCGCTCCGGGTTCGAACGACCGGGAGCCGCCGGCTTTTCTGAATATGAGGACGTGTTCGTGTTCGAGCGTGACGTAGGCGTTCGGGGCCAGCATCCCGCTTCCCATGAACTTCGCCGCGCTGTTGGTCGGTTTTCGCCAGAGGACATCGGGGAGCGGGTCGAACCCGCGTGATTCGAAGTCGGTCGCGACCCGCGCGTGATTCTGGTAGACGCGAAATCGGTCACCGATCGATCGCGTCGCGTCGCCCACGTTGACGCAGGCGATGCCGCCGTCGACCAGCACCCGGGCCACTTCGTCCCAGACGCGAGCCAGCTGATCGTGCATCAACGAAAACGCTTCGTCGCCGTCGCCCGCCTCGAGCGCCGTCTCGATCGCCGGATCTAATTCGGCGAACAACTCGTCCCACATCTCGATCATCGGGTAGGGGGGCGAGGTGATCACCAGCTCCACGCTCTCGTCGTCGATCGACGCGAGCGACCGAGCATCGCCGACGACGACGCGGTGGGTCGTCTCCATCGGTCGAATCTGTCGGCGAGGGTCCCTTATCTCTGTCGTCACGACGGCGAAGAGTGACCAGCCCAGCCAGAGTGGGACGGCTCGATCTGTTGGAACGATACCGTCGAACTGACATCTGCTACTGCTGTGCAAAAATGGAACGTGGTCGATAGCAGCCGTTCATCCGCCGTGAAATCGCCGGCCCGATTTGTTCGACACCGAATCGTAACCCACCCGACGAAACGCCGTTTCGATTCGCTCGACTCCCAACTCGCCAGCCCCGTTACGACGAATCGGACTCTGAGCTGTCCGTCTCGGACTCCCCGTTCGTGTCACTGTCTGCGGCACTCTCCTCGTGATCCGTTTCCTCGTCGTCACCCATCTCGTCCGTCGACTCCGCGTCCGTGATGCGATCGCCGGCCGACTCTGTGTCGACCGATTGACCGGCGATCGTCTCGACGGCCTCCGTGGCGTCCTCGACCGGTTCTTCGAGATCGTCGATCGGTTCCCACTCGTCGCCTCCTCGGCGACGCCAGAGATACGCGCCGGCCCCAGCGATGGCACCGAGCGTTAGCAGTTTGGCCAGCCGTGACCCGCCTGTTTCGGTGTCATCGTCGTCGGTCTCGTCCGCGGTCGAGTCAGGCGTTTCGATCGGAAGCGACTCGGCTTCGGTCGGGACGGTCGTCGAATCGGCGGACCCCAGTACGTACCCGATCGCCGTCCCGACTACGGCTGCACCGACGGCGATGGGGACCGAGACTCCGCCTCGGGGTCCTTCCGCGTCCTCGACGGCTTCCAGTATCGACTCGCGCATCGGAGAGTCGAGTCCCGCTCCGATGGCTTCCTTCACGATCAGCTCCGGTAACCGTTGTTCGGCGGCCATACCCGCGCCCTCACGACCACCGTACATAGTTTTGTGCAGCGTTTCAGGCGGGCGATGGATTCTCTCCGGTGGTAGTCCATCGTTACCCGTTTTGACCTCGACGTAGGTGGGCCCTACCCGGTGAAGACGCGACGGTGGAACGTGTTCTGGCCGGCGTCACGACGCAGCACTGGTCACTGTCAGATTCGGCGGGTGTGAGAACTTCATATCGGATTTCGAGACGGTATCGATCGAGTAACGATACGTATTGCGTCCTTGGAGTCGATATGAGCGTGCATCGCGGCACCGAATACGTCCGACGAACTGGCCGGCGGACGGGTCGGCTCACCACCGCGTTCTGGGTGGCCGTCGTCGACGCGGCGACGATCGGTGGCTGGTTCACCCTCCTGGTCCTGGAACCGCGAACGCTCTACACCGCGCTTGCAGGACTCGCCGTCCTGTGCTTCGGTGCGGTCCTCAGGACTGGATTCGTGGCGTCGTCGGCGAGTCGACGCTGTGACCCGACCGATCCGCGGTGGCTCTTCGTTTCCGCCCTCTACGCGGCGATCTGGGTCTTCTGGTTGCTGACCGCCGAGGCTCTCGGTGGTCGCGTCGGTGTCTTGCTTGCGGGGGGTGGGCTCGTCGTCGCCCTCCTCTGTCACTTCGCGATCAGCACCGTCCTCGCGAGACCGACGGAGCCGTTCACCGTCCGTCGGTTGTCGGTGCACGTCCTCGCGCTGACGCCAGCACTCTCGCTCGCAGTTGGGGCGACGGCTATGCTTGGGATCGGCTGGCTCGCCGAACCGGCGACGTACACGACGACCGCCGCGATCGCCGGTCGGACGATCGTCGTGGAACTCCACGCACTGGTTCACGGTGGGTCCGTCCTGGCGTGTTGTTCGTTCGTTGGAACGCACCGCTTGCTGTCGAGGATTCGGTCCTGAAGCGACGTCGTAGGCACCAGCCGGTTCTCTGTCTCACCGTCTTCACTGCTTGAGGCTGACGGACAGTGACTGGTCGCTGGATGTTGTCGTTCCTGTCTCCGCTGAATCACTGGACCCAGGTTCGTCGCTGATCGTGAGGAGTTCGTCGTCGGCGAGGTCGAGGCAGAGTTCGCGGAGCCAATCGCGGCCGTACTCGCCACCCGGCGAGTAGTCGACGCGGACGCGCGGGCCGAGTTCGTCCAGTGTGAGCTCGTCGTACTCGCTCAATACCGAGACGACCCGACCGCGGAACTGCCGTCGGCTCCCCTCGAAGCTCGGTTGCGTGGGAACGTCGGGGGCGGTGAAGTCGCCGGTCTGGTAGGCGTGACACCACTGGCGCCACGGACAGCCAGCCTCGTCGCATCGGGGTCGTTTCCCGCAGGCGACGCCGCCGAGTTCCATGATCGCGTTGTTCCAGACGCGCGACGCTCCGGCCGGCATGAGTTCACGTGCGACGGATTCGAACGCTTCGTCGTCGTCCGGCACGTCGAACGCCCGGTAGAGCACGCGTTTGACGTTCGTGTCGACGACGGCGTCACCCGCGTTGAACGCGAAGCTGGCCACCGCGTTCGCCGTGTACGGACCGACGCCCATGAGTTCTTGTAGTTCGGTCGGCGTTTCCGGGAACGAACCGTCGTACTCCTCGGTGATCTGGGTCGCAGCTTCGTGGAGATAACGGGCGCGATTGTTGTAGCCGAGGCTGTGATCGCTCCAGAACCCGACGACGTCCGCCCGGTCGGCCGCCGCGAGCGACTGGGCGGTCGGCCACCGATCGAGAAACGCGTTCCAGGCGTCGACGACGCGTTCGAGCTGCGTCTGTTGGCTCATCACTTCACAGACGAGGATCGCGTACGCATCGTCGGTTTCGCGCCAGGGGAACGACCGGTGGTCGGCTTCGTACCACGCGACCAACGACTCTCTGACGGCATCGGCGTCCGCTGGCAACCCGTAGGCGGTCTCGTCCGGCTCTCCGTCGCTCATCGAGCGGGGTTGGTGCGTGGCTCGTTTAGGGGTGACGGTCGGGGCACATCGCGAAATCCCTTTGCCGGCCGCGATAGAGTGCCCGTGTATGAGCCTCGAGATGCTTACAGACGACATCGAATCCACCGCCGCCGACCTCGGCGAGTCGCTGCCGGTCGAACTCGATCGCGAGACCCGAACGGAACTCGCTCTCCTGACGGCCGCGTTGGGACCGGAAGAGACGGACGAACTCGTTCGGCGAGCCATCCACGGACTGTTCCAGACGACCGTCGACACCGGTCGCCTCGACTTCCACCTCCGGTCGGGCTACGATGTCACCTACGATGAGTACCTCTCCGGGATGACCTACGACGAGATGACCGGCGCCGATCAGTATCCGCAACTCGACGACGAGCGCCGCTACCAGTTCTGAGTCGGAAGATAGCGAACTCGGACGGCGACGCTCGATGTTCGAAAATAGGAGTACACCTCGCCGTCCAGTAGCACACAAACGAAAATTCTGGATCGGATTTCCCCTTACTGTCCGCCGTCGGTCGCCGCGGTGGAGACGCTGCGATCGGCGGCTTCGGCGGCCGCTTCGAACAGGTCGACGGCGATGTCGATCTCGCGCTCGGTGACGTCGAGCGGCGGGAGGAGTCTGACGGTCCGGTGACCACAGCCGAGCGTGAGCAGTCCGCGTTCGAGTGCGGCCTTCACGACGGCTTCGCGGCGTTCTTTCTCGTCGAACTCGACGCCGATCATGAGGCCCGGACCGCGCACGTCCGTGACACCGGGAAGGTTCGCGTCGACGACCGTCTCGCGGAGCTGTCGGCCGCGAGCCTGGACGTTCTCGAGGAGGTTCTGCTCCTGGATGATGTCGATCGTGAGCGCCCCCTGGAAGCTCGCGAGCAGGTCGCCCGCGCCCCAGGTCGAGGAGATGCGGCCGGTCTCTTCGGGGAAGACGTCAGACCGAGAGATCGTCGCACCGACGCGAAGTCCCTTCGCGCTGGTGATCACGTCGGGCGTGAGATCGAGGTGGTCGACACCCCACATCTTGCCGGTTCGGCCCATGCCCGACTGGATCTCGTCGGCGATGACGGCGAGATCGTAGCGCTCACGCAGTGCCTCCAGATCGCGGGCGAACTCGGGGTGGGCGGGTCGGTAGCCGCCCTCTCCCTGGACCGGCTCCAGGATGACGTAGGCGAGTTCGTCGGCGTCGATGACGCCCCGTTTCGGGTGGAGCTTGTCTGCGAGGACGTTGCCGCCGGGGCCGTCGGTCTGCCAGCGTTGTTCGTACGCCTCGTCGGTCGACGGGTACGGGATCGAAATGACGCCCGGAATTTCCGGGTAGCCCTTGCGGTGGACCGTCTTCGAGCGGTTGAGTGAGAGCGCGCCCAGGGTCCGCCCGTGGAAGGCGCCCTCGGTCGTCACGCCGCGGTGGCCGCCGCGGGTGTAACAGATCTTGATGGCGTTCTCGACCGCCTCCGCACCGGAGTTCGAGAGGAAGACGGTGTCCATGTCGTAGTGGCTCGTCAGGTCGGTGAGCCGATCCATGAGTTCCGTCGGGCCGGGTTGGTCGCTGTCTTCCGGCGGCCAGTCGCTGCTGACGTAGAAGTCCTGTCCGGCAATCTTGGTCGGGTCGGGCAGGTCGAATTCGTCGAGTTTCTCGCGGAGGGTCGGGTTGTTGTATCCGAGTGGAGCGGCGGCGACGTGACTGGTGAAATCGAGCAGGACGTTCCCGTCGACGTCCGTACAGAACGGCCCCGTCGCGGGAGCCGACGTGTCCCAGACGAAGTCGTAGACGTACGTACTCGGCGCGGAGAACTGGTGGTGGTAGTCTGCCCACTTCTCGGCCCGTGGGCCGGGCATCGTCTCGACCGACGGCTCGACAGTATCTCGGTCCATGTAACCGCTGGGAGCGACCACGCTAAAAAATATTCGTTGTGCGCTTGGACCCGTACAGCCTGAGATCCGAGGAGCGGCGAAGGTGGTGTGACCGGTGGCCAGACGGAATCACCGTTACTGCACCGGCGGGGAGACGGACTTGCCGTTACTGCACCGGGGACGAGTGGGCGACGTACTGACTCTCCCACTCCGCTCTGGCATCGAGTTCCCGTTTGCCGCGACGTGTCAGCGTATAGAAGTTCGTCCGTCGGTCCCGTTTCCCTTTCTCGACGAGTCCTTTATCGACGAGCGTGTCGAGATTCGGGTACAGTCGACCGTGGTGGATCTCCTTCTCGTAGTAGGCTTCGAGTTCTTCTTTGATGGCGAGCCCGTGCGGTTCGTCTTTCCCCGCGATGACGTAGAGCAGGTCGCGCTGGAATCCAGTCAGGTCGTACATGGGTAAGTACTACCGACCCTTATTCTCGGAATTTTATAAATATTCCGAGTTACCGTTCCCAATGATCGAAACTCCTCGTCTCGCGGCAGCTGTTCAGTGCGTAGGACCCTCGAACTTTCACTGCCATTCGTCTGGCGTCTGTAACGTCGGGTACTGATCGACGGGAACGGCTGCCCCACCGCGCCTGGAATCGTCCCATCGGCTTCGGTCACACGAACCAATCCTCGCTCGGCGGTCCAATCACGCCACACCGAGAACTGTCGCTCGCACGCTTGTATCGAAACAGGAAAGCGACACTCGCGACCTGAAAAGGGTCGCGAGCGCGCTTGCCGCCCTGAATTGGTCCCCGCTGACGCTTCGGCCCTCCAAGCGAAGCGTCAGCTGAATCCAGCGTACCTTCGTACTTAAATGTATCGACACCCGTTCAGCAGGTCCGGACAGTTCGAGATGGCGACCATTGTCGGGAACCTCCGTGCGACGGGTCTGGACCGGACAAAGAGCACCTCGACGCGTCGTGAAGCTCGATGCACCGGCGAGTGCTGGTTCGTGCTCCGCGGTATTTCCACGTTCTACTGACAATAGACTTCTAATCGATTTCCCGCTCCTGTTCGGGGACGTCGAAACGTCGCAAGCGACCACTCGGCTGGGGCCACTGTCTTACTCTCGTCACATGTGTTCTTCTTCGAGGACCCAGCCGAGCGCCCGCTTGTAGTACGTGAACATCTGCTTGACGCCTTCGTGGCGCATCTCTTCGCTCTCCAGTTCTTCGGTCAGGCAGTCGTACTGGTCGCGGATCTCGGATTCGTCTCGCATAGACACAGGGTAGTCCCGGGTGCGTGGCCTTCAACCTGTCCGCTGTATCGAGTCGGAGCCACGATGGCCAGGTGGCATCGGTTCGTTGCTGGGCTATCCATTGTGTTTCACCGCAGTGAGCGGCTGCTTGCGATCGAGTTCACAGTCGAACGCGGGGTGTTCGATCAGGTGCCAGAGAACGGCGTGTCGCCGACTGCCTGACAGTCCCGGTCCGTCGAGGTCACTGGCAGTAATCGTCTTCGGGAGTGATGCGTAACGGTCTCCCAATGCATCGAACGAGTCGAACACCTTTCTGTGGCCACTCGAGGTCGCGCCGCGGCGTTCGACGACGTATCCGCCATCGTCGCGATGGATCCCGATCGTTTTGCAGAATTCGTGCTCGTTCGGCAGTGCGTCGTCGAGCGCCCGGTAGAGGGCTCTGGCTGTCGACTCGGAGAGTGCGAACGTAGCGCCTGCGACGCGAACATCTATAACCGTCGACCGATCGTCGGTGAGCCTCGACGACCTGGTTCGTCGAACGGCGATTCCATCACCGGCAAATTTCTCGATCAGGAGCGTGTGTACTCCGTGTCATCGCGTGAGGATTTTCCTCGGACTCACGTAAGCGTTCCCCTCGGGCCACTGTCGATGCGCATTTGCGTCTGGCGAGTGAACCGTCGCGTATGAAGGTACGGGGCGAGCGCGAGTGCACCGAGTGTGGAACGCGCTGGTCGTACTTCGAGACGGGCTCGGTCTCGTGTCCCGGCTGTGGCAGTCTCCGGAGTGTGGGTTCGGGCGACCGCCGCGAGCACACGGACGCGGCGGTCACGCTCGACCTCGCCGACGTCCGGGCGGACGTGAACGATCGGCCGCTCGTCGACGTCGTCGGGGACGCGACGGATCGGTGCCGAACGTACGTCGCCCGCCGCGGGTTCATCGCCGGTGGCGACCTGCGCCCGCTCGACGAAACCTACGTCGCGGCCCTCGAGTTGCGAGCCGTTCACGGCCTGCTTGCCGGGTACCGCTCGCTGGGGGACGACGAGCAACTGTACGTTCTCAGCCTGTTGCGAGACGCCGACGACGGAACGCGACCGCCCGCAGCCGACGTGCCGCCCTCGCTCCGAGCGGCCCGAGGAATCGCGGTCGCCCGTGCTGTCACGGACTATCGACGGGCGATCACCGACTGGGCGGCCGACCGCTCGCTCGACTCGGAGACGACGACAGCGCTCGAAGCGCTGGGCGACCACGCGACGCGACTCGACGGGCTTGACGGCGACATTGATCCCGAGACTGCAGGCACCATCCTGTCGGCCACCCGATCGCTCGGCGACGCGCTCCGGGGAGATGGTGGAACTGACGAAGTCGAGATCGTCGCCCAGCTAGACTCTCTGGATTACCGCGACTGAATCTCCCTTTTCGCTCAGTCGATCCCGCCGACGCCGCTCGCCGCATCGGGCAGGTCGTGGGCCTCGGCGTCGATCCCGAGTTCGTCGAGTGCCGCCCGCATGTGCTCGTCTTTCGCGTACTCGGCGCCGTCTTCCTCACGAATGCGCTGGGTCGTCGCGAGGACCTCCGCGCGCTCCTCGTCGGGGATGTCGTACTTGTCCGTCGTGAGTTCGATCACGAGCCCGTCCTGGTCGTGCGTGTATAGCGACTGGAAGATACCCCGATCGAAGACGTTGTAGCCCCGCCCCTCCTCGTCGAGGGCTTCCATGACCTCCTCGAACCGGTCCGGGGCGAAGCGAAAGGCGAGGTGGTGGACGGAGCCCACGCCGCCGCGCTGGGGGTTCGGGTTCGACGGCCGGTCGCCGACGAAGAAGGTGACGATTCGCCCATCGCCGGTGTCGAAGAACAGGTGGGTCTGTGAGGGGTCGTCGAGGTTCGGCTGGCGAAGCACGAGGCGCATCCCGAGTACGTCGCGGTAGAACGCGATCGTGTCCTCGGCGTTCGACCCCCAGATGGTGACGTGGTCGGTCCCGGTAGTCTGCATCGGGCTGTCAGGTCGGTCCGCGCTCACGGGAATGGATTCGTCGCTCATGGGTGACTAGTGGCTCTTCGACGGGAAATAGCTGTGTCTCGCGGCAGTGTCCGGGTGGCGAAACGTGCTTCCGATCCACAGACCGAAGCAGCTGTCCGAATGGTTGGTCGGGCGAAGAACGAGGACTCAGTCCGGCCGGTTGTTCGGGCGAACGTGGACGATCTAGGGCAGGTCGACCTCGACGCCTTCCTGAATGCTGGCGGCCTTGACGGTGTTGTAGAGCAACATCGCGCGCGTCATCGGCCCGACGCCGCCGGGAACGGGCGTGATCTTGCTCGCCTTCGGTTCGACGGCATCGAAGTCGACGTCGCCCACCAGTTCGTAGCCCTTCTCGGTGTCTGCGTCCACGCGGTTGATCCCGACGTCGATCACGACGGTTCCCTCGCTCACCATCGATTCGTCGATCATGTTGGGGACGCCGACGGCCGCCACGAGGATGTCGGCCTGGCGTGTCTTCGCCGCAAGGTCCTCGGTCCGCGAATGACAGACCGTCACGGTCGCGTTGCCGTCGTCGGCCTTCTGTACGAGGAGGTTGGCGAGCGGTTTGCCCACGATGCGCGATCGGCCGACGATCGTCACGTCCGCACCCTCGGTTTCGACGTCGGACGCCTCGAGCAACTTCTGGACACCGTGGGGCGTACAGGGCCGGAATCGGGTGTCGCCGGCAACGAGTCGGCCGACGTTCTCAGGGTGAAAGCCGTCGACGTCCTTCTCGGGGGCGATCCGGCGGATCACTTCGCGATAGTCGACGTGGTCCGGAACGGGATCCTGTACGAGGTAGCCGTGAACGTCGTCGTCGGCGTTCAGCGAGTCGATCGTCTCGTAGAGCGTCTCGGGATCGGCGTCGCCGTCGACGTCGATGTGGTGGCCCTCGATGCCGACCTCCTCGCAGTCGCGTTGCTTCATGTTCACGTAGGTCTGGCTCGCGGGATCGTCTCCCATCAACACCGTTGCAAGTCCCGGGCGAGCGCCCGCGTCGGCCAGCGTCTCGATCGCGCCTTCCAGCTCGCTCCGGATCTCCGCGGCGACCGCGTTCCCGTCGATGTGTTCGGCCATACTGGAACCGCCGCAGGCGACCGTAAAGAAGCCTCGGCTTTGTTCCCGGCGGGTTCGTGAATCTGCAACCCAGCCTACTGGATCGGGGGCCGTCGTACCGAGAGTCGAACGCCAGTTGTGGTGTATGTTTACGGTGATCCGGTTCTATGCGGTTGTATGGCCGACCAGCGTGTGGACGTGCTGTACGAACTCGCTGCCGATCGATTCGGGGAGTCGTTGCGCAGCGTCACCGCCTACGACGAGGACGGACTGGACGTCCGGTACATGCGCGACGACGTCGCGTCCCTGTACGACGAGGGTGATTTCGGTCGGGTGTTCCGCACGCTCCGCCTAGAGGCGATGAACCGACCGACCCAGGAATCCCTGTTCGTTCACGACGAACTCCTGTGTACCTACCGGGTGTTCGACGGCGCGACGGAGATCAATGTCGCCACGACGGAGACTACGGGCTACCTCGTCTCGGTCGATGACGATGCGGCCGTAGACATTCGCCAGACGACAGATCGTCTCCTCGACGTGCTCGGTCCGCTGGGAACGACAGAGACGGGACACTCCGATCAGGCGGCAGATCCTGCTAACGGCGACACAGCAGCGGAGACCGAGTGAACGAGGGCAGGCTTCGACTTGCGACGTACACTGCCGGCAAAAATCCACCGCTCGACGCTTACTCGTACAGCGGATTGGCGTCACAGAGTGCGGCGACGTCTTCACGGACAGATTCGCGGACGGAATCGTCTTCGGGCGCATCGACGACGCGCGCGATCATCTCACCGACGAGTCGGACGTCGTCTTCGTCGAAGCCACGCGTCGTCAGCGCCGGCGTCCCGGCGCGGATCCCGCTCGGATCGAACGGGCTGCGCGTCTCGCCGGGGACCGTGTTGGCGTTGAGGACGATGTCCGCGGCTTCCAGTGCGTCCTCGGCGTCGCCACCGGAGGTGTCGGGGTGGGAGTCTCGCAAGTCGACGAGGACGAGGTGGTTGTCGGTGCCGTCCGAGACGAGTGAGAAGCCGTGGTCGACGAGCGTCTCCCCGAGTGCTTTCGCGTTCGCGACCGTCTGTTCGGCGTACTCGGAGAACGCGGGTTCGAGCGCCTCGCCGAACCCGACCGCCTTGCCCGCAACGTTGTGCATGAGCGGACCGCCCTGGCCGCCGGGGAAGACCGCCGAATCGATGTCGTCGGCGTACGCCTCGTCGGTCATGACGATCCCGCCGCGACCGGCGCGGATCGTCTTGTGGGTGCTGCCGGTGACGAAGTCGGCGACGCCGACGGGCGAGTCGTGGACGCCTGCGGCGACGAGGCCCGTGATGTGGGCGATGTCGGCCAGATGCAGTGCGCCGACCTCGTCGGCGACGGCCTGAATCTCCTCCCACTCGACCTCGCGCGGGTACGCGGAGTACCCCGAGACGATGATGTCGGGCTCGAACGCCTCGGCCTGCTCGGCGAGGCCGTCGTAATCGATGTAGCCCGTCTCCGGATCGACCTCGTACTGTTCGACCTCGTAGAGCTGGCCGGTGAAGTTCGCCGGGTGACCGTGACTCAGGTGCCCGCCGTGATTCAGATCGAGCGAGAGGATCTTGTCGCCGGGGTCCAACATGGCGTAGTAGACCGCCTGGTTGGCCTGCGTCCCTGAGTGGGGCTGGACGTTGACGTGCTCGGCGCCGAAGAGTTCTTTCGCCCGCTCGATCGCGAGATTCTCGACGGTGTCTGCGTGTTCACAGCCACCGTAGTAGCGAGCCCCCGGGTAGCCTTCGGCGTACTTGTTCGTCAGGGCGCTTCCCTGCGCGCCGAGTACCGCCTCGCTGACGTGGTTCTCGCTGGCGATCATCTGCAGCGAGTTCCGCTGGCGTTCGACTTCTGCCTCCAGTGCGTCCGCCACGGCCGGATCGACGGCCCGGACAGCCTCGTGGTCCATACGCGATAGGCGGCCCGGCCAGGCCATAAGTGTACCTCTCTCGTCATCGAGCGGACCGGTGTGAGCACCCCACGTGCGTCCTGCTGAACGTGTTATCTGTGTGAACACCGTCCGATACAACTAATTAGCTTCGTTCGCATTCGCTTAGCCGAATGATCGAGTGGGAGGTGGGTGGTGACCACCTTCGGGTAGTGGACTCTGATCGGACCGAACTCCTCGTCTCCGGGGACCTGCTTGACGTCGCGCGATCCGATGCGGATATCTCTCGCCCGGTGGACGAGGTACTCTCGGGTACGGCGACGGAGCTTCGCTTCCCGCACGCCGTCGTCTACGCCCGGTCGCTCGGAACGGGGACACAGCACGAACTGGATCCGACCGGTGAGGCGCTGTCGCTCCCCGCCGGTGAGTACGTGATCGACGTCGACACGGAGATCAAGACCTACGTCAGAGCGACCGGTCGAGTGCGAATCGGCCGAACCGACGACTTCGAGTCGGTCGTCATCTCGTTTCCGGACCGCCGGCGCGTCCTCCTGGGTTTCCGGAGCCGGCAGGAGTTTCCGATCGGGACGATCACCGTTCCCGAATCGCCTGACGCCCTCGCAACGGCGCTTTCGCATCTGTCCACCTCGCTCAAGACCGCGAGTCCGGATCGGTCCTATCCGACGCTTCGCGGTCACCCGCCGTTACTCTCGATCGGCAGCGAACTCGAGATTCCAGATCAGATCCGCTCTCGCCGAACGAAGACGGGAATCGAGATTCGCGTTCCGCCGGCCTACGAGTGGCTGTTCGTCGTCGCACCGTTGGCGTACTACCTCCAGGCGACGGTCGAGACGGCCCCGATCGACCAGCCGCTGTTACGGATTCCCGATGCGGGGATCGAGGCGTCGTTTTCACCGTTTCCCGCCTTCGAACGCGAGGTGGAGCGCTTGCTCCGAAAGGTGTTCTTCCTCGATTGTCTCGTTCGCAACGCCGGCCCGTACGGTACGCTCCTCACCGAGGCCCGACTACTCGACGTCCTGGACCTCGACGCGACGGAGCTGTACGATGCCTCGCCTGCAGAACGACTCGCGGCGTATCTCCGCGTGCCTTACGAGGCGATCGAGCATCGCCTGCCGGAGTGGCATCTGGCGATGTACGTCGACCCAGATCCCGAACTGCTGGACGTCTTGCCGTTTCTGTTGGATCGTATGAGTCTATGCTATCAGCCACGGACCACCGAACTCGAAGGGACGGAACTGGTCGAACGGTCGCTCGACGATTTTTATCGCGGCCCGAGCGCCGGGCGGTCTGAGGCTGACACACCGCTGTCGGATGCGGGAATGATGAAGACGGAGGAGGACACGCCGCAGTCGGAGGCTGATGTGGTGAAGTCGGATACTGGCACGGCGCGGTTTGCTAGTGGCGAGAGACGGGAGTTCGACACGGCAAGGATGGGCAGTGGCCAGACCCGGTCGGGGGTGGGCGAGGTCGCCTCGGTCGATATCGTCAAACCCGAGTTACGGACGGGAAGCGTCCACGGTTGGCTCGCCGACGGCGTTCCGATCGACGTCTTCAAATCGGCACCGGAAGCGTACTACAATCGTCTCGAGTACCTCGACGAACCGGCGGAACGAACGAGTATTTGCGTCGTCCTGAACGATCCCTCTATGGAGGGAGAACACGCCGACGTCGCCGATATCTACCGCGATCGATCCGAAGATCTCGCGATCGATGTCTCCGTCCGGGAGGGTTGTACGGTGTCGACGCTGACAGATATTTTCGAATCGTCGACGGACTTCGTCCACTATATCGGCCATTGTGAAGACGATGGACTCCGTTGTTCGGACGGATACTTTTCGGCGGCGAGCCTGGACCGGTGTTCGGTCGAGACGTTCTTCCTAAACGCCTGTGGGTCGTATTACGAGGGGCGAACCCTCATCGAACGTGGCAGCGTTGCCGGAGCGGTCACGTTCAGGCAGGTGCTGAACGAACACGCCGTGAAGGTTGGCTCGATGTTCGCCAAACTGCTCGTCAACGGCTTCAGTATCGAACGAGCGCTCGCCCTCGCACGACGGCGGATCATGATGGGAAAAGATTACGCGGTCGTCGGCGACGGCACGCACACCCTCACGCAGGGAGAGCATCGGACGCCGACGACGATCACGCTCGAATCGCTCGCCGATGGCCAGTACCACGTCACCCTCGAGTGCTACGCGACGCACGTGACCGGCTCGTACTACGTTCCGCACATCGACGACAACGAGTACGCGTCGCTCTGTGGGAATCAGACCGATTTCATCCTCGATCGGTCGACGGTCGCGACGTTTCTCGCGGAATCGGCCGCGCCCGTGATTTACGACGGAGACTTATACTGGTCACAGCGACTGGCTCGACGGCTCTCGACCGACGACCGGTCCGCGTAAGTCGACGACTGTTGTGAGTCCGGAGGGTCTGGAGGGAGGCGGCTACCCGGCCTTCAGGTTGCGGAGGGCGTTACGGGCCGCCGTAAGAACTGACGCGTTTCGTTGAAACGGCTAACAGTGAATCGAGGATGCCGTCCGTCAGCCACCGGGACAGCCGGGGTAGTGGCCGGAGTCGGTCTCCGCGTTCAGCGGTGAACGCGGTCGTCGGGGACGCAATTCGCCGTTCGTGGCAAGGACTGTGAGTGCCACCCATAGGGATTCGGCTGTTTGGCCGTTAGTTATTTAAAGATACCTGAAAGTGTCTGTGTCGTTATAGTACGAGTTTTTGATCGGTGTCGAGAACGCGGGTCGTTGGTCGATGCAGTCGGTCTACCATCTAATTTCTACCTCTGATTCCAGATGCTATCATAGAATTCAACGGTCGTGGCCGTTACATTGGGGCTCGAGTGAAACTTACCGCCTGAGAGGGGCCATCAAAATTAAGTACTCACGGGCCGCTTACTTCTCAATAGGCATGGATTCGAATTTACTGAATCGCCAGATTGACGATATCGTCGAAACGGTCCTGTCAGAAACTAGTGGTGACGTCTACATGGTCAACCCGTCGTGGGATGCGATCGAGGACTTCGTCTCGGTCGCTACCGAGTACGACGGTGAACTCCCGATGGTCCACATGCTCGCCGACGAGCGCACGCTGAAAGACGTGATGGACGACTTCATCGTCGCGAGTAACGCGGCAGACCTCATCGACGAGGACGCCCTCGCGCTCCGAACGCTCGAGGAGGCACCTGAAAATTCGCTTCTCGTGACAGAAGACGCCGTCATCGCGATCGTCCACGCCGCCGACCGCGTCGGTGGGCTCGTCTCGAACGACGACGAGTTCGTCGCGGCGACGACCGATACCTACGCCGACCGCTGGGACGACGCCGAAGACTTCAATCTCCGGACGCCGCCGATCACGCGCGTCCGAGAGACGCTTTCGGACGAGATCAGTCCCGAGGCCGAGGAAGACTTCAGTTCGATCCTCGACTCGCTCGAGACGGCCCGCGGCGACGGCGACGGACTCGACGAAGTGACGATCTCGCTGCTCGTCGCGGCGCGAAACGAAGCGCTGCTCTACGACATCAGCAAGTGGGGCGAGGACGTCGGCATCGCTTCGAAGGCGACGTTCAGTCGCACGAAGACGAAACTCGAGGACATGGGCCTCATCGACACGGAGAAGGTTCCGATCGACGTCGGTCGCCCACGCCTGCGTCTCAAGATCGGCGACGATCGTCTCGCCGAAGCCGACAACGGGCAACTGGCGACGGTCGCCCAGAGCATGCTCACGTAAAACCGAACGCAGGCACCCCACGAATCGGGTATTCCAGTGCCCGTCCGCGAGTGTCCCCACTCGCGTGCGCAGCCGCGATCACACGATCGCCGCGAATCGATCGTTTTCTTCGGATCAGATGACGTGAACGTCGAGCCACCGGTACGTGATTGGTGACGCCGGGGCGAACGCAATTCCCAAGTTACCGCCCCACCTCGATCAGACCATGTACGAAGCCGTCACGATCGACTCCGACGGTGCATCGTTCGATCTCGTCGTCGATCGTGCGGCGACGTTCGGGTACGACGGGGTCGTCGTCCGGAACGCCGAGTCGCTGCCCGAGTCCAGTCTCGACGACCGACCGATCGACGCCGTCGACGCCACGACGATCCGGACGGCTGACCCGCAGGTGGCCAGCGGGGCCGTCGGTAACGCCCGATCGGATCACACGCTCGTGCTCTTGGAGGGTGGGTCGCCTGAGATGAACCGGTTCGCCGTCGAAACCGAAAAAATCGACGTGCTTACCCGACCGATGGGTCGGGATGGCGACGTCAATCACGTGATGGCGAAGGCGGCGGCGACGAACGGTGTCCGACTCGAGTGCAACCTCGGAGGTATCCTTCGACGAACCGGTGGACGGCGTGTCAGGGCGATCCAGTCGCTTCGAAAGCTCTACGAACTCGTCGAGTACTACGACGCTCCCTACGTGGTGAGTGCCGGGGCGTCTTCACACCTGGAGCTTCGAGCGCCACGGGATCTGTGTGCCGTCGGAGAACAACTCGGTCTTCCCGGTGAGTGGGTCAGTGAGGGGCTTGCCGAGTGGGGCCGACTCGCGTCGCGAAATCGTCACGTCCGGTCCGAGTCTTTCATTGAGCCGGGGGTCGAACGAGGTCGATATGAAACGGACCGTTGAGGAACACGCTGCCAGATTCGACGAGGTAGCCGGCGAGTACGACGACTCGAAGACGCCCGAGTACCGCGCCTGTGCCGACCTCGTCGTCGAACACGCTGCCCCCTCGTCGGACGACGTCGTTCTCGACCTCGGTACCGGAACGGGAGCGATCGCACTGGCACTAGCGGGGGAGGCGAAACGTGTCGTCGGACGAGACGTTAGCGAGGGGATGATGGACGAAGCCCGATCGAAGGCCGCCGACGCTGGGATCGAGAACGTTTCGTTCGATCACGGCACCTTTCGCGACCCGGCGTACGAGGGGCCGGCGTCGATCGTCGTCTCGAACTTCGCGATGCACCACCTGAACGACGCCGAAAAGCGCGAGGCGATCGAACGGATCACGGCGTACGACCCCGATCGGTTCGTTCTCGGAGACGTGATGTTCTTCGGCGAGCCGAACCCGGACGAACCGTTCTACGCGCCCGATGTCGACGATCCGGCGACCGTCGGCCACCTCGTCGACGTGCTGACCGACGTCGGGTTCGTGGTGACGGCCGCCGAACGGGTTCACGACCAGGTCGGCGTCCTCGTCGCCGAACGCCCAGAGTCCGACGAGACGGCCGCATGAAGCACCTCCCCAAACATCTCCGGCCACGTTGGCGCTACCTGTCCGTCGGCCTGGAAACGCCACCCGGTGAATCGGTACCGCGGCGGAGTTTCCAACGCGAGTGCTGGTACGCCGCACAAAATTTACTCGGCGATCCGGGGAGTGCCGCCGCCGATCTCACGGTCGTCGCGTTCGAGTTCGACGGCTCCGGTGGGGGAACCACTGGTTCGACCGACGAGGCCGGGGCCGAAGGCGAGTTCGGCGAAGCGCTGGTTCGTGTCAGGCGTGGCGAGACGGACCCGGCCAGAGCGGCACTGGCCTGCATCGACTGTATCGACGACGTTCCCGTCGGCGTCCACGTCAGGGGCGTCAGCGGGACGATTCGGGCCGCCCGGAATTCGTTCCTCGAACTGGCATGACCGGCCCGAGCCGAGAACGGTCCTGTTTTCCGACGGGTGACGACGGGATCGATGTCGATCACTCGCCGGTGGGACGGTGTCGTCCGCGGCGACGTCACCCTGGTAAGAAAACTATTTAGGACGCGATGGGCAACGGTTTACCGAGAGAAACGTCGTGTCCGGAACCGACTGTGCGTCAGTGCCGTCGTTGCCTCTACAGCGGGCGCCCAGCTCGCCGACGACACGACAGACCTCGATCTAGCGTGATACTATGCAGGGACAAGCCCAACAGCAGGCCTACGACCGTGGCATCACGATCTTCTCACCTGATGGTCGACTGTATCAGGTCGAGTACGCCCGTGAGGCCGTCAAGCGCGGAACGGCGAGTATCGGCATCAGAACGAGCGACGGCGTCGTTCTCGCCGTCGACAAGCGTATTCCGTCGCCGCTTCTCGAGGACTCCTCCGTCGAGAAGATCCACAAGGCCGACGACCACGTCGGCATCGCGAGCGCCGGCCACGTGGCCGACGCCCGCCAACTGATCGACTTCGCCCGCCGCCAGGCCCAGGTCAACCAGTTGCGCTACGGCGAACCGATCGGTGTCGAGGGGCTGACGAAGGAGATCACCGACCACATCCAGCAGTACACGCAGGTCGGTGGCGCCCGACCGTTCGGCGTCGCGTTGATCGTCGGCGGGATCGAAAACGGCGAGCCGCGACTCTTCGAGACGGACCCGTCCGGCACGCCCTACGAGTGGAAGGCACTCGCGGTCGGTGCTGACCGTGGCGAACTCCAGGACTACCTGGAGGAACATTACGACGACGAGGCCGAACTCGACGACGGCATCGGACTCGCACTCGACGCACTGGCGTCGGTCAACGACGGCTCCTTGCTTCCATCGGAAGTCGGCCTCGCGACGGTCGACGTCGAGACCGAAACGTTCGACGTCTTCGACCAGGATCGTATCGCGGACAAACTCGAGGAGACGGATCTCCTCGCCGATCCTGACGCCGAAGACGACGACGAGTAGCGACTCGCGCGTTCGGTCGATTTTCGCCGGGTAGTCGTCCCGAATAGCATCGTCGAGCGCGGTTCAATGATACCGTTGGCTGTCGAGAGTCAGTTGCTGTCTCCAGTTGTGTCGTCGGGAAACACTCTTGTAACCTCCCGGGAAAGCCATCGGTATGATATCACTCGACGAGGCGGTGACGGCGCAACTCGAGACACACGGGGAGCGCTTCGAGGTCCTGGTCGACCCGGACGCGGCACTCGCCATCAAACGCGGCGAGTTCGACGGCGAACTGGAGGACGTGATCGCCGCGGAGGACGTCTTCGAGAACGCCTCGCGGGGCGACCGGCCTGCTGAGTCGGCACTCGAAGAGGTCTTCGAGACGACGGACCCGCTCGAGATCATCCCCGAGGTGATCGAACGCGGGGAGATTCAGATCACGGCCGAACAGCGCCGCGAGATGCAAGAACAGAAGCGAAAGAACCTGATCACGCGCATCACGCGCAACGCGGTCAATCCACAGATGGACAACGCGCCCCACCCCCCGGAGCGCATCGAGAGCGCCCTCGAGGAGGCGGGGTTCCAGGTCGATCCGATGGAACCCGTCGAGGGGCAGGTCGACGAGGCCTTAGACGAGTTGCGGCCGGTCATTCCGATCCGATTCGAAGAGGTGACGCTCGCGGTGTCACTCCCGGCGGAGTACGCCGGAAGCGCCCAGGCGAAGGTCCGTCAGTTCGGTGACCTAGAGCGCGAGGAGTGGCAGGCGGACGGCTCGTGGGTGGGTGTCCTTACCTTCCCCGCAGGCCTCCAGAACGACTTCTACGACCTGGTGAACGAACACACGAGTGGCGAAGCCGAGACGCGGGTCGTCAAGGACAAAGACGACCTGAACACGCGGTAGCCGCCGCGGGATTCAAGGCGGTCGGTGACATCAATTCCAGTATGACGCGGCCAACACGAATCGGGGTGACGGCCTGCCATCGCTGAGTTCGACCTGTCGGGACGGCCATCGCGAGCCGGCGCCTGTCGAACAGCCATTGCTGACGCTGATCGATCACCGACCGTGCGCACTGTTCGGTCTGCGGTCAGTGCGTTGAATACGAACGCTCTGGAGGGTCGTCGCGGATGAGAGCGGTGATCGCAAAGCGTGTCGATTCGGGCGTTCCGGACACCGGTGAGATCACCGACCTCGCCGAGGCCGCGGGCTACACCGTCGTCGGGGAGTGTACGCAGACGCGCACGGCAGACGCCGCGTTACAGCTTGGCGAGGGGAAAGCCGACGAACTCGCGACGCTGGTCGCCGAGACCGACGCCACGACGGTCATCTTCGACAATCGGCTCGGTCCCTATCAGACGTACAACCTCGGCCAGCGCTTGCCGGAGGGCGCCGAGGTGATCGATCGGTTCACACTCATCCTCGAGATCTTCGGCCAGCGTGCGCAGACGCGAAAGGCCCAACTGCAGGTCGAACTCGCGGAGTTGCGCTACGAGTTGCCGCGTGCGGAGGCGAAGGCGAGTCTCGCCCGTCGGGACGAACATCCCGGGTTCATGGGTCTCGGCGAGTACGACGAGAGTCGCGAAGAGGACATCAAAGCCCAGATCAGTCGGATCCGTGACGAACTCGATCGGATCGAGCAGACCGAAGAGCAGCGCCGGGCACGACGCCGGGATTCGGGCTTCGATCTCGTCGCGCTGGCGGGCTACACGAACGCCGGCAAGTCGACGTTACTTCGTCGCCTCGCGAGCGATCTGGACGTCGACGAGAACGCCGGTCTCCATCCCGACCTCGACGCGACCGCCGAATCCGAGGATCGGCTGTTCACGACGCTCGGGACGACGACCCGCCGAGCCGACATCGAGCCCCGTGACGTGCTGGTCACCGACACCGTCGGGTTCATCTCGGACCTGCCTCACTGGCTCGTCGAGTCGTTCAAGTCGACGCTGGACTCGGTCTATCGGGCCGACCTGGTGTTGCTCGTCGTCGACGTCAGCGAACCGATCGACGAGATTCACGAGAAGCTCGTGACCAGTCACGATACGCTCTACGAGCGTAACGAGGCGCCGATCGTGACGGTCTTCAACAAGATCGACCGGGTGAGCGACGAGGAACTCGACGAGAAGCGACGCGCCCTCTCCGGACTCGCACCGAACCCGGTCGCGGTGAGCGCCCGCGAGGGCGAGGGCGTCGACCCCCTCCTCGATCGGATCGACGAGGAGCTTCCCGACTGGGAGCACGAACGGCTCGTCCTTCCCATGACCGACGACACAATGAGCGTCGTCTCCTGGATCCACGACAACGCCCACGTCGAGGACGTCACCTACGGCGACGCGGACGTCCACGTCTCGTTCGAGGCCCGTCCCGAGATCGTCGCCAGGGCGCGAACGCGGGCGGGCGACCTGCGAGAGGCCGCTGCCGAGTCCGCATGAGGTGTCTCGACTCCCAGTCCCAGCGCACCCGACGGAAACCGTTTTCCCGCCGTTCGGTGGCGATGGGGTATGGTCACGCACGATACCCTCTACGAACTGTACGAATCCTACGATACGGACTCGGTACGGGCGTACCAGACGTTCGTCGATCTGCTGCCTCCGATGGATTCCCGCGTCGTCCTCGAGTACTGGGACCGAGCGAACGCCGAACTCGATCGACGGAAAGAACGGATCCGTTCGGCCTTCGACGAGGGTGAGACGCTCGCCGGCGTTGCTGCCACGGCCACGCGCGATCAGGCGTTCACCGCACTCGACCTGTCCACCTCACACGGACGGCCAGTCAACGTCCTCGTACTGGACGTCGACGAGACGTTGCGCTCGGCCGGCGGGACGGACAACGAGATCCCGCGAGAGACCCTCCACGCCCTCACCCGGTTTCACGAGGCGGGTGTCCCCATCGTGATCTGTACCGGACAGACGCTGGAGAACGTCAAGGGGTTCGCGATTCAGGGTCTCGGCAGCGAACTCGTCCACTCGGGTGATCTCGCGATCGTCTACGAGTCGGGAACCGGCGTGTTCGCGCCCGGCCACGGTGCCGAGACGAAGCAGTTGCTGTACGAGGCCCTCGACGAACCCATCCGAGCGATCTTCGAGGACGTCCGGGGGCGGGTCCTGACCGACGCGCCGGCGGACCTGCGTCGCGGGTGCCACCTGCAGGGGAACGAGTTCAACGTGACACTGAAGCCGAACTACGAGATCGGTTCGTCCGACGCTCGCGAATTGATCGACGAGGCGCTCGGCTACCTGCTCGACCTGCTCGCCGACGCCGTTTACCGGCAACTGTCGGCGACTGGGTCGGACGTCGTGGACGAGCGCGGCGCTCCCGATCTCCGACAACAAACGCGGGCGTTCTACGCCGATGCGGACCCCGAGATCCGACGCGTGCTCGAACGGGCCGGAACCTATCCGGGGACCGATGCGGGTGAGCTCTCTGACGCCCATGTGGACGTGCTGGAGCGCATCGACGTCGCGTACTACGAGGCCGACGCCGCCGAGATCGGGAGCCTCGAACTCAACAAGGTGGTGGGCGTCCAGCGAGCGCTCGACGTCCTCGGCGTGGCGGACCCGTTCGCGCTGGTGATGGGCGACTCGAAGAGCGATCTGCGGGTGATGGAGTGGGTAGCCGAGAACAGTGCTGGTATCGCCGCGGCCCCGAACCACGCCTCGAAGGCAGTTCTCGATCACGTCCTGTCGACCGAGGAACTGGTTTTCGACCGGGGGAAAAGTGCGGACGTCCTCCAGACGATCGCGGCGATGAACGAGTTCGCACAGGTGCCTGAGTAATTGAGTACGTGAGTGAGTGAGTGAGTGAGTGACCGGTTTCCGATCGCCGGGCGGATGGGATTCGGGGTTCTTTTCATCTGGCTCTCCGAACGGGTCGGTATGACGCTCACGGACGAACAGCGCGCAATTCGGGACGTGGTTCGCGAGTTCGCGCGCGAAGAGATCCGGCCGATCGCGCGAGAGGCGGACGAAACCCAGACGTTCCCGGAGGAGATCTGGGACGGCCTCGCGGAGCTCGACTTGACAGGCCTCACGGTCCCCGCCGAGTACGGCGGCTACGACGCGGACCCGGTGACCGCGAGCGTGGTCTACGAGTCGGTCGCATACGGCTCGCTCGCCGTCGCGACGGCGCTATCCGTCCACGGTCTCGCCACGTCGTGTCTTCGGACGTTCGGGTCCGACGCCCAGCAAGAGCGCTGGCTCCCGGAGATGGCCGACGGGCGACCGGTCGGGGCGTTCGCGCTCTCCGAACCGCACGCGGGGTCGAACCCCGCCGACATGTCGACCGAGGCGCGCCGTGACGGAGACGAGTACGTGATCAACGGCGAGAAACAGTGGATCACGAACGGCGTCCGTTCCGGCGTCATCATCCTCTTCGCCAAGACGGATCGCGAGGACCCCAACACCGTCACCCAGTTCCTCGTCCCGAAGGACGTCGACGGGCTCACGGTCGGCGAGAAGGAGGACAAACTCGGCCTTCGGGCGAGCGATACCACGTCGCTCACCTTCGACGACGTGCGGATCCCGGCCGAAAATCGACTTACAGAGGAGGGAAAGGGCCTCTCGGCCGCGTTCGAGATCCTCACCGGCGGTCGCGTCGCGATCGCCTCGCAGGCGGTCGGACTGGCCGACCACGCCGTAGAAGAGGCGGTCTCCTACAGCCAGGAGCGCGAACAGTTCGACGGCCCGATCGCCGACATCCAGTCGGTCCGGCACACGCTCGCCGAGATGGCGACCAGTACGGAGGCCGCGCGCCAGCTCACTCGCCACGCCGCTCGCCAGCGCGCAGCGGGCACCGCTGACGCTCCGATGGCAGCCAGTATGGCGAAGTATACCGCCAGCGAGGCGGCGATGGACGTGACGAACGACGCCGTCCAGCTCCACGGCGGCTACGGCTACGTCACCGAGGGCGAGGTCGAACGCCTCTACCGCGACGCCAAGATCCTGTCTCTTATACACATCTCTGATGGCG
>NZ_AOIQ01000024.1 GCF_000337515.1 Halovivax asiaticus JCM 14624
GTAGCTCCGGAGATCGCCTCACGGACCGGACGTCTCGGTGGTCCGTTTCGCGTACGCGAAGACGAGGAGCGACGTGACGAGCCAGACGATGGCACCGACGCGGATAGCGAACTCGACGCGGTCGCCCCACGTCGGCAGGTCGGCAGGGAGCGAGAGGATCGCGACGATCGGGGCACCGACGACGATCGTCAGGACGAACGTCATCTGCATCACCCAGCCGTAATCGAGGCCGTCGGGTGAACTCGTTTCGACGGGTTCTGGCACGATCGGCTCTCTCGTGGGGGAGACCTTAAAGTCGACGTCACACCGTCGTGGGGGCACCAGAAGGACGGACAGAAACCGGCACGATGGCCTCCAACCGGTGGAATTTACCCGGTCGAGTCGAAGGCTCAGCTATGACGTCCGTCCGCGACCTGCGAGCGAAAGCGGGGACCGAGCCGATTACCATGTTGACGGCCTACGACGCTCCGACGGCGGCGATCGTCGACGAGGCCGACGTCGACGTGATCCTCGTCGGCGACAGCGTCGCCAACGCGGCGCTGGGCTACGAGACGACCGTTCCCGTCGACGTCGACGCCATGGCCCATCACGTCGGGGCCGTGACCCGGGCGACCGAGGAGGCGATGGTCGTCGCTGACATGCCCTTCCTCTCCTACGGCGCGGACGAGGCGACGGCGATCGAGAACGCCGGTCGGATGCTCCAGGAAGAGGGTGCGGACGCGGTCAAGCTGGAGTGTGGCCCACATACGGTCGACCTCACCCGGCGGCTCGTGGAACTCGGGATCCCGGTGATGGCCCACCTCGGGTTGACGCCCCAGCACGTCAACCAGTACGGCGGCTATCCGCGCCAGGGAACGGATCAAGAGAGCGCAGAGCGCATTCTCCAACTCGCGCGGGAACACGAGGACGCTGGCGCGTTCTCACTCGTTCTGGAACACGTCCCCTCGAACGTCGCGGCCGAGGTGACCGACGCCATCGATATCCCGACGATCGGGATCGGTGCCGGCCCGGACTGTGACGGCCAAGTGCTCGTCTTCCACGACGCGGTCGGTATGAGCGAGTGGTCTCCGTCGTTCGCGAAACAGTTCGGCGACGTCAAAGGGGAGATGGAGTCGGCAGTGTCCGACTTCGTCGAGGCGGTCGAATCCGAGTCGTTCCCGGCCGAGGAACACAGTCACGAACAAGCCGACCTCGACGAACTGTACTGACACGCCGGTCGTCCAGTCCGATTTCTGCTCCTGGAGGCCTATTCTATTCGCGCTCCCTATCCGTCGATTTCGTCCGTGAGAAAAGATGTGAGCGCTTCGTTGAACGCAGCTGGCTGCTCGACCATCGCCAGGTGTGCCGCGTCGTCGATCTCGACCAGGGTCGTCTCCGGAATCTCGTCGGCGAGGTACTCGTGGAACCAGGGTGGCGTCAACTGGTCTCCGCTCCCGTATACGACCAGTGTGGGGACGGAGATTTCGCCGAGCCGATCGCGCACGTCGAACCGGTGGGAAGTGAGGAAGTCCCGATAGGTGACGGTGGAGCCGGTTTCGGCCATGGTTTCACTCGAGCGCTCCCGGACGTCCGGATCGGGGTCGAGGAAGAGTCGGCCCGGTTCGTGGAGGAACTCGTTCGCCCGCTCGAAGTCGTTGTCGAGCCAGTCGAGCAGGTCTTCGAGCACTCCCAGTCGCGCTCCGGTACCGGTCAGGACGGCTGCATCGACGTCCACGTCCCGCTCTATCAGCAGGTGCTGGGCAACTGCTCCGCCCAGGGAGTTACCGATCAGGACGCGATCGCCGGTCGATTCGAGGACGGCGAGGACGTCGTCTGCGTAGGCCGTAAGCGTCTGGTAGCCGGCCCGCGCCTCGATATCCTCGGAGTCGCCGTGGCCGCTCAGGTCCAGCGTGGTGATGGGGCGGTCCCTCGCGAGGGGGAGCTGACCGTTCCAGACGCGACCCGTCGCGCCACTTCCGTGGACGAAACAGCACCCGGCTGCGTCGGATCGGTCGGGCTCATCCCGTCGATCGACGTGACGGTAGGCCGTCACCCGGTCGTGGTGAGTGACCGTTTCCATACCCATCCTTCCACGACCGGACCTATAAGTGCCGGTGCCTGTTGGATTGTGAACCGCGAACAGCGTTCTATTTCGATTTCGGGGGATGTGGTGGGGGTGTTGGGGGAAGATTTATATATCAGCGATGCTTACTTGGGGTTAGTAACACATGACTATCGCAGACACCGCCGGCGCGCAGTCGGCCATGGTGCGGACGTACGAGTACGACGACTCGTCGGTCGTGGTCGCGGACCTCGCCGACGCGTCGGCCGAACCCGCCGTCGACGTCGTCGATGGCACGGCTATCGTGGTTCTCGACGGCCGCCAACACGAAATCGATCTTCCCCGGGAGGGGACGGTAGCGGACACGTTTATGAAAAACGGCGTGCTCAGCATCGAACTGGAGGGTACCCGATGAAACTTACCGTCAAACCGTTAAAGCAGAAGGACGCCGGTCGTGGACTCGCTGCGATCGATCGCGCGTCGATGCGCGAGATTGGCCTGGAGAACGGCGACTACATCCTCATCCAGGGTAACGGCGAGGGGCGATCCGTCGCCCGCGTCTGGCCCGGCTACCCCGAAGACGAAGGGAGGGGGATCATCCGTATCGACGGCCGGCTTCGCCAGGAAGCGGGTGTCGGGATCGACGACAGCATCGCCGTCGAGGCGGCCGACGTCAACCCGGCAACGTCGGTTACCGTCGCCCTGCCGCAGAATCTCCGGATCCGCGGCGACATCGGCCCGCTCGTCCGCGACAAGCTGAGCGGCCAGGCGGTCACCGAGGGCCAGACCGTCCCGTTTTCGTTCTCGTTCGGCCCCATGGCCGGCTCCGGCCAGTCGGTCCCACTGAAGATCGCCGAGACGGCGCCGTCCGGGACGGTCGTGATCACCGACTCGACGTCGATCCAGATCTCCGAGAAGCCGGCCGAGCAGATCTCGAGCCGCGGTGGTGCCACTGAGGGCGTCCCCGACGTGACCTACGAGGACATCGGCGGACTCGAGGGCGAACTGGATCAGGTTCGTGAGATGATCGAACTGCCGATGCGCCACCCCGAACTGTTCCAGCAACTCGGCATCGAGCCGCCGAAAGGCGTCCTCTTACACGGCCCGCCGGGCACGGGGAAGACGCTGATGGCGAAGGCCGTCGCCAACGAGATCGACGCCCACTTCGAGACGATCTCCGGGCCGGAGATCATGTCCAAGTACTACGGCGAGTCCGAAGAGCAACTGCGCGAGGTGTTCGAGGAAGCCGAGGAGAATGCGCCGGCGATCGTCTTCATCGACGAGATCGACTCGATCGCCTCGAAGCGCGAAGAGACGAGCGGGGACGTCGAACGCCGCGTCGTCGCCCAGCTCCTCTCGCTGATGGACGGGCTCGAAGAGCGCGGCCGGGTCACCGTCATCGCCGCGACCAACCGCGTCGACGCCATCGACCCCGCGCTTCGTCGCGGGGGTCGCTTCGACCGCGAGATCGAGATCGGCGTCCCGGACAAGGAAGGCCGCACCGAGATCTTGCAGGTCCACACGCGCGGCATGCCGCTGGTCGATTCGATCGACCTCGACCAGTACGCCGAGAACACGCACGGCTTCGTCGGTGCCGACCTGGCGACGCTCGCCCGCGAGGCGGCGATGAACGCCCTGCGACGCATCCGGCCCGAACTCGATCTGGAGGAAGAGGAGATCGACGCCGAGGTCCTCGAAACGCTCCAGGTGAAGGAAGTCGATTTCAAGGAGGCGCTCAAGGGCATCCAGCCCTCCGCCCTCCGCGAGGTTTTCGTCGAGGTGCCGGACGTCACCTGGGACGACGTCGGTGGCCTCGAAGCGACCGAAGAGCGGCTTCGCGAGACGATCCAGTGGCCGCTCGACTACCCCGAGGTGTTCGCCGAGATGGACATGCAGGCGCCGAAGGGCGTCCTCATGTACGGGCCACCGGGGACCGGAAAGACCCTGCTCGCGAAGGCCGTCGCCAACGAATCCCAATCGAACTTCATCTCGGTCAAGGGCCCCGAACTCTTGAACAAGTTCGTCGGCGAGTCCGAGAAGGGCATCCGCGAGGTCTTCGAGAAGGCTCGCTCGAACGCCCCGACCGTGATCTTCTTCGACGAGATCGACTCGATCGCGGGCGAACGCGGGCGTAACTCCGGTGACTCGGGCGTCTCCGAGCGGATGGTTAGCCAGTTGCTGACCGAACTCGATGGCCTCGAAGAGCTTGAGGACGTCGTCGTCATCGCGACGACCAATCGGCCGGACCTGATCGACTCGGCGTTACTCCGCCCCGGGCGACTCGACCGCCACATCCACGTCCCCGTTCCGGACGAGGCGGCCCGCCGGAAGATCTTCGCGGTCCACACGGAACACAAACCGCTCGCCGACGCGATCGATCTCGACTGGCTCGCGGCCGAGACCGAGGGCTACGTCGGTGCCGACATCGAGGCCGTCACGCGAGAGGCGTCGATGGCGGCGACTCGCGAGTTCATCAACTCGGTCGACCCCGACGAGATGGACGACACGCTCGGAAACGTCCGTATCTCGAAGGAGCACTTCGAGCACGCACTCGCGGAGGTCTCGCCGAGCGTGACGACCGAGACCAGAGAGCGCTACGAGGAGATCGAAGAGCAGTTCGACTCGGCCGAACCAGCTGCGGCAGAAGGAGACCAGCTCGGTCGGACCTTCCAGTAGGACCTTTATCGGGTTCTCGCACTCACGGGTCGCGTGGAATCCGATACAATCCCCACCGAAAACCCGCATCTCGCGGGCTCCCCCGTCGGAACACGCGCACTGTCCGTGGGGCAGTTTCTGACCGCATCCTGCCGTTGCCGACTTTTTGTCTCCGACTGCGAGCGAACCGCTCGGCTTGAGGTCGACGGGTTACAACTCCGCGAGAACTTCGTCCGCGTGGCCCTCGGGATCGACGCCCTCGTAGGCGGCGACGATCGTGCCGTCGCCGTCCAGGACGTAGGTATTTCGGAAGACGCCGTCGAACGTGTTCCCGAACATGTTCTTCTCACCGTAGGAATCGTAGGCCGCGGAAACGCTGCCATCCTCGTCCGAGAGGAGGTGGAAGTCCAGGTCGTAGTCGTCGGCGAACTCGGCCAGGTCGGAGACCGGATCGTCACTGATCCCGAGGACAACTGCGTCGTGATCCTCGAGTTGCGGTCGGGCGTCGCGGAATTCGCAGGCTTCGACCGTACAGCCCTCGGTGTTCGCGCGCGGGTAGAAGTAGACGACGACCGGCTGTCCGGCGAACGAGTCGAGCGAGACCGTCTCGCCGTGTTGATTCTCGAGTTCGAACGTGGGTGCGTCGGTGCCAACGTCGAGCATGGATGCGCGTTTGGCCGGCCCCGACGTAGTGGTGTCGGTCCCGGCGGTCCAGTCCTCGGTCGCCACTCAGTGGAAAACCAGTCAAACTCTTCTGACGGCGGTCCACCCGATCACTCGAGCGGTTTCGCCGCGTCGCGCTCGATCAGCGGGTCCGCGTTGGCCTCGGGGAGGGTTACGACGTCGTCGCTCGCGAGGGTGTACTCGCGGTCGTCGACGCCGAGGATGGAGCCGACGTCAGCCGTGATCTGGACCGTCACTCTGTCGACGGCCGAGTCTTTGTCTGTTGCAGGAGGGGATGGCGCGGACGCATCGGCGTCCGAGTCGTCCGACGCCTCGTCTGTCGATCGATCACTGGGCTCGGCTGGCGTCGATTCGGTACTCGGCGAGGCCGCCCCCATCGCCTCGGCGGCGTCGAACGCGTCGTCCGCCGCCCCATCATTCGGACCGGAATCGGCGGGCGGTTCGTCGGCCGGCGGCACCGGCGGATTCGCCGAATCCGGATCCGACTTCGTCGGCTCCGCCTGTGACGCGGTGTCGCGCTCGCCGGCATCGATGGCGGGGTTGTCCGCGACGGTCGTCTCGGCTCCCTCGAGAACGGAGAGTATCTCCTCTTTGTTCGTCTCGATCCGGTCGACGAGGTCGTCGAACAGCGTCGCTTCCTCGCTGGTGAGCCCGTCCGAGTCGGCCGTCATCCCGGCGGCGGCGAGACTCGCCTGTTTGACGAGTTTCCCCATTCGGCGTTCGTAGATGGCTTCGGCGACGTCTTTCGACGTCTCGATCTCGTCCGTGAGTCGAGTCACTTCCGGTGCGGCGAACGGATTCTCGTGTTCGGCGGCGACCTGATCCCGTTCGTGTTCTAACGCCTCGATGTACTCGCCGACTTCCTGGTAGAACGATGGCCGCAGCTCCTGAAGGCTGTCTTTCTGGCGTTCCGTGTTCCGGACTGAGCGTAGTTCCTCCAGATTCATACTGCGGTGGGTGTGGTCGGCGGCCGATCAGGCGCCGGTCTCTTTTTCCTTCTCTGCGCGGCCACGCGCCATGAGGAACATGGCAACGTGCTCTGGTACTGACTGCTCACCTTCCGTGACTGTAAAGGTGTCGCCACCGAGTTCGACGGGGCCGCCGCGGTCGACCGTCACCCGGATCTCGTGGCCGGTGAACGTCTCGGGGACGGCGTCGACGAGCGGGTCGAAGTCGGTGAGGTCCGCGCGATCGATCCGCCGCACCGCGAGTGAGCTGCCGCCGTGGAGGCTCCCGGGGAGCCTGATGAGCCGGTTGGTGTCCGTCGTCACCGGCTCGTCGATGGGTGCGTTCTCCGCCTCGACCGTTCGCTCGGCGAAGCGCTGGGCGAGCTGGGCGATCGCGGTGTGGACCGTGACGTTCCCGGCCTCGATCGCCGCCCGGTTGTTCGTCGCCGCGTTCAACGCGGCCGTCGCCTTTCCTTCCCCGATCCCGTCGAACGACTGGAGTCGTTCGAGAGCAGCTTCCTCGTCCATCGCCAGCAGGTCGTCGAGGAAGGAAACGAAGCGATCGTGCAGTCGTTCTCCCCAGCCGCCGCTGGTTCGCAGGATGCGACGCTCGGTCGGCGTTTCCCGCCCCATTCCCGCGACGGTCTCCGTCTCGATGAGGTGGTCGAACTCGAGGCCGATACCGCGGACGTAATCGACGATTTCGCGACGGTGTTCGCGTTCGAGGTGGCGGATCCGCTCGTCTCTGACGTGGACGTGATACCCGCGACCGCCGGAGAAGACGATCTCCATGTTCTCGAACCCGAAGTCGTCTTCGAGGAAGTCGAGGAGGCGACGGAGGGCATCCTTGCACGTGGCGAGCATCTCGGCGTAGGAATCCTCGCCGAGGGTGACCCCTGGGAGGTGGTCGGCGTCAAGGTCGAAGACGAGATCCGATCGCTGCCATCCCTTCTCGTCCATGGAATTGGCACCTGGGTCCTCGTACAGTCCGGCGGAGTAGTAGACGTGTCGCGGGCGCTCGCGCTCCAGAAAGGTCTCGATGTCCCCGATGTCGAGGACGGATCGATGTCGAATCATCCGCGTGTCGGGGCCGGTCGTCCAGGGGATGTACCCCCACTCACGGGACTCGGGGGCGGGCGGCGGCGTAATCTCGGCCCGCCGGTAGTAATCCCTGAACCGGCCGCGAAGGTACGCTCGCGTTCGCTCCTCCATTCGCCACTCACTCGCTCGCGGTGGCGTATAACTGTATTGGAGGCGACGCCGCCGACGGAACGGCGAGTCCCGCCTCGATTCGGGCAGTCTTGGCGTGCATCGGTCGGGTATCGGCGATTCGGCGTGCTCGGCAGGCGATCCAGACTCGTTTTTCCACTGCCCACTTCTCCGTTCAGCGCGTGACGAACTCGGAGAGTCGATCCGTCAGTCCCGCGTCTGACGAGAGTTTGAGATAGTAGGCGTCGCCGCCGTCTTCGTAGTAATTCTCGATGCGCCGGGTGATCTCGAAGCCGAGGTGTTCGTAAAACTGCAGGGCGTTTTCGTTGGTCGTCCGGGCGTGACACGTCACCGACCGGTGGTCTGTCGCGACCGCCGAGACGAGCCGCTTGCCGATTCCTCGCCCCTGACAGTCGGGATCGACACCGAGAAAGAGGATGTAGCCGTCGCGTCGGACCGTCACGAACCCGACGAGCGACTCGCCGTCGTGTTCGTGGACGATACAGTGGACGGTCGATCGACGGTAGGCGTCGGAGAAAAAGTCCCAGCGTTGTTTCAGTACGTTCTCGCGCTCGCGGATCCGCTCTTTGAGTTCCCAGGCGTCTTCGACGTACTCGTCGCTGCCCGCGGGGACGACACGGCTATCGACGTTGACGCTCACTGTCAGTGGATACCATCGTCGTCAATATAATTCTGCCGGCAGCGGGTGTTGCGAATCGATGCACATACCGTGGCGGGCCCTGAAGGACCGGCTATGCCCTACGAGCTTCGGCCCCACACGGCCGACGTCGCCGTCGCGGCGACCGGACGGACGCTGTCGGCTGTCTTCGAAGCGACGGCCGACGGGCTCGCGGCCGCGAGTTGTGACGAACTGGTCGATTCGGGGGAGCAACTCGATATCACTGTCTCGGCCGAGTCGCTGGAGGCCCTGCTCTTCGAGTACCTCGACGAACTCATCTACGTGCGTGATGTCGAACTCGTCCTTCCGGTCGACCACGAGGTTTCGATTGCCGAGCGAGCTGGTGGGTGGGAACTCGAGGGGCGTGCTCGAGGAATCCCCCTCGACGAGATCGATGCCAGAGAGGTCAAGGCGGTTACCTACGCCGATATGCGCATAGAAGAGACGGCAGCTGGCTGGGAGGCTTACGTCGTCTTCGACGTGTGATGTGCCAGTGACAATAGCTTCCGTGGCCAGTATCGGAAATCGGAACCCAGGTGCCAACGCCTTTTAGGAGGGCAACCGGACGTTCGGGTATGACTACGTACGACGCGAACGGCGTGACCTTAGAGCAGGTCCGCGAGTACGTCTGGGAGATCCCACAGGACGGTGAGATGCGGGTTCCCGCGCGTGTGCTCGCGAGCGAGTCGCTCCTCGACGAGATCAGCGACGACAAGACACTAGAACAACTGCGGAACACGACGCACCTGCCGGGGATCACCGACTACGCGATTTGCATGCCTGACGGGCACCAGGGCTACGGCTTCCCGGTAGGTGGTGTGGGCGCGATGGACGCTGAAAACGGGTGTATCTCGCCCGGAGCGGTCGGCTACGACATCAACTGTGGCGTCCGAATGATGACGACGAACCTCACCTACGACGACGTCCAGGGGCACGAACGCGAGCTCGTCGATTCCCTGTTCGCGAACGTGCCGTCCGGTCTCGGCGGTGGCGGGATCGTCGAGGCGGGGATCGACACCATCGACGAGATCCTCGCGCGCGGCGTCGACTGGGCACTGGAGCACGACTACGCCGTCGAAGACGATCTGCGCCACTGTGAAGACGAGGGCGTCCGCGAGGAGGCCGATCCCGCAGCAGTGTCCCAGAAGGCGAAGGATCGCGGGAAGAATCAGATCGGCTCGCTCGGGTCGGGGAATCACTTCCTCGAGGTTCAGCGGGTCACCGACGTCTTCGACGACGAGGTGGGTGCGGCGTTCGGGCTGACAGAGGACCAGATCGTCGTCCTCATCCACTGCGGCTCGCGCGGACTGGGTCACCAGACGTGTAACGACTACCTCCGGAAGATCGAGCAACACCACCAGGGATTGCTCAATCAACTCCCGGACAAGGAACTCGCGGCGGCGCCGGCCGGCTCACAGCTCGCCGAGGAGTACTACGCGGCGATGAACGCGGCGATCAACTTCGCGTGGGTCAACCGGCAACTGATCATGCACCGTTCCCGAGAAGTCTTCGAGCGGGTGTTCGACCGGTCGTGGCAGGATATGGAGATGGAGCTGTTGTACGACGTCGCACACAACATCGCGAAGAAGGAGACGCACACGATCGGCGCGGCAGCGCACTCCGCGGACGTCGCGAGCGGCGCCGATCCGCGAGCCGATGAGACCGAACGCGAACTCTACGTACACCGGAAAGGAGCCACGCGAGCCTTCCCGGCGGGCCATCCCGAGGTGCCCGCAGCGTACCGTGACGTCGGTCAGCCCGTCATCATCCCGGGGAGCATGGGGGCGGGCAGTTACGTCCTCCGTGGCGGCGAGGCGTCGATGGACCTCACGTTCGGCTCGACGGCGCACGGGGCTGGCCGTCTCATGAGTCGGACGCAGGCCAAAGACGAGTACTGGGGCGGCGACGTCCAGGAGGAACTCGAGGCCGACCACCAGATCTACGTCAAGGCCCAGTCCGGCGCCACGGTCGCCGAGGAAGCGCCGGGCGTCTACAAGGACGTCGACGAGGTCGTCCGCGTCTCCGACGCGCTCGGCATCGGCGACAAGGTCGCACGAACCTTTCCCGTCTGTAACATCAAGGGGTGAGTCGGTCGATTACGTCGAGTCGGCCGCTGACGGTCGGATCGACCATCCGCCCCATCACCCGATCTTGAACGGACTGTCGTCGTCGCTCGAGGCGCCATTCTCGCCGTCGACGTTTTCCTCGGCGTACGGCTTTCTGGCGGAGATCGTCACCGACGCTTCGGGATCGTCTTCGTCCGCCCAGGGGCTCTCGTACGCGGTGAGTTCGAGATCGGTTACCTCCCAGCCCTCAGATTCGATCAACTCGACGAGCGTCCGGCCGTCTGTGAGCATCTCGTCTTCCATAGGCTAGCACCGCCGTCCGCCCGTGTAGGTGTTGTGCCGAACTGGTGGCTGTGGTGGGACCATCGTGGCGTGTCTGGAAACACCTCAACACGTCACTCGCTTGGCGACCGATCGACGTCGAGCGATTCGGTGACGAGCCGTCGATGCGCTCGACGGAGCCGCTCGGAGAGGGCCTGGTGGGAGATATCGAGTTCGGCGGCGAGCCCTTCCATGTCGACGTTTCGCGGGATCTCGTAGTAGCCGGCGGCGAGTGCCGTGACGAGCGTCTCGTACTGGGCGTCCGTCAAGCCGTATCGACTTCGTTCGGTCAGCTCGAGCTCGTGCACTCTGGCGACATCGATGGTGAGGCCCGCTTCGGTCGCCGCGTCGTAGGTCGCCGACAGTACGTCGCGTTCGGGGACGAGCACACGCAGGTGCCACTGCGCGCCGGTGCCGAAGGCGTCGAGGATCGCCGCCTTGGTAGCAGTGAGCCGGTTCACCGTCTCGATCACCGAATCGGCCCACTGGATCAGATACCGGCGTTCGTCGTCACCGTTTGCGAGCCGTTTGAATCCGACGACCGTCGGGTCAGCCTCGAGGTGGTCGTCGAGGGTCGCGAGTGACTCCCGATCTGCACGAAAGCCGACGTGTGGCATGATCGAGTCGGTAGCCGACGCGACGACCGGCTCGATCCGAACCTCGAGTGACGGCACGCGATCCAGTGATCGAGCGAGAGCGAACTCGGGAGCCGGTATCACGAGCTCGGCTGTCGTGCCCATAGGGTGGCCACCACCTCCAGCCAAATGAGTTGTCTTCAGCGACGTGGGATGGTTCGCCGTTTTGAACGCTCTCCGCTCCTTCTGTCTCCCGATGATGACGAAAAGGACCTTCATTCTCGGTTGAGTGACGACGCTCGCCGGCGCCGGACTGGAACGGGTCACGAGATGTACGATCGTCCCGGTACTGGGGCACACTCGAGGCGACTGACGACCGGTTACTCTCCGAGGGTGACCGATGCTAACCGAGCCGAGACGCTGTGGATGGTCGAAATCGTCGACTCGGTCGAGCAGCGAGTGCTCGTTCGCGATGCGCTCGCCCTGGTAGGGATGGTTCGGCGTTTCGTGACATGGGTGTGATTCGGGTTCTATTGGACGGCGAGTACATGGACGGACTGCTCCGAGTAGGAAGTGAACGACACGGACGTCGACTCGCTCACTCGGCCGAGTGATCGGGAAGGAGTCCCGCACCCGGCATCTCCTGTCAACCGATAGAAGGACTTTAGGCGGTCTGGAATGTGGCTGGGACTATCATGCGATTCGACGCCGTGTTCAAGGGGAGCCTCACGGTTCTCGGGATCGCTGCGGTCGCTCTCGTGGCGGCTATTCTCGACTCGCCGGTGGATCTCTCCGGTGAGAGTGGCAGCGGGCCGGTGAGCACCCAGTCCGGAGCGGTCGATGCGATCGCAATCCCCGAAATGCCGCCTTTCGTCCAGGTGTTGTTTCTCGTTGTGGCAACGCTCCTGGCGGGATTGGTAGTGCTTCACATTATCGACGAACCGATGGAAAACCTCCTGACCGTGGTCGGGGTCGTGCTCGGGGCAACCCTTATCCTTGGTATATACACGCTGTTCCACGTGATAGGGGCTGGGCCAGGGTTTCCGACCGAAGGGACCAGTTGGACGGGTGCCGAACTTACCGGTCCGACGAGCAACTCGGGCGGGAACGTAAACGCGGCGACGCTCGTCGTCACTACGCTCGGCGGTTTCTTTGTGGTCTTCGTGGGGCTGGTACTCTATCTGCGTTCGAAAGGAACTCCGTCGAACGAGGTGACGGCCAACCGGTCACCCCTCGACGGCGACGTATCCGCGGCAGCGGTCGGGGCGGCTGCGGGCCGTGCGGCGACACAGATCGAATCTGCCTCGCAGCAGGATACGGAAAACGAGATTTATCGCGCCTGGAAAGAGATGACGACACTCCTGCCGGTCGAGTCACCGCAGACGACGACACCCCGGGAATTCGAGGCGGCTGCCGTCGAAGTCGGGCTGGAACGGGCCGACGTCTCGGACCTGACCGAACTGTTCGAGGCTGTCCGCTACGGAACGGAGGAGGTAACGCACGCCCGCGAGGAGCAGGCGATCGACATCCTTCGGCGGATCGAATCCACGTATGCGGTTGACGACGAGAGCGAGGTCGATTCGTGATGCGAGCTCGCACGACCGTCGCCGCAGCCGTCGCGGTTGCCTGGTTCGGTGTCGGGCTTACCATCCTCCTGGGTGGTGTCCCTGGCGACGTGTCGGTCGCCATCCTGTTACTCGTGGGGACGCTTGCCGCGATGGTGGCGGTCTGGTCCGTCGTCAAACGGCGCGGCACGCAGCGTCGATTCGATCTGCCCGCCGTCGAACGGGGTCGACCGGTTCCGATTCCGGGAACGAACCTCGAAGATGCGATCGGCGAGTTCCACGAACGAACGACTGGTGCGGGGCAGCCAGGTCGACGCGCCGCGACCGGCCTCTACGGGCTGGCCATCGCCGTTCTCACTCGGTTTCGCGGACTGACGAAGGCCGATGCGACGGCGCTACTCCACGATGGTACCTGGACCGACGACCCGTTCGCTGCCGGATTGCTTTCCCCGACCCGTTCCGTGCCGTATCCGGAGGGAGGACTTCGAACGCGGTTGCTCAGGTACACCTCGTTCGTTCCGACGGCTGCACTCCGCAATCGCGTAACCCGTCTGATCGAGACCAGATCTCGGTACGCTATTGCGATCGAGCGGACCGCGGCGGAAGTGTCCCGTATCAGTGACGAGGCTCGCGGGTCGACCGTGGAACGGGGCGCTCCGGATCGCATCGAACCGTCGGCCGAGAGAACCGACGTTCGGACGACCGACCGACCCGTCGAGACGCTGACCGAAGTCGATTACCATCAGACCGCCTACTGGAACGGTATCGGACTCGTCGCGCTGCTTCCCGTCACGGTCGGCCTCTACGTCCGGGAACCGGCGGTCGTCATGCTGGGCGCGGTGGCCGTCGCGTTCGCCGGAGTGGCTTCGATCACGCAGGCGCCGAAGCCGGATATCGCAGTCTCTCGAACGGTCGAACCGACGGACCCGGAGCCGGGCGAGCACGTCGAGGTGACCGTCACCATCGAGAACACTTCGACGTCGACGCTGTTCGACCTTCGATACGTCGACGGTGTCCCGGCAGCGCTCTCGGTCGTCGCGGGGTCGGCGCGTATCGGGACGGCCCTCGGCGCCGGCGAGTCGGTCTCGTTCGAGTACACATTGAAAGCGAGCCGTGGCAGCCACGAATTTGATCCAGGCCTCGCGGTGACGCGCGACCTCTTCCAGTCCGAAGAGCGGGCGACGTACGTGCCGTCGGAGTCGGTCCTCGTTACCGAACCGCTCTCGACACCGCTGTCACACGACCCGGCACTGCGACGAGTAGCCGGGACCTTCGGGTCGAGTTTCACGACCGACGACAGCGGCGACGGGACGGCGTTTCACTCGGTCCGCGAGTACCGCCGAGGTGACCCACTCAATCGCATCGATTGGAACCGCCGAGCGCGAACGGGCGAACTCGCGACATTAGAATTCGAGGAGGAGTACGCTGGCTCCGTTCTCCTCCTCGTCGACGCTCGAACGCCAGCGTACGTTGCACACGAAGCGGGTGCGCTTCACGCCGTCGATCGGGCAGTAACGGCCTGTAGTCGGCTGGCCCCGACATTGCTCGAAGAGGGCCACCACGTCGGTCTCGCAGCGATCGGTCCCGCCGTCCGGACGGGGGCGACCGATTCGTCGGCCGGCGAGTGCTGGATCGCACCCCACACCGGGCGTGCTCACGAGCGTCGGCTCGCGGCCGCGTTGTCGGGTCATCCCCAGTTCTCACCGACGGTCCCGACCGGCGCGACCCGGTGGCGGACCCAACTCCGCCAGCTGCGGCGGCGTCTGTCCTCGAACGTACAAGTGCTCTTCATCTCGCCGCTTTCCGATGGCGTTAGCGTGGAGATCGCGCGCCGGATCGAGGCGAGTGGGTACGCCGTCTCCGTCCTGAGTCCGGATGCAACGGCGACCGCGACGGTGAGCCACCGTCTCGCGCGTGTCTCCCGTCTTCTTCGTCGGTTCGACCTGCAGCGAAACGGGATTCCGGTGATCCAGTGGGACGCCGATGAGACCATCGAAGGGGCGCTCGCCGGGGACGTGGCGACGGTCGGGTGCCGGACCGGTGACCTGACCCAGGGAACTGACGGTTCGGAGCGCGAATCGAGTACCCAGACCGGGAACGAACCAGCGGAACCGAACGACGCTCGAACCGGTTCGCCGGAACGGTCGTTGCACGCCGTGGCCGGGTCGTCCGACGGTGATCGCTCGTGACCGCTCGGAACAGCCGACCGTCGACCGTTGCCGGGAGTTGTGCACTGGGGGCGGGACTCGTCGGCGTCGTGGTTGCCGGGCTCGGCTCGATCGAATCGGCCGCGATCGCCGTTGCGGGCTTCGGATTACTCGTCTGGGCTGTCAGACGTGGTGGGAGCGTCGCGCTCGATCTGGGATCGGTTATTCTCTTTCTCGCACTCGTTCACGGAACGAGTCGAACCGCCTCGATGGGTGGGGCACTCGTCGGTTCTCTCGCGGTGGTGTTGGCGTGGGACTTCGCTCATACGGCCCGCGACATCGGTCGCCAACTCGGGCGGGACTCCCAAACGAAGCGGCTGGAGGTCGTTCGAATCAGTACATCGGCCCTGGCCGGACTCGTTCCCGCGTCGGTCGGGTATCTGGTCTTCCTCTCGGTCGGCTCGGTCGGCTCGGTTGGCGCATTGGTCGCGCTCGTCCTATCTATTCTCTTCGTGACGGTCGCGCTGGGGACCGGTGTTAGCTCGGTACGTTCCCGCACCGGTGACGTGTTCAGGGACGTCTGAGGTCGCGAGATACCGGATCTTCGCTATCGGGTCACCACGGCCGGTCGCTCCGGGGAAGTCGTCCATCGTGAGGTGGTCGGTCGCGGTCCCGACGTTTCGTTGCCCTTATGTACCCGACGGGATGTATTTCCGGGTACGATACGCTGCAGGGGGTCGGTCCCCCGAGTCCACACGGGCGACGATAGATACCGGGTCGTGGTAGCCAAGCAGGCCCAAGGCGCATGGTTGCTAACCATGTGGCGTCAAGCCTCCGGGGTTCGAATCCCCGCCACGACGTCCGTACCACAGAACGCTCTGGGAGGCCGGCAGACGGTCCTCTCAGCCAGACACAGACACACGATACATGAGCGAGGAAACACCGCAAGAACCCGAAGACGACGAAGACATTCAGTACTTCGTTCGAATCGGTCAGACAGACTTAGACGGCACGAAGTCCGTCGAACGCGCGCTGACCGGACTCGACGGGATCGGCCGACGGACGGCCCGACTCGTCGCGAGCGAAGCTGCTGTCGACCGAACGGCGACGTTCGGTACACTCGAGCAAGACACGATCGACGACATCGTTTCACTCGTCGAATCACTCGGAGACGACCTCCCCGACTGGTTGAACAACCGTCCGGGCGACTTCTACACGGGCGAGACGGAACATATCGTCGGCAACGATCTCGGTCTCACCCGCCAGCAGGACATCAACCGGATGAAGATGATCGACTCCTACAAGGGCGCCCGCCACAAGCGCGGCCAGAAGGTCCGCGGACAGCGAACGAAGTCCACCGGTCGTACCGAAGGGACCATCGGCGTCAACGTCGAGGAGATCCGCGAAGAGCAGGCCGAAGAGGCCGCCGAGGAGGATGACGAATAATGCCGCTCGGCACCGATACTAAGCAGTACGAGACGCCGAACCATCCCTACCAGGGCGAGCGCATCGCGAACGAGCACTCGCTGCTCGACCGCTACGGCCTCGCTAACAAAGAAGAACTCTGGCGAGCGCAGTCGGAACTTCGTTCGTACCGACGCGAGTCCCGGGACCTGCTCGGACAGGCCCAGGGCGACGCGACGGTCCAGCGACGCTCCGAAGAGTTCCTCGGCCGACTCAAGCGAGTTGGCATTCTCGACGAAGCGGAAGGCCTCGGTGACGTCCTCGGGCTCGAGATCGAGGATGTCCTCGAACGCCGACTCCAGACGGTCGTCTACCGCAAGGGACTGGCGAACACGCCACAGCAGGCGCGCCAGTTCATTATCCACGGCCACGTCCGGATCGGTGACCGGCGCACACGCGTCCCGTCGTACGTCGTCGACGTCGACGAGGAGGACGACGTGGCGTTCGACGAGACCAGCCCGCTGGCGGACGAACTGCACCCGGAACGTGCGGAGGGTCAATAATATGAGTCAGGACGACGACAAGTGGGGGGTCGCCCACGTGCACGCATCGTTCAACAACACCATCATGACCGTGACCGACCTCACGGGCGCGGAGACGATCGCGAAGTCCTCCGGCGGGACTGCGGTCAAGCAGAACCGCGACGAGGCGTCACCCTACGCAGCCATGCAGATGGCCGAGGGCGTCGCCGAGGAGGTCAAGGCTGCGGGTATCACCGGTCTCCACGTCCGCGTTCGCGGGCCCGGCGGCAACCTGCAGAAGTCCCCCGGTCCCGGTGCGCAGGCGACGATCCGCGCGCTCGCCCGCTCCGGTATCGAGATCGGTCGCATCGAGGACGTCACGCCGATCCCGCACGACGGATCGCGCGCACCGAAAGGCAAGGGCGGATTCTAGATCCATGGCATCCGACTACGACGTCGAGTTCGTCGAACGCACCGAACGGGAGGCGCGGATCCTCGTCCGTGGGATTACACCCGCGTTCGCCAACGGCATCCGCCGCGCGATGGTCGCCGACGTGCCGACCCTGGCGATCGACACCGTCCGGTTCATCGAGAACTCCTCGGTCATGTTCGACGAGCAACTGGGGCTTCGCCTCGGACTCGTCCCCCTGACGACGCCGACGCCAGAGGAGTTCGGCGATGACGACGTGGTCACGCTCTCGATCGACGTCGAGGGGCCGGCCACCGCCTACTCGGGCGACCTCGTCTCGAGCGAACCCGACCTGGTGAAGCCGGCCGACGAGAACGTCCCGATCATCCAGCTGAAGGACGATCAGCGCCTCGAGGCCGAGGCCGAAGCGGTCTACGATCACGGCAAGAACCACGCCAAACACCAGGGCGGCGTTGCCGTCGGGTACCGCCACCTCCAGCGCGTGACTGTCGACGGAGATCTTCCCGAATTCGAAGAGGAGGAGAGCCAGATCGTTCGCGGCGTCATCGAAGACGATGGCGAATTGATCCCGACCAGCGAGTTCGGGCACGATCTGACCGAGCGGTATCCGGGGAAAGACGTGACCGTCGAAGACGTTCCGAACGCCTTCGTCTTCCACGTGGAGACGGACGGATCGTTTGCCGTGGAGGAGCTCGTGACGCGCGCCGTCGACTCGATCGACGACCGCGCAGCCGAACTGGAAGACGCCGTACAGCTATAAGAGAGACCAATGACCCGTCATCACCCTTCGAACCCGAAACAGGCCGGCGCCACGAGCTACGAGGCCGGCGACGGATCCGACCGGATCGAAAGCGGTTTGAAGGGGCGGCGGGTAGACGGAAGTGCACGCAGGGATAGCCAAGTCAGGCCAACGGCGCAGCGTTCAGGGCGCTGTCTCGTAGGAGTCCGCAGGTTCAAATCCTGCTCCCTGCATCACTTCTGGGCGAGTTCCGCTCGTCAGCGACTGACACCGATTATCGGAGGATATCAATGAGTACGAAGACCAATCCGAGGCTTACAGACCTCATCGCCGAGCTGAAGTCGACGTCTCGTTCGCGAGACGCCGACGTCTGGCGCGACATCGCCGATCGGCTCGAGAAGCCCCGTTCGAACCACGCAGAGGTGAATCTGGGCCGTATCGAGCGATACGCGCGTGAAGAAGAGACAGTCATCGTTCCCGGCAAGGTGCTGGGAAGCGGTCGACTGCGAAAGAACGTCACCGTCGCCGCCGTCGACGCGTCGTCGTCGGCTGCGACGAAGATCGATCAGGTCGGCGAGTACGTACCGATCGAGCAACTGCTCGAAGAGAATCCAGAGGGATCGAACGTGCGGGTGATCGCATGAGTCTCGCCGAATTCGACGCCGATGTCGTCGTCGACGCTCGGGACTGCATTCTCGGTCGCGTCGCGAGCGAGGTTGCCCAGCGCGCACTTGATGGCGAACGGGTCGCCGTCGTCAACGCCGAAGATGCCGTCATCACGGGCGACAAAGAAGACGTGTTCGAGACCTACCGGACCCGAGCGCAGCTCGGTTCCGACCGCGGCCCGAACTACCCGAAACGGCCGGACATGATCTTCAAGCGGTCCGTCCGTGGCATGCTCCCGTACAAGAAGTCCCGTGGGCGTGAGGCGTTCTCGAACGTCCGCATCTACGTCGGTAATCCCTACGAGGGTGACGACGACCACGAGGCGACGGTCCTCGAAGACACGTCGCTGGATCGCCTGTCGAACATCCGCTTCGTCCATCTGGGCGAGGTCGCCGAACAACTGGGTGCTTCCGTCACATGGTAACGAACACGAGTGGGAAGAAGAAGACAGCCGTGGCACGAGCGACCGTCAGCGACGGCGAGGGTCGTGTCAGGGTCAACGCACAGCCAGTCGAACTGGTCGAACCGGAGATGTCCCGTCTCAAGATGCTGGAGCCGTTCCGCATCGCGGGCGACGAACTCCGCGACGGCGTCGACATCGACGTTCGCGTCGAAGGCGGTGGAATCAGCGGCCAGGCAGACGCCGTCCGCACCGCCATTGCTCGCGGGATCGTCCAGCACACGAACGACGCCGAACTGCGCGATGCGTTCATGTCGTTCGATCGCTCGCTGCTGGTCAACGACGTTCGCCAGTCCGAATCGAAGAAGTGGGGCGGCCCCGGTGCGCGGGCTCGCTACCAGAAATCCTACCGCTGAGGTGAGACAAGTATGATGGTCCCGGTCCGGTGTTTCACGTGCGGCACGGTTGTCGCTGAACACTGGGAAGAATTCGAAGAACGCGCCCGCGAGGGTGACGAGGATCCCGCCGAAGTCCTGGACGACCTCGGCGTCGACCGGTTCTGCTGCCGGCGGATGCTCGTTTCGCACACCGACCTCGTGGACGTCGTCTCGCCGTACCAGTAACCATGCAACAGGAACGCTACAACCGGTACGAGAAGGCCCGGATCCTCGGCGCGCGAGCGCTGCAGGTATCCTACGGCGCCCCCGTGCTGATCGAGACCGACCGAACGGAGCCGATCCTCATCGCGGCCGAGGAGTACGACGAAGGTGTGCTCCCGTTCACGGTCAATCGAGGGCAGGCATCGTCATGACGCTGATCACCGACGTCCGGCTGCGCGAGATACTCGACTCCCGGGGCAACCCGACGGTCGAGGCCGACGTCGTCACGGAAAGCGGTGGGTTCGGTCGCGCTGCGGCCCCGTCCGGCGCGAGTACGGGCGAGTACGAGGCCGTCGAGCGACCCACCGGAGAAGCCATCGCCGCGGCTCGTGAACGGGCCGTCCCCCGGCTCGTCGGTGAGGCCTACGCCGGCAACCAGCGTGAGGTCGACGCGATCTTGCGTGCGGCAGACGGCACCGATACCTTCTCCGAGCTCGGCGCCAACAGCGCGGTCGCCATCTCGATGGCGGCTGCGAAGGCCGGAGCGGACGTGCTGGGTGCACCGCTGTTTCAACATCTGGGCGGGACGTTCCGCGGGGAGACGTTCCCCACGCCGCTCGGGAACGTCGTCGGCGGTGGCGAACACGCCGCCGACGCGACCGACATTCAAGAGTTCCTCGCCGCACCCGTCGGGGCGCCGAGCGTTCAGGACGCAGTGTTCGCAAACGCGGCGGTCCACGCCGCAGTGGCGGACATTCTGGACGAACGCGGCGAGCCTGCGGGGAAGGGCGACGAGGGTGCGTGGGCGCCGTCGATCACGGACGCCGAGGCGTTCGAAGTCGTCGACGAGGCAGTGAACCGCGTCGAGAACGAGGTCGGCTTCGAAGTCGGCATCGGCCTCGACGTCGCTGCTGCGGAACTCTACGACGCCGACGCGGGCGAGTACGTCTACAGCGACAGAACGCGCTCGACCGACGAGCAGATCGCGTACGTCGCCGACCTCGTCTCCGAGTACGACCTCGTCTACGTCGAGGACCCACTCGACGAGGACGACTACGAGGCCTACGCGGATCTCACCGACCGAGTTGGAGACCAGACGCTCGTCTGCGGCGACGACCTCTTCGTGACGAACGTCGATCGCCTGCGTGAGGGGATCGATCGGGGTGCGGCCAACTCTATCCTGATCAAGCCGAATCAGATCGGCACGCTCTCGGACGCGTTCGACGCGATCGAACTCGCGACCGAACACGGCTACGAGGCCGTCGTTTCCCACCGTTCGGGCGAGACCGAAGACACGACCATCGCACACCTCGCCGTCGCGACCGACGCCGCCTTCATCAAGACCGGCGCCGTCGGCGGCGAGCGAACCGCCAAGCTGAACGAACTCATCCGAATCGAGGACGACGCGATATGACAGAGAACGATACATCACAGGAGGGCCTCGACGCCGCCGAGGAGGAGATCGACGAGGAGCCAGCCGAGGGGGCTGGCCCCGCCGCCGAATCCGAGGAGGTCACCGAGGCCGACGACGCACAGCCCGCCGCAGACGACGCTGCGGACGAACCCGATACCGAGGAGGCAGACGACGGCCCCACGCTCGACGACGACGTCATGAGCGACGAGGACGTCGACCTGCTCATCCCGGTCGAGGACTATCTGGGCGCCGGTGTTCACATTGGTACCCAGCAGAAGACGTCGGACATGGAGCGGTTCATCCACCGCGTCCGAACCGACGGTCTGTACGTCCTCGACGTCTCGATGACCGACGGCCGGATTCGCACGGCTGCGGACTTCCTCGAGAACTACGAGCCGGAGCAGATCCTGGTCACCTCGTCCCGTCAGTACGGCCGATTCCCGGCCGAGAAGTTCGCCGAGGCCGTCGGCGCACGCGCCCGAACGGGCCGGTTTATCCCCGGGACGCTGACCAACCCGAAGTACGATGGCTACATCGAACCCGACGTGCTCGTCGTCACGGACCCGATCGGCGACGCGCAGGCCGTCAAGGAGGCCATCACGGTCGGGATTCCGGTCATTGCGATGTGTGACTCGAACAACCAGACCGGTAACGTCGACCTCGTCGTCCCGACGAACAACAAGGGTCGCAAGGCCCTCTCGGTCGTCTACTGGCTGCTCGCGAACGAGGTCCTCGACCGCCGCGGCGCGGAGCCGTCCTACGCGCTCGAGGACTTCGAGAGCATGGTGTAGGTTCGGTATTGTCCTTTCAGACGTTTTCACGCCGATGAGCGGCGGCACCCTCCGACGACCGCGTGACGTCCTCGATGCGACCGAACTCGACAGAAAGAGTTACCTGTCGAACGGCTCGACTGTGGCGTATGAGCGATTTCCTGTACGAGTTCGACGAGGAAGCCATTCCGCCGGTCGTCGCACTGGCAGCAGCCGCGCTGGCTGGAGTCTTCGCGCTCGGATTCGTGTACAAGCTTCTCACCGTCGTCGTCCTGTAACGGTTGGCGAGCGATTCGACAATGGCCGACCTGCTGTCGATCGCCGCCCGAGAAGACAGCAATTAAGCCGGGTCGGGCTAATCCACCGCCAATGACTCGTTCGAGCGCTCCCGGGAAGATTTACCTCTTCGGTGAGCATGCGGTCGTTTACGGCGAACCGGCGGTCCCGTGCGCGATCGAGCGGCGGGCCCGGGTCGGCGTCGAGCCGCGCGACGATGCGACGTTGCGTGTCCACTCCGACGATCTCAGTCTAGATGGCTTTACCGTCGAGTACGCGGGCTCGACCGACGGAAAACCCGATATCGACGTCGCCGAGTCGCTCGTCGACGCCGCGATGGGATACGTCGACGAGGCGATTGCGCAGGTCCGCGAGGTGACCGGCGAGCCCGACGCCGGATTCGACGTGACGATCGAGAGCGATATCCCACTGGGGGCGGGTCTGGGGTCGTCCGCGGCAGTCGTCGTCGCCGCGGTCGACGCGGCGACGCGTGCACTCGGCGTCGAACTCTCCACGGCGGAACTCGCCGAGCGCGCGTATCAGACCGAACTCGCGGTGCAGGAGGGTCAGGCCTCGCGAGCGGACACGTTCTGTTCGGCGACTGGCGGAGCCGTTCGCGTCGAAGGCTCCGACTGTCGGGCGATCGATGCACCCGACCTCCCGCTCGTGATCGGGTTCGACGGCGGCGCTGGGGATACCGGTGCACTCGTCGCAGGTGTTCGACAGCTTCGCGACGAGTACTCGTTCGCGGCGGACACGGTCGCATCGATCGGCGACATCGTACGGCAGGGTGAGACGGCGTTGGCCGACGGTGACGTCGCGGAACTCGGGCGGTTGATGGATTTCAACCACGGACTGCTGTCTGCGCTGGGCGTCTCCGGCCGCTCGCTCGATTCGATGGTGTGGGCGGCACGCGAGGCCGGTGCGTTGGGCGCGAAGCTGACGGGTGCCGGCGGGGGTGGCTGCATCGTTGCACTGGACCCGACGCCGGAGACGGAGACGGCGTTGCGGTACTTACCCGGGTGTGAGGACGTGTTCCGCGCGGAACTGGCCGACGAGGGGGTGCGCCGCCTCGAATGACGGTCGTCCTGAAACTCGGCGGGAGCGTCGTCACGGAGAAAGATCGGGCGGAGACGATCGACGGCGCGGCGCTCGATCACACGGCGGACGCGATCGCCGACGCGATCTCGGCTGGCGATATCGACGACCTGGTCGTCGTCCACGGGGGCGGGAGTTTCGGCCACCACCACGCCAGTGAGTTCGGCGTGAGCACGACAGATGGGAGTCACGATGTCGACGCCGTCCACGCGATTCACGGGGCGATGACGACGCTCAATCAGTTCGTCCTCCGACGTCTGCTCGACCGGGACGTCCCCGCCGTTCCGGTCCACCCGTTTTCGGCCGGTCATCGGTCCGAACGTGGTGAACTCACGTTTCCGGCTGGCCAGATCGAGACGCTGCTTTCGGAGGGGTTCGTTCCCGTGCTCCACGGGGACCTCGTCGCGCACGCGGGTGAGGGCGTCACCGTCGTGAGCGGGGACGAACTCGTCGTCGAGTTGGCAGCGAGCCTCGGGGCCGACCGCGTCGGCCTCTGTTCGGCAGTCCCTGGCGTTCTCGACGACGCCGATGCGGTCATCGACCGGATCGACGAGTACGAAGACGTCGCCGACGTGCTGGGTGAGAGCGAGGCGACGGACGTGAGCGGCGGGATGGCGGCGAAAGTCCGAGCCTTGCTCGACCTTGACTCGAACGCGACGATTTTTGGACGCGACGGCCTGTCGGCGTTTCTCGAGGGAGACGATCCGGGAACGACGATCGACTAATCGTCGTCGGTGGCCTCTCGGGTCGCGGTTTAGAACGTCGAGACGACCTCGTGGATACAGCCGTCGGCGGCCGCGTAATCGAAGTGACTCGGGACGTACGGGACGTTGTGGTCCGTGTAGTTCGACGGTGGCGTCCCGTCGCAGCCGTCGTTCCCGACTGCGTCTCCCATTTCCGCAGCGCCGTAGGCCCAGTTCAGAATTTCGTCGTCTTCCATCCAGTAGTTGTGTACGTCGCCCACGGCGGCTTCGATGTCGGGGCCGTAGGCACCGCCCATCGAGACGGATTCGTCGTCCGCGGCGCCGCCGAGGAGCGTGAGTGACGTGAGATCGTCGTGATGTCCCCACTCGGAGAGCTGCTCGACTGCCGACAGGGCAACGCGAGCGCCGAGCGAGTGGGCGACGTACCGGACAGTGACGTCCGGGTTGGTCGCTTTGTAGGCGTGTGTGAAGGCCGCGAGTTTCGGGCCGTTTTCTTCGGCGATCTCGGTGGCGTTGTACCAGCCGAAGTCGGCATCCCACGAGAAGCCGACGAACGGTTGCTCGTATCCCTCGCTGGTGAACGTCTCGTCGGCGTCGCCGAACGTACAGACCGCTCCCTCGGCGTCGTTGTTCCAGCCGTGGACGAACACGAGCAGTTCGTCGCCCGGAGCGCTGTGGATGCCGGGAATTCCGTCGCCTGCGTACTCGTAGTTGGTCACGTCGTTGCCGTCTGTGAGGTAGACGCTTCCGTACCACGTGGTGTCGAAGTGACCGCGCGTCGTCACTCGCGGAAACGCCGTCGGTGGGTCGTCACAGCCGCCCTTGCTACCGGCGCTCGCAGTCCCCGATCCCGCGAGTACGGCGCTCCCGGCGAGTCCGGCCGCCGCCACCTCGCTGAGTATTCGTCGTCTGGACGCCGATCGAGCCGCCTCCTCCGTGCCTTGTTGTGGCATGACTGGTGTTACCAATACTTACTATTTAACCATTGTGTCAATAGTCGGCAGTGACCGGTCAGTGTCGCGATAGACAGCTGGAACTGACCGTAACCGGTCGTCGGTGGGTGCCTGCTGGAGGCAGGCCATGGGCCGTGTGGTCGGCGTGAAACCGACGGAGCGACCCGCGGCCTTTATACAGGATGGGTGTGTATATCGGGGTAGCGAGACCCGCGGGCAAGTGCGATCGAGGTCGGGTCGGCCGGAGCCACCGATTCGATCGCATAGCGGGATGGCCGACGCGCAGTCACGTCGAGGCCGTAGGAACCTGGAGTCCGCGGACCGTTACCACGAGCGCCCACCAACGAGGCGCTCGGTGTCTACCAATGGAAATTGAAATTGCAACGATCGGCGGTTACGAGGAAGTCGGCCGGCAGATGACTGCCGTCCGCGCTGGTAACGACGTCGTCATCTTCGACATGGGTCTGAACCTCTCGCAGGTGCTGATCCACGACAACGTCGAGACCGAGCGCATGCACAGTCTCGATCTGATCGACATGGGTGCGATTCCGGACGACCGGGTCATGTCCGACCTCGAGGGCGACGTACAGGCGATCGTGCCGACGCACGGCCACCTGGACCACATCGGCGCGATCTCGAAACTGGCACATCGGTACAACGCACCCGTCGTCGCCACGCCGTTTACCATCGAACTGGTTAAACAGCAGATCGAGAGCGAACAGAAGTTCGGCGTCGAGAACGACCTGGTCAAGATGGACCCCGGTGAGACGATGTCGATCGGCGACACCGGCCAGGTCGAACTCGAGTTCGTCAACGTCACGCACTCGATCATCGACGCCATCAACCCGGTCCTGCACACACCCGAGGGGGCCGTCGTCTACGGACTGGACAAGCGCATGGACCACACCCCAGTCATCGGCGATCCGATCGACATGGAGCGCTTCCGCGAGATCGGTCGCGAGGGTGAGGGCGTCCTCTGTTACATCGAGGATTGTACGAACGCGGGCAAACAGGGTCGCACGCCGAGCGAATCGGTCGCGCGGCGTCACCTGAAAGACGTCATCTACAGCCTCGAGGACTACGACGGCGGCATCGTCGCGACGACGTTCTCGAGCCATATCTCCCGCGTCACTTCGCTCGTGGAGTTCGCGAAGGATATCGGTCGCCAGCCGGTCTTGCTGGGCCGCTCGATGGAGAAGTACTCGGGCACCGCCGAACGACTCGACTTCGTCGACTTCCCCGACGACCTCGGGATGTTCGGCCACCGCAAATCGGTCGACCGAACGTTCAAACGGATAATGAACGAGGGCAAGGAGAACTTCCTCCCGGTCGTCACCGGCCACCAGGGCGAACCACGTGCGATGCTCACCCGGATGGCCCGCGGCGAGACGCCGTACGAACTGGACGACGGCGACAAGGTCGTCTTCTCCGCCCGCGTGATTCCCGAACCGACGAACGAGGGCCAGCGCTACCAGGCCGAGAAACTGCTCGGTATGCAGGGCGCGCGCATCTACTCCGACATCCACGTTTCCGGGCACCTCAACCAGGAGGGCCACTACGAGATGCTGCAGGCGCTCCAGCCCCAGCACGTCATCCCGGCCCACCAGGACATGAAAGGGTTCTCGAGTTACGTCGATCTCTGCAAGAGTGAAGGGTACAAACTCGGTCGAGACCTTCACGTCACATCGAACGGCAACCTGATTCAACTGGTCGAGTGAAATGACGACCCCTGAGGCACGCGAACAGACGGTGCTCGAAGCGGTCCGGAAGCGTCGCGAACTGGTCAACGAGGCGATTCCCGAGGAGTTGCCCGTTCGCCGACCGGAACGGCTCTACGAAGCGTCGCGCTACCTGCTCGACGCGGGTGGCAAACGACTCCGGCCGTCGGTACTGCTCGCGACGGCAGAAGCGCTGACCGACGTGGAACCGCTTTCCCAATCGTACCGGTCGTTCGAGCCGCTCGACGACTCGGAACCGGTCGACATGTTGGCGGCGGCCGTCAGCGTCGAAGTGATCCAGTCGTTCACGTTGATTCACGACGACATCATGGACGACGACGATCTCCGACGCGGTGTCCCGGCCGTCCATCGTGAGTACGACGTGGAGACGGCGATTCTGGCCGGCGATACGCTGTACTCGAAGGCGTTCGAGATCATGCTCGATACGGGCGCCGAGACGGATCGGCTGGTCCGTGCGCTCGACGTTCTCGCGAACACCTGTACACAGATCTGCGAGGGCCAGTCGCTCGACGTCCAGTTCGAAGATCGTGACGAAGTCACGACCGACGAGTATCTGGGGATGGTCGAACAGAAGACCGCCGTCCTCTACGCGGCATCGGCCGCGTTGCCCGCCGTCCTCCTCGGAGCGGACGAGGAGACTGTCGACGCCCTCTACGGCTACGGCCTCGACATCGGGCGCGGGTTCCAGATTCACGACGACGTCCTCGATCTGACCGTTCCGAGCGAGACGCTCGGCAAACAGCGTGGGAGCGACCTCGTCGAAAACAAACAGACTCTGATCACGGTTCACGCTCGCGAGCAGGGCGTCGACGTCGACTCGCTCGTCGACACCGACGACGTCGACGCGGTCACCGAGGCGGAGATCGACGACGCCGTCGCCACGCTCGAAGACGCGGGCAGTATCGAGTACGCCCGACGGACGGCGCGCGAGCTCGTGTCGAACGGGACCGAGCGGCTGGACGTGCTCCCGGAGAACGAGGCCCACGATCTCCTCGAGGATCTCGCTGACTACCTCGTCGAACGCGGCTACTGACCCGCCACGGGCGACGGGAACCGGTCAGACGCCGGTGCCGGTTTCTCGTACCGTTACTTCGAGCGAGTCACCTAACTGGCGATGTCCCCGGTGCGGCGACCGCTCGCGATCGGATCCGCGGCTGTTTTGACGGAGCCCCGAGAAGCATCCGGTAATGGACGACGAGGTACGCGAGCGCGTCGAACGCGAGGTCGAGAAACACGCGCTCTTGAACGCCGTCAAGCACGAGAGTGACGCGGATGTAGGCGCCATTATGGGCCCGCTCATGGGCGAGAACCCGGACTTTCGGCCCCACGGGGGCGAGATTCCAGGCGTCGCCGGGCCGATCGTCAGCGAGGTGAACGCGCTGTCCCACGAGGAGCGCCGCGACCGCATCGCGGAGCTGGCACCCGACGAACTGGCCGAGATCGAAGCCGAGGACGAGGAAGACGAGTGGGACCTGCCGGCCCTCCCGAACGCCGAGGATGTCGAAGAGGTCCGGATGCGCTGTGCGCCGAATCCGAACGGGCCGTGGCACGTGGGCCACGCTCGCATGCCGGCCGTGATCGGTACTTACCGCGAGCGCTACGACGGCTGGTTCTGTGTCAGGTTCGACGACACCGATCCGGAGACGAAGCGTCCGGATCTCGAGGCCTACGACGATATTCTCGACGACATCGAGTACCTCGGATTCGAGCCAGACGCCGTCTACCGCGCCAGCGACCGGGTCGAAACCTACTACGAGCACGCCCGTGAGCTGATCGAACTGGGCGGCGCGTACACCTGCTCGTGTTCCGGCGAGACCTTCAGCGAACTCAAAAACGACGGCGAGGCCTGTCCCCACCGCGAGAAGGACGTGGCTACCGTCCAGGAGGAGTTCGAGGCGATGGTCGAGGGCGAGTACGACAGCGGCGAGATGGTTCTGCGGGTCAAGACCGACATCGACCACAAGAACCCGGCGCTTCGCGACTTCGTCGCCTTCCGGATGATCGACACCCCCCATCCACGCGACGTGGCCAGCGAGTATCGTTGCTGGCCGATGCTCGATTTCCAGTCCGGGATCGACGATCACCTGGTCGGCGTCACTCACATCATCCGTGGCATCGACCTGCAGGATTCCGCGAAGAAGCAGCGCTTCGTCTACGACTACTTCGACTGGGAGTACCCCGAGGTCGTCCACTGGGGGCACGTCCAGTTGGATGCGTACGACGTCCCGATGAGTACCTCCTCGATCAAGGAGCTGATCGACGCCGGCGACTTGGACGGCTGGGACGACCCGCGGGCACCCACGCTCGCGAGCCTGCGGCGGCGGGGCATCCGCGGCGACGCGATCACCGACGCGATGATCGGCCTCGGCACGTCGACGTCGAACGTCGACCTCGCGATGAGTTCCATCTACGCGAACAACCGAGAGCTGATCGACGACGAGAGTGACCGCTACTTCTTCGTCCGCGACGGCACCGAGATCCCACTCGGCGGGAGCCCACCTGCGGAGGCGAATCCGCCGCTGCACCCCGATCACGAGGAGCGCGGCGACCGGGCGATCCCCATCGGTGACGCCGTCCTCGTCGAACCTGCTGACGTGCCGGATCGCGAAGAACGCGTCTGGCTGAAAGGGCTCGGCTGTTTCCAGTACACCCGTGATACCCTCCAGTATACGGGTGAATCGATCGACGTGGTCCGCGAGGGGGATGTCGACGTGATCCACTGGGTGCCGGCCGACGAGAACGTCCCGCTCCGGCTCCGGACGATGGAGGGAGATGTCCTCGGCCACGCGGAACCGGGTGTCGCCGCACTCGATTCCGACGACACCGTCCAGTTCGTCCGCGTCGGCTTCGCCCGAATCGATCGCCACGAGGACGAGGAAACGGTCGCGTACTTCACACACCCGTAGCGTACGCGTCTCTACGATTTTCGACGCTCAGCCGAGTAATTCGTCGTCGGCGTCGGGGTTCGGATCGGCGACGACGCCATCTTGACGGCCGAGCACACGCGCGTGGGCCGCACAGACGAGTCGGTTCTCGGCCCACGGCACGTGAAGTTCGACGACGGCGGGCCGGTCACAGTCGGCTTCGGCACAGTCCATGCGCAAGCGTACGTGGCCGTCATAGTCAGTGGTTTCGGTCGGGCTGAGTCTGGCAGGAGATCGGCACGGGTCCAAATCAGTGGCGTGGGGACGCTCGGTACACGATAGCCAAACCAACTTTGGCCGTGGACCCGGAACGACTCGCCATGACACGTGGGGCGATCATCGTCGGTGCGTCGTCGGGGATCGGCGAGGCACTCGCCCGCCGTCTCGCGTCGGACGGGTACGAAATCGGACTCGCCGCTCGCCGGACCGATCGCCTGATCGAGATCGGCGAAGCGCTTCCAACGAAGGCGTCCGTCGCAACGATGGACGTCACGGAACCCGACGCCGCTCGCGAGGCGTTTTTCGATCTCACGCGGGCGATGGACCGGGTAGAACTGGTCGTGCTCTCGGCCGGTGTCGGTTCGATCAATCGCGATCTCGAGTGGGAACCCGAACGGGAGACGATCGACGTGAACGTCACCGGCTTCACGGCTCTCGCGACGGCAGCGATCGAGTACTTCGAACGCGGTGGTATCGACTCCGACCACGAGTCGTCGACCGCCGGTCGAACTCGGTCTCCCGACTCGCCCATCGACGGGCACCTCGTCGGCATCTCGTCTGTCGCGGCTGGATTCGGCAGTCCCGATTCGCCGGCGTACAACGCCTCGAAGGCCTTCGTCAGCCGGTACCTGGAGGGGCTTCGTCACCGACAGGCAGCCACCGCGACCGACGTCACCATCACGACCATCGAACCTGGGTTCGTGGATACCGACATGGCGCTGGGAGAGGACCTGTTCTGGGTGTGTTCGCCGGAGACGGCCGCCGCCCAGATCCATCGCGCGATCGAGTCCCGTCGAACGCGCGCCCACGTCACCCGCCGGTGGCGACTGATCGCGCTACTGTTCTGGTTGCTCCCGGAATCGATCGCCCGGCGACTGCTCTCCTGACGGTCGGTCTACTCGCCGCCGAATCGGGCCCGGAGTGTTCGAACTGTCTCGGCTGCGTCGTCGCCGACCGATTCTGCGTTCGTCCCGTAGTGATCGACGAGTGGTGTGAGGGCGTTGCCGAACGATCGCATGCACTGTCCCGTCGAGTGATAGTCGAGTTCGTCGGCCACCGACGACCAGGCTCGTGCCTGGAGCCCCCGACGGACCAGTAGTCGCTCTTCGCGAGTCGATAGCCCGTCTTCGGGCAGTTCTGGTTGTTCGATTATCGTACGGACGATCAGCGGCCGAAACGGACCGGGATCGACGTCGAACAAGCCGGGTCCGTAGGCGGCGCCGGCGACGACGCGCCAGCTGTGGGGGTCCCGTGGAAGTTCCGGAGCGGCTTCGGTTGGGACCGACCGAAGCAACGCACGTGCGGTATCGACCGTGAGGTCGTCGAGTGCGTCGGCCAGGACGGCGGGAAGTCGGCGGGCGAACCAGGTACCGTGGCGATCACGGAGCGCCTCGCCGCGTTCGCTCGTGGGGTGGACGACGATCGCAGAGTACTCGCCGCTGCGATTGTTACGCGTCGTCGACGCGTGGATCGCCTCGTATCCGTTTCGGTGCCAGAACCGCAGGAGCTCGGGCGTCGCACCGAATCCGGAACCCAGCCAGTCCGCTTCGGATCCAACTTCCTTCCGAATCTTCGAGAGCAGGTGCGAGCCGAGGCCGCATGACCGAACGGCGTGGTGTGTCGCGATCCGAATAACGCGGTAGCCCACCGTGACGCCAGCCGATTCGTCCCTGAGCTGGCTCGTCAGCACGTCGGGAATCATGTTCCCGCGGATGCGCGCCCCCTCGTACATGTCGGCGCGCCAGTCCGCGTCGAGTCCCCCTTCGCGGGCGAGCAATGCGACAGCGACGACGTGCCCGTCTCGCTCTAGGGTTCGGACGGTCACGTTCGGTGCATCGAGCAATCGAGCCAGGTCGGTCGGCTCGGTCCGGTAGTGGGCGAGCACGAGCAATCCGAACGTCTCTCGAAGGCGGTGTTCGTCGGCGACGAGCGCCGCGGGCTCCGGGTGTTCGTAGCTGACGTTCGAGACGGTCGCGTCGGCGATCAGCGGTTCGACCGGTGGCCGGGCGTCCAGCGCGAGGACGCGAAAGGCCCACGTCTCGATCGGATCGCCGCCAGCGTAGCGAATTGGATCGACGAGCGATCGCGTGAGCACGTCGTGGGCACTCTCGTCGAGTCGATCGCGGAACCTGACGTCGAACCCGCGACCGGTCCCCTCGTAGCCGTGGACGGTCGTCGCGTAGGCGACCCGATCCGCAGCGAGCGTCGTCTCGAGTATCGAGACTGGCAGTGCGGCCGCTTCGTCGACGATGACGATGTCGGGCTCGTCGATCCACGAGTCGACCTCGGTAGCGGTCGCGAACCGGACTCGCCCCCCGGCAGCAGTCGTGATGGTGGAATGGATCGGATCGTCCTCTTTGGGGTCTTCTGACTCTGTAATCGAGTCGAGATCGGCGACGAGTTCGCGAGCGCGGGCGAACACTTCGCGACAGCCGTCCGTCGACGGTGCGGTAACGGCGACGTCTAGCCCGGCCGCCGCGAGCGCACCGGCTGCCAGTCCCGCCGCACTGGACTTTCCGCGACCACGGTCCGCCTCGACAACGACCGCGGTTTGCTGGTCGGGCGTCGCGAGGAACGGCTCGAAGACCTCGACGGTGTCTCGCTGATCGGCGGTCAGACAGGCTTCGAACGCCTCATCGGGGAAGACGGCGTCGGCTGGAACGCCCGATCCATCTGACTGCGACGCCAGCTGAGGGGCTGGATCAGTCCGCCCGCTTCGGCTGACGCGGTCGGCGTCGATGTCGACGATCCCGATTCCGGGATGCGTTTCGAGGGTCTCGACGAGCCGTCTCCGGAAGTGACCGGTGACGTCGTCGACGGTGTACGGTGGCGACGCGAGCGTCTCGTCGAACGCGTCTCGGCGATCGGGCCACGTCTCGAGCGAGGGCGTGAGCAAGATCACGAGTCCACCACCGTCGACCGCGCCGACGATTCGGCCGAGTGCGTTCGGCCGGCACGCCCGATGGGCGTCGACGGCGACGATGTCCCTGGTCGTTCCCAGGAGCCGGTCTGCCGTCGATTGGACCAGGTGCTCACAGCGAAGCCGGTCGTCCGGACCGACGAGCGTGGTCTCGCTGATCGGGACCTCGAGGGTGTCGAGGATCGCTTCGAGATTGTCGTAACCGATCTCCCTGTCGCCTGCGAGAACGAGGAGGCGACGCTCGTCGACGGTCGCCGCCTCCGCCACGAGGTCCGCCGCGAGCGCCACCGAGTTCATACCACGCGATTGCGCCCGCCCGACGGTAATTCCACCGCTTCCGGTCGGTCCGGGTCTCCCGGTCTGTCCGGTTCGGCTATCGTCGCGCCGTCGGGTATCTTTCTGACGTGCGCATCCGTGTCACCCCGAAGAATGTTTGAACACGCTTTTATGGGGGGCACCGTTACTGAGCAATACACCCTACGCGGGGTTGATGATGCTCCTAGCCGCACAGGAACTCCGCCGGAGTCGGGATCGACTCGGTCTGGCACGGGGCCCCAGCGCCCCGACGGCAGGGGAGTGCGAGCCCGCGCGTAGGAGAGGTGAACAACCAATGTCAGTCTACGTCACGATCGACGTCCCGGTCGACCTGCAAGAGGATGCCCTCGAGGCCCTCGAGGTCGCCCGAGACACAGGACGCGTAAAGAAAGGAACGAACGAAACCACCAAAGCGATCGAGCGCGGCAACGCCGACCTCGTTTTCGTCGCCGAAGACGTCAGCCCCGAGGAGATCGTCATGCACCTTCCGGAACTCGCCGACGAGAAGGGTATTCCGGTCGTCTTCGTCGAGACCCAGGACGACGTCGGTCACGCCGCCGGTCTCGAAGTCGGCTCCGCTGCCGCGGCAATCGTCGACACCGGCGATGCCGACGACGATGTCGAGGACATCGCTGGCAAGATCGAGGACCTCGAGTGAGGTGAGAGAGGATGAGCGCTGAAGAGGATGAAAGCGGCTCCACGCCCGCCGAAGTTATCGAAATCGTCGGTAAGACCGGCATGCACGGTGAAGCCATGCAGGTCAAGTGCCGGATCCAGGAGGGCGAGAATCAGGGTCGCATCATCACTCGCAATTGCCTCGGGCCGGTCCGCGAGGGGGACGTCCTCCAGCTGCGCGAGACCGCCCGCGAGGCCGATTCGATCGGAGGACAGTAACGATGGTCGAGAAACGCACGTGTGACTACACGGGAGAGGAGATCGAACCCGGGACGGGCATCATGTACGTCCGAACCGACGGGACCGTGCTCCACTTCGTCGACTCCAAGGCGGAGAAGAACTACCATCTCGGTCGCGAACCGCGCGATTTGGAGTGGACCGAAGAGGGCCGTCGTGGCAAGGAGTCGACGCCGGATTCCGCTTCCGAGGAACCGGTCGAGACGTCGGAACCGGAAACCGAACCCGTCACCGAAGACGAGTCGGCTGCCGACGAACCCGACGATGCCGAGACCGACGATACTGAAAGCGACGAGTCCGACGACGTCGAAGACGGCGAGACCGACGCTGCCGAAACCGACACGGACGCGTCCGAGGAGGACGAGGAATGAGTGACCACGAGCGGACCTTCGTGATGGTCAAGCCCGACGCCTTCGCGCGCGGACTCGTGGGCGAGGTCGTCTCTCGGCTCGAAGATCGCGGGCTCAAACTCGTCGGCATAAACGTCGAGAACATGCCCCGCGAACGGGCCGAAGAGCACTATGCGGAACACGAGGACAAACCCTTCTACGACGACCTGGTCGACTTCATCACGTCGGGCCCGGTCGTCCCGATGGTCTGGGAGGGTCAAGATGCGACGCGACAGGTCCGCCAGATGATCGGCGAGACCGACCCGCTCGATGCGGCACCCGGAACGATCCGCGGTGACTACGCGCTCGACCTCGGTCGGAACGTCGTTCACGCGGCGGACAACGAAGACGAGGGCGCAAACGAGCGCGAGATCGCGATCCACTTCGACGAGGACGAACTGATCGAGTACGATCAGCACGACGCCTCGTGGCTCTACGAGTAGTCGCCCTCGAATTGCTGCGGTCTCTTATTTGGGTGTGCGAACTACCGATTCGATGGCGTCTCGTCTCGTTCGCCGGTGTAATCGTTAACACGAGGACCGTCGTGGGTCCCGGTGAGGAGCTCGCGGGAATCCGATCGCCGGATCCGTTGCGCCGTGGTATCGTTTCACTCCTCAACGTTTAACACTCGCGCGAACGAACACCTCTTCGGGTGTCCACAATGACCGAACACGAACTTCCACCACTACCGTACGATTACGACGCACTCGAGCCATCGATTTCCGAACAAGTCGTCACCTGGCATCACGACACACACCATCAGGGCTATGTCAACGGCCTTAACGCGGCCGAAGAGACCCTCGCCGAGAACCGTGAGAGCGGTGACTTCGGCAGTTCGCCCGGTGCCATCGGGAACGTGACCCACAACGGCTGTGGCCACTACCTCCACACGATGTTCTGGGAGAACATGTCTCCCAACGGCGGCGGCGAACCCGAGGGCGACCTCGCCGACCGTATCGAGGAGGACTTCGGCTCCTACGAGGGCTGGAAGGGCGAATTCGAGGCCGCGGCCGGCGCCGCCGGTGGCTGGGCGCTCCTCGTCTACGATCCCGTCTCGAAGCAGCTCCGTAACATCGTCGTCGACAAACACGACCAGGGTGCACTCTGGGGCTCCCATCCAATCCTCGCCCTCGACGTCTGGGAACACTCGTACTACTACGACTACGGCCCGGACCGCGGCGACTTCATCGACAGTTTCTTCGACGTGATCAACTGGGACTCCGTCGCCGAGGAGTACCAGAAGTGCCTCGATCACTTCGAGTAACGCCGCGTCGCCCCTATCGAACCTGCATTTTTGTCGTCCGCGCTGTGTCACCGATCGCCGATCCGGCAGCGACAGTTACGCTGGCGATCCAGCCCAGAATCCGCCGGGAGTTTTAGGACCCGGCCGTTCGTAGCCACTCGCATGCCACGACCGAAATCTGCGTTCGAATCGACCTACCCCTGTGATTTCTACGAGCCGTCCGACCTCTTGGAGGCCGGGCAGATGTACACCGTCTACGAGATCGCCAGACTCCTCCAGGAGCTCGAACCGGAGGCCGAACTCGACAGGGAGACCGAAGACATCCTGCTGGACTGGGCGATTCCGTGGATCATGATCAACGCCGACGATCTCGTCGTCGCCGAACCGCGAACCGAGGACGAACCCGGCTACTACGGATTGGCCGCTGAATAACGTCTGCGCTGTTCGTTCGACGCTAGGAAGTATTCGTCGCGACGCTATCGAGGTGGTCAGTGCTGTCGAGCCATCCGTCCGGCGAGTGTAACGTGGTCGGCGGGGTCGTCGGTCACGCTGGCTCCGTGTCCCGAGTGGAGTGCCTGCAACGAATGGCCGACGAGTGACTCGATCCGGTCGATACTCTCGATCAACGCAGTTCGGTCACCTTCCGGTAAGTCCGTTCGACCGAATCCACCGTTCGCGAAGACGAGGTCGCCGGCGAAGAGGATCTCTGGTTCGTGCGCGTACAGACAGAGATGGTCGTCCTTGTGACCCGGAGTGTGGACGGCCGTGTACTGGTGGTCGCCGATCGGAAGCGTTGCACCGTCGTCGAGCTCGGTGTCGACACCGTCTACGGTCGGATCGTATCCCCAGACGTCGACGTCGAAGTGATCCGTCACGGCTGCCAGATTCCCGACGTGATCGGGATGCGTGTGCGTCAGGACGACTGTGTCGAGGTCGTCTACCCGTGCGTCGATTTTCGCTACTACGTCGAAGTTCGAACCAGTGTCGACCAGAACTCGGCGATCACCGTCGACGAGAAATGCGTTGCTCGTAAAGACCGACTCTCTGGCGGCGAGATTCGTGATCATACCGGCGTATTGGCGAGACAGCCGCTTGTGCGTGTCGTCTCTCCGATCGCTGTCCCAGTTGTGTCGGCCAACGTCGGTAATTCCCTTCAGTTTGTCGAAGTGAATGGGGTACAGTGTGGTGATTCACAACTTCTATGGGGGGTCCCGGCGAACTTCGGACGAATGCAACGGTCGGTCGCTGTGGCAATCGTCGCCTCGCTGCTGGTAGCAGGCCTGGTAGTGAGCGTGGCGTTCGTCTCACTAGATGGGGAATCCACTCAACCGTCTGCACCCGAGGCGGGTCCGTCTCCGACGGCGGTCAACTCCTCGGTCGGGACGACGGACCAGGAGTTCGATCGAACCACGTTCGACATCACCATCCAGGAGGATGGATCGGCGAGGTGGACCTTCGAGTACGAACGGACACTGGAGTCGACGGAAGAGGAGGACAACTTCGAAGCGTACGCGGATCGATTCGAGTCCGAAGAGACCGACCTCTACACGAAGTTCACGGAGCAAGCGTCGGCGCTGGTCACTGACGGTGAACGCTATACCGATCGCGAGATGACGGCGACGGACTTCAATCGAACGGCGCGCGTCGAGCGGTCGATCAATACGGACGGTGTCGTCCGCATGTCGTTTACGTGGGAGGGATTCGCGGCGACGGAGTCCGGGCGGGTCGTCATTTCTGACGTCTTCGAGGGCGGTTTCTACATCATGGCCGACCAGAAGCTTCGGATTCGGGCCGGAGACAACCTTGCGTTCGATCAAGTGTATCCGGATCCGGATGGGCAGGGCCCGGAACTGCACGAACGCGAACACGTAGTCTGGGAAGGTGAGCGGGAGTTCAACAGCGACCGACCGTACGTCGTTCTCGTTCCGGAGGGGAGTGCAGGGGCTACCAGCGGGCAAGACTCCCTCTCCACTCCAACAGTGATCGGTGGTGCCGTCGTCGGCCTCGGTCTGGTGGTGGGGCTCGCTCTCGTTGCCTCCAGACGGGGTTGGTTCCCTGATTCGCTCGCATCGCTGCCCGATTCGTTCGGCGACGGTTCGACTGCCGACGACGAGGGTCAGCCATCGTCCCTGGGGGGCGGAGCTGGGAATCGCACAACCGAAGACACGAGTGAGGAATCGGTGAGTGCCATCTCCGACGCCGAGCTCATGACGGACGAGGATCGCGTCGTCTCGTTGCTCTCCGAGAACGGGGGCCGGATGAAGCAGGTCCAGATCGTCGAACGCACCGACTGGTCGAAGTCCAAGGTGAGTATGCTCCTCTCCGAGATGGAGTCCGACGGAACGATCAGCAAACTCCGAGTCGGTCGGGAGAACATCATCAGCCTCGATGGCTTCGAACCGGAAGCCGCCCGTTCGCCCCACGAAACCGAGTCACAGTGAGCGCCCAGAAACGGAACGCTTAAACTGGCTTCTCCGCAAGGATGGAGTAGACACGGAGACCCCGACGATGGGTTCGACGTGTGGTTGGCTCCGTTGGTGTAGTCCGGCCAATCATCTTGCCCTCTCACGGCAAGGACCAGGGTTCGAATCCCTGACGGAGCACTTCTTGGAACGTCTTGACGCGAAGAGCGTTGTCGATTCTGGATCTGTGACCAGTCGGTCCAGCGTCCCGAACGCGGTAGGATCTGGTTCATTTGGGGGTTTTACTCGGTCGAACCCGCGCCCGTATATCGGGCTCGTCGAATAGGCGATTCCCCACCAGCAGAACGTTCTGGAACGGTACCCGCATCGATTTTCGCCCGAACGCTGCCCTCCATCCATCGACGAAGCCATGATTAGCCACCTCTGGTCGTACCCGTTGTTGTGGGGTACGGTTGGTCCGGTGCCCCACTTGGAGCTCGAGGCACGTGCCAGTGGACGCTCGGCCACACTGATCCAGTGGGCACCAGCACTCCACTCGATGGTTGAATGTCCAGCCGCAGCGAGTGGCTATCTTTCTCACTATCGATCCGAAGTAGTTGTTCATCGTCGGTGGTCACCGCACACGGGAAATGGTCCGATAGGCTCGTTGAGTAAGTGGTGTGTGATCGACCTGGCTCGCATGCACGTCGGTCTATCGAATTCGCTCACGAACCTCTCCCCCGAATGATCGTCGGTGCCTACAATTCAGAGTGATAGCTGACCGGGTATCGGGGTGATTTCTCCGTCGGCAACCTCGCCATTCGTTCTCTGGCCGGCCAGTTGTTTTCCGCCGCACCGATATTCAAATACTGTCGCGTCGGCCCGCTTTCGTGCAAAATCGTGGCATGGTATCGGGGCCCGGAGTGCGATTCGTTCGACGGCCTTATATAGGCACCCGGGCTTCCAAATGAATG